>NZ_JBIXJS010000006.1:0-350793 GCF_052871435.1 Variovorax sp. LARHSF232 | reverse complement strand
GGGCCGTCTGCGGCGTTGCCCGCGCGTGCAATGCTTCAGCATTGCTGCGCACGGGCGCCTTGCATCCAGCCCCAATGCGGGCCAACGCGATCCCCGTAAATAGTGTGAACAGGCCCTAGACGATCGCGAAGTGCTCGGTGCCGGCCGACAGATCGGTCGAGCGCGCCCGCTGGCTGTTGAGCTTGATCTGCAGCCGCAGGTCATTGGCCGAGTCGGCGTTGCGGATCGCCTCCTCGAAGGAGATGGCGTGGTTCTCGAAGAGGTCGAACAGGGCCTGGTCGAAGGTCTGCATGCCCAGGTTGCGGCTCTTCTTCATGATCTCCTTGATCTCGCCCACCTCGCCCTTGAAGATCATGTCGGCGACCAGCGGCGTGTTCAGCAGGATCTCCACCGCCGCCACCCGGCCGCGCCCGTCCTCGGTGGGAACGAGGCGCTGCGACACGAGCGAGCGCAGGTTGAGCGACAGGTCCATCAGGAGCTGTGCGCGCCGCTCTTCGGGGAAGAAGTTGATGATCCGGTCCAGCGCCTGGTTGGCGCTGTTGGCGTGCAAGGTGGCCATGCACAGGTGGCCCGTTTCGGCAAAGGCCACCGCGTGCTCCATGGTCTCGCGGTCGCGGATTTCGCCCATCAGGATCACGTCCGGCGCCTGGCGCAGGGTGTTCTTCAGTGCGGCTTCCCAGTTGTCGGTGTCGATGCCCACCTCGCGCTGCGTCACCACGCAGTTCTTGTGCGGGTGCACGAACTCGACCGGGTCTTCCACCGTCACGATGTGTCCGTAAGAGTTCTCGTTGCGCCAGTCGATCATGGCCGCGAGCGTGGTCGACTTGCCCGAGCCGGTGGCGCCCACCAGGATGCACAGGCCGCGCTTGGTCATCACCACGTCCTTGAGCACCTGCGGCATGTTCAGGCCGTCGATGGTGGGCAGCTTGGCCGGAATGGTCCGCATCACCATGCCCACCTTGCCCTGCTGCACGAAGGCATTGACGCGAAAGCGCCCGATGCCGGTCGGCGAGATGGCGAAGTTGCACTCCTTGGTGCGCTCGAACTCGGCCACCTGCCGGTCGTTCATCACCGCGCGCGTGAGCGCCAGCGTGTGTTGCGCGCCCAGCGGCTGGGCCGACACCTTGGTGACCTTGCCGTCCACCTTGATGGCCGGCGGGAAGTCGGCGGTGATGAAAAGGTCGCTGCCGTTGCGGCTGACCATCAGCTTGAGCAGATCGTTGATGAACTGGCTGGCCTGATCGCGTTCCATGATGTGACCGCTCCTTGAACTCTTTTCTTAGCCCGGGAAATTCTCGGGGATCTTCGCCTTCGAGCGCGCCTCGGCAGCCGAAATGACATTGCGGCGCACCAGGTCCGTCAGGTTCTGGTCCAGCGTCTGCATGCCCTGGCCGCTGCCGGTCTGGATCGACGAATACATCTGCGCCACCTTGGCCTCGCGGATCAGGTTGCGGATGGCCGGCGTGCCCAGCATGATCTCGTGCGCCGCCACGCGGCCCTGGCCGTCCTTGGTCTTGCACAGGGTCTGCGAGATCACCGCCTGCAGCGACTCCGACAGCATGGCGCGGATCATTTCCTTTTCCTCGCCCGGGAACACGTCGATCACCCGGTCGATGGTCTTGGCGGCCGACGAGGTGTGGAGGGTGCCGAACACCAGGTGGCCCGTTTCGGCCGCGGTCATCGCCAGGCGGATGGTTTCCAGGTCGCGCAATTCACCCACCAGGATCGCGTCCGGGTCTTCGCGCAGCGCCGAGCGCAGCGCGTTGGCGAAGGAGAGCGTCATAGGCCCGACCTCGCGCTGGTTGATCAGGCACTTCTTGGATTCGTGCACGAACTCGATCGGGTCTTCCACCGTGAGGATGTGGCCGTACTCGGTTTCGTTCAGGTAGTTGACCATCGCCGCCAAGGTGGTCGACTTGCCCGAGCCGGTCGGCCCGGTCACCAGCACCAGGCCGCGCGGCTTGAGCGCCAGATCGCCGAAGATCTTGGGTGCGTTGAGCTGCTCCAGCGTCAGGATCTTGGACGGAATGGTCCGGAACACCGCCGCCGCGCCGCGCGCCTGGTTGAAGGCGTTGACGCGAAAACGCGCCAGCCCGTCGATCTCGAACGAGAAGTCGACCTCCAGGAACTCTTCGTAGTGCTTGCGGTGCGTGTCGCTCATGATGTCGTACACCATGGCGTGCACCGCCTTGTGGTCCAGCGCATCGACGTTGATGCGCCGCACGTCGCCGTGCACCCGGATCATGGGCGGCAGGCCGGCCGACAGGTGCAGGTCCGAAGCCTTGTTCTTGACGCTGAATGCGAGCAGTTGGGTAATGTCCACGAGGCCCTCGAACCGGTGATGCGTTGACGTCAGGCTAAAGTCTTAGTGACGTTTTGATACGAATTTGGATGATTATGACGACGATTGCCGACAAGCTCCAGCAAGTGCGAACGCGCATTGACGCGGCGTGCAAGGCTTGTGGCCGCGACGCCGCCAGTGTGCGCCTGCTGGCAGTGTCCAAGACCTTTCCGGAGGCAGCGTTGCGCGCAGCCCACGCTGCCGGCCAGAGCGCCTTTGGCGAGAACTACGTGCAGGAGGGCGTGGCCAAGATCCAGGCACTCGCCGACCTTCGAAGCGCGATCGAATGGCACTGCATCGGGCCGCTGCAAAGCAACAAGACGCGCGTGGTGGCCGAGCATTTCGACTGGGTGCACAGCATCGACCGGCTGAAGATCGCGCAGCGCCTCTCCGAACAACGACCGGCCCAACTGCCGCCCTTGCAGCTGTGCCTGCAGGTGAACGTGGACGGCGGCGCCAACAAGTCCGGCGTGACGCCGCCGGAAGCTCTGGCGCTGGCGCGCCAGGTGGTCGAGCTGCCCAAGGTCAGGTTGCGCGGCTTGATGGCCATTCCGGAGCCGGCCGAAAGTTTTGAAGAACAGCGGGCCTTGTTTCTGCGCGCCACTGCACTTTATGAAGAGATGCGCGCTGCCGGCATGCCGCTCGATGTGCTGTCGCTGGGCATGAGCGCAGACTTGGAAGCGGCCGTTGCCGCGGGCAGCACGATGGTGCGGGTGGGGACGGCGATCTTTGGGGGGCGAGGGTAAGCCCCTCAATCCAAAGCCCCCAAATACGCCGCCATATCCCGCGCATCCTCCTGCGCCACCCCCAAGCTCGGCATCGCACTCCTCGGATCGACCTCATGCGTGCGCGTAATCCAGAGCACCATGTTCTCGGGCGTGTTCGCCAGCTTTCCCGCAATCAATGTTCGGCGCGCGATGCCGGCCAGCGGCGGGCCGACCTGCGGGTGGGAGCCGGCGATGCCGGGGATGGTGTGGCAGGCGCTGCACGCGTACTGCGCCAAGGCCTTGGCACCGCGCCCGCGATCGGCCGGGCGCGTGACAACAGAAGCAGTAGCAGAAGAAGGAAAAGAAGCCGATCGGCTGCAAGCCGGCGCCGCTGAAGTCGCATTCGTCGTTGTCGCCTGCGCATACTGCTGCGGCGTCAGCGCAGGCAGCTTCTGCAAGAACGCGACCACCGCCCAAATGTCCTCTTCGTCCAGGTGAAGCTCCCACGCCGGCATGCCGCTCATGCGGATGCCGTGGCGGGTCAGCCAGTACAGCTCGCGCGGCCTCCAGCGTTGCGTCGCGTCCACCAGCGGGCCAGGCAAGGGCTGCATGCTTTGGCCGAAGTCCCGCTGCGCCACGCCCGGCGCGCCGTGGCATTGCACGCACTTGTCCCTGAAGCAGGCGGCGCCGCGCACCAGCAGGCGCGGGTCGTCCAGCGCCATGTGGGGCGGCGGCGCGATGCTGCGCGCGCGCAGGCGCACCGATTGGTGCATCGCGCGCTCCAGCAAGGTGTAGACGGGCTGCCAATGCTGCTGAGTGGCGGCCACGTCGTAGAGGCCGCCACCCACCACCAGCGCCACGCCAGCCAGCGCCGCGGCGAGCAGGGTGGCGAGTGTGATCAGCACGGTCTTGGCGGTACCCATGGCGATTTTTTCGCGGCATTGTCCGACGCGATGCAGCGGCGCCGTGTAGTCGCAATCCGCTTTCTGTCGGCTCAAAACTAGCCGAATGCTGCAGGGCCGCTTCGCTCCATCACTGTTGTTGTCGCCGCGCGGATCTTTTTCAACGACGGCACTGCTGGCCTGCGCGTGCCTGCTCGTCGGCGGCTGCGAGCTGAACAACAAGCCCGAGCCGCCCTACAACGATCCGCCGCCCGACCAGCGCCTGCGCGGCCAGGTGCTGATGGTGCAGTACCAATGCGGCAGCTGCCACGCAATTCCACAGGTGGCGGCGGCGCGCGGCAACGTCGGGCCGTCGCTCGCCGGCTTCGGCCGGCGCAGCTACATCGCCGGCGAGCTGCCCAATGGCCCCGAGACCCTGGCGCGCTGGATCGAGTCCCCCGGCGCGCTGGTGCCCGGCACGGTGATGCCGGCCATGGGCGTCGCGCCGCAGGACGCGCGCGACATGGCGGCCTACCTGCTCACCCTCACATGAGCGGGCCGGCGCCGGCTGCTGCTTCTGCCTATTCGCAATCTGCGTTGGAGCCGGGCGGGCCAATCGCCGAGTTGCTGCTGGGCGTGAGCGGCGTGCTGATCGCGGGCGCCAGCCTTATCTTCCTGGGCGTGATGCTGCTGCTCGCGTTGGCGCTGCGCCGGCGCAGCAGCAGCAACAACGGCCGGCCGTTCGATGCGCGCTGGTGGATCGGCGGCGGCGGCCTGCTCTTTCCCGGCGTGCTGCTGGTGCTGCTGTTTCTCTACAGCGAGAGTCACCGCCCGCCGTGGCGCCCGGTGCCGCCGGCCGATGCGCTGATCGTCGGCATCACCGGCCACCTGTGGTGGTGGGAAGTGCGGCTCACCGATCCGGCCAGCGGCGCCGAGGTGGTGACGGCCAACGAGCTGCGCATCCCGGTCGGCCGGCCCATCTACCTGGGCCTGGCCAGTGCCGACGTGCTGCACAGCTTCTGGGTGCCCAGCCTGGCCGGCAAGATGGACATGGTGCCGGGCCGCATGCAGCACCTGCAGTTGCAGGCCGACCGCCCTGGCACCTGGCGCGGCCAGTGCGCCGAGTTCTGCGGCACGCAGCATGCACGCATGGCGCTGCATGTGGTGGCGCAGCCGCCTGAGGACTTCGCCAACTGGCTCGCCGGGCAAGCCCGCCCCGCCGTGCCACTGCCGGAGGGCGAGCCAGGCGCGGCCCTGGCGCGCGGGCGCGATGCCTTTCTCGCCCATCGCTGCAACGCCTGCCACACGGTGCGCGGCGTGGCAGAGGAGGGTCGCCTCGGCCCTGATCTCACGCATGTGGGCAGCCGCCTTGCGCTGGGCGCCGGGGCCCTGGCCAACGGGCCGGCCGCGCTGGCCGATTGGGTCGCCCACACCCAGCAGCACAAGCCCGGTGCGCACATGCCGTCGTCCGCGCAGCGGCTCGATGCGGCCACCGTGCGCGACATCGCCGCCTGGCTGGCGCATCTGCAATGAACGAGAAGCCGCCCATGGCCACCGCACCTGCACCGCCTTCCGCCTTGCCGCGGCCGCCCGGCGAACGCGAGGGCCTGGAACGCGCCTGGCGCGCGCCCACAGGCTGGCGCCTGCTCTCGGCGGTGAACAACACCCACGTCGGCGCCTTCTACATCGCCGCCGCCATGCTCTTTTTCGTGCTGGCCGGCATCCTGGCCTTGCTGATGCGCACGCAGCTCGCGCTGCCGGACAACACGCTGGTCGGCCCGGCCACCTACAACCAGCTCTTCACCATGCACGGCACGGTGATGATGTTCCTGTTCGCGGTGCCCATCATCGAGGCGGTGGCGGTCTACCTGCTGCCGGGCATGCTGGGCGCGCGCGACCTGCCTTTTCCGCTGCTCTCGGCCTATGCCTTCTGGGCCTACGCGATCGGCGGCCTCGTCTTCTTCTGCACCATCTTCTTCGGCGCCTCGCCCGACGGCGGCTGGTTCATGTATCCGCCGCTCACCGGCAAGGAGTTCTCGCCCGGGCGCGGCGCCGACTGGTGGCTGCTGGGCATCGGCTTCATCGAGATCTCGGCCATCGCCGGTGCCATCGAGCTGATCATCGGCATCGCGTTCACCCGCGCGCCGGGCATGCGCCTGATGCGCGTACCGGTGTTCGCCTGGGCCATGCTGGTGGTGGCGCTGATGATCGTGTTCGCCTTTCCGGCAGTGATTGCCAGCACGGCACTGCTGGAGTTGGAGCGCGCCTTCAACTGGCCCTTCTTCACGCCGGCGCGCGGCGGCGATCCGCTGTTGTGGCAGCACCTGTTCTGGTTCTTCGGCCACCCCGAGGTCTACATCATCTTCCTGCCCGCCGCCGGCCTGGTCTCGATGATGATTCCCGCACTCACCGGCACACCGCTGGTGGCGTACCGCGCGGTGGTGATGGCGCTGGCGGCGGTGGGCGTGCTGAGCTTCGCGCTGTGGATCCACCACATGTTCGCCGCCGGCCTCGGCACCTTCTCGATGCAGCTGGTGTCGGCCGCCAGCTTCGCCGTCGCCATCCCGAGCGCGGTGCAGATCTTTGCCTGGATCGCCACCTTCTGGCGCGGCACCGTGCGCTGGGACACGCCCACGCTGTTCCTCCTGGGCTTTCACTTCACCTTCGTGCTGGGTGGGCTCACCGGCGTGATGGTGGCGGTGCTGCCCTTCGACTGGCAGGCGCACGACAGCTACTTCGTCGTGGCGCACCTGCACTACGTGCTGATCGGCGGCATGGTGTTTCCGCTGTTCGCGGGGCTGTACTACTGGATGCCGATCTTCAACGGCCAACGGCTTTGCGAACGCGCCGGCCGCTGGGTCTTCGCCCTGATGTTCGGCGGCTTTCACCTGGCCTTCTTCCCGATGCACGCCACCGGCCTCATGGGCATGCCGCGGCGCGTCTACACCTACCCCGGCGACCTGGGCTGGAATGCGCTCAACCTGCTGTCGACCCTGGGCGCCTTCGTGCTGGCGGCCGGCGTGCTGCTGTTCTTCGTCGATGCCGTGCGCACCTTGCGGCGGCCCGAGCGCGAGCACGGCAACCCCTGGCGTGCCGGCACGCTGGAATGGCTGCCGCAGCGCGACTACGGCGTGCGCAGCATCCCGCAGGTCGATGCGCGCGAGCCGCTGTGGACGCAGCCCGATCTGCCGCAGGAGGTGGAGGCCGGACGCCACTGGCTGCCGGGCACGGCCTTCGGCGGGCGCGAGACGCTGATCACCAGCGTTCGCGATGCGCACCCGATCTACCTGCTGCGCCTGCCGACCGACGACTGGCGACCGCTCACCGCGGCGGCCGGCACCGCGGGCTTCTTTCTGTTGCTGACGGTGGAGCAGCCGGCGCTCGCCTTCGCCTCCGGCATCGTGGCCGTGGTGGCGGTGCTGCGCTGGCTGTGGCATGCCGACCGCGTGCCGCCCTCGCCCAGCGTGCTGGTGGCCGAAGGCGTGGTGCTGCCGGTGGGCGCGGGCCACTGGTCGCGCTCGCATTCGTGGTGGGCGGTGATCGTGCTGATTGCGGTCGACATGACGGTGTTCGCCTCTTTCGTCTACGCGCACCTGCATGTGGCGATGGCGGCCGACGTCTGTCCGCCGGCGGGCGCGGCCTTGCCGGCCTGGCGCTGGCCACTGGCCTCGGCCCTGCTGCTCGCCGCCAGCGTGGCACTGTTGTGGGGCGCGACCCGTTCGCTGGCAAGGCCGACGCCGCGCGGGCAACGCACCCTGCGCCTGCTGGTGACGCTGGCGCTGGGCTGCCTGGCTGCTTCCTTCGCACTGGATTTCGCGGGTCATTCACGCGCCGGCCTGGACCCCGATGCCCAGGCCTGGAGCGCCACCGTCGCCACGCTGCTCGGCTACCAGGGCCTGCACGTGCTGGTGCTGCTGATGATGGGCGGCTACCTGCTCGTGCGCTCCTGGAGCGGCCAACTGCAGCCGCGCGCGCGTGCCACCCTGGACAACGTCTTGCCCATGGCCTGCTGCGTCCTCGCCCAGGGCGTGCTGGGTGCGCTCGCGGTGCAGCTCGCGCCGCGCCTGGGCGCAGGCGCCGGATGATCGATCAAGAAGAACAGGAGGCGGTCCCATGTTGCGCACCACCACGTCATCCAAGCGCGCTTCGGAGCAGGAACAGCGCGAAGAGGAGAACACCTTGCCGGCGCCCGCGCCGCCAGCACCCGCCGCCGGCTGGCTGACACGCCGGCGGACCTCGGCCCTGGCACTTCTGGCGGTCACCGCGCTGGCCCTCTACCTGTGCTGGAAGATCACGCAGCCCTTCGTGCCGGCGCTGGCCTGGGCGCTGGCACTGGCCATCATCGGCTCCAGGCTGCACCGCTGGTTGCTGCGGCGCCTGAGGCATCCCGGCCTCAGCGCAGGGCTGGCGACCGCGGTGCTGATCGTCTTCATCGCCGCCCCGATCGCGGCCACCGCGCCCACGATCACGGCCAAGGTCAGGGAGGGCTGGGAGCAGATGCGCTCGGTCTCGACGCAGGAGCGCGTGCAGAAGGTGCTGGGCAACAACCGTGCGCTGGCGCCGGTGGCCGACATCGTGGCGCGCTATGCACCCTCGGCCGAGGAAATGGCCGAGCAACTGGCGCCGCGCCTGCCCAGCCTGGCGACGGGCTCGATGTGGGCCGGCGTGCAAATGCTGGTGAGCTTCTTTGCCCTGTTCTATCTGCTGCGCGACCGCGAACAGGCACTGGCCTTCCTGCGTTCGCTGATCCCGCTGACCGCTGCCGAGACCAGCCGGCTGTTCCGGCGCGTGGCCGACGTGGTGCGCGCCAGCGTGCTGGGCACGCTGCTGGTGGCGGCGGTGCAGGGCCTGCTGGGCGGCCTCATGTTCTGGTGGCTGGACTTGCCGGCGCCGCTGCTGTGGGGCGTGGTGATGTTTCTGCTGTCGGTGCTGCCGATCCTGGGCGCGGCCATCGTCTGGTTTCCGACGGCGCTCTTCCTGCTGATGGAAGGCAGTTGGGAGAAGGCGCTGATCCTCGCCCTGTGGGGCACCGTGGTCATCGCGCTGATCGACAACCTGCTCTATCCTGTGTTTGTCGGCAACAAGCTGCGGCTGCACACGCTGCTGGTGTTCATTGCGATCCTCGGCGGCCTGTTCCTGTTCGGCGCGTCGGGCCTGATCCTCGGGCCCATCGTGCTGGCCGTGACGCTTGCAGTGATCGACATCTGGCGCGAGCGCACGGCAGCCGGCCAGACGGCCGATGGCCCGCCGGCACCGCCGTCTTCCTCATCGTGACCTCTCGTTCAGTCAAAAAGGAGAACCTGCACATGCCTACCGGTACCGTTCGCCTGCATCGCGTCCTCACCGCCCCACCCGAGCGCGTCTACCGCGCCTTCCTCGATCCCGTGGCCATGGCCAAGTGGCTGCCGCCGTATGGCTTCACCTGCCAGGTCCAGCACATGGATGCGCGGGTGGGCGGCAGCTACAAGGCGTCCTTCACCAACTTCAGCAGTGGCAAGAGCCAGTCCTTCGGCGGCGAGTACCTGGAGCTGGTGCCTGGCGAGCGCATCGTCCACACCGATGCCTTCGACGACCCGAACCTGCCCGGCATCATGAAGACCACCGTCAGCCTGAAGGCGGTGTTCTGCGGCACCGAGCTCAACGTGGTGCAGGAGGGCATCCCCGAGCAGATCCCGCCGGAGGCCTGTTACCTGGGCTGGCAGGAGTCGCTGACCTTGCTGGCGCTTCTGGTGCAGGCGCAGATCCCGGACGAGTGAGCGATCAGATCGCCAGCGGCAGCTTCGCGCTGCTCTTCACTTCTTCCATCACCGCATAGGTGCGCGTCTCGCGCACGCCGGGCAGTTGCCACAGCACGGTGCCGGCGAACGCGCGGTACGCGGCCATGTCGGCCATGCGCGTCTTGATCAGGTAGTCGAAGCCGCCGGCCACCATGTGGCATTCCATGATCTCGTCGCGCACCTGTACCGCGGCTTTGAATTCTTCGAACACGTTGGGCGTGGTGCGGTCCAGCAGCACTTCGACGAAAACAATGAAGCCGCGGCCCAGCTTGTGCGGATCGAGCCGCGCCTCGTAGCCTTGGATGAAGCCCTCGCGCGTCAGGCGCTGCACCCGCGCCAGCACCGCGGTGGGCGAGAGCGCGACGGCCTCCGCCAGCTTGAGATTCGACAGCCGACCGTCTTCCTGAAGAATCTTCAGGATTCGCAGGTCGATCCGGTCCAGATTGGGCGGGTACTCGGTCATGGCCGAAGAATTATCTATTTCTTTGGCAATCTTTGGTGAATAACTCGACGCCCATCGGCGGAGCATCCGGTTCATTCACCCACTGCAAAAAGAACCGAGCCCGCCATGCGCCTGCCCACCCCCTATCGCGACGAATGTGAGGTTGTCGCCCAGCGTCTTGCCTTTCTCACCGACGCCCTCGACTGGCGCGCCGCCGCCATCGTGGCCACGCCCTGGGTGGAGAACGTGCGGCGCCACCCGCCGCCCTTCTGGGCCATGGAAAGCCTGCTGCGCGAATACCCCATCAGCAGCGCCGAGGGCCTGGCCCTGATGCGCCTGGCCGAGGCGCTGCTGCGCGTGCCCGACGCGCCCACCGCCATCGCTCTCACGGCCGACCAGCTGAGCCGGGCCGATTTCAATGGCGCGCACGACTCGGCGCTGTCGCGCCTGTCTGCCTCGGCCATCGCGCTGTCCAAGAAATTCCTGCCGCCGGAAGAGGGCGACGCAGCAGCGGCGCAGCACCCGCCCGGCCTGATGGCCCGCCTGGGCGCGCGCGGCGTGGTGGCCGCCACCTTGCGCGCGGTGCAGCTGCTGGGCCGCCAGTTCGTGCTGGGCCAGCACATCGGCGAGGCCATGAGCGAGGCGCGCAGCGCGCGCGCCAAACATCCGCAGCTGCACTACAGCTACGACATGCTCGGCGAGGGCGCGCGCACCGACGAAGACGCGCTGCGCTACCTGGAGAGCTATCGCCACGCGATCGAAGCCATCGCCAAGGACGCCAAGGGGAGCGACACACCCGAGCGTATCGACGGCATCTCCATCAAGCTCAGCGCCCTGCATCCGCGTTACGAAGCGGCGCAGCAAGAGCGGGTGATGCGCGAACTGGTGCCGCGCGTCTGGCAGCTGTGCGAGCTGGCGGCCAGCGCGCACCTCAACCTCACCATCGACGCCGAAGAGGTCGACCGGCTCGAGCTTTCGCTCGATGTGTTCGAGGCGCTGGCCGAGCGCGTGGCCGCCGAGTATCCGCAGTGGCAGGGCTTCGGCCTGGCGCTGCAGGCCTACCAGACGCGCGCACTGGAGCTGGTGGATCACGTGATCGGCATCGCGCGGCGCCTGAAGCTGCGCCTCATGTGCCGCTTGGTGAAGGGCGCCTACTGGGACGCCGAGATCAAGCGCGCGCAGGAGCTGGGCCTGCCGCACTACCCGGTGTTCACCCACAAGCACCACAGCGACGTGAGCTACCTGGCCTGCGCGCGCGCCCTGCTGGCCGCGCCCGACGCCATTTATCCGCAGTTCGCCACGCACAACGCCGGCACCATCGCGGGCATCCTGCAGATGGCGGCGCGCCAGGCCAAGGAGCCGTCGTTTGAACTGCAGCGCCTGCACGGCATGGGCGAGGGCATCTACCGTGAAGTGATGAAGACCGTGCCGCAACTGCCGGTGCGTGTGTATGCGCCAGTGGGCCAGCACAAGGACCTGCTGGCCTATCTGGTGCGGCGCTTGCTGGAAAACGGCGCCAACTCGTCCTTCGTGAACCAGCTGGGCGATGCGCAGGTGCCGCTGGTGGAGCTGCTGGCCTCGCCGCTGCACTTGACGCGCGCTTCCGGCATCGCCCTGCCGCCGGCGCTCTATGGCGCGGGGCGCGCCAACAGCCAGGGCTTGGATCTCAGCGTCGAAAGCATGGTGGCGCCGCTCTTTGCCGCGCATGCACAAAGCAAGGTGCCGGCGGTGGCCGAAGCCACGCCGGCCGAGATCGAGCGCGCACTGGCCGCGGCGCATGCGGCGTTCAAGCCCTGGCGCCAGACCCCTGTCGAGCGGCGGGCCGACATCCTGCGAGGCGCCGCAAGCGCGCTGCAAGACGAGCTGCCGCGCTTTTGCGCCCTGCTGGTGCGCGAAGCCTTCAAGACCTGGGGCGATGCAGTGGCCGAGGTGCGCGAGGCCATCGATTTCCTGCGCTACTACGCGATGGAGGCCGAACGCCTGATGCAGCCCAGCGTCTTGCCCGGACCCACCGGCGAAAGCAACACGCTCACGCTGGTGGGCCGCGGCGCCTGGGTCTGCATCAGCCCTTGGAACTTCCCGCTGGCCATCTTCACCGGCCAGGTCGCCGCGGCGCTGGCCACCGGCAACACGGTGCTGGCCAAGCCGGCCGAGCAGACGCCGGGCATCGCGCTGGAAATGGTCGGGCTGCTGCACCGCGCGGGCGTGCCTGGCGAGGCGCTGCAATTGCTGCACGGGCCCGGCGAGACGGTGGGCGCCGCGCTGGTGGCGGCGCCCGGCGTGGCGGGCGTGGTGTTCACCGGCTCCACCGCGGTGGCCAAGCACATTCATCGCGCGCTGGCGGCCAAGGACGGCCCCATCGTGCCGCTGATCGCCGAGACCGGCGGCATCAACGCCATGGTGGTCGATTCCAGCGCGCTGCCGGAGCAGGTGGTCGACGCGGTGCTGCAAAGCGCCTTCCGCTCGGCCGGTCAGCGCTGCTCGGCGCTGCGCCTGTTGTGCGTGCACGAGGCCATTGCAGAGCCGCTGATCGCCATGCTGCGCGGTGCCGTGGCGGAACTGTCGGTGGGCGACACCGCCTTGCTCAGCACCGACGTGGGCCCGCTGATCGACGACGAGGCCTGCCGCAACGTGAGCCACGCCGTGGAGCGCCTGCAGGCCACGCAGCGCGCGCTGCTGGTGTCGGCGTCTTCCGGCGAAGGCGTGCAGTCCAACGTCGTCGCGCCCTGTGCCTTCGAGGTGGATGGCATCGACAGCGTGCGCGAAGCCGGCGAGATCTTCGGCCCGGTGCTGCAGGTGCTGCGCTGGTCGGGCGAGCCGGCTGCGCTCATCGAGCGCATCAACGGCCTGGGCTACGGCCTCACCCTGGGCCTGCAGACGCGCATCGACAGCCGGGCCCAGGCGCTGGCGCGCGCGGCCCACGTGGGCAATGTCTATGTCAACCGCAACGTCATCGGCGCGGTGGTGGGCGTGCAGCCCTTCGGCGGCGAAGGGCTGAGCGGCACCGGGCCCAAGGCCGGCGGCCCCAACTACCTGCCGCGCTTTTGCGCCGAGCAGACGATCACCATCAACACCACGGCGGCCGGCGGCAACGCGGCGCTGCTGGCCGCCGGGACCTGAAGACCACATTTGCTTGAGAGGCGCCATCCGACAGGCAGGCGAGGGAAAGGCTGACGCGGCGGCCGGCAATGCCGCCGCTCCAATGCAAGACATGCCCCATTTGCACGCACTTCAACCATCCTCCCTGGGCCGCACGCTGGCCGCCGGCGTGCTCGGCCTGGCGCTGGCCGGCTGCGGCTCCGGCAAGGACATGCGGGGCGGCTTTGCCCCCGAGGCCTTCGATTCGACCGACACGCATGCGCGCAACTTTGCGGCCAGCGAAGCGCAGACCTGCGAGGCGGCGCGGCGCGCGCTGCTGAGCCAGGGCTACCAGGTCAAGGACGCGAACCACCAGCTGGTCACCGGCAACAAGAGCTTCCAGCCCGACAGCGAGGTGCACATGGAAATGCAGCTGCGCGTGGTGTGCGCCAAGGACGCGCGTGCGCCGCAAGGCCAGCACGGCAGCATCGCCTTTGTCAGCGCGCTGCAGGACCGTTACAGCCTGAAGCGGGTCAACAACTCGGCCAGCGTGGGCGTCGGGGTGCTGGGCTCGCTGTCGCTGCCCTATTCGTCCAGCGAGGACGCGATGGTCAAGGTGGCCAGCCAGACGGTGACCGACGAGCAGTTCTACGAGCGCTTCTATGCGCTGATCGAGCGCTACTTGGAGGCGCAGGGGCCCGAACCGGCGCTACCGTCGCCCCTGGCGCCACCCCCGGCGGCAGGCGAGAAGAAGGACTGAATCTCAGGCGCCCGGCAGGGAACGCAGCGCCGATTTGTGGCTCCAAGAGCCCTGCCGGCCGCTGGCCGAGTAGCATTTCGGCCTGCCATGTCCTTTCGTCACTTCCCAATCCGCCTTCCCGTTCCCCCCGCGCCCCTGGCTGCGGCCCTGCTGGGCCTGGCCTTGGCCGGCTGCGGCTCGAGCCCGCAGCGCGTCACCTACGACCCCGAGGCCTTCAGCTCGACCGATACGCACAGCCGCGTGTTCGATGCCTCGGAGGCCCAGACCTGCGAGGCCGCGCGCCGCGCCCTGCTGAGCCAGGGCTACCTGGTGACGGCGGCCAACAGCGAGCTGGTGACCGGCAAGAAGTCCTTCCAGCCGGCGCCCGAGGTGCATGTCGAGCTGGATTTCCGCGTGGTCTGCGCCAACGAGACGGGCCCGCGCAGAGCGGCGCGCGGCACGCCGGCGCGCACCCTCGTGTTCGTCAGCGCGCTGCAGGACCGCTACAGCCTGAAGAAGGTCAACAACTCGGCCAGCGTGGGCGTGGGCATGATCGGCTCGGTGTCGCTGCCCTATTCGTCGAGCGACGACTCGCTGGTCAAGGTGGCCAGCCAGACGGTGACCGACGAAAACTTCTACGAGCGCTTCTTTTCCATCGTCCAGCGCTACGTCGTGATCGATGCACCGCTGCAGGGCGAGCCGCCCGTGGCCGCGCCCGTCACCTCGTCGACGCTGGTGGCACAACCCCTGGCGGAGACGCTGGCGCCGCAGATCGCCGTGCCGTCGCCTGCACCTGCACTCGCTTCGGCCCCGGCCCCGCAACAGGTCCAGATGCGCGCCCCGCCCCTGCCGGTCGAGCCGCTGGGCGAGCCGGCCAGCATGCCAAGCCAGGCGCAGACCGCCGGCGCCGCGCCGGCCGCGCGCTGACGCCGGCCGAAGCGCGAAATTCTTCACATTCCGTGAGGGCTGCCAGGGCCGGCAGACCCTCCGCTCACCGTTTTCGGTGATGTTCCAATGTGAATCTTTGTGTAACAGTCCGCGCGCCAAAAGATCCTTCCCGCCAAGCCCTTGAAGGGCTGCATGTCGCATTCGGGCAGGGGTCGCCTCACTGGCCGCGCCCATGTTGCCCTTTGCCTTTCGCTCCCTCGAGTCCGCCTGCCCGCGCAGCGCGCTTCGCTTACAGATTGTTCCGCTGGCGGCTGCGTCTCTGTTGCTGGCCGGCATCACGGCGCAGGCACAGGTCGCCCCGCGTGTCATCGAGCGCCAGGGCCAGGTCATCGAGCGCCAGCAGCAGGAGCGGCTGCGCGAAGAGCAGGAGCGGGCGCTGCAGCAGCTGCCGCCGCGCGGCGGCGCCGATCTCAAGGCCATCGAGCCGCAGGTTTCGGTGCCCGACCTTGGCGTGCCCTGCCGTGACATCCGCGAGCTGCGCATCGGCGGCGCGCCCCTGCTGCCGCCCGACCTGCGCGCCGGACTGACGCGCGACTACGCCGGCCGCTGCCTGGCGGTGGGTGACCTGGAGGCGGTGCTGGCCGCCATCACCAAGAGCTACATCGAGCGCGGCTACATCACCACCCGCGCCTACCTGCCCGCGCAGGACCTGCGCAGCGGCGTGCTCGAGGTCACGGTGGTGGAAGGCACCATCGAGCGCTTTGATCTGCAAAGCTTCGGCCGCGAGGGCGCCAAGGTCTATCTCCCCGGTGCCTTTCCGTCCGAGGCCGGCGAACGGCTGAACGTGCGCGACCTGGAGCAGGGCATCGATCAGCTCAACAGCCTGGCTTCCAATTCCGCCACGCTGGACGTGCAGCCGGGCAGCCAGCCTGGCCAGAGCGTGGTGGTGGTGCGCAACCAGGCCAGCCTGCCGGTGCACCTGTACGCCAGCTACGACAACCTGGGCACGCCGTCCACCGGCAAACAGGCGCTGTCGGCCACGGTCAGCTTCGACAGCCTGCTCGGCTTCAATGAACTGTTCGCCGTGACGCGCCGCCAGTCGGTGCCGCATGACGGCGAGCACAACTCCGAGACCACCGCCCTGCGCGCGGTGCTGCCCTGGGGCTACAACACGCTGAGCTTCGATGCCAGCGAGAGCCAGTACGTCAATGTGCTGCAGCTGCCCAGCGGCAACAAGCTGGCGTCCGAAGGCACCACCATCACGCAAAGCCTCGCGCTGGACCGCGTGGTCTTTCGCGATCAGGCGGGCCGCCTGTCGCTGGGCGGGCGCCTGACCACGCAGGACACGCGCAGCTTTCTCGGCGGCGAGTACCTGCCGATCAGCAGCCGCACGATCACCACGTTCGACCTGGGCCTGAACGGCTTCACGCAACTGGCCGGCGGCATTCTCAACGGCCGCCTCGGCTACGTGCGCGGCATCAAGGCGCTCGGCGCGCTGGATGACCTGGACGGCCTGCCGGAAGATTTCCCGCATGCCCAGTTCGGCAAGTTCATGGTCGATGCCGGCTACAACCGGCGCTTCGAGCTGGGCGGCGGCACGGCGCTGCTGTGGTCGACCCAGGTCAGCGGCCAGTACACGCGCGACGTGCTCTATGGCTCGCAGCAGATCCTGATCGGCGGCGCCAGCACGGTGCGCGGCTCGCTGCTCAACACGCTCAGCGGCGACCGCGGCTGGTACGCGCGCAACGATCTCTCTTGGCCCTGGCAGACCACGCTGGCGGGCGAGCCTGTCGCCGGCCGCGTCTACGCCGGCTACGACTTCGGCCTGGTGCACAACAACGCGCCCTTCGTGCCGCAAGGCTCCATGTCCGGCGTGACGCTGGGCCTGGCCTTCCAGCTGCGCAGCGTCAGCGTGGACCTGTTCGCCTCGCGCGCCGCGCACCTGCCTTCCTGGATGCCCAGCGAATCGACGCTCTACAGCATCCGCCTTTCCGCCTCCCTCTGACCGCGAGCACCCGCCACCATGAACCACGTCTACCGCATCGTCTGGAACAACGCCGTTCGCGCCTGGGTCGCCGTCGCCGAGACCGCCCGCGGCCGCGGCAAGGGCGGGCAAAGAAAACGCGCGCGTGCCGCCCAGCGTCCTACGCTGATCCAGATGATGACGGCGGCCAACGCGGTGAGCGCTGCGCTGCTGTCGGGGCATGCGAATGCGCAGACGGCAGTGGCCGCGCCGGGGCAGCAGACGGGCGTGTACGTGTCGCCCAACGGCGTGACGGTGGTGAACATCGCCAACCCCAACGCAGCCGGGCTCTCGCACAACCGCTACCAGCAATTCAACGTCGGTCCGCAGGGGCTGGTGCTCAACAACACCACGCCTTCGCAAATCAGCTACAGCTCGCAGCTGGCCGGCCAGGTGATGGCCAACTACAACATGGCCAATCAGGCCCGCGTGATCCTCAACGAGGTGGTGGCCAACAACCGCAGCCAGCTGGCCGGCTTCACCGAAGTGCTGGGGCGCCGGGCCGACGTGGTGCTGGCCAATCCCTACGGCATCACCTGCTCGGGCTGCGGCTTCATCAACACCGACCGCGTCACGCTCGGCACCGGCACGCCCTTCCTGCGCGCCGACGGCAGCCTGGGCGGCTTCAACGTGAACCAGGGCGACATCCTCGTCAACGGCGGCGGCCTCAACGCCAGCGCACAGCAGCTGCTGGAGCTGGTGACGCGCTCGGTGAAGCTGGAGGCCAACGTCAATGCGCCTGAGATCGCCATCACCACCGGCACCAACCAGTGGGACTACGGCACGCGCGCCATCACCGGCAGCGTGGGTGCCACCGGCAGCGCGCCGGTCTACGCGATCGACAGCTCGGCGCTGGGCGGCATGTATGCGGGTCGCATCCAGCTCACGTCCACCGAAGCGGGCGTGGGCGTGCGCATGCTGGGCGAGGCGGCGGCCAGCGCGGAAGACTTCACCCTGAGCGCGGCTGGCCGGGTGGAGCTGCGCAACCGCATCTCGGCGCAGCGCGACGTGCTGCTGGCCAGCAGCAGCAACGAGGCCGCGGCCATCGCGCTGGTGGATGCCAGCCTGACGGCGGCGCGCGACGCAAGGCTGGCGGCCGCCCAGGGTGGCATCCAGCTCGAACGCGGCGTGGTGGTGGCGGGCAACGCCCTGTCGGCTGACGCCATGCGCATGGCCGCCGGCCAGGGTTCGCGCCTGCAGGCCGGCACGGCGCTGGCGGCCCGCGCGAGCGCCGGCGACCTCGCGCTGGGTGCGGCGGCCGTGCGCGCCGGCACGGACCTGACGCTGGCGGCGAACGGGCAGCTGTCCACCGCCGCCGGCGAGGGCCAGGGCGTGCAGAGCACGGGTGGAAACCTGCGCATCGATGCCGGAACGGGACTCGTGAACGAAGGCGTGATCAGCGCCGACCAGGGCGGCCTGACCGTGCGCGCCGGCAGCCAGCTGTCGAACGGCGGCACGCTCAACGCCGGGCAGGCGGTCGACATCGCCGATGGCGCCGGCGGCGCCAGCCAGGCCGTGGACAACCGCGGCAGCATCATTGCCGGCCAAGCCCTGGACACGCAGGCGGCTACCGTGCGCAACAGCGGCTGGATGCAGGCGGGCAGCGCCAACAACCTGGCGGCGGGGAGCCTGGACAACAGCGGCAAGTTCATCGCCGTCACCGGCAGCGCGGCCTTGCGCGTGGATGGCCTGTTGCTCAACAGCGGCAGCGTGCGCGCGGCGCAGGGCATTGCGGCCTCCAGCCGAAGCGGTGGCAGGGTCCAGCAGATCGGCAACAGCGGAGACATGCTGGCGGGCAGCGCCGTGACCCTGCAAGCCGCCAGCATCGGCAACGGCGGCAGCGGCTGGATCCAGGCCGCCATCGGCAGCACCATCGACGCCGGCACGCTCGACAACGCGGGCACCTGGTTGCTCTCGCAGCAGGGCGGCGGTAGCGACCGCGTTGATGTCGGCAGCAGCATGGTCAACACCGGCACGATGCAGTCGGCCGGCGACCTGGTGCTGAATGCCGCCACGCTAGACAACCGCCGGGCGCTGGCGGCCGCCGGAAACCTGTCCGCGACCACCCGCGGAGCGCTGGACAACGGCGGCGGCGCCGTCATGCAAGCCGGGGGCGCGCTGGCGCTGCGCAGCGGCGCAGCGCTGGACATTGCCATCGGTGCCACGCTGCGGGCCGCAACGGTGACGCTCCATGCCACGCAAGGCCTCGCCAACGCCGGCTTCATCACCGCAACCGGCGGCGACACCACCGTGCGTGCGGATGGCCGCATCGACAACAGCGGAAAGATCCACGCCGCCGGCGCGCTGGACATGGCCGACGCCAATGGCGGCGCGCTCGAAGCGCTGGACAACAGCGGCCAGCTGATTGCCGACGGCACGCTTGCGCTGCAGGCGGGCAGCGTGCGCAACCTGGCCGGCGGCTGGGTCCAGGCCGCGAGCGGCAGCTTCATCGATGCCGCCAGTCTCGACAACCAGGGCGCATGGCTGCTGTCCACCCAAGCCGGCGGCGCGGCCAGCCAGGTGCGCGTGGCGGGCGCGCTGCGCAACAGCGGCGTGCTGCAGGCGCAGCAGGACGCCGTGCTTCGCGCCGGCAGCATCGACAACCAGCTCGACGCGGCCCTGCGCGCCGGCGGCAACCTGAGCGCCACGGTCAGCGCCGCCAACGGCTTTCGCAACGCCGGTACGGTGCTGGCCGGCGGCACGCTGGGCATCGCCGCCACGGCCGCCGCGCTGGACAACCTGGCCACAGGCAAGCTGCTGGGCGACCGCCTGGACATCCACGCGGCGAGCCTGAACAACGCAGGCATCGTGCAGGGCGGCAGCGCCGTCGACAGCCAGGTGGCGCTGAGCGGCACGCTCGACAACGCCGGCAGCGGCGTGGTGACGCTGGGCACAGCTGCGGGCACCACGCCGGCCGGCGGCGGCACGCTGTCGGCCACGGCGATCGCCAATGCCGGCGTGCTGCAGTCGCAGGGTGCGCTGACGCTGGCGCTGGGCAGCGGCGGCTTGCGCGGCGCCGGCGAGATCCTGGCGGGCGGCGACCTGAGCCTCGCGGCACGCGGCCCGGACCGCTACGCCGCAGACATCGGCGGCACGCTGCAAAGCGGCGGCGCGCTCCGCGTGAAGGACGCCTCGTCCCTGATCCTCGCCGAAGGCCAAAGCGCCAGCGGCGCCACGGTGGACATCGAGGCCGGCGACCTGGCGCTGCGAAAGAACGCGGTACTGGCCTCCAGCGGCGCCATGACCGTGCATGCCGCCACCTTGGCCATGGCCGGCGACGGCAGCGGCACCGCACGCGTGCTGGCTGCGCAGGATGGCGGCCGCGCCAGCCTGACGGTGGACAGCGCATTGGCCAACAACGGCCTGATCTTCTCGGGCGGCGACCTGGACCTGCTGGCGCCCAGCATCGTCAACGGCACGACGGGCGGCATTGCCGCACTGGGCACCATGACCGCCACCGCATCCGCCGGCGATTTCAGCAATTCCGGCGCGCTCTATGGCGGCACGGCGCTGGTGGCCAACGCGCTGCAGGGAACGCTCACCAACGTGGGCACGCGCACCGCGTACCTGGGCTCGATCGATTCCGACGGTGCGATCACGCTCAACGCCAAGACCTTCGTCAACCAGAGCGGCGTCAATGCCGGCGGCAACCTGAGCATCAACGCCACCGATATCCGCAACGTCGTTGCCGGCGGCGACGACCGGGTCTGGGTGACCAGTCCGCGAAGCACCGTGCAAAACGACTACCAGAAGTGGGACGGCCACAACGGCTATCGCGAACGCTGGAACTACACCGACAGCTGGCAGCAATACCAGCAGTACGCCGGCGGCGTCGCACCGGGCGTGAAGCCCCTGCTGTCGGCCAACGGCATGCTGCGCGCGAGCTTCTCGAACGCCTTCGACAACATCGGCGGCGTCGTCTCGGGCAACGTCGTCGAGCTGGTCGGCACGGGCGCAGGCGCGAGCTTGCGCAACGACGACCTGGCCCTCAATCGCAAGTACTTCCAGAGCCAGTACTTCCACTACATCCACTGGCAGGCGCTGGTGGGCGCCTCGGACACCTACAACGACAGCGGCTGGTACGAAGGCCACTGCGCCAGCGGCGACGATTGCTACACCGGCAACGACACCGTGCGCTCGCAAGCGGACGCGATCGCGCGGGGCAGCTCCCAGGTCGGCGCCGACGTCATGTCCTCGGTCGGCGCGGGCATCTTCGCCCAGACGCTGAAGGCTTCGGGCTTCGCGCTCTACAACAACGGCTCGACCGCGGTGGCGGCCGACGACACCACGATCCAGGCCGCACGCGTGGCCGATGCGCAGCCGGTCCATGTCACGAGGGCCGAGGGTGGCGACGCGCCCGACGCGCAAGGCATCGGCGCGGGCGTCGGCGGCGGTGCGGCGCTGGGCGTCGCCAGCTTCACCGGCGCCGGCTCGGCGACGCCGGCACCGCCGCGCGCCTTCCTGGACGCCAACGCGGCCAACGGCGTCAAGGGCACCTCCTTCGGCGGCATCGACATCACGCTGCCGGGCAACCCCAACGGCTACTTCGTCACCTTGCGAGCGCCGGGCGCCAGGTACCTGGTGGAAAGCAACCCGCTGTACATGGCGGGCAGCGCCTCGGTCGGCTCCGACTACCTGGCCAAGCTCCTGGGCTACAACCCGGACCAGCTGTCGATGCGCCTGGGCGACGCCAGCTACGAGGCCTGGCTGGTCAAGCAGCAGCTCATCAAGCAGACCGGCAACGCGGTGCTGGCGAGCTACGCCAACGCCCCCACGCAGATGCAGGGCCTGATGGAAAGCGCCGCCACGGAAAGCAGCGCGCTCGGCCTGCAATACGGCAAGGCGCTCACACCGGCGCAGCAGGCCGCGCTCAAGCAGGACATCGTCTGGATGGTGCAGACCGAGATCGAGGGCCAGGCGGTGCTGGCGCCGGTGGTCTACCTGTCGCAGAAGACCAAGGCCAACATCACCACCGGCGCAGTGATCTCGGCGCAGGACGCCAAGCTGAGCCTGACATCGCTGACCAATACCGGTGGCACGATCGTCGGGGGCAAGTCGCTGGTGGTCGCGTCGGCCGGCGACATCACGAACCTGTCGGGCCTGATCAAGGGCGGCAACGTGAGCCTGACGTCGGCCGAAGGCAGCATCGTCAACAAGACCGTGAGCAGCGGCAGCGGCAACGACCAGTTCTACAACACGGTGATCGGCAAGACCGCCGGCATCCAGTCGACCGGCACGCTGGCGCTGGACGCCGGCAAGGACATCGCGAACCTCGGCGCCACCATGACGGCCGGCACCGACGCCAGCCTCAAGGCGGGCGGCAACGTCACCTTCGACACGATCGAGAAGAAGACCACCCGCACCACGACGGCCGACTACAAGGTCGACCACGGCAGCGGCGGCACCACGACCACGAAAACCACCGTGGAGCAGATGAAGTCGGGCCTGACCGTCGGCGGCAACCTGGCGATGCAGGCCGGCAACGACATCACGCTGGCCGGCACCGACGCGAAGGTTGGCGGCAATGCCGTGCTCGACGCCGGCAACGATCTCAACATCGTCGCGCGCGAGAACAGCACCGTCACCCACAGCGAGAGCAAGGCCAGCGGCTTCGGCATGAACAACTCGGCGTACGGCACGACGAAGACGACCACCGACAGCACCTCGATCCGCAATGTCGGCAGCAGCCTCTCGGTCGGCGGAGACGCCAGCTTCAGCGCCAGCAACGACATGACGGTGCAAGGCTCGAACCTGGACGTCAAGGGCAGCGGCACGATTGCCGCCACCAACCTCAACGTGCTGGCCGGCCGCAACTACGACGAGACGCGCACCACCACCAAGAACACCGGCGTGCTGCAGGTGGGCGCTGCGCGCAAGGGCGCGTCGGATGCGGACGCGGCCGCCGGCGCCACGTCGGGCCGAGGCCGTGCTTCGGCCGGCGCCGAGGCGTCGGCCGGTGCCTCCGGCCAGGCCAGCGCAGGCCTCGCTTTCAGCTCGACCACCACCACCAGCACCGAAACCACCGACCTGAAGCACGTGGGTTCGCAACTGAGCTTCGGCAAGGACCTGGCGGTGAACGCGTCGAAGGACGTGACCCTGCACGGCTCGAAGATCGATGCCGGCGGCAATGCGACGGTGAACGCGCAGAACGTGCTGCTGCTGGCCGCCCAGGACAAGTCCACCTCCAGCACCACGACCACCACGACCAAGGTCGGCCTGATGGCCAGCACCGACAGCAAGGCCGGCGCCGGTGCCAACGCCAATGCGCAGGCGGCCGGCGGCAAGGGCACGCCGAGCGCCGGCGCGCAGGTCGGCGCGCAAGCCTCGGCCACCAGCGAAAACCACATCGACCTGGTCCAGCGCAGCAAGACCACCACCGACACCCTGGACATCACGCACCAGGGCTCGGCCATCGGCTCGGGCGGCAACCTGACGGTGAACGCCAAGGACAAGCTCGCGCTGGAAGGCTCGAGCATGAAGGCGGGCGGCGACATGCAACTGAGCGCCACCGACATGAGCTTCACTGCCGTCAACGATGTGCACGAGGTGCGCAAGTCGAGCGACACCACCACTGCCGGCCTCTACGTCACGGCCAGCGCCAGCGCGACCGGCAAGGCCAATGCCGACGTGGCACTGGGCGCGCAGGCCGGCGCTTCGGCCGAGGCCTCGGCCGGGGTCGAAGTGGGCCTGTACGGCGCCAACACCAAGACCCAATCCGTCGAGGGCTCGACCACGGCGATCACCTCCGCCTTGCAGTCGGGCGGCAACATCACGCGCACCGCCAGCAACAACATCAGCGACCAGGGCACGCGGATCTCCGGCGGCGGCAGCCTGATCCAGTCGGCCAAGACGATCGACAGCCTGGCGGCGGCGAACACCACCTACAGTTCGTCGGACAGCAGCACGCATACCGCCAAGGTGGGCGGCTACGCGCAGGCCGGGGTGGCCGCCAGCGCGCAAGCGACCGTGGGCCCGGGTGCCAGCCAGCCCACGCGCAAGTCCGGTGGCACCGGCGCCGGGGTGCGCGCCAGCTACGAGTACGGCAATGAGACGGCGAACTCTGCCAGCAGCACTGCGGTGGTCTCGACCATCCACATGGGCGGCAGCGTGAGCAGCACGTCCAGTGGCAAGACCACGATGGAAGGCACGCAGATCGCCGCCGGCAAGGACGTGAGCCTGGCCGCCGCCTCGCTCGACTACAAGGCGGCAGCCAACACCACCCGCGAGAAGAGCTCGAAGACCGACGCCGGCGGCTCGGTCAGCGTGGACATCCTGAACAAGGAGGCCAGTGCCGGTGTCGACTACAGCGGGTCGAAGAGCGAGAGCAGCACAAGCAGCGCCGTCGTTGGCGGCATTGCAGCCGGCGGCAACTTCTCGGTGAAGACCGCCGGCGATGCCCGCTTCGAAGGCACCCACATCGCGGCCGGCGGCGCCGCCAGCGTGGATGCGGGTGGCAATGTGGCGTTCGCGGCGGCCAAGAACACGGCGGATGCGAAAAGCCAGGATGTGGGCGTCGAGGCCGGCGTCACCGTCGGCAAGAAGGGCGGCGGCGGCTCGGCGCAGGTCGGCTACGCGCAATCGAAGAGCAAGCTCGATGAGGACGTGGCCGGCAGCATCGTCAGCGGCAGCGGACCCTTGAGCATCAGGAGCGGGGGCGACGCCACCTTCACCGGAACCACCATTGCCAGCCAGAGCGACGTATCGATCGCGGCCGGCGGCAACGTCGCCTTCGATGCCGCGCGCAAGGTGGAAGAAAGTTCCTCGCTGTCGGTCGGCGTGACCGGCGCCGGCGGCAGCGACACCAAGAAGGTCGGCCGCACGCTGGACGCCGGCACCGGCAAGAAGACCGGTGGCACCCAAGTGCGGCGCAACAATGGCCAGGCCTCGCTGGACGTGGCGTCGACCCATTCCGAAAGCAATACCGCAACCGGCGGCAGCATCACCAGTGGCGGCGGCGCGATCCATATCGCCTCGGGCGGCAACACCACGCTGGAGGGAACGCAGGTGAAGGCCGCCCAGGGCATCGCGGCGGACGTGGGCGGCAGCTTCGTGCAAAAGGATGCGGTGAGCACCTTCAAGTCGACCACCGTGGGCGTTTCGGCGGCCGGCGCTGGCTCCAGCCAGACGCCGGTCAAGAAGCCGGGCGGCGGCACCACGACGCCAACGACGCCGACGACGCCGACGACGGGAACTCCGCCCGCCACCACCCCGGCCACGCCGACAACGCCACCACCACCACCACCACCGGCTGGCCCGCCGAGCACGCCGCCGCCGCCGACGCCCGGCAGCAGCAAGCCGCCGGGAACGCCGCCACCGGCCACGCCGACCACCGGCGCCAGCAAGCCGCCGGCCACGCCGCCGCCGGTCACGCCAACGTCGCCGCCCGGGACCATCGTCACCAAGGACGACGTGCTCAAGCTTGCCAACGGCCAGGGCGGCGCCGGCGTCGGCACCACCAGCGGAACCCAGGGCGCGCACAAGAACGCGCTGACGCAGCAAAAGGGCAGCGGCATCGTCGATGTCTACGTCGACAAGCAGAACAAGACGACCACGCAGTCCACCAAGCTCGACGGCGGCGCGGGCGGCATCGTCATCAACCAGGGCAAGGCGGGCGGCCAGGCGCAGACCATCCAGGCCTCGGTGCCGATCGCGTCGATGCCGGCCGGCGCCAAGCCGCAGGCCAGGACGGCCGACGGCAAGGCCCTGCCGGCCTGGCTCAAGTTCGATGCGGCCACCGGCAAGTTCGAAGGCAAGCCGCCAGCCGACTTCAAGGGCGAACTCAAGGTCAACGTCAGCGTGCCGCAGGCCGACGGAACGACCAGAACGGTGCCCATGAGTTTCACGGGCAAGCAGTGACAATGGCTTTCATGAAGACAGCGAGGCCGTTTCCGTGCAAGACATCCTGATCGTGGATGACGACGCGGCAGTGCGCCAGCGCCTGTCGCGCGTCACGGCCCTGGTGGCGCCGCACGCGCGCAGCGCCACGGCATGCTCGCTGGCCGAGGCGCGCGCCCTGCTGCTGCAGCGCCGCTTCGACCTGGCCCTGCTCGACGTCGGCCTGCCCGACGGCAGCGGCCTCGACCTGCTGCCTTGGATGCAGGTGTATGTCCCCTCGGTGGAAGCCGTGGTGATCTCCAGCCTGGGCGACGACGCCACCGTGCTGCAGGCACTGCGCGGCGGCGCGGTGGGCTACCTGTTGAAGAACGGCAGCGACATCGAACTGCAGTTGTCGCTGGCCAGCCTGCAGCGCGGCGGTGCGCCGATCGACCCGGTGATTGCGCGCCGCATTCTGGCGCTGATGGCGCCGGCGCCCGCGCCGCAAGCCCCGCTTGCCACTAAGATCGGCGCGCCGCCCTTGCAGGCGGCCACCGCCGAACTCAGCGAACGCGAGATGGACGTGCTCCAGCTGGTTGCGCAAGGTCTCAGCAACCGCGAAATCGCCACCAGCCTCAGCCTGTCGATCAATACCGTCGAATGCCACGCCAAGAACATCTACCGCAAGCTGGCGGTGCGCTCGCGCGCCGCAGCGGTCTACAGCGCGCGCACGCAGGGCTTGCTGCCCTGATCCTGCTGCTGGCCGGGCTGCTTCTGTTCGGCGCGCCGGCCAGGGCAAGCGCGCCAGCCCCGGTCTTCGACAGCATCGAGGCGGTGCGCGCCGACTGGCACGCCCAACGCGCGCCGGCCGAAGGCTGGACGCCGGTGCAACTGCCCGACGGCTGGGCGTCCCGGCGCTGGCCCGGCTACGACGGCGTGGTGTGGTATCGCCTGCGCTGGCGGGAACCCGACGACGCAGCCGCCGTCGCGCCGCGCGCCCTGCGCATCACCGACCTCAACATGGCCGGCGCCGTCTACGTCAACGGCGGCGAGATCGCGCGCGACGCGCATCGGGTGGAGCCGCTGTCGCGCAGCTGGAACTTGCCGCGCTACTGGCTGCTGGACAAGCCGCTGCTGCGCCCCGGCGTCAACGAGCTGCTGGTGCGCGTTTCCGGCTTCGCCGACTACCAGCCGGGGCTGGGCCGAGTGCAGCTCGGCGAGCCCGCCGCCCTGCAGGCAGCACACGACAGCGACACACTGGTGCTGCGCTCGCTGCAATGGATGGCGCTGGGCCTGACGCTGGTGATGGGCGTGCTCTACGGCATGTTGTGGCTGTTGCGCCGCAGCGAGGTGAGCTACGGCTGGTTCAGCCTGTTCTCGCTGCTTTGGGTGCCGTATTCCTACAACTACGTCGCGCTCGAAGCCTGGCCCTTTGCCAGCACAGCGGCCTTCCAGCGTGCCAACCACATCGCGATGTTCGCCAGCCTGGTGTGCTTCTTCCTGTTTGCGCTGGCCTTCTGCAATGTCCGGCAGCGCTGGCCGCGCCGGGCTGCGGGCGCCGTGGCCTTGCTGTTCATCGCGCTGGCCTTTGTGCCGCAGCCGATGGTCGCCGGCGCGCGCAATGTCACCGTGATGGCCGCGCTGGCTGTTTACGTCGCGGGCTGCGCCGTCATCGTCTGGCATGCCATCCGCTCGCGCCGGCTCGAGGCCGCGGTGCTCGCGCTGTGCCTGATGATGCCTTTCGCGGCCGGCCTGCACGACACGCTGGTCTTCCTGCAGGTGCTGCCGGGCAGCCGCTACTACTCGACCCTGGCCTCCAGCGCCACGCTGCTGGGCATCTCCTTCGCGCTGACCTGGCGCCTGGTGAAGGGCATGCAGCTCATCGAGAACTTCAATGCCGAACTGCGCCAGCGCGTCGACGACGCCACCCGGCGCCTGGCCGAAGGCCTGCGCCAGCAGCATGCGGCCGAGCTGGTGCAGACGCGCCTGACCGAGCGCCTGAGCCTGGTGCGCGACCTGCACGACGGCCTGGGCCTCACGCTCAGCAGCCACATCAACACCTTGCGCGAGCAGGCGCAGGGCGAGCGCGCCACCGCGCTGTGGGCGCTGGAGGAGGTCAACGACGACCTGCGCCTGATCATCGAAGGCTCTTCCTTCGACGACACCGACGAGATCGCCGAGCGCCTGGTGCCGCTGCGCCACCGCATGACGCGCGTGCTGGAAGCCGGCGACATCGAATGCACCTGGCGGCTGGAAGGGCTGGCCGGCAGCCGCCTGGGCGGACGGCGCAGCCTGGACTTCCTGCGCGTGCTGCAGGAGGCCATGGCCAATGTGCTCAAGCACAGCGGGGCGACCCGGGTCGAGGTGCAGGTCGTGGCCGTGCGGGGCGAGTTGGCCCTGATCGTGCGCGACAACGGGCGGGGCTTTGCGGCGCTATCTGCCCCGGCCGGCGGCATGGGGCTGCCGAGCATGCGGGCGCGCGCCGCCCGGCTCGGCGGCACGCTCGCAATACGCTCCGGCGAGTCCGGCACCACGCTGGAACTGCGCTGCCCGGTGAGCGCCGAGGCGGCGCACGCCTGAAAGGACGTGCACCGCCTTCGCGCGCCGCCTTACTTCTTGCCCTTCTTTGGCGCCTTGGCCTTGACGGCCGCCGAACCGGCCGCGCCCTTGCCACCGCCTTCCTTCTTGAAGACCTCGTAGTACTCGGCCGCCATCTCGCGCAGCGCGCGGCCGATGTTGGCGTAGTCGTATTCGTTGAGGTTGGCCAGCGAGACGCGGCCGGACGCATGATCGGTGCCGAAGCCCTTGCCCGGCAGCAGCACCACGCCGCTGGCCTGGGCGATGCGAAACAGTCCCTCGTTGGGCTTCAGGCGCTTGACCAGCCACTTGCCGAACGCCGCGCCATACATCTGCGTGGCAATGTCCTGCGTGTCCAGCAGGTGGTAGTAGCTCACCGAGTTCGGATCCTGCGGCACCGGCAGCGCCAGCTCGCGGTACAGCGCCGCCTTGCGCCGGTGCACGATGCGCTTCATCGACTGCTTGTAGGCCTCGCGCTCATCCATCAGGCTGAACAGCGAGAACATCACCATCTGCGCCTGCACAGGCGTCGACAAGCCCGCTGTGTGGTTGAGCGCCACGGTGCGGCTGTCGGCCACCAGCCGGTCGATGAACTTGAGTTCGCGCGGCGTGGTGGTGATGGAGCCATAGCGCTCGTCCAGCTGCTTCTTCAGGGGCTCGGGCAGGAAGGAGATCTTCTCGTCCAGCACGTTCTTCTCGTGCGTGGCCACCACGCCCATGCGCCAGCCGGTGGCGCCGAAGTACTTGGAGTACGAATACACCAGGATGGTGTTGTAGGGGCAGATGGCAAAGAGCGACACGAAGTCGTCCGCGAAGGTGCCGTACACGTCATCGGTCAGGATGATGAGGTCGGGGCGCTTTTTCACGATGGCGGCAATCTGCGCCAGCACCTCGTCGCTGAGCTTCACCGAAGGCGGGTTGCTCGGGTTGCACAGGAAGAAGGCCTTCACCTTGGGGTCCAGCAGCTTGTCGAGCTCCTTCTTGCTGAACTGCCAGTTGTTTTCCATCGGCGCGTCGACCTCGACTTCCACCAGCTCGTAGTCGTTCAGGTGCGGGATCTCGATGTAGGGCGTGAAGATCGGCATGCCCAGGGCGATGGTGTCGCCCTTCTTGATGATGTGGTTCTCGCGCAGGCTGTTGAACAGGTAGGTCATGGCGGCGGTGCCGCCTTCCACCGCGTACATGTCGAACTTGCCGGCAAAGGGGTGCTTGCCGATCATTTCCTGGTGGATGTACTTGCCCACGATGATTTCCGACAGGCGCAGCATGCGGTCGGGCACCGGGTAGTTGCAGCCCAGGATGGCCTCGCACATCTCGTAGATGAAGTCGCCGGCCGACAGGCCCAACTGGTCGCGCACATAGGACACGGCCGCGTCGATGAATCGCACGCCCTGCACGCCCTTGTTGCGCGCCACGAAGATCTCGAAGCGCGCCTCGATGCCTTCGCGCTGCGGGAAGCCGCCCACGTCGTCCATGTAGGCAAAGGAGCGCTCGGCCTCGGTCATGGCAAACAGGCCGAACTGGAAGAAGCCGTAGCGCGGCGTCGTGGCCAGGAAGTTCGGGTTGCCGCGGCCGGCGTTGAGCATCGAGCGGTCGCTTTCCTTGGCCACCTGGATCAGCGCGTCCTTCAGTTCGAAGGGGCTCAGGGCCGCCAGTTTTTCGACGTCACGAAAGTCCATGAGAAATCTCCTTTTGCGAAGGGTTGAGCAGGTTCAAGCCAGGGCCACGATCAGCGGGCCGAGCAAGGTCAGCAGCACGTTCGCCAATGCATAGGTGATGGCAAAGGGCACGGTGGGAATCGCGTTCTCCGCCTTGTCCAGCACCTCGCCGAAGGCCGGGTTGGCGCTGCGCGAGCCCGACAGGGCGCCGGCAAAGATGGCCGTGTTCTCGTAGCGCAGCACATAGCGCCCGATCAGCATGGTGATGATCATCGGCACGATGGTCACGACCACGCCCACGCCGAAGATCGTGATGCCATGTTCCTTGATGGTGGTCACCGCCTGCAGGCCCGACTGCAGGCCGACCACCGCGACAAAACCGGCCAGGCCCAGGTCCTTCAGGATCTGCACCGCGCCGGGCGGCATCTCGCCGAAGGTCTGGCGCTTGGCGCGGTACCAGCCGAAGAGGAGGCCTGCCAGCAGCGCGCCGCCGCCCGATCCCAGTGTGAGCGGAATGCCGCCGACCTTCACCACCAGAAGGCCGATCAGAAGGCCCACCACCAGGCCCGCGCCGAGGTAGACGAAGTCGGTCTTGCTGCTCGGGATGATCACCTCGCCGACCGCGCTGGCGACGCGCCGCACGTCATGCTCGGCGCCGTACAGGGTCACCGTGTCGCCGGCCTGCACCACCAGGTCGGGCGTCATCGAAAGCGGCTTGCCCATGCGCTTGAGCTGCACCACGTAGACGCCGTGGCGCACGCCGCCGGCGGTGGCGCCGCGGATCTGCGCCACCGTCTGGCCATCGAGTTCCTTGCGGGTGATGACGACGTCGCGCTTTTGCATGGTGAGCGCCATGCCGTCGACGCCATAGACCTCCTTGCCCAGCAGCGCGGCGCTGGCCACCACCGCGGCGCGGCGCCCCACCACCAGCACGATGTCGTCGGCCTGCAGCGTCAGTTGCGGCGAGACCTCGATGAACTTGCCACCGCGCTTCACGCGCTCGATGGTGACGGGCGGATCGGCCGCTTCCTCGATCTGCGCAACGCTGCGCGCCTTGCCCGCTGCCACGACGTACAGGCGGCCGATCAGGTCGGGTGCCGCGGCCTGCTGGCCTTCGGCCAGCACCTGCACGCCGGCCTGCTGCTTCGCTTCGGCGGCAATGGCGTCGTCACGGATGCTGCGGCCCATCAGCTTGGGCAGGATGTTGACGCACACGATGATGGCGCCGAAGGAGCCGAACACGTAGGTCACGGCATAGCCGATCGCCACGTTGGCCTGCAGGCGCTGCGTCTCGTCGGCGGCCAGGCCCAGCTTGGCGATGGCGTCGCCCGCGGTGCCGATGATGGCGGACTGCGTGAGCCCGCCCGCCGCCACGCCGGCGGCCAGGCCCTTGTCCAGCCCGAACAGCTTGGCCATCACCACCACCGTGGCCAGGCCGCTGGCGGCCATCACCACGGCCAGCAGGATCTCCTTGATCGACTGTTTGCCCAGCGCGTTGAAGAAGCCCGGCCCGCTCTCGTAGCCCACCGCGTAGATGAAGAGGGCGAACAACACGGCCTTCACGCCCGAATCGATCTCGACGCCCACCTGGCTGACGATCACCGCCACCAGCAGCGAACCGGCCACGCCGCCCAATTGGAACTTGCCGAACTTGATCTTGCCGATCAGGTAGCCGAGGGCCAGCGAGAGAAACAGCGCGATCTCGGGCGAGTGCTTGAAGATTCCGTGCAGCCAATCCATGTGTCCTTTCCTTTCTTCGTGCGATTGACGCCGCGGCTCACTGGCTCTGCACGAGGCCGGCGAGCGCGACGATGACGGGCCCCATCAGGGGCAGGATGACGTTGGAGATTGCGTAGGTGATCGTGTAGCCGAGCAGCGGCGTGGTGTTGCCCGCCGCGCTCTGGATGGCGCTGAGCGCCGGCGTGCTGCACTGCTGGCCGGCGATGGCGCCCAGCAGCACCGGGGCTTCGAACTTCAGCAGGAAGTGGCCCACCATCAGCGAGCAGAAGGCCGGCAGCACGGCAATGGCCACGCCCATCAGCGGCAGCGAGACGCCGTACTTGCGCACCAGGTCGAGCGCCTGCGGCCCCGAGGCCAGGCCGACGCAGGCAATGAAGGTGGCCAGGCCAATGTCCTTGAGCAAGGACAGCGCATCGTCGGGCACGCTCAGGCGGCTGGGGTGCCTGGCCTGATACCAGCCGAACACCAGGCCGGTGAGCAGCGCGCCGCCGCCGGTTCCCAGCGACAGCGCGATGCCGCCGAGCTTGACGCTGAACATGCCGATCCACACGCCCAGCACGATGCCGATGGCGGCGAAGGCGATATTGCTCTTGACTGATTTGAGTACCGGCTCGCCCAGAAGTGGCACCGCGGCGGCCAGTTCCGCGGCGGTGCCGAAGAGCTTGAGCTTGTCGCCCAGTTGCAGCTGCAGGTCCGGCAGCAGCGGCATCCGCTGGGCGCCCCGTTCCACGCTGGCCACCAGGACGCTCCCGCCCACCAGCGGCTTGCCGCCGTTGCCGGCCTGCGGCAAGGAGAGCTCGCGAAGCGTCAGGCCCTGAGCCGCTTTGTTGCGCACGACCAGCTCGGCACTTTCCAGCACCAGGCCGAAGGCGCTGGCATCCGCCGATTCGCGCCCCAGGCCGGCGGCCGCCTGCGCCAGCTCGACCAGCGCATGGCGGTGGCCGATGATCAGCAACCGGTCGCCGGTCTGCAGTTGCGTGTCGGGCGCGAAGGCGATCTTCTGGCCGCCGCGGATCAGCCCCTGCACGCTGCCGCTGCCGTGCAGCCGCGCGTCCACGCGCGCCACCATGCCGCCGGCGCGGGCCGTCACTTCATAGACGCGGCCCACCAGCTCGGGCACGGCCGCGGTGGCGCTGGCATCTTCCTCGCGCCCGCCCATGGACTTCCACAGCTTCTCGGCCTCGTCGCGCAGGTTCACCCGCAGGATCAGCGGGAATACCTGGCTGGTGACCACCACGATGGTGATGAGCCCGAAGATGTAGGTGATGGAGTAGGCCGTGACCACGTTGGCCTGCAGCTGCTTGATCTCTTCGGCCGGCAGCGCCAGCTTGGAGATCGCGTCGGTGGCGGTGCCCACCACGGCAGATTCGGTCGCGGCCCCGGCCATGAGGCCCGCGGCCGTGCCCTGGTCCAGCTTCATGAAGTGGGTGGCGGCCAGCACCAGGGCCAGCACCACCACCACCTCGATCAGGCACAAGAGGCCGATGCGCAGGCCCTTGGCATTCAGGTTGGCAAAGAACTGCGGCCCGCCGGCATAGCCCAGGGCAAAGATGAAGAGCATGAAGAACACGTTCTTCACGCTGGGCTCCAGCGTCACGCCGAGTTGGCCGATGAAGAGCGCGGCAATCAGGGTGCCGCAGATGCCGCCCAGCTGGATGGGGCCGAACCTGATTTGTCCGATCGCGTAGCCGATGCACAAGGCCAGGAACAAAGCGATCTCGGGATGTGAACGAAGCACATCCGCAACCCCACTCAGCAGCGTCATATTCTTCGTGTGGCGCTTGAGGCGTCACGTCTTGTTGACAACTGCGGCGCAGTGTAGCTTCGAAGAATTCAGCTTCCGAGAAGTATTTCGCGATCGGCCCTGTGCATCAGCGTGCGAGGGTTGACTTGCCGAACAGGCTTTCGATCAGTTCCACCGCCACCTCGGCAGTCGTGTTGCGCACGTCGAGCGCGGGGTTGAGCTCGACCACGTCGAGCGAACCCAGGCGGCCGGTGTCCGCAATCATTTCCATGCACAGCTGCATCTCGCGGTAGGTGGGCCCGCCGCGCACGCCGGTGCCCACCCCGGGCGCATCGGCCGGGTCCAGGCAGTCGAGGTCGAAGCTCACATGAAGGTGCGTGTTGTCGTCGATGTCGCCCAGCACCTCGGTCATGGTGACGCGCATGCCGTTCTCGTCGATGTGGCGCATGTCGAAGACCTGCAGGCCGAGCTTGCGGATGGCGAGCTTCTCTTGCGCGTCGACGCTGCGGATGCCGATGAAGCGCAGCGCCTTGGCATCCAGCGCGGCCGGCTCGCCGCTCCAGCCGCGCAGCGCCGCCGGGCCATGGCCGAGCAGGCAGGCCACCGGCATGCCGTGCAGGTTGCCGCTGGGGCTGGTGGCCTCGGTGTTGACGTCGGAGTGGGCATCGAGCCAGATCACGCGCAGCTTCTGGCCGCGTGCGCGCGCGTGTCGCGCCACCGCGCTGATCGAGCCGACGGCCAGGCAATGGTCGCCGCCCATCAGCAGCGGCACATGGCCGGCGGCCAGGGCGCCATCGACCGCACCGTACACCGCGCGGTTCCAGGCCACCACTTCATCCAGATGCCGCAAGCCGTTGCTCGGCGGCGCCCAGGGCGTGGCAGGACCCGACAGGTTGCCCGCGTCCACCACGCCGAAGCCGTGCCGCGCCAGGATGGCGGGCAGGTCGGCCACGCGCAGCGCGTCCGGCCCCATGCCGGCGCCGCGAACACTGGCGCCGATGTCGGTGGGGGCGCCGATCAGGTGGATGGTGGGCGTGCTCATGACCATGATTGTGGAACGCGTTCACGGCGAGCGCCACCGTCACGCGCCCTTGGCCTCGCCCACCAGGAAATCGATCAAGAGGGTCTTGACGGGGCTGTCGTCGCCGCTGCGGTACAGGAGGCCCAGCGGCTCGATCGGCGCATCCAGCTGCGCCAGCTTGAGCTCCACCACGGCGCTGCGGTCGACCCGGTCCAGCAGCGTCCGGGGCACCGGCATCACCACGTCCGGCTGGGCCAGCAGGCTGCGCAGCACGTGCGGCGACAAGGTCTGCACGCTGTGCTCGCGTGGCGCCTTCTTCTCGCGAGCCCAGGCGGCGTCGAGCGCCTGGCGCACCGCGAAATGCGGCGGCGGCAGGATCCAGCGCGAATCGACCAGGTCGGACAGGCGCAGGCGCTTGCGCCGCGCCGCCGGATGCCCGGCGCTGGCAATCACCACCATTCGATCGCTGCGCAGGGCAATGAAGCGCTGCCCCGGCTCCAGGTGCGCCGGCTTGCGCAGCAGCACGATGTCGAAGGCGCCGCCCGTCAAGCCGGTGCGCAGGCGCTCGCTGCTGCCTTCCTCGATCACCAGGCGCAGGGCCGGGTGTTGCGCCAGCAGGCGCGGCAGGGCGGGCTGCAGCACGCTGGCCAGGGCGGCATCGAGCGCGCCGATGCGCAGCGGCCGGGCCTCCTGCGCGGCCAGCGCCGCCAGGCCGTCGGTGGCGACGCGCAAGGCGTCGATGGCCATGCGCGCATGGGCGGCCAGCAGGCGCCCGGCCTCGGTGATGCGCATGCCGCGTGCGTGGCGCTCGAACAGGGGCACATCGAGCAGCGCCTCCAGTTCGCGCAGCATCTGGGTGGCTGCCGGCTGGCTCATGTGCACCGCCTCGGCCGCGCGCCGCAAGTTTGCATGCGTGGCCAGGGCGTCCACCAGCCGCAGGTGGCGAAGGCGCAAGCGCGCGAGCAGGCGCTCGTGCAGCGAGAAGGACGAAGAAGGCGGGGCGGGCGCGGCGGAAGAAGCCATCGATAAGGACAGATTATCGGCCGATGGAAATTCGATTGGATCGAAATCGGAGGGATGCCTAAGCTCGACGGCTCCTTTCCTTCCTCGGTTCAACAATGCCCAAGCTTCGCCGCCCCCGCCCCCGCCTGCGCCCAACTGCCTGCCTGCCCGCCGTTCTCGCCCTTTGTGCGCTGGCTGCCAGCGCCCAGGACAAGGCCCCGCCAGTGCCCGCGCCGGTCCAGGCGCAGGCGATGTACCCGCTGATCGCAGAGCGCATCAAGGCGGTCGAGCCCAAGGTGATCGCCTGGCGCCGCGACATCCACCAGCATCCGGAACTCGGCAATCAGGAAAAGCGCACCGCGGCCCTGGTGGCGGCGCACCTGAAGGCGCTCGGCTACGAGGTGCGCGAGGGCGTGGCCGTGACGGGCGTGGTGGCCACGCTCAAGGGCGGCAAGCCCGGCCCGGTGGTGGCCTTGCGCGCCGACATGGACGCGCTGCCGGTGAAGGAGCAGCTGGATCTGCCCTTTGCGTCGAAGGCGCGCGCCACCTGGGCCGGCAAGGAGGTCGACGTGATGCATGCCTGCGGCCATGACGGCCACGTGGCGATCCTGATGGGCGTGGCCGAGGTGCTGGCCTCGATGAAGGACCAGTTGCCGGGCACCGTGAAGCTCATGTTCCAGCCGGCCGAGGAGAAGCTGCCCAACGCCGAGATCGGCGGCGCGCGCCGCATGCTGGCCGAAGGCGCCTTCGACGCACCCAAGCCCGACGTGGTGTTCGGCCTGCATCTGGCCTCGGGCCTGAACACGGGTGAGATCGGCTACAAGGCCGGCCCCATCACCGCCAGTTCCGACACCTTCAAGGTCAGCGTGAAGGGCCGCCAAACGCATGGCTCGATGCCCTGGAGCGGCGTGGACCCGATCGTGCTGGGCTCGCAGATCGTGCTGGGCTTGCAGACCATCGCGAGCCGCCAGGTCAACGTGACCAAGGAACCGTCGGTTCTGAGCGTGGGCACCTTCAACGCCGGCACCCGCTACAACATCATTCCCGACAACGCCGAGATGAGCGGCACCTTGCGCACCTACGACGAGGGCATGCGCGCGTTCATCATGAAGCGCATGGGCGAGACGGCCGAGCACATCGCCCAAAGCGGCGGTGGCACGGCGCACGTGCACTTCGAGGCCGACGGCTATGCGCCGACCATCAACGATGCCAAGCTGACCGAGCAGATGACGCCCAGCCTCAGCCGCATTCCGGGCGCCAAGGCGATGGTGATCCCGAAGGGCACCGGCGGCGAGGACTTCTCCTTCTTCGCGCAGAAGGCGCCGGGGCTGTTCGTGATGATCGGTGCCACGCCCGTGGGGCAGGATGCCCAGAAGGCAGAGCCGAATCATTCGCCGCGTTTCTTTGTGGACGAGGCGAGCCTGGCGGTGGGGGTGCGGACGCTGACGCAGCTCAGCGTGGATTACATGGCGATGGCGTCTTCGTCGAAGTGATTCACGCCGGGTCTTGTGTTGAGAGTCGCAGTACTTGAAGGCCGCGATCCAATGCAATAAAGCGCTTGCACAACAACCATGACGATGGGCTGATTCACCGTGCTCAAGAATTCTGCATCGCTCGCATACATGGGTCAGAAAGTTGTTGCTCAACTGGAGGGCCGCTTCGGAGAAAGCTGTACAGCCGGTTCGGGCCCGATTGCGACGGTTGGGCATCGCGACTTAAGGACCGCGTGTCGTCGGCATACACAACCTTCGATGGCGCACGTTTCGCCATTTTGGCGCGCGTGGCTGCCGTAGATGCCGCCCTTGGCTGTACCGGCGCGCATCAACCAGTCGCCCTTGTAGAAGGACTGGTCACCGAAGGAGGACCCGATCTTCCAGCCGTTCACGTCTTTCAGCCCGCTGGCGAACCACTTGTCCACCTTCTCGTCGCCGTCCTTCATACCGAGCAGAACCGCCGCCTTGTGTTCGAGCGAAAGGTCTTTGAACTCGAAGGTCTTGCCCGCGCCAATCCCTATCCGGGCCATGCGGGCGCGCACCTCCCTGTTTTCGGCGTTCACCGGCACGTACTGAAGCGCAGCGTCCAGGTACTCATAGAAGCTCGTCTTGATGCCGGTGGTGGCGGGCAAGAAATTAATCGTTGGGGCGAGCGGCGGCGCAGGCTTGCCGAGGAAGGCGGACAGGGGCTGGCCCTTGTAGCCCGACTGGACTTGTGCTGCGGATGCCGCTCAAGCCGACCACATCGCTCATGGTTTGAACGCCAGGTGAGAAATCACACCACCCATCGGCAGCCATGGCCACAGCGAAAGCGGCCAGTTGCCGGTGACGACATGTCCCTCATGGAGCGTGGCGCCATCCACTTCGACCTTGATAGGAAACGAACGGTGGGCTCCCACTAACTCAGGACCACGCGACCCTACGAATGCAAGCGCCCCACATCGCCCGCATCCGGCTCTGCGCACCGGTTCAGGATCTCCGCGCGCACGGCGTCGCGCAGCCGGATCGACGCTGACCAGTCGTCACCATCCGGTCGGATCGGGGCACTGACCATCACGTCGATCGGCACGCGGCGTGGGAACCACTGACCGTCGCGCAGCACGGAGCGCGTGCCGCGAATCGTCACCGGCACCACGGGCACTCCGGCCTGCGCTGCCGCAGAGAACGCGCCCGCATGGAACGGTAGCAAGCCTGGGACGCGCCGGAACGTGCCTTCCGGAAAGAACAACATGGCTGTGCCGGCGCAAACGCCGCGCGTCACCCGCGCGACGTCCTCCGCCCCGCGCTGCGAGTCGTCGCGGTCTACAAAAATGGCGCCGAGACCTCGCAAGTACACCCGTGGGATGAACTGTTCCTGGAGCGCTCGCTTGGCGACAAAGCGGAAATGGCGCGGCAGTGCGGCGACCAGGGTGATTCCATCCAGATAACTCGCGTGGTTTGCCACGACCACGCAGGTCGCCTCACGCGGCAAATTTTCGAGTCCCTCAACCGCAAACGGGAGCCCGGACAGACGAAAGAAGAGCCGGGCCGCATGGCGACTCAGCGCCCAGCTCCAGGACGCCTTGGGCAGCACGGCGGCCAGCGCCCACGTGATGGGCGCGAGCAGCCAGAACACCAGCCAGACATACCCAGCGTAAGCCACCGTCGCGCCAAAGCGCCAGGCACGTCGTAGTTGCGGCAGCATCGCCTGCCCAGCAAACCGCGCGATCTGCCGCCACGGCGCCAGCTGCACGGGCGAAGCGCCACCGTTCTCGTACAGTTCGCGGCTGGCCGCGCGACGGATCTTGCCGCTGGATGTCTTCAAGACCGTGTGCGGCGGCACCAGGACCACGTCGTCCGGCGGCGCACCGAGGACACTGACCACGGCGGTGTTGATCTGGCGGCGCAGTTGCGCCTGCACCTCGGGGGACATATTGCGGGTTTCCGCCATGACAACGACCCGTTCACTGCGCGTGCGGGGGTCCGGGCTGCCGAACACGGCAACGCAGCCCGTGCGGATGGAGGGAATCGCGCCGACGACCTCCTCCAGGTCATATGGATACACCTGACGGCCGCCCCGAATGATCACGTCCTTCGCGCGGCCGGTGATATAGACGTCGCCTTGTGCCATGTAGGCGTAGTCGCCCGAGTCCAGCCATTCGCCATCGAACAGTCGATGCGTCTCTTTCGAGTTGCGGAAGTAGCCGCTGGTCGCCGACGGCCCCTTGAATAGCAGACGCCCTTCCTGGCGTTCCGCCACCTCACGTCCCGTCGAGTCGACCAGGCGGACTTCATGGCCCGGCAGCGGCTGGCCGCATGCCACGACCAGCTGCACATCAGACGCGCCGGTCGCCGCGGACAGTGCGCGGCCCGAGCGCGAGAACGCCTGCCGGTCGATGCGGTCCACGATCAGCCCCCGCCCTGGCGGCGGGAAGGTCAGGCCCAGCGCAGTCTCCGCCAGTCCGTACACGGGTGCCAGGGCTTGCGGCCGCAGCCCGTAGCGGACGAAGCGTTGCTGAAATTCCAGCATGGTCGTCGCGCTGACTGGTTCGGCGCCGTTGAATGCAAATCGCCAACTGGAAAGGTCGAGCCCGTCCAGCGTGGCCTCGTCCAGCCTGCGCAGGCACAACTCGTAGGCGAAGTTGGGCCCGCCCGATAGCGTGCCGGAGTGCCGGTGCACGGCCCACAGCCAGCGTTCGGGTCGCGCGAGAAACCTCAGCGGCGACATCGCCACTAGCGGATACGCGTAGTACAGGCTGCCGAGCCACGCCCCGATCAGCCCCATGTCGTGGTACAGCGGCAGCCACGAGACAAAGACGTCTTCGGAACTGACTTGCAGGACCTTCCCCATGGCCCGCAGGTTGGCGAGCAGGTTGGCGTGCGTCAGGACCACTCCCTTGGGACTGCTGGTACTGCCGGAGGTGTACTGCAGCAAAGCGATGTCGCTTGCATGGGCAGTGAAGCGCTCCAAGGAGGCAGTACACGAGGACAGCTCTTCAACGGTACAGACAACGCGCAGCGACGGCACCTGCGACTTGAGCAGCGTCGCCAGCGCCTTGGCCTGCGGTACGGTGATCAGCACCGTGGCCAGCGCGTTGGTGAGGATGCCGACGTGACGCCGCAGATGCTCCTCGATCTGCGCCGCGCCCGCCGGCGGGTAGATCGGTACCGGGATGCCGCCGGCGAGCAGAATGCCGGCGAAGCTGACAAAGTACTCAAGGCTGGTCGGCAGCATGAGCGCCACCGGCTGCCCCGGCTGAAAGCCGCGATCCAGCAGCCCCGCGGCGACGCAAGCGGCGCCCTGCTGCAACTCGGCATACCGTAGGCGCGTCAGTCCGTCGTCGCCGTTGTCGATCACAACGTGCTCGCGCTGCGGATGAGCCCGCACGTGCCAGTCGAGCACCTCCTGCAGGGTCGCCGCCGCGTGCGGCGCTTGCGAGACGCGTTCGGGCACCGGGAGCCGCTGTGCCTGCAGCACCTGCGTTTGGTGTGGGCCACGTGCGGCCAGCAGCGCACGCAGCAGGTCCCGAGGCGCTTCGGCCGTGCTCAGCATCTGCTCCGGCGGGCGCACGCCGAACGCGCGCTCGAGACGCGTCAGCAGCTCCACGCGCGCCAGGCTGTCCAGGCCAAGGTCTTCCTCGAGCGCGCTGTCCAGCGTCACCGGGCCCGTGTCCGCGCGACCTGGGTGGAGTTCGGTCAAGACTTCCCGCACGATCCGCAGTACAGCCTCGTCCGACACTGCGCAAGAAGGCGGGTCTGCGTTCATTGGCTGATTACCTACCGTTGCTGCGTTGGGGGCCCTCGGGTCGAGGCGCCATCAAGGATCTTTTCGCCGGCGAGATCATCCTGCGCCGTTCTCGATGGCCCGGCAAGAAGGAACAGGATGACGGGTTTGAAGGAGGGGTGATCGTCCGCGCGGGTCACTTACGTTGATGTTGACCAGATCTCAAAGCTCAAAGGATTTGATCGGTGGTTCGTTTGCACGGCGCTACCGGACCGCGCTTTGACCGGCGGTACGCACTGGTCGCAAACCTGCGACTGCTGCTCTGTAGCGGGAGCGGTCGTAGACGTCGGCCTCGCGATGGGCTGGACCCGGCCATTTTTGCGATCATTGAGCCCGCACAATGGGATTTGCCAACTCGCGTGACTCTACGTCCGTACTCCCTGCGAAGCTGTCAGGCGACACGACAAACTGGCCCCCCCATATTGCCGCACCATTGGATGCGCTGATGCGGTAGGGACGGAGATCGCTCCCCCACCTTCGCGCAGATCCGCAATGCGGCACCACTGCATACGGCATCTGCTTGGGTGTCACGACGCGTGAAGCGCTGATTCGTATACGAATGGCGGCCGCTGGCGCGCGCCACGGCCTTCCGATTGCGGCCCAGGCATCATGCTGACAACAAAGTCGATGAACGCTCTGACCTTGGCCGGAACGTGGTTCCGACTGGGGTAATAGACGTAAAGAGGGAACGATTCGTCGGGCCAGTCCGTCAGAATCGGCTCCAGCGTGCCCGCACGCAGGTGCGTGTCGATTCCCAAGTCGATCACTTGGGCGATCCCGTAGCCTGCAAGGCAAGCCCCAATCTTGGTCCCTGCATCCGTGACTGTCAGGTTCCCGCTGACGGCAACCTTCACCTTCTCATTGCCGCGCCAGAACTCCCATTCGAAGGGCCTATCGGTAGCCGGGTCGATGGCCTGGATGCATTCATGGCCGTCATCGACCAGATCCTGCGGCGACTTCGGTCGACCGCGTTGCGCCAGGTAAGACGGTGCGGCCACAGTCAGGATCCGCGGACTGTAGAGCCTGCGACAGACCAGGCTTGAAACAGACGGCGGTCCAAACCGTATCGCGAGATCGAATCCGTCGCTCACCAGGTCCGGGAGGTCGTTCCTGGTTTCCAGCTTCAATTGAAGAGCAGGGTGGTCCCTCAGGAACTGGGCCAACTCCGGTGCCAGCACAAGGCGGGCGAACACGGCATCGCACGCCACGCGGAGTGTTCCGTTGACCACCGAGGTCTGGTCCGAGGCGCCGACAGCCGCCTCTTCGATCCCCTGAAGCAACGGCAGCACCTTGGATAGCAGCTCGTGCCCAGCCTCCGTCACTTCAACGTGCCGGCTGGTGCGATGCACGAGCTTCGCGCGCAGACGGTCCTCCAATCGCTGGATAGCGCGACTCACCGCTGGCTGAGTCTTGCCCAGACGCGATGCAGCGCGACCAAAGCTCTTGGATTCGGCTACAGCTGCAAGGGCAAGCAAGCCGCTCACGAGTCCTCCATCGAGGTCTTCCATGATCTATGTGTTCCTGTAATGGCAGCGATAACCGGTTCGCAGTTGCCGAGGGCGGGGGGAGCTTTCACTATACGAGTCCTTCGACTATTCAAGAAAGAAGCAATGACCCAGACCCAAGCCGTCCTCGCCTTGATCGATGACTATTTCAATTTGGCATATGAGCCGAAGAGCCGTGACTTCAACAAGGTCTTCCACCCGAACAGTCTTGTCCAGTGGGTTCAGGAAGGCCAGCTGAACACCCTGTCGTCGCCGGACTATGCCGCGCTCATCAACGGAAGGCCGAGTCCTCAATCGACTGGCGCACTAAGGGACGAGGCGATTCTCTCCATGGAGAACATTTCGGACGTCCTTTCAACGGCAACCGTGAGAGTGCGGATTGGAAAGAAGCTTTTCAACGATCACTTCGTCATGCACAAGGTGGAGGGAGGCTGGCTGATAGCAACCAAGGCGTCCTTCGAAGTGCGCATGTTTGACTGAAGAGCAGAACTGCAGATGCGCAGAGCCAAGGATTTCAAAATTGACGCCAAGAAAACGCCGTCGGCGAGTGGGGACGACGTTGCCGGAAATGCCGGCAGGCCTCAGCGTGCCGGAGCGGGAGAGAACTTCGTCAAGTTCGTCCTCGGAAAGACGACGGTCATCGGCCTTAAGGACGGCTACCTGAACATGGCCACCACGCGCCTTCGGAAGCCTGACGGGCAGCCGTTCGGAAGAGATCTACCGCCATCGATTCCGCTGCCGCACGGCCCGCGCAACATTGGCGCGGCGCGGCGCGGCGCGGCGCGGCTACTGCACCTGCGGCCGCACCATCCTGCACTCCGTCCCCTGCGCCAGCTCATTGCCGGTGTACACCGCATCGGTACGGAACCCATAGTCGGTGCCGTCCCAGCCGACCTTGACCGTCTTCCCATCCACCGGCGCAATCGTGTTCACCACCTGCGGCAACAGCAACTGGTGGTCTTCGCCGCGCATGCGCACCGGCCCCACGACCGAGTCGTACTGCAGGTTCTCCAAAGCAAAGGCCACCTTCACCGTGTCGGTGCTGCCGGCCTTGGTGATGGCGGCGGCCAGAAGGCGCGGCGTCATCTCGATGCGCGGCGCCAGGAAGTCCTTGCCGGTGCGGGTCTTGTAGGCCTTGGCCAATGCGTCGGCCTTGGGCGTGTCAGCCTGGCCCGGATGCCATTCGGCCACCCAAGTGAGCTGCCCCACCTTGGCCTGCGACACTGCCAGCACCGTGCCCGGCACCGAGCCGGCGCTGTGGTTGAAGTAGCGCAGGTTGTAGCCGGCGTCGCCCGCGGCCTTGAGCAGCAGCGTCATGTCCTGGCCCCAGTTGCCGGTGATCACCGAGTCGGCGCCCGACTGCTTGATGTTGGCCACGTAGGGTGCGAAGTCTTTCACCCGCCCGATGGGGTGCAGGGCCTCGCCGACGAACTGGATGTCGGGCCGCGCCAGGCCCACCAGCTGGCGGCCGTACGAGGCCCACTGCTTGCCGTGCGCGTAGTCCTGATTGAGCAGGTAGACCTTCTTGACGTCCGGCGTCTTCTTGATGGTGTTGGCGATCGCCTTCATCTTCATCGCCGTGTTTGCCTCGGTCTGGAAGTGCCAGAAGCTGCAGCTCTTGCCCGTCATGTCGGGGTCGATCGAGGAGTGGTTCAGCACCAGCAGCTCCTTGCCCGGGTTGCGCTGGTTCCAGCGCGACACCGCCTGCACCAGCGCCGCCACCACCGATGAGCCCGAGCCACCGGTGACGATCACGCGCGCGCCCTGGTCGATGGCCGCCTGCAGCGCGCTCTGGCTCTCTTGCGCCGAGAGCTTGCTGTCGAACTGCAGCAGCTGCATCTTCTTGCCGCCCGGCAGGCCGCCGCGCGCATTGATGTCGTCCACCGCGTACTGCGTGTGCAAAAGCATCAACTCGCCCACGTTGGCAAAGGGCCCCGACAGCGGATCGATGTAGGCGATCTTGTAGGTCTCTTGGGCCTGGACGGCGGACACGGCCGTCAGGCCGGCGACGATGGCGAGGGCGAGCGGACGCAGGCGAGCGGACTTCTTCATGGGATGTCTCCAGGCAGGGATGGAAGGGAAGAGAGGAAAGAGCAGGGCCAGAGACTTCAGGCCCCGGCCTCGCGCAGGCCGATCACGCGCCAGGCCAGCACGCACAGCTTGGCAACCAGCTCGTCCTCGGAATAGCGGCCCTCGGGCCGGTACCAGGTATAGAGAAAGCCGGGCAGGCTGCAGGCCGCCAGTGCGGTGATCTTGGTGTCGTCGAAGTCGAGGTCGCCATCGCGGCGCGCCTCTTCCAGCAGGGGGCAGAGCCGGTCGTAGAAGTGGTGCGCCAGCTGCTTCTGCGCCGCCAGGTACTCGGGCCGGTACACCTGCGGCTCGCGGTACGAGAAGAAGGCGCATGGCTGGTTGGCGATGGTGGCGCGGATCAGCCGCTCCATGCCGTCGAGCACCTTGTCGCGCGCGCAGCGCGTGTCCTCGGGTGGAAAGTCCAGCGTGGTGAAACATTCGACCGCGGGCTTCCAGGACAGCGTCTCGAAGATCTCCTGCTTGTCGCGGAAGTAGTAGTAGACGAAAGGCTTGGTCACGCCGAGCGCGCGCACGATCTGCGCCATCGTCGTGTTGGCATAGCCCTGGTCGGCGAACAGCCGGGCTGCGGCTTGCAGGATGCGTTCGCGCTGCACGTCGGTGCCCTGGGTGGCGGTGCGCTGGCGGCCGGTGCCTGCAGGCAAGTGGGCGCGTCGGTCCACGCCGGTGCTGCCTGCTTCGGCTTCGGCAGCCGAAGAGGGTTTGTGCCGTGTCGCGAAAGTTATACCCATGGGTAGGATTGTTGTTGCAACATCCGTCCGTTGGCAAGCCAGCCACCTGCGCGAGCCGCTATCGATAACCCTGAGAGAGTGACGCCATGGAGACACTGAAGAGCCTTCCTGACCGCCCGCAGCAGCCGCTGCACGCGTACCTGCGCGCGCACGCAAGCGAGCGTGGCGCGCACGCGGCCTGCATCTGGTACGGCAGCACGATGAGCTACGCCGAGCTGGACCGCGTCAGCGATGCCTTCGCGGCGCGGCTTCAGGCGATCGGCGTGAAGAAAGGCGACCCGGTGGTGCTCTTTCTCAACAACTGCCCCCAATACCTGGTGGCGCACTACGGCATCCAGAAGATCGGCGCCATCGTCTGCCCCAGCGGCCCGCTCAACAAGGAACACGAGCTGGCCTACCAGGTAGGCGACCTGCAGGCCCGCGTGATCGTGGCCGCATCGCCGCTGCTTCCGGTGGTGGACAAGGTGCGCGAGCAGGTGGCCTCGCTCTCGCATGTGTTCGTCGTGCACTACGCCGACCTGCTGCCCGCATCGCAGGAGAAGCTCAGCATCGATCTTCCGGCCGAATTGCGCGCCGCGCAGCAGGAGCCGCGCATCGTGCCGCCGGGCTGCGAAGACTTCCTTGCCGTGATGCGTGCCGACGCCAAGCCCGCGCCGGTCGCCATCGACATGGACGACGTGGCGCTGATGACCTACACCTCGGGCACCACCGGCCTGCCCAAGGGCGCCATGCTGAGCTTCGGCAATGCGCTGTTCAAGACGCGCGCCGCGGCCGACTGCAATGGCGTCACGCAGAACGACGTGCTCTTGTCCATTGCGCCGCTTTATCACATTGCCGGCATGCTGATGGGCGTCAACGTGCCGGTGCTCGCCGGCGCCACCAGCGTGCTGCTGCATCGCTTCGATCCGCATGCGGTGCCGCAGGCCATTGCCCGCTACGGCGTCACTTGGTGGTACAGCATCGCGCCGATGAACGTGGCGGTGATGCAGCTGCCCGACATCGCCAGTTTCGACCTGTCGAGCCTGCGCCGCAATCCGGTCACCAGCTTCGGCATTGCCTTTACCGAGCCGCTGGCCAAGCAGTGGCAGGGCTTCGCCAGCCACTGCGCGTCCTTCGAGGCGGCCTACGGCCTGTCGGAAACCCATACCTGCGACACCTACACGCCGCATCACGCGCCGCGCTGGGGAACGCAGGGCGTGCCGGTGCCGGGCGTGACCATTCGCATCGTCAACCCCGACACGCAGGCAGAGCTGCCGGTGGGCGAAGTGGGCGAGATCATCCTGAAGAGCGAAGGCTCCTTCAAGGGCTACTGGAACAAGCCCGAGGCCACCGCCGCCACCTTGCGCGACGGCGGCTGGGTGCACACCGGCGACATGGGGAAGGTCGACGCCGACGGCTACCTCAGCTTCATCGGCCGCTTCAAGGAAATGATCAAGGTGTCGGGCTACAGCGTGTTTCCCGAAGAGGTCGAAACCATCCTCATCAAGCATCCTGCGGTGGCGCAGGCCGCGGTCATCGCCCAGCCCGATGCGGAAAAGGGCGAGGTGGTGAAGGCCTTCATCGTGAGAAAGCCCGGCGCGCAGGTCGATGAGCAGGCGCTCATCGCCTGGTCGCGCGAAAACATGGCGCCCTACAAGACACCGCGCGCGGTTCGCTTCATCGACGCGCTGCCCACCACCGGCGCAGGCAAGGTGCTGCGCCGGCTGCTGAAAGACAAGGAATGATGTTCAAGAAGATCCTGATCGCCAACCGCGGCGAGATCGCGGTACGGCTGGCGCGCGCCATGCGCGACTTGGGGCTGGCCAGCGTGGCGGTGCATGCGCGCGACGATGCGGCGGCCCTGCACGTTCAACTGGCCGACGTGGTCGTAGCGCTTGATGCCACCGGTCCCTCGGCCTACCTCGACATCCCCCGCCTGATCGAGATTGCCCGCGCGCAGGGCTGCGACGCGGTGCATCCGGGCTATGGCTTCCTGAGCGAGCGGGCCGATTTCGCGCAGGCCTGCGCCGACGCGGGCCTGGTCTTCATCGGCCCCACGGCCGAACAACTGGCGCTCTTCGGCGACAAGGCGCGCGCCCGCGCGCTGGCCCAGCAATGCGATGTGCCGGTCATGCCGGGCAGCAGCGGCGCCGTGACGCTGGCCGAGGCGCAGGATTTTTTTGCACAGCAGACGGCAGGCGGCGAGCAGGCTGGCGTGATGGTCAAGGCGATTGGCGGTGGTGGCGGGCGCGGCATGCGCGCGGTGCTGCGCGCCGAAGACTTGGCCGAGGCGCACGCGCGCTGCACTTCAGAGGCCAAGGCGGCCTTCGGTGTCGCCGGCGTCTATGTGGAGCGCCTGATGCGCAACGCGCGCCACATCGAGATCCAGGTGCTGGGCGATGGCCAGGCCGTGGCCAGCCTCGGCGAGCGCGAATGCACCTTGCAGCGGCGCTTCCAGAAGCTGGTGGAGATCGCGCCCAGCCCGATGCTGGGCCCCGAATTGAAAGAGCGCATCACCCAGGCGGCACTGCGCATGGCCCAGGCGGTGGGCTACCGCGGCCTGGGCACCTTCGAATTCCTGGTGGACGAAGCATCGCGCAGCCTGCCTTTCGTCTTCATCGAGGCCAACCCGCGCCTGCAGGTCGAGCACACCGTGACCGAGGCGGTGACGGGCCTGGACCTGGTGCAGCTGCAGATTGGTGTGGCAGCGGGCCAGTCGCTGGCGCAATTGGGCATCGAGGCCAACAGGACGGCGGCGCAGCGCGGCTTTGCCATCCAGTGGCGCATCAACGCGGAGACGCTGGATGCCCAAGGCAACGCCCGGCCGGCCAGCGGCGCGTTGTCGCGCTTCGACCTTCCTGCCGGGCCTGGCGTGCGCGTCGACACCCATGGCTATGCCGGCCTGGCGCCTTCGCCGCACTACGACACCCTGTTGGCCAAGCTGATCGTGCACAGCGCCTCGCCGCACTTTGCGGATGCGCTGCGCCGCTCGGCGCGCGCGCTGGAGGAATGCCGAGTCGAAGGCATCGCCAGCAACCTGGCGCTGCTGCGCGCCATCGGCGAGCGGCCCGAGTTTGCGCGCCAGGCGGTGCATACGCGCTTCGTGGAAGAGCATCTCGCGGACCTGCTGGCCGTTGCGCAGAAGTTCGTGCCCAAGCCGGGCCAGCCACCGATCCATGCCCCTGCGACGCTGGCTTCTGCGCAGGAGCAGGACGAAGATCCGAACGCCCCCGTGATCAAGGCGCCCATGGCCGCCAAGCTGGTGCAGTTCGAAGTGGCGGTGGGCGATGTGCTGCCGGCCGGTGCGCAGATCGGGGTGCTCGAGGCCATGAAGATGGAACACCTGCTGCACGCCCCGCTGGCCGGCCGCGTGCTGGCTTTGCTGGCTGCGCCCGGCGACTACCTGGTGGAAGGCCAGTCGCTGGTCAAGCTGGAGCCGGTGGAGGCGCAGGTGGTGCACACGCAAGCCGAGCAGGCGCAAGACCCCGATGCCATTCGCGCCGACCTGCAGCGCGTGATCGACCGCCACGCGCCCACGCTGGACCAGAACCGCCAGGCCGCGGTCGCCAAGCGCCAGGCCCAGGGCGGGCGCACCGCACGCGCCAACGTGGCCGACCTGTGCGACCTGCATGAAGACCCGAACAACTTCAACGAGTACGGGGCCTTGGCCATTGCCGCCCAGACGCGCCGCCGTTCGCTCGAAGACCTGATCGCCAACACACCGGCCGACGGCATGATCACCGGCGTGGGCAACATCAATGGCAAGCAGTTCGGCCCCGAGAAATCGCGTTGCGTGGTCATGGCGTATGACTACACCGTGCTGGCCGGAACGCAGGGCATGCGCAACCACCAGAAGACCGACCGCATGCTGCGCGTGGCGCATCAGCTCGGCTTGCCGGTGGTGCTGTTTGCCGAGGGCGGCGGCGGGCGGCCGGGCGATACCGATATGCCCATCGTGGCGGGGCTGAACAACCATACCTTCAGCCAGTTCGCGGCGCTGTCGGGCAAGGTGCCGGTGGTGGGCATCGTGCATGGGCGCTGCTTTGCCGGCAATGCGGCCCTGCTGGGCTGCGCCGATGTGATCATCGCCACCGAGGCCAGCAATATCGGCATGAGCGGGCCGGCCATGATCGAAGGCGGGGGGCTCGGCAGCTTCGCGCCCGAGCAGATCGGGCCGAGCAGCGTGCAGTCGAAGAACGGTGTGATCGACATCCTGGTGAAGGACGAGCGCGAGGCCGTGGCCACGGCCAAGCAGTACCTCTCGTATTTCCAGGGCGCGGTGAGCGACTGGCAATGCGCCGACCAGCGCCTGTTGCGCCATGCGGTTCCCGAAAACCGCCTGCGCGTGTACGACGTGCGCGCCGCCATGCGCGGCCTGGCGGACAGCGGCTCGGTGCTGGAACTGCGCGCGGGATTCGGCGCCGGCATCATCACCGCGCTGGCGCGCATCGAGGGCAGGCCGGTGGGCATCCTGGCCAACAACCCGCACCACCTGGGTGGCGCCATCGACGTGGCGGCGGCCGACAAGGCGGCGCGCTTCATGCAGCTGTGCAATGCGCACGGCCTGCCCATCGTGTCGCTGTGCGACACGCCGGGCTTCATGGTCGGCCCCGAGATCGAGGCGCAGGCTCAGGTGCGCCACGTGTGCCGCATGTTCATGGTGGCTTCGCATCTGCGCGTGCCCTTCTTCGCGGTGGTGCTGCGCAAGGGCTATGGCCTGGGCGCGCAGGCCATGACGGCCGGCGGCTTCGACGCGCCGGTGTTCACCGTGGCCTGGCCCACCGGCGAATTCGGCGCCATGGGCCTGGAAGGCGCGGTGCGCCTGGGCTACCGCAAGGAACTCGAGGCCGCCAAGGAAGGCGCGGAGCGGGACGCGTTGTTCAAGCAGCTGGTCGCGCAGCAATACGCGGACGGCGAGGCGATCCACATGGCGCAGACGCTCGAGATCGACGCGGTGATCGACCCAGCGCAGACGCGCGCCTGGCTGGTGCGCGGCCTGGCTTCGGCCGCTGGCATGCATGAGGCGGCGACGCCCTATGTCGACACCTGGTGAGTCGCCAGCACGCAACGGCGCATCTTTCAAGTGCGGCGCGCCAACGAAGCCGCCACCAATCTGCACAAGACTTCGCCTGCGCTTTGCGATGCCTTTACACAGGCGCCTCAGCATGAAGGCTCCTATCAACAAAGGAGCTCGTCATGAAACGAATCGCTTTTGCAACGGTTGCCGGCGCCCTGGTCTCGCTGGCCGCACTGGGCGGCGCTGCAGCCGCCAATGCGCAGACCTTCGGACACGTCTCCGTCAACATCGGGCTGCCGACCCCGCCGATCGCCGTGATGCGCCCCGCACCGGTGGTGGTGGCGCCGCATCCGCAGCGCGTCTGGGGCCCGCCGCCGCAGGCCCATGGCCACTACGGGCATCAGGGGCGCTACGGCCACGACCGTGGCGACTACTACCGCCATGGCCGCGGCGATGGCTACTACCGCGACGGCCGCGGCTACTACGCCACCCGCTGGGACCGCGATGGCGACGGCGTGCCGAACCGCCACGACCGGCGCCCGCACAACCCGTACCGCAACTGATTGCCTAGAACAGGCGAAACACCAGGGGCATGAGCAGGGCGGCCAACACCACCTGCAGCCCCAGCGCCAGGCCGGCATAGGCGCCGGCCTGCGCATCCACCTGCAGGGCGCGCGCGGCGCCGATGCCGTGCGAGGCGGTACCCAGCGCAAAGCCGCGCGCCGCGAAGCCTTCAGGGTTGGTCGCCAGCCGCATGGCATCGAACAGGTACTTGCCCGACAGCGCGCCGATCATCCCCGTCAGGACCGCGAACACGGCCGACAGTGCCGGGATGCCGCCGATTTTTTCGGAAATGCCCATGGCCACCGGCGCCGTCACCGACTTGGGCGCCAGCGACAGCACCACGTCATGCGGCAAGCCCACCAGCCAACCGAGCAGCAATGCCGATCCGCTGGCCGCGGCGCCACCCAGCAGCGCGGCCAGCACGATGCGGCCGAAGCGCTCGCGCAGTTCCACCCGGCGTTGCCACAACGGCCAGGCCAGCGCCACCACGGCGGGGCCCAGCAGGAAGTGAATGAACTGCGCGCCGGCGAAGTAGCTGGGGTAATCCACCCCGGTGGCCAGCAGCCCGCTGGCCAGCACCACCACCGACCACAGCACCGGGTTGGCCCAGGGCGCGCCGCCCAGGCGTGCCGAAGTCGCCTGCGCCAGCAGGTAGACCACCAGCGTGGCCGTCAGGCCGAACAGCGGCGAGGCCGAGAGGTAGATCCACAGTTCGACAAAGCGCGGCATGGCGTCAGCCCTTCTTTTTTCCGGTGCCGGCGGGCCGCGGCCACCACAGCACCGCCGCCGTGACCGCGAGGCCGATCCAGGTCGACAGCACGATCACCAGCAGCATGCGGCCACCGTATTGCGCGAGAAGCGCCAGGTGCGTCATCACGCCCACGCCGACCGGAATGAAGAGCAGCGACAGGTGCGCCAGCAGGAAGTTGGCACATTCACCCACCGGCTCGCGCACCAGCGGCCAGCGCAACGCAATCAGGAGAAGAATGAGCCCGAGCACCGGTCCGGGCAACGGCAGGGAGAAGGCGCGCGAAAGCACCTCGCCGATCGACTGGAACACCAGCAGCCAGGCCAGCCCGCGCAAGCCCTGCATCTAGGGCCTGCTCACGCCATTTACGGAGATCGCGTTGGCCCCAATGCGGGCCAACCCGGAGGGAAGGCATGCCAAAGCGGCCAACTCCGCGTTGCACGCCTTGCGTGTGCCGACGCACATGCGGCGTCGTGCGCCTTGATTTGTCTGCTTTGGCATGCCTTCGCGACTCCGTAAATGGCGTGAGCAGGCCCTAAAAACGCGGAAGATCCGGGTGCGGCAGCACGCCGCCGCGCACCAGCTGCTTGCCGTATTCGGCGCAGCGCTGCAGGGTCGGAATCACCTTGCCCGGGTTGAGCATGCCCGCCGGATCGAAGGCGCGCTTGATGCCGAACATCTGTTCGTTCTCTTCAGGACTGAACTGCACGCACATGCTGTTGAGCTTTTCCACGCCGACGCCATGCTCGCCCGACACCGTGCCGCCCATGGCGACGCTGGTCTCCAGGATGTCGGCGCCGAACAGTTCGCAGCGATGCAGCTCGTCGGGATCGTTGGCGTCGAAAAGCACCAGCGGATGCAGGTTGCCGTCGCCCGCATGGAAGACGTTGCAGCAGCGCAAGTTGTACTTTTTCTCCATCTGCTGGATCGCCAGCAGGATGTCGGCCAGGCGCTTGCGCGGAATGGTCGAATCCAGGCACATGTAGTCGGGGCTGATGCGCCCCGAGGCCGGGAAGGCGTTCTTGCGGCCGCTCCAGAACTTCAGGCGCTCGGCCTCGTCCTGGCTCACCGTGAGGGCGGTGGCGCCCGAGCTGCGCAGCACGGCGCTCATGCGGCCGATCTCTTCTTCCACTTCTTCCGGCGTGCCGTCGGATTCGCACAAGAGGATGGCGGCGGCCGACAGGTCGTAGCCGGCGTGCACGAAGTCCTCGACCGCGGCGGTCATGGGCTTGTCCATCATCTCGAGCCCGGCCGGAATGATGCCGGCCGCGATCACCGCCGCCACCGCATCGCCGGCTTTGCGCACATCGTCAAAGCTGGCCATGATGCAGCGCGCCAAGAGCGGCTTGGGCACCAGCTTGACGGTGACCTCGGTGGTGACGGCCAGCATGCCCTCGCTGCCGATGACCAGGGCGAGCAGGTCCAGGCCGGCGCTGTCCAACGCTTCGCTGCCGAATTCGATCGGCTCGCCTTCGGCGGTGAAGCCGCGCACCCGCAGCACGTTGTGCAGCGTCAGGCCGTACTTGAGGCAATGCACACCGCCCGAGTTTTCCGCCACGTTGCCGCCGATGGTGCAGGCGATCTGGCTGGAAGGGTCGGGCGCGTAATACAGGCCATAGGGGGCCGCCGCCTCGCTGATGGCGAGGTTGCGCACGCCGCATTGCACGACCGCGGTGCGGCTCTCCGAGTCGATCTTCCGGATGTTGTTGAACTTGGCCAGCGACAGCGTCACGCCCAGCGCGTGCGGCATGGCGCCGCCGGAGAGCCCGGTGCCGGCGCCGCGTGCCACCACCGGCACGCCCAGGCCATGGCAGGCCTTCAGCACCGCCGCGACCTGCGCCTCGTTCTCGGGCAGGGCCACCACCAGCGGCCGCTGGCGGTAGGCGGTGAGGCCGTCGCACTCATAAGGCACCGTGTCCTCGCGCTGCCACAAGAGGGCATGCGCCGGCAGCACCGCCTGCAACGCGCGCACCACCTGCGCCTGCCGCTCGCTGCGCTGCAGGGCATCGTGTTGCGTGGGCGAGGTGGGCGCGTTCATGGCTTGAAGAGGATCAGTTGACGCGGCGGATCGAGTCGACGTCGATCTCGGGCGAGGCCATGAATTCCTTTTCGACTTCGCCGTGGATCTCGACCTGAACCTTGTCGTCGATCGGCTCGCCGCGCGGGAAGATCTTCTTGTCGATTTCCACGCGGATGGTCCCGGTGCCATCGGAGAACTCGTACTTCTCGGAGCCCACCTTCTTCAGCAACTTGCCGCGCAGCGCCACCTGGTGGTCATCGGTGCCGCTCTTGAGGACTTCGGCCACGCTGGTGAGCTTGACGGTGGAGGGGCCGACGAATTGGGCCAACGCCGCGCCGCTGGCGCCGAGCGAAAGTGCAAGAGAGAGTGCGACGGTCTTCAGAACCTTCATGGGAGCCTTTCCTTGTTTGTTGTTGCCTTGCGCGCATCAACAAACCATCCCGATGCGCACCCGCGCAGGCATGTTAGCGCCATGCCTGCAAGGATGCTGCCCCTGGAGGAGAACTTGCGCCGGGGAATCGGCGTGTCAGCGAATCGAGACCAGATTCAATTCTTCGTCCACCACGAATGCGCCGCCGCTGGCGCCGCCGCGCGAGTTGGCATTGAAGCGCACGACGCGTCGAAGTTCGGGCGAATACCACGCCGATGCGCGGTACCTCGCGGTCTGGTTCTGCGAAGAGGCCATGCTGCTGGTGAATCGGCTGGTGTAGCCGCGGTACTCGATCAGAACGACCGGCATGGCCCGACCTGTGATGACCAAGGTATCCGGGCCGGATACGACGGCCACGATGTCCATATCGACACGGCCCGCGCCGACGTTCCTCGAGTAGCGCTCGGTCCAGGACGCGCCGGCGGTCAAGGACTGCGGCCGCACCCAGCCGCCTGGCGGCATCGCGGTATCGAAGTCACCCGCAATCTGCGATCGGGCCTCGATGAAGGTGCCGTCCGGCTTTTCAAACCACGTGCCGTTGTTGAAGCTGATCCGCTCGCCCTCGGCTTCGAAGAACCTGAAGTTGACGACGCGTTCGGGCCCGCCCATGCGATCGTTCAATCGATATTCAACCAACCGCGTTGTGCCGGTCTTGGCTGGCGGGTGTCCGCCTTGCGCTTCGCCCCGGGATACAGCCGTTGCTTCGCGCGCAGCAGCGGGTGCGAGCCCGGCTGGCGTGGCGCTTGGCGCATCTGCCGCGAGGGTCGTCGTCGCAGTGGATGCGGCTGGCACGGGTTCGGCGCGCTTACCGGGCGTCGATGGCGCGCTCGCAACCGCATGCTTGCCGATGTAGGCCAGATCGACCATGTCCGGCAGCGCTTCAGTGGGCGTGCGCAGAGCCAGCTTGGGCTGTCCAATGACGAAGCCCAGGCCAATCGACATCTCCACATAGCTGGTGCGTTGGGGCAGCACGTCGATGTCCAGCTTCGCTTCAGCCTCCGTCCGGGCCTGGGCGGTGTAGCGTCCCAGCGGCCGATCCACGTAGAAGAAGCCACGTGGCGCGAAGCTGCCGACCACTTGGCCATCCAGGCGCAAGTCGGGCTGGATGGCCGCGCCCATGACGGAGCTGCGATAGAAGAAGATGCGTCCCTGCTCGGGTTCCGGCGGGGGAATGTTGGGCGCGATATCCGCATAGCGTGGGCCGGACGCGCAACCAGTGAGCAATGCAAGCAGGCCAGCGGCCAGCCAAGTGGTGCAACGGATCACATCTCTCCCTTTGAATGTGAAGAGATGTTACGAGGATCGGGCGCTGGCGGAGGGCGCCGCCGCGGTCAGCCGCCCGCCGCCGTCAGCGAAACACCACAGTCCGATGTCCGTTCAGCAGCACCCGGTGCTCGCTGTGCCACTTCACCGCACGCGCCAGCACCTGGCTCTCGGTGTCGCGGCCGCGGGCGGTGAGGTCTTCCACCGTGTCGGTGTGGTCGGCGCGGGCCACGTCCTGCTCGATGATCGGGCCTTCGTCCAGGTCGGCCGTCACGTAGTGGGCGGTGGCGCCGATCAGCTTCACGCCGCGGTCATGCGCCTGGTAGTAAGGCTTGGCGCCCTTGAAGCTGGGCAGGAAGGAGTGGTGGATGTTGATGGCGCGGCCCTGCAGCTTGGTGCACAGGTCGTTGCTCAGCACCTGCATGTAGCGCGCCAGAACCACCAGCTCGGCGCCTTCTTCCTGGATGATCTCGAATTGCTTGGCCTCGGCCTGTGCCTTGGTCGCGCCTGTGACCGGGATGTGGTGGAAGGGCACGTTGTAGCCGGCCGCCAGCTGATAGAACTCGCGGTGGTTCGAGACGATGGCGCGGATGTCGATGGCCAAGAGGCCGCTCTTCCAGCGGAACAGCAGGTCGTTCAGGCAGTGGCCTTCCTTGCTGACCATGATCACCGTCTTCATCGGCTGCTGGGCCGCGTGCAGCTGCCAGTTCATGCCGAAGCCCTGGGCGAATCCCTCCAGGTCGGCCTTGAGCTGGGCCTCGTCGCGGCTCGAGCAGGCGAAGCGCACGCGCATGAAGAACAGGCCCGTGTCATGGTCGTTGTACTGGGCCGCTTCTTCGATGTTGCCGCCGCGCTCGAGCAGAAAGCCGGAAACGGCATGGACGATGCCGGTGCGATCGGGACAGGAAAGGGTAAGGATGTACGCGGGATTCATAGAGCCCGAGATTGTCGCAGGCCCGGGGAATGCCAAAATGCCTTCCCAACTCGCAGGAGATCTCTCGATGGCCTACAACGATCTGCGCATGGACAACCAGTGGTTGCCCTTCACCCCCAACCGTGCCTTCAAGAAGGACCCGCGCGTCTTCGTGGCGGCCGACGGCATGGAATTCACCACGCACGACGGCAAGAAGGTGGTCGACGGCATCTCCTCGCTGTGGTGCGTGGGCGCCGGCCACAACCGCAAGGCCATCAACGAGGCGATCAAGAAGCAGCTCGACACGCTGGACTACGCCACCGCCTTCCAGGCGAGCAACGACAAGGCCTTCCAGGCGGCCGAGATGATCGCCGCCATGGCGCCGGGCGATTTGAACAAGGTGCTGTTCTGCAACTCCGGCAGCGAGGCCGCCGACACCTCGATGAAGGTGGCGTTGGCCTACCACCGTGCGCGCGGCGAGGGCCACCGCACCACCTTCATCGGCCGCGAGAAGGGCTACCACGGCGTGGGCTTCGGCGGCATGTCGGTGGGCGGCATCCCGGGCAACCGCAAGGTCTTCGGCGGCGCCATGCTGCCCAAGGTGGACCACATGCGCTTCATCCACGACCCGGTGAACCACGCGTACATCCACGGCGAAGAGCCGGTCTGGGCTGAAGACCCGCTGGCCGACCTGGAGCAGCGCATCCTGCCGCTGCACGACCCCAGCAACGTGGCGGCCATCATCGTCGAGCCGGTGGCCGGTTCGGCCGGCTGGTATCTGCCGCCCCAGGGCTACCTCGCCAAGCTGCGCGAGATCTGCGACAAGCACGGCATCCTCCTGATCTTCGACGAGGTCATCACCGGCTTCGGCCGCATGGGCACGAACTTCGCCGCGGACTTCTACGGTGTGGTGCCCGACATGCTCAACTTCGCCAAGTGCGTGACCAATGGCGTGATCCCGCTGGGCGGCGTGCTGGTGCGCGACAAGCTCTACGACGCGATGATGAACACCAACGCGCCCGAGCACGTGGTGGAGTTCTTCCACGGCTACACCTACTCGGGCCATCCGGTGGCCTGCGCGGCGGCCATTGCCACGCTCGACCTGTATAAGCAAGAGGGCTTGTTCCAGCGCGCCGGCGAGATGAGCAAGGTGCTGGGCGATGCCTTCCACAGCACCTTCAAGGGCCTGCCGAATGTGATCGGCATCCGCAGCCTGGGCCTGGCGGCAGCGGTGGAGCTGGCGCCCATGGCGGGCCTGCCGGGCAAGCGCGCCTACGACGTCTTCGTGGACTGCTTCCACAAGGGCGCGCTGGTGCGCCCGGCCGGCGATGTGCTGGTGATCGCGCCGCCCTACATCGTGGAGAAGTCGCACATCGACACGCTGGTCAATACGCTGGCGGATTCCATCAGGAAGCACGCCTGAGAAGGCAGCTTTAGCGCGACTTGGCCTTGAAGTCGGCGCAGTAGTCGCGCGGCGGCAGGGCCGGGGTCAGCCACACCGCGTCGTAGACCGCGGGGCCGCCCTCGCGCGGCACGTCGCCGGCCAGCAGGCGCACGGCGCTCGCCACCATGTCGGTGGGCAGATGCTGCGGCACGCCCAGCACCTTCGGGCTGTGGCCCGAACCGCTGACCAGCACCACCGTCTTGCCCGTGGTCCTGGCCTGGATCAGGGTCTGGGCCATGGCCCGGTCGCGCGCGATCTGGATGCGGGTCATGGGGCCGATCTGCGACTCCGGCAGCATGTTGCAGTGGCCGGTGCGCACGGCGTCCTGCTGTGCCTTCAGCGCCTGCGGGCTGAGCTGGGCGTCGAGCGAGACGTCGGCCATTGCATCTTTCATGCGTTCGCGCGGCAGGTTGGCGCCCAGCACCGGCGCGCCGGCGCGCACCGCGGCCATCACCACCGGGCCATAGGCTTGCCAGGGCCAGCCCGCCTCGTTCCAGCGCAGGGCGGTGCGTACCTGCGCATCGCTGGCGGAGACGGGGAGCTGGCGCGTGTCCTGGCCCTGCTCGGCCATCTCGAGGGCCAGGGCGGCCAATTGGCCCTTGGCGGCCAGCGCTTCCACCACCTCGCGCTCGATGCGCTGGTGATCCGGCGCGTCGTGCTGCTCGCCGATCAAGAGGAAATCGGTGGGCAGCAGCAGCTGGATCCGCTGGGCGGTCGGCGGGGGTGGTTCGGGGGGCGGGGTGAGCGAGGCGCAGCCGGCCAACAGGAGGAGGGTGGCTGCGCAGAGGTGCAAGGCGGGAACGGCCATGGGGCCGTACTATGCGCCGCTTTGGCGGGGCCTGTCTTTGCACCCGTGCAAAAAAGAATGGCCGCTCGATGAGCGGCCACTTACTTTCAGGAAAAACCCAGTCAGTGCATGAGCACCGGGTTTTGCGCCAGTTCGGCGTAGCCTTCGAGGGTGGTTTCCACCTCTTCCTCGGTCGGCGTTTTCAGCTGCCAGGCAGCAATCTGCTGCTGGAACAGCTCGGCCCAGGAACCGTCGAGGTAAACCTCCTTGCCGGAGCGCTTGTCGACGATCTCGAAGCCATGGCGGGCCAGCACCGGCAGATCCGGTGTGGTGGGGACCTCGCCCTCGTTCGCCTGCAGGTGCACGACGACGAAGGAGTCGGAGTCATAGAGCATTTGCATGGTGTTGAAAGTTCGGTTGTCGATGCCATTCATGATGCTTAGATAGCAATCAGTGCGCCAGTTTCAAGAGTGACTCACTTTCTGTAGGAAATGTGAACCGGCCACCGTGGTCCGGGGCGCTTCCCGTACTTATTTCATGCTTCAGGGGGCGGATACATCTCGCAGCTGCAGGTCGATCACATCGCCGTCCTGCTGGGTCTGGCGCATGCGGGCCGGCAGCCAGCCCAGTTCGGGCGCCAGCCACAGTTCGAGCTTGTAGTCGTGCTCGCTGCGCATGGCGCGGCTCAAGCGCCGCACCGTGAAATCGCCCGCTGGCACGCCGATCTGCTCGGTGCCCTCTACCACGAAGGTCCAGACACCGGCCTCCCTGGGCCCCACGGTCTGGATGCTGATGCGGCTGCCTTCCGGATAGCGCGCTGCGTCGCCGGCCAGCAAGGCGCCCAGCTGCATCACCACGCTGAGCCGATCTTGCGCACCCGCCAGCAAGGGCACGCTGGGGGCGTTGTTGCTGAACACCACCTTGCTCTCCTCGCGCACCAGGTGCGAGGCGACTTCGCTGCGCCGCGTCTCCGAGAAGCGCCCGGGCGCGATGCCGTTGGCGTCGATGCGGCCCACGCTGGTCTGGCTGCGGATGGTCTTGAACAGCATCCTGAGCGAAAGGCGGGCGTTGTAGTCGCTGCCGTCCTGCAGCCAGACGAGTTCGCCGAACACCCCCTTCCAGGGCTGGACGCCGCGCTGGCCCAGCAGCTCGAAGCCGAGCTTGACCGAGGCATGGACCTGCACCGGCTTGCCGACGCCGGACATGCCGCCGTCGACCACATCGCTTTCCTCCGCCCCGCCTCCCGCTTGGCCATTGCCAGCGCTGGCGTCAGGCGCCCCGGCTTCATTGACCGGCGCGCTTTCGCCAGTGGCGGGCGGCAACTCGGGTGGAGGCGGCGCCGCCTCACGCGCTTGGGTGGCGCTGTCGTCCTGCGCCGCGAGCACCGGCGCAGGCGCCGGACTGGTCTCGACCTTGGGCGGCTGCGCTTTGGGCGCGGCCGCGCGCTTGGGCTTCGGCCGGTCCGCCGCGGGTCGCTTGGGGGGCGATGGTGCCGGGCTTGCCGTGGCGGCAGGTGCCGGTGGCGCAGGCGGCGCCAGAACGATGGTGCGGGTGAGAAAGCGGCTCTCCAGGGGCAGCGCTTGCTCCGTGGGGCCCATCAGCGAGGGCAGCGACAACAGCAGCGCCGCGTGCGCCAGCACCACCAGCAGTGTCACCAGCGCGAGCTGGCGCCAGGCCGGAGTGTGGGGCGAGGCGGTGTGCGTCGGCATCGAGGGGTGGAGGGAAAGAAGGGCCTTCGCTTTGGAAGCCGCGGCAGCCCCAAGGTTCAGTCGGCTGCTCGCTCGGTACACTGCCGCCCGTTCAGCCCCAGTTTAGTCGCGCCTTCCCAATGGGCGGACGCCTGCATTCAGCATCATGAAACTCGCCACCTACAAGGACGGCTCGCGCGACGGCCAATTGGTCGTCGTTTCGCGTGACCTGTCGCTCGCTCACTACGCCACCGGCATCGCGTCGCGCCTGCAGCAGGTGCTGGACGACTGGAGCTTTCTGAGCCCGCAGCTGCAGGACCTGTACGCCGCGCTCAACCAGGGCCGTGCCCGCCACGCCTTTCCTTTCGATCCGCAGCAATGCATGGCGCCGCTGCCGCGCGCCTACCAGTGGGCCGACGGCTCGGCCTACCTGAACCATGTGGAGCTGGTGCGCAAGGCGCGCAACGCCGAGGTGCCGCCAAGCTTCTATACCGACCCCCTGATGTATCAGGGCGGCAGCGACGATCTTTCGGGGCCTTGCGATCCGATCGTGGTGCCCAGCGAGGCCATGGGCATCGACTTCGAGGCCGAGATCGCCGTCATCACCGGCGACGTGAAGATGGGCGCCACGCCGGAACAGGCGCTGGACGGCATCCGCCTGGTGATGCTGGCCAATGACGTCAGCTTGCGCAATCTGATCCCGGCCGAACTGGCCAAGGGCTTCGGCTTTTTCCAGAGCAAGCCGGCCACCGCCTTCAGCCCGGTCGCCGTCACCCTGGACGAGATCGGCGAGGCCTGGCAGAAGGGCCGCCTGCACCTCACTTTGCAAAGCAGCTGGAATGGCCGCAAGGTCGGCATGTGCGACGCCGGCCCGGAAATGACCTTTCATTTCGGCGAGCTGATCGCCCACATCGCCAAGACGCGCAACGTGCGCGCCGGCACCATCGTGGGCAGCGGCACCGTCAGCAACAAGGGCGTGGAGAAAAAGGGCGGCGGCACCGACTGGCCCAAGGGCTACAGCTGCATTGCCGAAAAGCGCTGCATCGAAACCATCCAGGACGGCCAGCCGACCACCGACTTCATGAAGTTCGGCGACACCATCAAGATCGAGATGAAAGGGCTGGACGGCCGCTCGCTCTTTGGGGCGATCGACCAGGAGGTGGTGCAGTTGGGGGCCAAGGCCAAGGCGGCAGCGGCCTCGGCCGGACTCGCCTTGCCAGCCGAGGACGCGGAAGCGCCCTCCGAAGGCTGAGTCCTCGCCAATCAGCTTCCTCGCAGCAGGTCCTTCTGCGTGCGTATCCCCAGCCGCCTGAATGCCCGGTACTGGTGGGTGCGCACGGTGCTCAGCGCGATGCCCAGCTCGCGTGCCGCTTCCTTCGCGGTGCGGCCGGCGCGCAGTTGGGCGATGACCTCGCGCTCGCGCAGGCTCAGGGCCAGCAGGCGCGAGGCAAAGTCGGGCTGCACCGCGACCTGCGCGGCCGCAACGCTGCGGACATGCGCGGCGGTGGTGGCGGCCAGCAGTTCGGCGTGCACCTCGAACACCTTGAAGTCGGCCTGGCCGAATTCCGGCTGCGCCAGGCTGCGGTAGAAGCTCACCGCGGCGCGCTGGCCCATCGGCAGCAACAGCAGCACCGAGGCGCGCTCGCGGATGCCGACGTCGCCATAGCAGGCGGCGCGGTAGGCCGGATCGGCCACTTCTTCGGCGCGCTGATGGCCCATCCACAGTTGCGCGCGCTTGGGTAGCGGGCGGGCGGCCAGCCACACCATGTTCGGATCCAGCAGATCGAAGCGCTGGGCCACGTAGCGCTCGGCCGTGCGCTCGGCCGTGCTGCCATAGCTGCTGGCGGCCGACACGGTTTCGATGCGGCCGCTCGCATCCACCGCGAATACGGTGCAGAAGGTGACCGGCAGCAGGCGCTGCATGGCGCCCAGGTAGCGCATGGCCAGATGCTGCGTGCCGATGCCGGCCAGCAGGTCGATCACGACCGGCGAGGCGAAGGAGGAGGTGGGGGAAGGGGGGAGACGCCAGCGTCGCAAGATCTAGATGCCTAGGGGTATTTACTTCGTACGAAGTTAGGACAACGGCGGCGAGCGCGCATCCGGACAATCCCTTCGCATGACGAACACCAGCGCCCTGATCCCTGCGCCATCGGCCTGCGCCGGCGACGCCGCCAGCGGTCCCTTGGCACCGCAGCTCGATGGCGATGCCCTGCCGCCCGCGGTAGGCGCCTTTGGCTACACCCGCTACGCGCCCTGGCTGCCGCCCCTGGAAGAAGGCGTCATGGAGCCGGGCCGGCACCCGGTCGTGATCGCCGGCGGCGGGCCGGTAGGCATGTCGCTGGCGCTGGGCCTGGCCAACCACGGCGTGCGCAGCGTGATCCTGGAGGCCGACGACACGGTCTGCGTGGGCAGCCGCGCCGCCTGCGTGTCGCGCCGCAGCCTGGAGATCATCGAGCGCCTGGGTGCATTGCCCGATTTCCTGGCCAAAGGCCTGGCCTGGACCGGCGGGCGCAGCTTCTACAAGACCGAGGAGGTGTTCCGCTTCGAGATGCCGCATGACGCGCACCAGAAGCTGCCGCCCATGATCAACCTCGAGCAGTACTACATCGAGCAGTACCTGCTGGAAGCGATCCAAAGGCGCAACGCGGCCCAGCCGGGCCTGATCGACATTCGCTGGGGCACCGAGCTCAGCGGCTTCGACGAGGACGCGCAGGGGCTGACCCTGCAGGCGCGCAACGCCTTGGGCAGCTACGCGCTGCATGCCGCCTGGATGGTGGCCTGCGACGGCGGCCAGAGCTTCGTGCGCAAGTCGCTCGGGCTCAACCTCGAAGGCACCGCCTACGAAGGCCGCTACGTGATCATCGACATCGAGTTGCACAGCAAGCATCCGACCGAGCGACGTGCCTGGTTCGACCCGCCGTGGAACCCCGGCTCCACCGTGCTGATGCATCGCCAGCCGGACGACATCTGGCGCATCGACTACCAGCTGCGCGCCGGCCAGGACAGCGAAGAGGCGCTGCAGCCGGACAACGTGCGCGAGTTCGTCACCCGCCACCTGAAAGCCATCGGCGAAGGCCACCTGCCCTGGAAGACCGTGTGGACCTCGATCTACCGCGCCGGCGCCATGACGCTGCAAAGCTACCGCCACGGCAAGCAAGGCCGCATCCTGTTCGCGGGCAACGCCGCCCACGCCATGCCGATCTTCGGCGTGCGCGGACTCAACTCCGGTTTCGACGATGCCGACAACCTGGCCTGGAAGCTGGCGCTGGTGGCGCGCGGCCTGTCCGACGCGTCCTTGCTCGACAGCTATTCGACAGAGCGCATCGCCGCCTTCCACATCAACGCCGAAAGCGCGATGCGCAGCACCGAGTTCATGTCGCCGCCTTCGCGCGGATTCGATCTGCTGCGAGAGGCGGCGCTGTCGCTGTCGGGGGCGCACCGCGGCATCGCCAGCCTGATCAATCCGCGCCAGACGCAGGCCGTTCACTATGCCGATTCGCCTCTGTCCAGCGAGGGCGGCGATCTGCCTGCCGGCCCGAAACCGGGCGAGGCCATGCCCGAGCAGGCGCTGGATGACGGGCACCTGACGGATCTGATCGGACCCGACTTCACCGTGCTGGTCTTCGATGCGCCGCAGGACGGTGCCGTGAATCTCGCTGCTTGCGCAGCCGACGTCACGCGACTGCTGGCGCGCGGCTTGCCGCTGCGGATGCATGTGTTGACGCTGACGTCCGCCGCGCAAGCTGCCTTCGCCGAACTGGGCGCGCTGCAAGGCGCCATCTACCTGCTGCGCCCAGACGGCCACGTGGCCGCGCGCTGGCGCAGGCCCGCGCCGGGCGTGCTGGCACAGGCGGTCGAACGCGCAGCCTGCCTTTGCCCCATCGTGGAGAACACCCAATGAGCAGCAGCACCCTCGCCCCCGAAGCCCGAGACCGTCTTTACGCGCAATGCGCGCGCGCCATCAGCGAGGCGGGCAGCGAGCGCGAATCGCTTTTCCTCGCGCGCCTGGCCCTGCTCCTGTTCGAGCAGGTCGGCGACGAGGCGCGCTGCCGCGCCGCCCTGGCCGATGCATTGCAAGGACTGCCGATACCATCGCTGTCCGCTTGAGGCCTCGAGGCCGACCACCCGCTTTCGCAATCAAACAAGGAGACTTTCTCGATGGACCGCAGAACACTTCTCGCCAGCCTCGCAGCCACCGGCGCCACCTTGGCCGCGCCGTGGGCGCGCGCGCAAAACGGCAACTACCCCGACCAGGTCATCAAGTGGGTGGTGCCCTATCCGGCGGGCGGCGGCACCGACGTCATTGCGCGCACCCTGGCTGAAGCCATGCGCCAGAGCCTGGGCCAGCAGCTCATCATCGACAACCGGCCCGGCGCTTCCACCAACATCGGCGCCGAGCTGGTGTCGCGCGCCAAGCCGGACGGCTATACGCTGATGTCGGCCGACAACGCCGTGCTGGCCTTCAACGAATACCTGTTCACCAAGCTGCCTTTCAACCCGGCCAAGGACTTCAGCTACATCGGCGCGATCGGCAAGTTCCCGCTGGCGCTGGTGGTCAACCCGGATTTCCCGGCCAAGGACTTCAAGGCCTTCCTGGCCTACGCCAAGGCCAACCCGGGCAAGCTGAACTACGCCTCGCCGGGCAACGGCTCGCCGCATCACCTGGCGATGGAGATGTTCAAGAACCGCACCGGGACCTTCATCACGCACATTCCCTACCGTGGCGCGGCGCCGGCCATGGCCGACGTGATGGGCGGGCAGGTGCCCTGCATGTTCCTGGACCTGGCCTCGGGCCTGCCGATCATGCAGTCGGGCAAGGTGCGCGTGCTGGCGATCGGCTCGGGCCAGCGCTCCAAGCTGCTGCCCAACGTGCCGACCCTGGCCGAGGTGGGCGTGCCCAACAGCGAGGTGTTTGCCTTCCAGGGCATCCTGGGCCCGGCCGGCCTGCCGGCGCCGGTGGTGCAGCGCCTCAACGGCGAACTGAACAAGGCCTTCACCACGCCCGCGGTGCAAAAGCGCTTTGCCGATTTCGGCATGGAGGCCATGCCTGGCTCGCCCGAGCAGTTCTTTGCCTTGGCCCGTGCCGAATCGCAGCGTTGGGGGCCCGTCATCAAGGCGACCGGCGTCAAGCTGGACTGAGAGGCTGAGAGAGCCTCTGAAGGAAAGGCCGCGCTCCGGGACGGGCGGGCGACTACTGCGACGGCAGCTTGCTGGCCGCGTCGCCGGGGGCAGGCTCCTCGCGCAGCAGCCGGCCGCTGTCGTCCCAACTGCGCTCCTGGATCAGGCGGCCCTTGTCGTCGTAGTTCAGCTCGGCCACCATCGTGCCCTGCTCGTTGAAGCGGCAGTGCGTGCCGACCGGCAGCAGCGGCGCACGTGCCGGCGCCAGGAAGCGGCCTTGGGCCGCGCGCTGGCCGTTCTCGTGAAACTCGACGACGTCGGCGACGCGCCGGTCGCCGCTGCCGCTGAAGTTCTGCTTGCTCTTGGGCTGACCGTTGCTGGCGAAGTAGCTGTCGTCGCGCAGCGGCTCGCCGCTGGCATCCCAGCGCTGCTCGCGCAGCAGGGCGCCCCGTTCGGAGTACTCGAGGACGCGCTGGCGCACCGTGCGGCCACGCTCTTGCAGCAGCCACACCGATTCGCGGCGCTTGATGCCGGCCGACGAAAACTGCCGCTCCACGCGCTGGTTGCCGGCGAGCTCTTCTTGCGCGGCCACCTTGCCGTTGTCATAGAGGCTCTCGGCGCGCAGCCGCCTGCCGTGCAGATAGACCAGGCGCGAGCGCAGCACGCCCTTGTCGTCGAACAGTTCCACCGTGGACGCCGCCTTGTCGAAGCCGCACAAGCGCCGGTCTTCCACCACCGGTTGCAGCATCGGCTTGTCGGCGCAGCGCAGAAAAGTGAGCTGGCCCCGCGTGCTGAACTCGGCCACCGCTCGCTCGCCGCCGGGCTCGGTGCGGTAGGCGGCGCGCTTGAGCCTGCCGTCCGGATGGAAGCTGCGCGCCAGGCCGAGCTCCTGCCCGCTGTCGTAGGTGGATTCGCGCAGCAGGCGTCCGCTGGCCGGGTCCTTGCAGCGCAGCACGCCGCTCTTGCCCGCGGTGCTGGCCGGGTTGGCAGGCTGCACTGCCGTGCCGTCGATGTCGCAGATCTGGGGTGGTGGCGGCGGCGCCGCGGCGCGGGCGAGCCCGGCCACCGGGCCCAGGCCCAACATGCAGGCCATCAGGATGCCGGCACCCCAGCTGTTCATGGCAATGTTGCCTTGGCGGTTCTGTCTCAAGTGGCGTAGACGGTGTCCAGCGAGCGGAAGCCCTTCACCTCGATCGGATTGCCGAAGGGATCGCAAAAGAACATGGTCCACTGCTCGCCCGGCTGTCCTTCGAATCGCACCTGCGGCGCCAGCACGAATTCGGTGCGGGCGGCCTGCAGCCGCTCGGCCAGGGCCTTCCATTCATCCAGTTGCAGCGCCAGGCCGAAGTGCGGCATCGGCACCATCACGTTGCCTACCTTGCCGGTTCGGGTGGTGGCAAAGGGCTCGCCCAGGTGCAGCGAAATCTGGTGGCCAAAGAAGTCGAAGTCGACCCAGGTGTCGGTGCTGCGGCCTTCGGCGCAGCCCAGCACGTCGCCGTAGAAACGGCGCGCCTGGTCGAGGTCGCGGACGTGGAAGGCGAGGTGAAAAATGGACATGTGAGTAATCGTGTCGTTTGTCGCGTCATTGTCTACCGATGCGGGCGTTCGCGGATAATCCGGGCGTCATGCAAGCCCTTCGACATCTCCCGCAAATCGGCCGCCTCGTGCTGCTTTGGTTTGCACTGTCGCTGGGCGTGGCGGTGGCATCGCCGCTGGTGAATCCGCAGGACATGGAGCTGGTGTGCTCCAGCGCCGGGGCCATCAAGGTGGTGGTCAAGACCGATGACGGGGCCCGCGAGCTGGGTTCCAGCCACCTGGACTGCCCCTTGTGCGCCATTTCGGCAGCGCCGCCCCCGGCGGCCGACGCGCCGGATTTCGTTCATCCCCTGCCGCTGGGCCGCGCGCTCCAGTCCATTCCCGCGGCCCGCCTGGCCGCCGCGACCGCTGCGCCGCTGCCGGCGCGGGGGCCGCCAGCGCTCGCCTGATCTCCGCCAGCAAGTTCCGCTGCGCCAGCGCCCGCCTCGACGGGTAGGGCGCCGCGGCCCTTTCCCCGAGATTCGGCGCCCAACGCGGGCGCCGGCGAGTGCTCCCCATGAACAGAACCCATCTTTCGCTGGCGCTGGTCGCCGCGTTTCCCGCGCTGGCGATGCGGGCCTGGGCGCAGCCGGCATCGCCTTCCGACGCGCCCGAGCGCAGCAAGTCGCTGGGCGTGGTCACCGTCAGCGGCGGCCAGCCGACCTCGCTGCCGACCCAGATTCCGACCACCATCGAAGGCATCACGCGCGAGGAAATCGACACGCGCATCAATGCCACCGACAGCGAGGACGCCCTCAAGTACCTGCCCAGCCTGCTGGTGCGCAAGCGCTACATCGGCGACTACAACCACGCCATCTTGTCGACCCGGGCCTCGGGCACCGGCAACAGCGCGCGCTCGGCGGTGTACGCGGACGGCATCCTCTTGTCCAACTACCTGGGCAATGGCATCGCCAACGGCAGCAACTATGCGCCGCGCTGGGGCATGGTCACGCCCGAAGAGATCGAGCGGGTCGACGTCATGTACGGTCCCTTCTCCGCCGCCTACCCGGGCAACTCGGCCGGCGCGGTGGTCGACTATGTGACGCGCATGCCGACGCAACTGGAGGCCCACGTATCGGCCGGCTTCTCGTCGCAGCCCTTCTCCCTGTACAACACCAAAGACACCTTCAACGCCTGGCAGACCAGCGCCTCGCTGGGCAGCAAAAGCGGCGACTGGTCCTGGTGGATCGACCTGAACCACACCGACAGCCAGGGGCAGCCGCAGACCTTCACCACGGTCAACAAGGCGTCGGGATCGAAGGGCGTGCCGGTGACCGGCTACGTGCCCGGTCTGGATACCAAGAACAATCCCTGGTACATCCTGGGCACCGGGACCCAGTACCACACGGTGCAAGACCATGCCAAGCTCAAGCTGGCCTACGACTTCTCGCCCACGGTGCGGGCCAGCTACACCCTCGGCTGGTGGCAGAACAGTTCGGAGGGCCGGCCCGAAAGCTATCTGCGCAACGCAGCCGGGCAGCCGGTCTACAGCGGCCCGATCAACATCGAAGGCCGAACATACAGCCTGGGGGCCACCGCCTTCCCGCTCACCAACGACACCCAGACCCACTCCATGCACGGCCTGTCGCTGAAGAGCCGTACGAACGGCACCTGGGATTGGGAGGTGGCGGCCAGCCTGTACGACTACGCCAAGGACCAGCAGCGCGCGCCGACGGTGTCGCTGCCGCTGGCGCAGACCGGCGGCGCCGGCACCCTGCAGGACCAGGACGGCACCGGCTGGAACACCCTGGCCGCCAAGGGCACCTGGCGGCCGCAGGGCGTGGGCGGTGCGCACATCGTCGACTTCGGCGTCGGGCGCGACGCCTACACGCTCGACATCCTCAAGACCCACATCGTCGGCAACTGGCTGGTGGGCCCCGCCGGCAGCCTGGTCAGCGAGGTCGGCGGCCGCACCGAAACCTGGAGCGCCTGGGTGCAGGACGCCTGGGCTTTCGCGCCGAAATGGAAGGCGGTGCTGGGCCTGCGCTGGGAGGACTGGCGCGCCAGCGACGGCTTGAGCGCCACGGCCGGCAGCCGGCTGAGCTACGCCAAGCGCAGCGAGAACGACGTGTCGCCCAAGGCGGCGCTGGCCTACCAGCTCACGCAGGACACCGTGCTCAAGGGCTCGGTGGGGCGCGCGGTGCGCTACCCCACCGTCGGCGAGCTGTATGGCGCGACTTCGGGCGGTGCCCTGTCCTTTGTCAACGACCCCGACCTGAAGGCCGAGAAGTCATGGACCGGCGAGTTGTCGGCCGAGAAGGACTTGGGCAAGGGCCTGGCGCGCGCCACGCTTTTCCACGAGATCACCGAGGACGCGCTCTACACACAGCAGATTCCCGACACCAACCCCGCGGTGTCGCGCGTGCAGAACGTCGACAAGGTGCGCACCAGCGGCCTCGAGCTGGCCTACAGCGGCCAAGACCTATTGGTCCGCGGCGTGGAGTTCGGCGCCAGCCTGACTTTTGCCGATTCGAAGATCGTGGAGAACGCCGCCTTCCCGGCCAGCGTGGGCAAGTGGCAGCCGCGCGTGCCGCGCTGGCGCTCCACTGTCTATGCCACCTGGCGGCCCGATGCACACTGGGCGCTGACGGCCGCGGCCCGCTACAGCGGCCAGCAATACTCGCAGCTCGACAACAGCGACGTCAACGGCGATGCCTATTTCGGCGCCAGCAAGTACTTCGTGGTCGACATGCGCGTGCGCTACCAGATCAACCGCCAGTGGTCGGCGGCCTTCGGCATCGACAACCTCAACAACGACCCGCACTGGAACTTCCACCCCTACCCGCAGCGCACCTACACCGCGCAGCTGCGATTCGATCTTTGACCTCTTTTCAGTTCAGGAGAAACACAGCATGAACGCATCGAAACTTTCCACCCCGTTGCGCGCCCTTGCGGCCTGCATGGCGCTGGCGGCAGCGGGTGCCGCATCCGCCCATGTCACGTTGGCCGAAGGCAGCGCCAGCGCCGGCAGCGACTACGTGGCGGCCTTTCGCGTCGGCCATGCCTGCAAGGGCGCCAAGGCCACCACCGGCATTACCGTGCGCGTGCCGGCCGGCTTTACCGTGCAGACGGCCGAAGCGCGCGAGGGCTGGCGCTTGAACGCCGGCGCCAACGAAGTCAACTGGAAGGCCGTGTCGGCGCAGACGGCGCTGCCGGCCGACGAGAAGGCGCAGTTCATCGTGCGTGGCAAGCTGACCGACAAGCCCGGCACGCTGTGGTTCAAGGTGCTGCAGACCTGCGATGCCGGCAGCGCCGACTGGGCGCAGATTCCGGCCAGCGACGCATCGGCGCCCAAGCCGGACTTCCCGGCGGCGCGCCTGCTGGTGTCGGCGCCGGGCGGCGCGGCAGCGGTCGAAGTGAGCGAGGCCTGGGTGCGGCGCGCCGTGCCGGGCCAGAGCGGCACCGGCGCCTTCATGAAGCTGAAGGCACCCGCCGCCACGCGCCTGGTCGGCGCCTCCACGCCGGTGGCCGGCGTGGCCGAGGTGCACGAGATGAAGATGGAGGGCGACACCATGAAGATGCGCGCGTTGAGCGACGGGCTGCAACTGCCCGCCGGCCAGACGGTGGAGCTCACGCCGGGCGGCTACCACCTGATGCTGACGGACCTGAAGCAGCCCATCGCCGTGGGTTCGACGGTGCCGCTGACCCTGCGCTTCGTCGACGCCAAGGGCGTGGCGAGCGAGCAGAAGCTGCAACTGCCGGTGGCAATCGGCGCACCCGGCGGCGCTGCCCCGGCGCACGGCGGGCATCAGCACAAGCACTGAAGAGAGGGTGCGCGGCCGGGGTATAAGCTCTGGCGGCCCAACACCAACCATCAGCGCGGGGAGACATCCGATGAGCGACAAGCCGTCCTTCTTTTTCGATCAGTTCGTCCCCGGTTTCGACTTCCTGAAGAACCTGGCCACGGGCGCCAGCGCCGGCGGCAACGGTGCCGCCGGCGCGGCAGCCAAGACCGGGCTGCCCGGCATGCCCGGCATGCCGGGCATACCGAGCATCCCCGGCATCTCGAACTGGATCGCGCCCACGCTCAGCGTGGAAGAAGTCGACAAGCGCATCCAGGAGCTGAAGGCGGTGCAGTTCTGGCTCGAACAGAACCTGCATGCGCTGAAGGCCACCATTCAGGCGCTGGAAGTGCAGAAGATGACGCTGTCGACCTTGCAAGGCATGAACCTGCGCATGGAAGACCTGGCCAAGGCCTTCACCGGCGGGGCGGCCAGCATGGCCGCCAACACCACCAAGGCCGAGAAACCGCCGACTGCGCCAAAGCCGGAACCGGCCGGGGAAAAAGCCGCCGACAAAGAAGAGCCTGCTGCCGAACAGGCCCCATCCGAATCGCCGAAGGCTGCAGCTGGCGCGGTCGATCCGATGGCCCTGTGGGGTGCGTTGACCCAGCAGTTCCAGCAGATCGCGACCACGGCGCTGCAAGAGGCCGCGCAGCTCAAGATGCCCAACGTGCTGGCACCCAAGAAAGAGCGCGCGCCGGCCAAGAAGCGCGCGCCCGCGCAGGGCGCCAAAAAGGCCCCTGCGCGCAAGCGGGGCAGCACCACTGCGCGTCAACGTTAAGTGCTGTAATCGGGGGGTGAAGGGGGCTTTCTCCCCCTCTCGGCCTCCCATGAAGCTCTTTCCATCCGGTCATGCCACCCATCCGCAATGGCGGACGGCCGCGGGCCTTGTCCTGGCGCAATTGCGCGCCCAGATGACGCAGCCCGACTACGCATCCGCGCCCACACTCGGCCTGCTCTACATCACCGATCTTCTGGTGCCTGATGCACAGGAGATTCTCGATTTCCTGAGCGCCGAACTGCCCGAAATCACCGACTGGTCCGGCACCGTCGGCATCGGCATCGCGGCCAACAATGCCGAGTACTTCGACGAGCCGGCGCTGGCCGTCATGCTGTGCGAGCTGCCCAGCGACCAGTTCCGCGTGTTCTCCGGCGTGGCGCCGCTGGGCAATGCCGACATGCCGCGCGCGGGCGGACCGAACCAGAACTTCCAGGCCTACACCGCGCTGGTCCACGCCGACCCGGCCACACACGACCTGCCGGACCTGATCGGCGACCTGTCGGCGCGCACCGAAACCGGCTACCTGTTCGGCGGTCTCTCGTCGGGCCGGGGCCCGACGCCGCAGTTCGCGATCGGCGGCAACGGAAACATCAGCGGCCAGGGCGCGGCCAGCGGCGTGTTCTCCGGCGGCTTGTCGGGCGTGGTGTTCGGCCAAGGCGTGCGCCTGGTGTCGCGCGTCACCCAGGGCTGCCAGCCGGTGTCGCCCGAACGCCAGATCACCGAGGCCGACGGCAACCTGCTGCTCACCATCGACGGCGAGCCGGCGCTGGACGTTTTGCTGGCCGACCTGCGCGTTTCGCTCGACGAGCCGCAGCAGGCCATCGAGGCGGTGCGCGCCACGCTGGTCGGCTTGTCCAGCCCTGGCAGCGACGGCTTGCGCCGCACCGGCGACCTGGGCGCCGATGTGCTGGTGCGCCACATCATCGGCCTGGACCCGACGCGCCGCGGCATCGCCATCGCCGATCAGGCCGAGGCGGGCATGCGCATGACCTTCGTGCGACGCAACGCGCAAACTGCGCGGGCCGACCTGATGCGCATCTGCGCCGAGATCCGCGAAGAGCTGGAGCCCGAAGAACAGACGCTGGAAGTGGCCAGCGCCCTGGCGGCCGGCGAAGCCGAAGCCAGCCCGCATCCGGCGCGGCGCATGGCTGGCGCCGTCTACGTGAGCTGCTCGGGCCGTGGCGGGCCGCATTTCGGGGCGCCGGGCGCCGAGATGCAGATCGTGCGCCACGCGCTGGGCGATGTGCCGCTGGTGGGCTTCTTCGCCGCCGGCGAGATCGCGCGGCATCACCTCTACGGCTACACCGGCGTACTGACCGTCTTCGTAAGCGACTGACGGGCGTCGGGCCGCCGCAGTTGGGCAAAGGCCTCGAACTCCCAGCTGCGCATGCCCAGGAGCAGGGTGTAGCCCTCGCGGTCGCGCGCCGCCATCTTCTGATCGGCCTGGTGCTGCTGGGCAAAGTCCTGCGCCACCCGTTGCAGCCGATCCAGAAAGGACGGCGCCAGCGCGCGGCTGATTTCCCCGTGCACCAGCATCAGGCCTTCGCCCGGCGCATCGAAGCCGCCCTTGTAGTAGTCGAGCACCACATGCTCGCGAAAGAAATCCATCACCGGACCGTGGGCGCGCCAGCGGAAGGTCTTGGCGAGCTTCAGGCGGTAGCGGTTCTGCGGCCGCAACTCGATGATGCCGATGCGGTCCAGCTGCACCAGGCAGCCGATGCACTCGGCTTCGGTGATGCGGTAGGCGGCAACGATCTGCTCCAGGGTCCACTGGCTCAGCACGCAGATGGCGCACAAAAGGAGCTTCTTGTCCCTGACAACCGCTCGTTCCTGTTCCTGCGTCAGCTCCTTGAGCAGGGGCTGGGCGTCGGCCACGCGGCGCGCCAGCTCGGCAAAGTCGATCTTCAGGGCGCGGCAGATGGCGTCGACCCGGCTGAGCGGCATGTCGCCCTTGGCCAGCATGCGCTTGACGCTGGATTCGGCCATGTCCAGCGATCGCGCCAAGTCCGCGTAGGTCATGCGGGCGTTCTTGAGCTCGTTCTTGAGGGCCTGGACCAGATCGATGGTGGTGCTCACGTCGCCCGTCTTTCTTGTTGGTTGGTATAGCTGGACAATACCGAAAGTCCTGAATAGTTACCTCGTATCAATTGTTGATGCCTGGTCGAAAGCAGCGGCCTACATTGCGGCGCCTACACCTTCCTGAAGGAGCTGCCCCATGAATGCTTCGATGCCGATCCGATCGCCGCGCCGCCTGGCGCGCCGCGAAGCCTGCCTGATCGGCGCTGCCGTCGTGCTGCTGCTGTTGGCCCTGCTGGCGCCGGACATCACCGGGCCGGGCGCGGGCAGCATGCAGTTTGCGGACACCCGCGCCCTGGCCAGCCTGCCCAACGCGCTGGATGTGCTGAGCAACCTGCCCTTTCTTGTGCTGGGCCTGATCGGACTGCACCGGCTGCACGGCCTGGAGCATGCCCATGAGCACGGGCACGAGGGGGCGGCCACAGGCTTGGCGCACGACGAGTTGCCGGTCAACGCCCTGGACTGTGCCTGGCTGTTCTTTGCCGGCCTGGTGCTGGTGGCGGCCGGCTCGGCCTTCTATCACCTGCAGCCCGACGACGTGCTTCGCCTGGCCGGCGACCGTGCTGCCATGGCGGTGGCCTTTGCCGGCGTGCTGGGCCTGGCGGTGTGCGACCGCGTGAGCCAGCGCGCCGGTTGGCCGGCGGCCTGCATTGCACTGACGGCCGGCTTGCTTGCGGTGGCCGTCTTTCATGAGACCGGCAATGTGACGCCCTGGGCGGTGGTGCAATTCGGTGGCATCGCGCTGGTGCTCGGCATGGCACTGCTGCGGCCGCTCTGCGACGGCACGCGGTCCATGCAACTCAAGCTGGGCTGGATCATCGCGGCCTACGCGCTCGCCAAGCTCTTCGAGATGGCCGATGGCGCGGTGTTCGAAGCGACCCAGCACCTGATCTCGGGCCACTCGCTCAAGCATCTGGTAGCAGCCCTGGCCGCGATCCCGGTGCTGCGCGCCGTGCGCGCTCTGCAAGAGCGTCCCCTCGTGCACAATGCGCCGGCGGCTGCCGTCACAGCTTGATACAAGCGAGCCGGCCTCGTTCCCGTGCGCGGCACCTGGGTGCCGCTTCTTTCCCTGGACCGCAACAAGAAGAGGGCATCGCCTTGAACACGCTTGCCAGCACCACGTCTTCCGCTGCCAGCCCGCCGCCGGCTGCGCATTCCAACCAGTTTGCGCTGCTGGGCCAGCGCCGCTTCGCGCCCTTCTTCTGGACGCAGTTCGCCGGGGCGGCCAACGACAACCTGTTCAAGTTCGCCTTCACCGTGATGGTGACCTACCAGCTGCAGCTGGACTGGATGCCGCCGGCCATGGCGGGCTTGGTGATCGGTGCACTGTTCATCCTGCCCTTTCTGCTGTTCTCGGCCACTGCCGGCCAGATCGCCGACAAGTACGACAAGACGCGCGTCATCCGCTTTGTGAAAAGCCTGGAGATCGCGATCATGCTGATCGCCGTCTGGGGTTTTTTGCGCGCCGATGCGGTGGTGTTGCTGGCCTGCGTGTTCCTGATGGGCCTGCATTCCACGCTGTTCGGGCCGGTCAAGTTCGCCTACCTGCCGCAAGTGCTTGATTCGCACGAGCTCACCGGCGGCAACGGCATGGTCGAGATGGGCACCTTCGTGGCCATCCTGCTGGGCCAGGTGGCGGGCGGACTGCTGGTGGCCATGCCGCAGATCGGCCATGAAGCGGTGGCCATCGCCTGCGTTCTGCTGGCGCTGGTCGGGCGTGCTGTGTCGCAGGCCATTCCGGCCACCTCGGCCACCGATGCCGGCCTCAAGATCAACTGGAACCCGATCAGCGAAACCTGGCGCAACCTGAAGCTGGCGCACGGCAATGTGGTGGTGTTCCGCTCGCTCCTTGGCATCTCCTGGATGTGGTTCTTCGGCGCCGTATTCCTGGCCCAGTTTCCAAGCTTCGCCAAGGAGGTGCTGCATGGCGACGAGCAGGTGGCCTCGTTGCTGCTGGTGGTGTTCTCGGTCGGCATCGGCATCGGCTCGCTCCTGTGCGAAACCTTGAGCCGCCGCCAGGTGGAGATCGGCCTGGTGCCGCTGGGTGCCATCGGTATGAGCGTGTTCGCGGTCGACCTGTACTTTGGCTCGCGCGGCCTGCCGGATTCGCCCACCATGGGCCTGGCCGCTTTCCTGGCGCAACCGGCGCACTGGCGGGTGATGGCCGACCTGGGTCTGCTGTCGCTGTTCGCCGGCCTGTACAGCGTGCCGATGTATGCCCTGATCCAGCTGCGCAGCCAGCCCACGCACCGGGCGCGAATCATCGCCGCCAACAACATCCTGAATGCCCTCTTCATGATCGGCAGCTCGGTGATCGCCGGCGCGCTCCTCGCGGCGGGCTTCAGCATTCCGCAGGTGTTCCTTTTCACCGGCATTGCCAACGCGGTGGTGGCGCTCTATATCTTCCTTCTGGTGCCGGAATACCTGCTGCGTTTCGTGGCCTGGGTGCTGTCGCGCCTGGTCTACCGCTTCAAGGTGCGTGGCGACGAACACATTCCGGACACCGGCGCGGCGCTGCTGGTGTGCAACCACGTGAGCTTTGTCGACGCCGTGCTGCTGATGGCGGCCAGCCCGCGGCCGATCCGCTTCCTCATGGATCACCGGATCTTCCGCGTGCCGGTGCTGGGCTGGCTGTTCAAGCTGGCCAAGGCGATTCCGATTGCGCCGCAAAAGGACGATGCACAGGCGTACGAGCGTGCTTTCGAGCAGGCCGCCCAGGTGCTGCGCGATGGCGATCTGCTGGGCATCTTCCCCGAAGGCGCCATCACCCGCGACGGCCAGCTGCAGCCCTTCAAGGGCGGGGTGAAGAAGATCCTCGATGCGGCCCAGGCCGAAGGGCTGGCCGTGCCGGTGGTGCCGATGGCGCTGACCAATCTGTGGGGCTCCTTCTTCAGCCGCGTCGAAGTGCAAGGCGGCGAGAACGTGGCCATGGTGCGGCCCTTCCGCCGCGGCATCTGGAGCCGGGTCGGCCTGCGCGTCGGCCACGCCATGCCGCAGGCCGAAGCACAGCCCGATGCCTTGCACCGGCGCGTGGGCGAGCTGCTGAACGCGGGTTGACGGCGCGATGGGAGACATGCGCGACGCATTCTGGCGCGCCATCTACAGCCTGCCGGAAGGCTTCTGGCAGCACGTCACCTGGCTGGGCGACAGTGGCCTGCTGCTACCGGCCGCATTGTTGATCGCGATGTGGCTCGCCTCGGCGCGCCGCACCTGGCCCGCGGCCTGGGCCTGGACCCTGATCTTCGGCGCCGCCAGCCTGATGGTGCTGGTATCCAAGCTGGCCTTCCTGGGCTGGGGCATCGGCAGCGCCCGCCTGAACTTCACCGGCATCAGCGGCCACACGATGCTGTCGGCCGCCGTCTGGCCGGTGGCACTGTGGCTGGTGGCTTCGCGTGCAAGCCATCCGCTGCGGGTGGCGCTGGTCATCGTCGGCTGGCTGTTGGCTGCGGGCATCGGTGTCTCGCGGCTGGCGCTGTTTGCGCATTCCTGGTCGGAAGTGGCGATCGGTTTTCTGCTGGGAGCCGCTGCCAGCGCCGCCTTTCTGGCCATGCAACACCGCATGCCGCATCCGAAGCTGCGTGCCTCGATGGTGGTGCTCAGCCTGCTGCTGCCGCTGGTCTACCAGCAACCGGGCAATGCCGCGCCGACCCAGGGCCTGCTCGAACGCGCGGCGGTTCGGCTGGCCGGCATCGAGCGGCCCTTCACGCGCGACGATCTGCTGGGGCGCTGAGCCAAGAGGCGTCTTGAAGTATGGAATGCCGATACTTCGAGGCCTTGTTGGTGGCACTTGGCTGTTCTGGTGATGCCATGGCTTCAACGCGGCGTCGATCATTCGTCTCCCCTTGATCACCTTGCGAGGAGCTTCGAATGCAGTCTTGCCATCGTCAGCCGAGGAGCCGCTCATGAGTCGCCCTGGCAGTTTCAATCTCGCCCCGGACAACGCGGTCGGCGCCACGCCTTCACGCTGGCGCCATCTGCTTGCACCCATCGTGCCGCAGCTGGTACTGGCCGTGCTGGCGGCCATCCTGGCCGGGCTCTACCTCTTTCCCATGCAGTAAGCAAAGAACCGCAAGACACCTCATGAGCAAATCCCTAAGACTTTCCGAGAAGTGGTTTCGCCGCGGCCTCTGGCTGGTGGCGCTGATATTCGCGGGCTTCCTGATCGGCCTGGGCAGCGCCATCGTGGGTGACCTGCCGCGGGTGGAGCAGCCGCTGGCGCTGGAAGACTTCATGGACCGAGGCGCTGCCGACCCCTTGCGCCAGACGATCAACCAGACCGAGGAGGCGCGCAAGGCAGCCCAAAGCGAGCTGGAACAAACCGAACTGCGCCTGGATGCGGCCCGTCAGGCCAACCGCAACGCACGCGAGACCTTTTCCAACTGGCTGTCGACGCGCCACGCGACCCAGCTGCCGGACCAGGATGCGGAACTGATCGCACGCACCAAATCGCTCGACGCGCTGAAGGCGGCCGAGGACGAGGCGCAGAAGAAGGTGCAGGCGCAGCGGCAGCGCGCCCTCGATGCGCGGCAGGCCCAAGCGAGGGCGCGCGAACAGCTGTCGACCCTGACGCGCGAAGCCGGCGAGAGGCTGCAAAAGGAATCGCGTCGTGTGGAGCTGCGCGTCTTTGCCTACCGCCTGGCCCTCACCTTGCCACTTCTGGTGCTGGCCGCCTGGCTTTTTGTGAAGAAGCGCAAGAGCACCTACTGGCCCTTTGTCTGGGGCTTCATCTTCTTTGCGCTGTTCGCCTTTTTCGTCGAGCTGGTGCCCTACCTTCCCAGCTACGGCGGCTATGTGCGCTACCTGGTGGGCATCGTGCTCACGGTGTTGGCGGGCCGTTACGCCATCCTGGCGCTCAACCGCTACCTGGCCCGCCAGAAGCTGGCCGAACAGCAGCCCGACCAGGTGCGGCGCGAAGAACTCAGCTACGACACCGCATTGGCGCGGCTGGCCAAAACCGTCTGCCCCGGCTGCGAGCGCCCGGTGGATCTGAAGAACACCGAGATCGACTTCTGTCCGCATTGCGGCATCGGCCTGTTCGACCACTGCGGCAAGTGCGATGCGCGCAAGAGCGCGTTCTCGAAGTTCTGCCATGCGTGCGGGACGGTGGCGCATGGGGTGCCGAACGAGCCCGTGCCGGGCTGAGTCGCACTTGCACTTGCGGCGCTAGGGCCTGTTCACACTACTTACGGAGTCGCGAAACAGGTCCTAGACCTTTGCGCCGTCAGTTGTATTCGCCAAAGCCGATCGATGTGTTCAACATGGGCACCGAATCCGCTTGAATTTCTTGACCATGACGGATGCGTCTGAAGGCGAAACGAGGCCCGCCATCCTCGTCACCGGCGCCACCGGCTTCATCGGCCGTGCGCTGATGGCGCAACTGCAGCGCGAGAGGCGCCGGCTGATTGCACTGTCGCGCGATGGCCGGCAGGCGCGCGCCATGTTTGGCCCCGATGTGTGGGTGGTGGAAAGCCTGGACGCCATTCCATCCGAGACGCGCATCGACGCCATGGTCCATCTGGCTGGAGCGCGGGTGCTGGGCCTGCCATGGACGGCTGCGCGCCGGCGCACGCTGCTGGACAGCCGGGTCGGCGTGACACAGGCGCTGCTCGATCTGATGCGCCGCCTGGCGCAGCCGCCGCGGGTACTGGTTGGCGCGTCGGCCGTCGGCTACTACGGGGCCACGCCGCAGTCCTCGTCTTCCGAGCCGCTGGACGAGACGGCATCGCCGCAGGCCGGCCAGTTTCAATCCGCGCTGTGCAGCGCGATCGAGCACGAGGCGCAGCGCGCCGAAGCCCTCGGCGTGCGCGTCGTGCGGCTGCGATTCGGCGTGGTGTTCGGGCGGGGCGACGGCGCCTATCCCATGCTGGCACTGGGCGCCCGCCTGGGCCTGGGTGCCGTGCTCGGCAGCGGGCGGCAGCCGGCGCCGTGGGTGCATGTGGATGACGCCGTCGGCCTCATCCGCTTTGCCTTGGCGAACGATGGCTTGCGCGGTCCGGTGAACGCCGTCGCGCCCGACACGCCATCCCAGGAGCGGCTGGCCAAGGCCATGGCGGCCTCGTTTGGACGCGGCCAATGGCTGCGCCTGCCAGCCGCGCCCTTGCGTTGGCTGGCCGGCGAGATGGCCGACCTGCTGCTCGCGGGGCAGGTCGTGGCGCCGCGTGCGGCACTGGCGGCCGGCTATGTCTTCCAGCATCCGCGGCTGGAGCCCGCGCTAGGCGAGCTGGCGCGCGGCGGCCAGAGCGGCGGCTAGACCCCGCGCGCCCGATCGGCCTTGAACTGCGCGCGAAACTGGCTGAAGGTGCCGGCGTCCAGCACCTCGCGGATCTCGCGCATCAGGTTCAGGTAGTAGTGCAGGTTGTGCACGGTGGTCAGCATCGGGCCCAGCATCTCGCCGCAGCGGTCCAGGTGATGCAGGTAGGCGCGCGAGAAGCCCTCGCGTCCGCCGTCGTTCCACGGCACGCCGCCGGCGCCGGCGCAGGCATGGCAGGTGCAGCTGGGGTCGATGGGCTGCGGGTCGCTCTTGTGGCGCGCATTGCGCATCTTCAGGTCGCCGTAGCGGGTGAAGAGGGTGCCGTTGCGCGCGTTGCGCGTGGGCATCACGCAGTCGAACATGTCGACGCCGTCGGCCACGCCCTGCACCAGGTCCTCCGGCGTGCCCACGCCCATCAGGTAGCGCGGCTTGTTGGCCGGCAGGCGATGTGGCGTGTGCGCCATGATGCGCAGCATCTCGTCCTTGGGCTCGCCCACGCTGACGCCGCCGATCGCGTAGCCGGGGAAGTCCAGCTCGACCAGCTGCGCCAGCGATTCCTCGCGCAGCTTCTCGAACATGCCGCCCTGGACGATGCCGAACAGCGCGTTGGGATTGGACAAGCGGGCGAACTCGGCCTGGCAGCGCTTGGCCCAGCGCAGGCTCAACTCCATCGAGCTGCGTGCCTGCGCCTCGGTCGTGAGCTTGCCGTTGGTGTCGTAGGGCGTGCACTCGTCGAACTGCATGACGATGTCGCTATTCAGGATCGTCTGGATCTGCATCGACACCTCGGGCGTCAGGAACAGCTTGTCGCCATTCACCGGCGAGGCGAACTTGACGCCTTCCTCGCTGATCTTGCGCATCGCGCCCAGGCTCCAGACCTGGAAGCCGCCCGAGTCCGTGAGGATGGGCTTGCTCCACTTTTCGAACTGGTGCAGCCCGCCAAAGCTGGCCATCACGTCCAGGCCGGGGCGCATCCACAGGTGGAAGGTGTTGCCCAGGATGATCTGCGCGCCCATCTCCTCCAGGCTGCGCGGCATCACGCCCTTGACGGTGCCGTAGGTGCCCACCGGCATGAAGATCGGCGTCTGCACCACGCCGTGGTTGAGCGTCAGCGTGGCGCGGCGCGCGTGGCTCGCGGGGTCGGTGGCGAGGAGTTGGAAGTTCAGCATGTCGTGTCGTCGTCTTTCTGGCGCGCGAGCAGCATCGCGTCGCCGTAGCTGAAGAATCGGTAGCGCTGGGCGATGGCGTGCGCATAGAGCGCCACCACGCGCTCGTACCCGGCAAAGGCGCTCACCAGCATCATCAAGGTGCTCTTGGGCAGATGGAAGTTGGTCACCAGCAGGTCGACATGACGGAACTGGAAGCCCGGCGTGATGAAGATGCGGGTGTCGCCGCACGCCTGGCCGCTGCTGGCCCAGGATTCGAGCGTGCGCACCGTGGTCGTGCCGACCGCCACCACGCGCCCGCCACGCGCCTTGCACGCGGCGATGGCTTGCTGCGTGGCCAGCGGCACTTCGTAGCGCTCGGCATGCATGGCGTGCTCGGCGATGTTCTCGGTCTTCACCGGCTGGAAGGTGCCGGCGCCGACGTGCAGCGTGACATTGGCGCGCGCGATGCCGCGTGCGTCCATCTCGGCCAGCAGCGCCTGGTCGAAGTGCAGCGCGGCAGTGGGTGCCGCCACGGCGCCGGGCACGCGGGCAAACACCGTCTGGTAGCGGCGCTCGTCTTCCTGCGAATCGGTATGGGTGATGTAGGGCGGCAGCGGCACGTGGCCGCAGCGGGCCATCAGTGCGTACGGATCCTCGTTCGCATCGCTCTCGAAAGCAAAACGGAACAGGGCGCCGTCCTCGTCGGGCCAGCGCCCGAGCAGGGTGGCGCGAAAGCCGCCGACCATCTGCAGCGTGGTTCCGACAGGCGGCTTCTTGCTCACCTTCATGTGGGCCACCACCTCCGGCCCTTGCAAGACGCGCTCGACCAGCAACTCGAGCTTGCCGCCGGTCGGCTTCTCGCCGAACAGCCGCGCTTTCACCACCTGGGTGTCGTTGAACACCAGCAGATCGCCGGCGCGCAGCAGGGAAGGCAGGCTGCTGAAGATGCGGTCCACAGGCGCGGGACCGGTGCCGTCGAGCAGGCGCGAGGCACTGCGCTCGGGCGCGGGATGCTGTGCCACCAGTTCGGGCGGCAGCGAAAAATCGAAATCGGAAAGCGTGAAACTGCGCATGTTCTTGAGGGCCGGACGGGCCCGTGCCAAGGTTGGCATGGGAAGAAAAACAAAAGCGCCCCGAGCGGGGCGGGCAGAATTGTCCCATGCCCGCCGACTCCCAGCCCGCATCGCGCGAAAAGCCCTCGCCAGCCGCCGCTCCAGCAGCGCCCGGCGCCGGCCTGAGCGCGGTGCAGCGCGCGCTGCGCAAACTGGGCCTGGTGCGCGACATCGACTTCGCCCTCTACTTGCCGATGCGCTACGAGGACGAGACGCGCGTCGTGCGCCTTTCGGACGTGCGCGACGGCGAGATGGCGCAGATCGAAGTGGCGGTCACGTCGAACGAAGTGGTCTTTCGCCCGCGCCGCCAACTGATCGTGACGGTGGATGACGGCAGCGACACCTGCCAGTTGCGCTTCTTCAATTTCTATCCCTCGCAGCAAAAGCAGTTGGCGGTGGGCGCGCGGGTGCGGGTGCGCGGCGAAGTGCGGGGTGGTTTCCTGGGCCGCACGATGATGCATCCCACCGTCAAGGCGGCGGGAACGGAGCTGCCCGAGGCGCTGACGCCGGTCTATTCCACCATCGCGGGCCTGGCCCAGCCGGCGCTGCGGCGCGAGGTGCGCTCCGGCCTGGCGCGCGCGCGGCTGGATGAAACCCTGCCGGCCGCGTCCGACTGGCAGCCGGCCTGGGACCTGCGCCGGTCGCTGAACTTCCTGCACTACCCGGCGCCGGACGTCGCCATGGCCACGCTGGAAGACCACAGCCATCCGGCCTGGCAGCGCATCAAGGCCGAGGAGTTGCTGGCGCAGCAGTTGTCGCAAATGCAGGCGCGCAACGAGCGGGCTGCGCAGCGGGCACCGGTTCTGGCGCGCGAGGCCGGCAAGGAATCCCTGGCCGAACAATTGCTGGCCGTGCTGCCATTCGCCCTGACCGGTGCCCAGCGCCGGGTGGGGGAAGAGATCGGCCGCGACCTCGCGCGCGAGGTGCCCATGCACCGACTGCTGCAAGGCGATGTCGGCTCTGGCAAGACGGTGGTGGCGGCGCTGGCGGCGGCGCTTTGCATCGACGCGGGGCACCAATGCGCGCTGATGGCGCCCACCGAGATCCTGGCCTCGCAGCATTTCGGCAAGCTGGTCGATTGGCTGGATCCTTTGTTGCGCAGCCGCGGCCTGCGCGTGGCCTGGCTCACCGGAAGCCAGAAGAAAAAGGAACGCGACGAAATGTCGGCCGCGGTGGAAAGCGGCGAAGCGGCGCTGGTCATCGGCACCCATGCCGTGATCTCGGAAAAAGTGCGCTTCAAGAAGCTGGCGCTGGCCATCATCGACGAGCAGCACCGCTTCGGCGTCGCCCAGCGCCTGGCCCTGCGTGGCAAGGCGGACGCAGGCCTGGAGCCGCATCTCCTGATGATGAGCGCCACCCCGATCCCGCGCACCCTGGCGATGAGCTACTACGCCGACCTGGACGTCTCCACCCTGGACGAGCTGCCGCCCGGCCGCACGCCGGTGGTGACCAAGCTGGTGGCGGACCACCGGCGCGATGAGGTCGTCGAACGCATCCAGGCCCAGCTCCAGCAAGGCCGCCAGGTCTATTGGGTCTGCCCGTTGATCGAGGAAAGCGAGGCGGTCGACCTGCGCAACGCCACCACCACCCGCGACGAGCTGGCCGATGCGCTGGGCGAGGCGGTCGGTGTCGGCCTCTTGCATTCGCGCATGCCCACGGCCGAGAAGCAGTCGGTGATGGCCGAGTTCAGCGCCGGCCGTCTGCATGTGCTGGTGAGCACCACGGTGATCGAGGTGGGCGTGGACGTGCCCAACGCCTCGCTGATGGTGATCGAGCACGCCGAGCGCTTCGGCCTGTCGCAACTGCACCAGTTGCGCGGCCGGGTGGGTCGCGGCGCCGCGGCCTCGGCCTGCGTGCTGCTCTATTCGGCCAACGAGGGCGGCCGCGTCGGCGAAGCGGCGCGCGCCCGGCTGCGCGCCATGGCCGAGACCAGCGACGGCTTCGAGATCGCGCGGCGCGACCTGGAGATCCGCGGGCCCGGCGAATTCCTCGGCGCGCGCCAGTCCGGCGCGCCGCTGCTGCGCTTTGCCGACCTGGCCACCGACACGCACTTGCTGGACTGGGCGCGCGAGCTGGCGCCGCGCATGCTGGCCGAGCATCCGCAGCTGGCGCAGCGCCATATCGACCGGTGGCTGGGCACGCGCGCGGAGTACCTCAAGGCCTGATTTCCCCGTCGGTCATCGTGGCTGCGCATAATTGACGCAAGCTATGACCCTGACGGAACTCAAATACATCGTTGCAGTGGCGCGCGAGCGGCATTTCGGCAAGGCAGCGGAAGCCTGCTTCGTATCCCAGCCCACACTGTCGGTGGCGATCAAGAAGCTCGAGGACGAGCTGGAGGTCAAGCTGTTCGAGCGCAGCGCCGGCGAAGTGACCGTCACGCCGCTGGGCGAGCAGATCGTGCAGCAGGCGCAAAGCGTGCTCGACCAGGCCGCCAGCATCAAGGAGATCGCCAAGCGCGGCAAGGACCCGCTGGCCGGCCCGCTCAAGCTGGGCGTGATCTACACCATCGGCCCCTACCTGCTGCCCGACCTGGTGCGCCAGAACATCGCGCGCACGCCGCAGATGCCGCTGATGCTGCAAGAGAACTTCACCGCCAAGCTTTTGGACATGCTGCGCGCCGGCGAGATCGACTGCGCCATCATGGCCGAGCCGTTCCCGGACGCCGGCCTGGCGATCGCCCAGCTGTACGACGAGCCCTTCATGGCGGCGCTGCCCACCCATCATGCGCTGGCGCAGCGCGAATCCGTGACTTCCGACGAGTTGAAGAACGAGACCATGCTGCTCCTGGGCACCGGTCACTGCTTTCGCGACCACGTGCTGGAGGTGTGCCCCGAGTTCGCCCGCTTTTCCAGCAATGCGGAAGGTATCCGCAAGAGCTTCGAGGGCTCGTCGCTGGAGACCATCAAGCACATGGTGGCCTCGGGCATGGGCGTGACCCTGGTGCCGCGCCTGTCGGTGCCGCAAGAGGCGCTCAAGGCCAAGCCCAAGAGCCGGCGCGAGCCCGAGGCCATGGTGCGCTACCTGCCGGTGCGCGATGCCGAAGGGCGCGAGCCGCCGATGCGCCGCGTGGTGCTGGCGTGGCGCCGCAGCTTCACCCGCTACGAGGCCATCGCCGCCTTGCGCAATGCCATCTACGCTTGCGAGCTGCCGGGTGTGCAGCGCCTGTCATGAGCGATGAGCGCATGGCAGGTTTGCATCCATCGCGCTCATAGCCTGAATCTGTTGCGAATGCCTGCCGGCGCTTCTAAAGTTCCCGGTCCGTCAACAACAAATCACTGAAGAAGGATCGCCTCTCCATGGCCAAAGCTCCCAAGAAAACTCCCAAGAATTCGAAATCCGTTGCGAAGTCGCCCGCGTCTTCTGCCGGCAAGGTGCCGGTGAAGGGCGGCGCGCGAGTGGCCGAAGAATCCGGCGGCCGCAACGCGCCGATGATCAACATCGGCATCGAGCGCCAGGACCGCGCCGCCATCGCCGAGGGTCTGTCGCGCGTGCTGGCCGACACCTACACGCTGTACCTGACCACGCACAACTTCCACTGGAACGTGACCGGTCCGCACTTCAATTCGCTGCATGCCATGTTCATGGGGCAGTACACCGAACTGTGGGGCGCCACCGACGTGATCGCCGAGCGCATTCGCGCGCTGGGCCACTACGCGCCGGGCTCGTACGCCGAGTTCAGCAAGATTGCCACCGTGCCCGACGTGCCGCAGCACCCACCCAAGGCGATGGAGATGGTGCGCGTGCTGGTCAAGGGCCACGAGACGGTGTCGCGCATCGCACGTGAATTCATCCCGGTGGCCCAAGAGGCCGGCGACGATCCGACGGCCGACATGCTGACGGCGCGCTGCACGGTGCACGACCAGACTGCCTGGATGCTGCGTTCGCTTCTGGAGGAGTGATGTCCCTTCCGATGCCGGCGGCGGCCGCGCGCGAGTCCGCATCGTCATCGCCCCCGCCGCCCGCCGCACCTGCGCGCGGGCGCCTCGCGGCCTATCTCGACCTGATCCGCTGGAACCGGCCCGCCGGCTGGCTGCTGCTGCTGTGGCCCACGCTGGGTGCACTGTGGTTCGCGGCCGAGGGCTGGCCGGGCTGGCATCTGCTGGCCGTGTTCGTGCTGGGCACCATCCTCATGCGCAGCGCCGGCTGCTGCGTCAATGACGTGGCCGATCGGGACTTCGACCGCCACGTCAAGCGAACGGCCGCGCGCCCGGTGACCAGCGGCGAGGTCTCGGTGCGCGAGGCGCTGCTGCTGGGCGCGGCGTTGGCGCTGGCGGCTTTCGGCCTGGTGCTGACCACCAACCGGGTGACGGTGCTGTGGTCCTTCGCGGCGCTGGGCGTGACCCTGTTCTATCCCTTTGCCAAGCGCTTCTTCGCCATCCCGCAGGCGGTGTTGGGCATTGCCTTCAGCTTCGGCATCCCGATGGCCTTTGCGGCGGTGCGCGGGGAGGTGCCGGGCCTGGCCTGGCTGCTCTTGGCCGGCAACCTGTTCTGGGTGCTGGCCTACGACACCGAATACGCGATGGTCGATCGTGACGACGACCTGAAGATCGGCATGAAGACCTCCGCCATCACCTTCGGCCGCTTCGACGTGGCGGCGGTGATGGCCAGCTATCTCATCTTTCTGGCGGTATGGGGAGGGGCCGGCGCCGGCCACTCCCTGGGTGCGGTTTTCTATGTGGGCATTGCCGCGGCGCTGGCGCAGGCCGCCTGGCATTGGCGGCTGATCCGCGAGCGCACACGCGAAGGCTGTTTCAAGGCCTTCCGCCTGAACCACTGGCTGGGCTTCACGGTGTTTGCCGGCGTGGTGGCCGGCTACGCGCTGCGCTGAACAGGCCCTAGGCCCGGCCGAATTCCTCGGCCAGTTCGCCGGCGCGCTTCTGGGCCGCGCGGATCGCCGCCTTGAAGCTGGCCTTGACCCCCGCGGCGTCCATCGTGGTGATGGCTGCATGGGTGGTGCCCCCCTTGGAGGTGACCCGCTCGCGCAGCACCGTCGGCGACTCGCTGGCGCTGGCCGCCAGGGCCGTGGCGCCGGTGAAGGTTCCCACCGCCAGCCGGTGCGCCTGCTCGGGTGCCAGGCCCATTTCGACGCCTGCCTCCGCCATGGCCTCCAGGAAATAGAAGACGTAGGCGGGGCCGGAGCCGGAGACGGCCGTCACCGCGTCCAGGTCCTGCTCGGCATTCAGCCAGAGCAATTGGCCGGTGGGTGTCAACAGCTGCGCCACCAGTGTGCGGTCGGCGCCGCTGGCGGCGTCGCGGGCAAACAGGCCCGTCATGCCTTGGCCGACCAGCGCCGGGGTGTTGGGCATTGCGCGCACCACGCGTTCGGTGCCGACCCACTGGGCAATGCTGCCCGACGGAATGCCGGCCGCCACGCTCAGGTGCAACGCGTGGCCGGCGAAAGGCGCCACCGAGTGGGCCGCGTCGGCAAAAGTCTGCGGCTTGACGGCCCAGATCACGACGGCGCAGCGCTTGAGGGCCTCGGAGGCCGCCGCGTTCGCCCGGATGCCGAACTCCTGGAGCAACCTGTCCCGCGCCGGCTCGAAAGGCTCCACCACCTCGAAGTTGGCGGCGGGCACGCCTTGGCGGATGAGGCCGCCGATGATGGCGCTGGCCATGTTTCCCCCGCCGATGAAGGCGAGGGCGGGGAGGGCGGTCGCAGTGGCGCTGGGTGTAGCGGTGGTCATGGTCTTGCTGCGGCTCTATATATAGAAAGAGGGTGCCGGCTGCGCCGGTGGGAGGCCGGGAATTGTCGCTCGCCGCTCGGCCTGTCCGGGGCCATGCGGAAATCGCGTTGCATAGGGGTTGACGAGCATATGAAGCCGTGCCACAATCTATGGCTTCGCTTTGAAAAAGGCGGAGCTTTCAGCCCAATCGGCTTTGCGTTTCGAGTGGTTCGAGACGTGGACGACGGGCCCAAGACTGACTGAGTTCGGTTGTCGGCGCCAAGGTGCAATGCCTTTGCCGGGGATCGTGATCAGTACAAGTTGGGAACTAAGACAAATGATCCAAACTGAATCCAGGCTCGAAGTGGCCGACAACACGGGCGCGAAATCCGTCCTGTGTATCAAGGTGCTTGGCGGCTCCAAGCGTCGCTACGCAAGCGTTGGCGACATCATCAAGGTGAGCATCAAGGAAGCCGCTCCGCGTGGTCGCGTCAAGAAGGGCGAGATCTACAGTGCAGTGGTGGTTCGCACCGCCAAGGGCATCCGTCGCGCCGATGGTTCGCTCGTGAAGTTCGACGGCAATGCCGCCGTTCTGCTCAATGCCAAGCTCGAGCCCATCGGCACGCGCATCTTTGGACCGGTTACGCGCGAACTGCGTACCGAGAAGTTCATGAAGATCGTGTCGCTGGCCCCCGAAGTTCTCTAAGGACACAACGCCATGAACAAGATTCGCACAGGCGACCAGGTCATCGTGTTGGCCGGACGCGACAAGGGCAAGCGCGGCACCGTCACGCTGCGCTCGGACGACTCGCACGTCGTCATCGACGGCATCAACCTCGTCAAGAAGCACACCAAGCCGAACCCCATGAAGGGTACGACCGGTGGCATCGTCGAGAAGGCCATGCCGATTCACCAATCCAATGTGGCGATCTTCAATGCCGCGACCGGCAAGGCTGATCGCGTGGGCATCAAGGTCACGGACGGAAAGCGCGTGCGCGTCTTCAAGTCCAGCGGCGAAGAAATCAAGGCCGCTTAAGAGGTACGCACATGGCACGACTCCAACAAACCTACCGCGAAAAGATCGCCAAGGACCTGACCGAGAAGTTCGGCTACAAGTCCCCGATGCAGGTCCCGCGCCTGACCAAGATCACGCTCAACATGGGCGTGGGTGAGGCTGTGGCCGACAAGAAGGTGCTCGAGAACGCCGTCGCCGATCTGACCAAGATCGCCGGCCAGAAGCCCGTCGTCACCAAGTCGAAGAAGGCGATCGCCGGCTTCAAGATCCGTGAGCAACAGCCCATCGGCTGCATGGTGACCCTGCGCGGCGTGCAGATGTATGAGTTCCTGGACCGTTTCGTCACCGTGGCCCTGCCGCGTGTGCGTGACTTCCGTGGTATCTCGGGCCGTGCCTTCGACGGCCGCGGCAACTACAACATCGGCGTCAAAGAACAGATCATCTTCCCCGAAATCGAATACGACAAGGTGGATGCTCTGCGTGGTCTGAACATCAGCATCACCACGACGGCCAAGACCGATGAAGAAGCCAAGGCGCTGCTCGCCGGCTTCCGTTTCCCCTTCAAGAACTGAGGTGACCTGTGGCTAAAGTAGCTTTGATCCAGCGCGAACTCAAGCGCGACAAACTGGTCGCCAAGTACGCCGCGAAACACGCGGAATTGAAGGCCATCGCCAACGACGCGAAGAAGAGCGACGAAGAGCGCGCAGTTGCCCGCCTGGCCCTGCAGAAGCTCCCGCGCAACGCCAACCCGACGCGTCAGCGCAACCGTTGCGAAATCACCGGTCGTCCGCGCGGCACCTTCCGTCAATTCGGTCTGGCCCGCGCCAAGATTCGCGAGCTGGCTTTCGCAGGCGACATCCCCGGTGTCACCAAGGCCAGCTGGTAAGCCAGGCAGGAGCAATAAACATGAGCATGAGTGATCCCATTGCCGACCTGCTGACGCGTATCCGTAACGCGCAGATGGTGGCGAAGCCCACTGTGTCGGTCCCGTCTTCCAAGGTGAAGATCGCGATCGCGCAGGTCCTGAAGGACGAAGGCTATATCGACGGTTTCCAGGTCAAGACCGAAGCCGGCAAGAGCGAACTCGAAATCGCCTTGAAGTACTACGCCGGTCGCCCGGTCATCGAGCGCATCGAGCGCGTCAGCCGTCCTGGCCTGCGCGTCTACAAGGGCAGCGCTGCGATCCCGCACGTGCAGAACGGCCTGGGTGTTGCCATCGTGACCACGCCCCAGGGCGTGATGACCGATCGCAAGGCACGCGCCAACGGCGTTGGCGGCGAAGTGCTTTGCTACGTCGCCTGATCGAGGAGCAACAAGAATGTCCCGAGTAGGAAAATCGCCGGTCGCCATCCCGCAAGGCGTGGATGTGTCGATCAAGGAAGACCAGATCAGCGTCAAGGGCGCTGGCGGCACGCTGTCGCTGGCCCGCAATGCGCTGGTCACGGTCAAGAACGAAGACGGCAAGCTGAACTTCGCACCCGCCAATGATTCGCGTGAAGCCAACGCGATGAGCGGCACGGTGCGCCAGCTGGTCAACAACATGGTGGTCGGTGTGACCAAGGGCTTCGAGAAGAAGCTCAACCTGGTTGGCGTGGGCTTCAAGGCCGCGGCCCAGGGCGCCAAGCTCAACCTCGCGGTGGGCTTCTCGCATCCGGTCGACATCGCCATGCCGCAAGGCATCACGGTCGCTACGCCGACCCCGACCGAAATCGTGATCAAGGGTGCCGACCGTCAAAAGGTTGGCCAAGTGGCCGCTGAGATCCGCGCTGTTCGTCCGCCCGAGCCTTACAAGGGCAAGGGAATCCGTTATTCGGACGAGAAGATCGTGATCAAAGAGACCAAGAAGAAGTAAGGGGCAGCAAAATGATGTTGACCAAGAAAGAACAGCGTCTTCGCCGCGCTCGCCAGACCCGCATTCGCATCGCGAAGCAGGGCATCGCCCGTCTGACGGTGAACCGTACCAACCTGCACATCTACGCCACCGTCATCTCCGGCGACGGCTCGAAGGTGCTGGCTGTTGCTTCCACCGCCGAAGCCGAAGTGCGCACCTCGCTGGGCGCTTCGGGCAAGGGTGGCAACACCGCCGCGGCCACGCTGATCGGCAAGCGCATCGCTGAAAAGGCGAAGGCTGCCGGCGTCGAGAAGGTCGCCTTCGACCGCGCTGGTTTCGCCTATCACGGCCGCGTCAAGGCGCTGGCCGACGCAGCCCGCGAAGCCGGCCTGCAGTTCTAACCGGACACGAGTAATCAAGATGGCAAAGATTCAGGCAAGAACGCAGAGCGAAGGCCCCGAGGACGGTCTGCGCGAGAAGATGATCGCGATCAACCGCGTGACCAAGGTGGTCAAGGGTGGTCGTATCCTCGGTTTCGCCGCACTGACGGTGGTGGGTGATGGCGACGGCCGCGTCGGCATGGGCAAGGGCAAGTCCAAGGAAGTGCCTGCTGCCGTGCAGAAGGCCATGGAAGAAGCCCGTCGCAACCTGTTCAAGGGCGCGATCAAGAACGGCACGCTGCACCACGAAGTGCACGGTCACCACGGTGCTTCGAAGGTCGTGATGTACCCGGCCCCCAAGGGTACCGGCATCATCGCCGGCGGCCCGATGCGCGCCGTGTTCGAAGTGATGGGCATCACCGACGTCGTGGCCAAGAGCCATGGCTCGTCGAACCCCTACAACATGGTTCGCGCCACGCTGAACGGCCTGCGCAACGCGACGACGGCTTCCGAAGTCGCTGCCAAGCGCGGCCTGACGGTCGAGCAGCTGTTCGCCTAAGGACATCGACATGACGCAACAACAAACCGTCAAGGTCCAATTGGTCAAGAGCCCGATTGGCACCAAGCAATCGCATCGCGCCACCGTGCGCGGCCTGGGCCTGCGCAAGCTCAACTCCGTGTCGGAGCTGCAGGACACGCCCGCTGTGCGCGGCATGATCAACAAGATCAGCTACCTGGTCAAAGTGCTCTAAAAAGAGCTGCTGAGAGAGACGTTTATGGAACTCAATGGCATCAAGGCGGCAGATGGCGCCAAGCACGCGAAGCGTCGCGTCGGCCGCGGCATCGGCTCCGGCCTCGGCAAGACCGCTGGACGCGGTCACAAGGGTCAGAAGTCGCGTTCGGGCGGCTTCCACAAGGTGGGCTTCGAAGGCGGTCAAATGCCGCTGCAGCGCCGCCTGCCCAAGCGCGGCTTCAAGTCGCAGACGCTGAAGTACAACGCGGAAGTCACCCTGGCCGCTCTCGAGCAGCTGGGCCTGGCCGAAGTCGACGTCCTGGCGCTGAAGCAAGCCGGCCTCGTGGGCCAGCTGGCCAAGGTGGTCAAGATCATCAAGTCGGGTGAGCTCACCAAGTCCGTCAAGTTGACGGGCGTCGGTGCGACCGCCGGCGCCAAGGCTGCGATCGAAGCAGCCGGCGGCAGCGTCGCTTAACCAAAGGCTGAAGGCACTTCGTGGCAACTAACGCGGCAACGCTCGCAAAGACAGGCAAGTTCGGCGACCTGCGTCGTCGGCTCGTGTTTTTGCTGCTCGCCCTCGTGGTCTATCGGATCGGTGCGCACATTCCTGTGCCTGGCATCAACCCGGACCAGCTGGCACAGCTGTTCCAGGGCCAGCAGGGCGGCATCCTGAGCCTGTTCAACATGTTCTCGGGCGGAGCGCTGTCGCGCTTCACCGTGTTCGCGTTGGGCATCATGCCGTACATCTCCGCGTCGATCATCATGCAGTTGATGACCTACGTGCTTCCGACCTTCGAGCAATTGAAGAAGGAAGGCGAGGCGGGCCGCCGCAAGATCACCCAGTACACGCGCTACGGCGCGCTGGGCCTGGCGCTGTTCCAGTCCTTCAGCATCGCGGTGGCGCTGGAATCGTCCGCTGGCCTGGTGATCGCGCCCGGCTTCGGCTTCCGCATCACGGCCATGGTCAGCCTGACGGCCGGCTCGATGTTCCTGATGTGGCTGGGTGAGCAGATCACCGAGCGTGGCCTGGGCAACGGCATCTCGATCCTGATCTTCGCGGGTATCGCGGCGGGTCTGCCGAGCGCCATCGGCGGCCTGGCTTCGCTGGTCACCACCGGTGCCATGAACCCGATCATCGCGCTGTTCATCGTCGCGGTCGTCGTGCTCGTCACCTACTTCGTGGTGTTCGTCGAGCGCGGCCAGCGCAAGATCCTGGTGAACTATGCGCGTCGTCAGGTGGGCAACAAGGTGTATGGCGGCCAGTCGTCGCACCTGCCGCTGAAGCTGAACATGGCCGGCGTGATCCCGCCGATCTTCGCCTCGTCGATCATCTTGCTGCCGGCAACGGTGGTGGGCTGGTTCTCCGCCGGCGACAGCGGCTGGGCCTGGATCAAGGACATCGCCAGCGCTCTGCGTCCGGGCGAGCCGATCTACGTGCTTCTGTACGCGGCGGCCATCGTGTTCTTCTGCTTCTTCTATACGGCGTTGGTCTTCAACAGCCGCGAGACGGCAGACAACCTGAAGAAGAGCGGTGCCTTCATTCCTGGCATTCGCCCGGGTGACCAGACCGCCCGGTATATCGACAAGATTCTGGTTCGCCTCACGTTGGCGGGCGCGGTGTACATCACCTTCGTCTGCCTGCTGCCGGAGTTCCTGATTCTGAAATACAACGTGCCGTTCTACTTCGGTGGGACTTCACTGCTGATCATCGTGGTGGTCACGATGGACTTCATGGCCCAGGTGCAGAACTACATGATGTCCCAGCAATACGAATCGCTGCTCAAGAAGGCCAGTTTCAAGACCTCCTGATTGAGCAGTCAGCCCACAAGACGTAGAGAGATTTAGGAGTACCAAATGAGAGTTTCGGCTTCGGTCAAGACCATCTGCCGCAATTGCAAGATCATTCGCCGCAAGGGTGTCGTGCGCGTGATCTGTTCCGACCCGCGCCACAAGCAGCGCCAGGGTTGATTCGACAAGAAGAGATTTAGAGGACGCACATGGCACGTATTGCTGGCATCAACATTCCGCCGCACAAGCACGCTGAGATCGGCCTGACCGCCATCTTCGGCATCGGGCGCACCCGCGCTCGCCAGATCTGCGAAGCGACCGGTATCGACTACGCGAAGAAGATCAAGGACCTGACGGACGCCGATCTCGAGAAGATCCGCGACCAGATCGCCCAGTTCACGATCGAAGGCGACCTGCGCCGCGAGACGACGATGAACATCAAGCGCTTGATGGACATCGGCTGCTATCGCGGCTTCCGCCACCGCCGCGGCCTGCCAATGCGCGGCCAGCGCACGCGCACCAACGCCCGCACCCGCAAGGGCCCGCGCAAGGCTGCGCAGTCCCTGAAGAAGTAAGGATAGATAAGCATGGCTAAAGCTCCTGCCAATAACGCAGCACAGCGCGTTCGCAAGAAGGTCCGCAAGAACGTCGCGGACGGCATCGCGCACGTGCACGCCTCGTTCAACAACACCATCATCACGATCACCGATCGCCAGGGCAACGCCCTGTCGTGGGCTTCGTCGGGTGGCCAAGGCTTCAAGGGCTCGCGCAAGTCGACGCCTTTCGCAGCCCAGGTCGCTTCGGAAGTCGCCGGTCGCGCTGCCGTGGAACAAGGCATCAAGAACCTGGACGTCGAGATCAAGGGCCCCGGCCCCGGTCGCGAATCGTCGGTGCGCGCCCTGGCCGCACTCGGCATCCGCATCAACTCGATTTCCGACGTGACGCCGGTGCCGCACAACGGCTGCCGTCCGCAGAAGCGCCGTCGCATCTAAGCGTCCGGCCTTCGGCGCAGCCTGCGGCAAAAACGCAGTCTGCGCATTTGTTTTTTTGTTGTTTCGACAAAAGCCCACCGCCGTCCGCACGCCGCTGACGGCTCCCGCAGAGCCCAAACCCTGCGGCAGATGACGCAAAGGAAGATCTCGTGGCACGTTACCTCGGCCCCAAGGCCAAACTCTCCCGCCGTGAAGGCACCGACCTGTTCCTGAAGAGCGCCCGCCGCTCGATCCAGGACAAGGCCAAGTTCGACTCCAAGCCCGGCCAGCACGGCCGCACCTCGGGTCAGCGCACCTCCGACTTCGGCCTGCAGCTGCGCGAAAAGCAGAAGGTCAAGCGCATGTACGGCGTGCTCGAAAAGCAGTTCCGCCGCTACTTCGAGGAAGCTGACCGCCGCCGTGGCAACACCGGCGCCAACCTGCTGTTCCTGCTCGAGTCGCGCCTGGACAACGTGGTCTACCGCATGGGCTTCGGCTCGACCCGCGCCGAAGCGCGCCAGCTGGTGTCGCACAAGGCGATCACCGTGAACGGCCAATCGGTCAACATCCCGTCGTACCTGGTCAAGGCCGGCGACGTGATCGCCGTGCGCGAGAAGTCGAAGAAGCAGAACCGCGTGCTCGAGGCGCTGCAACTGGCTGCCCAGGTCGGCATGCCCGCCTGGGTCGACGTGAACGCCGACAAGGCTGAAGGCGTCTTCAAGAAGACCCCCGATCGCGACGAATTCGCCGCCGACATCAACGAATCGCTGATCGTCGAACTGTATTCGCGTTAACGGATGAGAACGTGCCGCCGACGGCGGCCCGCTCTTCGATTTTTTTGTACTCGCCGGAAGCTCCGGCGGGCACTTCACCAGCCTTACCGGTGTAACGAGCCGGGGGTATTGAGAGGAAGTCTGCATGCAAACCACCCTGCTGAAACCCAAGACCATCCAGGTCGAGCAACTGGCGCCCAACAAGGCCAAGGTCACGCTCGAGCCCTTCGAGCGCGGCTACGGCCACACGCTCGGCAACGCGCTGCGCCGCGTTCTGCTTTCGTCGATGGTTGGATATTCGGCGACCGAAGTGACCATTGCCGGCGTTCTGCACGAGTACTCGTCGATCGACGGCGTCCAGGAAGACGTGGTCAATATCCTGTTGAACCTCAAGGGCGTGGTGTTCAAGCTCCACAACCGCGATGAAGTCACGCTGAGCCTGCGCAAGGATGGCGAAGGCCCGGTGACGGCCTCCGACATCCAGACCCCGCACGACGTGGAGATCATCAACCCTGATCACGTCATCGCGCACCTGTCGCAAGGCGGCAAGCTCGACATGCAGATCAAGGTCGAGAAGGGCCGCGGCTACGTGCCCGGCACGATGCGTCGTTATGCCGACGAGCCGACCAAGTCGATTGGCCGCATCGTTCTGGACGCTTCGTTCTCGCCCGTCAAGCGCGTGAGCTACACGGTCGAAAGCGCCCGTGTGGAACAACGTACCGACCTGGACAAGCTGCTGGTCGAGATCGAGACCAATGGTGCCATCACTGCCGAAGACGCAGTGCGCGCCTCGGCCAAGATCCTGGTCGAGCAGCTCGCCGTGTTCGCGCAGCTGGAAGGCGGCGAACTGGCTGCCTTCGACCAGCCCGCGCCGCGCAGCGCCCAGCAGTTCGACCCGATCCTGCTGCGCCCTGTGGACGAGCTCGAACTGACGGTGCGTTCGGCCAACTGCCTGAAGGCCGAAAACATCTACTACATCGGTGACCTGATTCAGCGCACCGAGAACGAGCTGCTCAAGACCCCGAACCTGGGTCGCAAGTCGCTCAACGAAATCAAGGAAGTGCTGGCCTCGCGCGGCCTGACCTTGGGTATGAAGCTCGAAAGCTGGCCCCCGGCCGGCCTCGACAAGCGTTAATTTCTTAAGCGTTCATTGCGCAAAGGGCAGTACCTGATACGGCTGCCTTTATTAAAAACCTCGAAAGGAAAGAATCATGCGTCACGGTCACGGCCTTCGCAAACTCAACCGCACCAGCTCGCACCGCCTGGCGATGCTGCAGAACATGATGAACTCGCTGATCGCTCACGAGGCCATCAAGACCACGGTGCCCAAGGCCAAGGAACTGCGCCGCGTCATCGAGCCGATGATCACGCTGGCCAAGAAGCCCACCGTTGCCAACAAGCGCCTGGCTTTTGACCGCCTGCGCGACCGCGACTCGGTCGTGAAGCTGTTCAACGAACTCGGCCCGCGTTATCAGACGCGTCCGGGCGGCTACACCCGCATCCTGAAGATGGGTTTCCGCGTGGGCGACAACGCGCCCATGGCGCTGGTCGAACTGGTCGATCGCCCTGAAATTTCTGAAGCTGCCGACGAGCAAGCAGCTGCGGAATAAGCTATAATTCAGACTTGCCGCGCGATGGAGCAGCCTGGTAGCTCGTTGGGCTCATAACCCAAAGGTCGCAAGTTCAAATCTTGCTCGCGCAACCAATTCGAAACGCCCACTTTTTCAAGTGGGCGTTTTTTTTCGTGCCCATTTTTCGCGCCATTGTTCGCACCTACCTTTCGCACATTCGCGCCGTGTCATGCAAATCGTCGTCAACGAAGAACTCAAAGCCTATATCGATCCATTGAGCGCCGAGGAATATGAGGCGCTGGAGCGCAGCATCCTGGCCGAGGGATGCCGCGATGCCCTGGTGCTCTGGGGCGAACTGCTGGTCGACGGCCACAACCGCTACGACATCTGCCAGAAGCACGGCCTGCCGTTCCAGACCCTGCAGAGCCAGCGCTTCCAGAGCATGGAGGACGTGCACCTCTGGATGATCGACCAGCACCTGGGCCGGCGCAGCGTTTCGGACTACCAGCGTGGCGTGCTGGCCTTGCGCAAGCGTGAAATCGTGGCGCAGCGACGCGCTCGCCAGCAGGAGGCTGCCGCGGCGCAAAGCGGCGCAGCAACGATGGGCGCCGAAACTCCGCCCTGGGAGGCGGATGCCGGCGACTCAATCGGCGCGAGCCCGGCGGCGTCGACCGTCCGCACGGAAGCCGATCCACTCAGCAGCCGCGAGGACATCGCCCGTGCCGCACGCCTGCGTAGCAGCCAGGTGCAACTGATCGAAAAGATCCACACCCAGGCCGCGCCCGAAGTGGTGGCTGCGCTGAAGTCGGGCGCCATTTCCCTCAGCGCGGCAGCGGCCGTCGCCACCTTGTCGGAAGAAGAGCAGAAGGCCGCGGCTGGCGCCGGCGAACTCAAGCAGGCCGCCAAGCGCGTGCGTGAAGCCAAGCGCAAGCCGCGCGAAGGCACCGCGCCGGCGCCGCAGGACGCTGCAGGCGAAGGCGCTGCTGGCGACACCGATGAGGTGCAGGCCTTGCGCAAGCGCGTAGCTGAGCTGAGCGCGGAGAACGACGGCTTGCGCAAGCAGGTCGCCAACCTGCTCGGTCAACTCATGAAGTCTTCGCCGTCGGCTCCTGCGCAAGCTGACGCAGCTTGAAGCGCTGCAGCTTGCCGGTCTCGGTACGCGGCAGGCTCGCGACGAATTCGATGGACCGCGGGTACTTGAAGGGCGCGATGCTGGCTTTCACGTGGTCCTGCAGCGCCTTCACCATGGCGGCGTCGCCGACCTGATCAGGCTTGAGCACGCAGTAGGCCTTCACGATCATTCCGCGCTCTTCATGAGGTGCGCCGACCACGCCGCACTCGGCCACGGCCGGGTGCCTGAGCAACGCGTCCTCGACCTCCGGCCCGCCCACGTTGTAGCCGGCGGTGATGATCATGTCGTCGTCGCGCGCCTGGTAGAAGAAGTAGCCGTCCTCGTCCTGCATGAAGGCATCGCCCGGGTAGTTCCAGCCCTTCTTCACGTAGTTCTGCTGGCGCGCATCCTCGAGGTAGCGGCAGCCGGTAGGCCCGATCACCGCGAGCTTGCCGATGCTGCCGCGCGGCAGCTCGTTGCCTTGGTCGTCCACCACGCGCGCGCTGTAGCCCGGCACCACCTTGCCAATGGCGCCGCGCCGCACATCCTTGCCCGCCGAGGAAATGAAGATGTGGAACATCTCGGTGGCGCCGATGCCGTCGATCATCTCCAGGCCGGTGGCCTCCTTCCACAACTGCCGCGTCGCGTCCGGCAGGCCTTCGCCGGCGCTCACCGTCTTGCGCAGGCTGGGCACGCCCAGCTGCTTGGCAAAGGGCGCCATCTGTCGATAGAAGGTGGGCGCTGTGAAGCAGACGGTGGCGCCCACCTCGTTGATGGCGCGCACCATCGATTCCGGCGTGTAGGACGCGCCGGGCAGCCACACGCAAGCGCCTGCCCACATCGGAAAGATCAAGAGCCCGCCCAGCCCGAAGGTGAAGGCCAGGGGTGGCGAGCCCAGCACCACGTCGTCGCTGCCGATCTGCAGCACGTGGCGCGGCCAGGCCTCGCAGGCCGCCATCACGTCGCGATGGCTGTGCACCGGGGCCTTGGGCTTGCCGGTGGTGCCGGAGGTGAAGGCCATCAAGGCGATGTCGTCGGCCCGGCTGTTTGCCGGCGCGGCCTCGCCGCGCTTGCGGGCCGCCAAGGCTTCCAGCGAACCCGGGGCCTGCGGCGCGTTGAAGCAGAGCACCGTCCGCAGGGCGGCGCCGGCCGGCGTGGCCCGCGCCGCTTCGAGCTCGTCCAGCAGCCGGGCATCGCACAGCGCGGCCACCGGTTGCGCCTTTTCCAGGATGTCGCCCAGCTCCCGCGCGCGCAGCAAGGGCATGGTCGCCAGCGCCACCATGCCGGCCTTCACCACGCCCAGCCAGGCCAGCGCCATCTCGACCGAGTTGCCGCCGCGCAGCAGCACGCGGTTGCCGGGCACCAAGGCCAGGTCTTCCGTGAGGACCTGAGCGATGCGATCGATTTCCTGTTGCGCCTGCCGGTAGCTCAGCGTGCGATCGGGCGAGCGCAGCATGGGCCGATCGCCGTGGCCCGCGGCTTCAGCCCGGGCCAGCAGGGTATCGACCAGGTTGAGCGCGTCGGGAAAAACGCTGCCTGGCAGCCCCTCATAGCGAAACTGCGGCCACTGCTCGCGAGGAGGCAGTCGGTCGGGGACGAAGCGATCGATCAAGTCGTTCATGCACTCTCCTTTTGAGGGCGGCTGTCCGGGCTGGTTGCACGCCGGCATCCAGCGATTCACGAATAAATAGTTTACACCTGAAGCATATGTCGTCGGTGGTGGCTTGGAAATGGTTGGTTGACGGTTGCATTCAGCCCTGGCAAAAATCGCCTCCATGCAAAGCTTGATACCGAAGATCGAGTCCCAGCTTGCGACGCTGCCAGTGCCCATCGCCCTGGAACTGCCCGACGGGCGCCGCGTTGCCGCCAAGCCGGGTTCCCGGGTCACCCTGGCTTTTTCGGAATGGTCGGCGCTGGCCAAGCTGGCGGCGCGCCAGATCGGTGCCATCGGCGAGGCATACGTCGAAGGCCGCGTGCAGATCCAGGGCGCCATGCGCGACCTGACCGATGCCGCCGTCGGCCTGTTGCCTGGCAACCCGGCCCTGACCCAGACCGGCTGGTGGGCAGATGGACTGCGGCGCGCCAAGTCGCGCGGATCGCATTCGCTGCGCAAGGACGCCCAGCAGATCCAGTTTCACTACGACGTCTCGGACGATTTCTACGCCCTGTGGCTCGACCCGCGGCGCGTCTATTCCTGTGCCTACTTCCGCGATGCCGCCCTCGACCTGGCCCAGGCGCAAGAGGCCAAGCTCGACCACATCTGCAAGAAGCTGCAGCTCAAGGCCGGCGAGCGCTACCTGGACGTCGGCTCGGGCTGGGGCGCCCTGCTGCTGTGGGCGGCCGAGCACTATGGCGTCGAGGCCACCGGAATCACGCTGTCGAAGAACCAGCACGCCTACGTGCAGGGCTTGATCGAAGAGCGCGGCCTTGGCGGCCGGGTCCGCGTCGAGCTGCTCGACTATCGCGAACTGAAGCCGGAGCAGCCCTTCCACAAGATCTCGTCGGTCGGCATGTTCGAGCACGTGGGCCGCGCCAACATGCCGGCCTACTTCCGCCAGATCCACGATCTGCTGGCACCCGGCGGGCTGGTGATGAATCACGGGATCACCTCCGGCCAGCTCGACTACCAGCAGCTGGGTGCCGGCATGGGCGACTTCATCGAGAAATACATCTTCCCCGGTGGCGAGCTGCTGCACGTGACCCATGTGCTGCGCGAGACCGCCGCCGCCGGCCTGGAGATGGTCGATGCCGAGAACCTGCGCCCGCACTATGCCCGCACCCTGTGGGCCTGGTCCGATGCATTGGAATCGCAACTGGACGAGGCGCGCGCGGTGCTCAGGAAGAGCACCGGCGAAGAAGAGCGTGCCGAGCGCGTGCTGCGTGCCTATCGCCTCTATCTGGCCGGCTCGGCCATGTGCTTCGAGCAAGGCTGGATTTCGCTGCACCAGATGCTGGCCACGAGGCCGGACGGCGAAGTGGGAAGCGGCGCGATCCGCGGCGCGCAATCGGAGTACCCTTTCACGCGAGACTACATCTACAGGTGAGGTAAAGAGATGCTCTACCGTTTCAAATCCCAGTCGACCGCGGACTTCGTGATGATGGAGGGCAACGCGCGTCAGCTCCTGGACATCATCGGCAAGAGCTCGAGCAAGGGCATCATTACCGTCGAAGAGATGCCCGCCGCCATCGGCGCACTGGAAAACGCGCTGAGCCAGGACGCCGCGGCCAACCGCCACAACCGCGATCCCTTTGCTGCCGAGGACCATGCGGACGAAGCCGAGCGCCAGCACATCGGCTTGCATCAGCGCGCGTCGCCGCTGCTTCACATGCTCAAGCGCTCCCTTGCCGAAGGGAAGGACGTGATCTGGGGCGCCAAGTAGCGGCCGCTCTCAATCGACCTTGGCGCCCGAGGCCTTCACGACCTGCGCCCATTTCTTGTGTTCGCTGTCGATCAGCCTGGCGAAATCCGCCGGGCTGTTGCCGCTGGGCATGGCGCCCTGGGCCACCAGCTTTTCCTTGATGGCGGGCGTGCCCAGCGACTTCGCCACCTCTTGCTGGATGCGGCTCACCACATCCGGCGGCGTGCCGGCCGGGGCCAGCAGGCCGAACCATGAACTGGCCTCGTAGCCCTTGAGCGAGGGGCCGCCGGCCTCCTCGACGGTGGGCACGTCCGGCAGCGCCGGCGAGCGCTGCGCGCTGGTCACGGCCAGTGGCTTCAGTTTGCCCGCCTTGATCTGCTGCATGGAGGAGGGCAGGTTGTCGAACATGACGTCCGTGTTGCCGGCCACCAGGTCCAGCAAGGCCGGACCCGAGCCGCGGTAGGGAATGTGCGTCATGAAGCTGCCGCTCATGGTCTTGAACAGCTCGCCCGCCAGGTGGATCGAGGTGCCGCTGCCGCTGGAGGCCATGCTCAGCTTGCCGGGGTGCGACTTGGCGTAGGCGATGAAGTCCTGCACGTTGTTGATCTTCAGTTCCCTGGCCTTGTCGGCGTTCATCTCCATCACGTTCGGGACGGCGGCCACCAGCGTGATCGGCACGAAGTCCTTGATCGGGTCGTAGGGCAGCTTCGGGTACAGCGCGCGGTTGATGCCGTGCGTGCCTACGGTGCCCATCAGCAGCGTGTAGCCATCGCCCGGCGACCTGGCGACGATCTCGGCGCCCACGTTGCCGCCAGCGCCGGCGCGGTTGTCCACGATGAACTGCTGGCCGAAGGCCTTGGACAGTTCAGGCGCCACCGCCCGCGCCAGGATGTCGGTGGTGCCGCCGGGTGCAAAGGGCACCACGATGCGCACGGGCTTGCTGGGCCAGGCGCCCTGGGCTGCGGCCGGGCCGGCGGCGAGCAGCAGGGCGGCCGCGGAGGTGGCCAGCAATGTGCGTCGATGGAACTGGGAAATCTTCTTCATGTGTGACTCCGGGAAGGAAAAAATTTGGCCATGGAATCGGCTGTTTTACGAGCGAAGGATGCCATCCGTTCGGGTAGTAACCCCGTGCCCCTGCTCAGCCGTCCGCCTTCTGCACCGAAGCAATGAGCTTGTCGAGCATGGCGCTCAGCTGCGCGCGTTCTTGCGCCGTGATGCCCTCGAAGAGCTGCGCCTCGCGCTCGCGCGCACGGGCGTGGGCGATGGCGTAGAGCGCCTTGCCCGCTGCACTCAGGTAAAGCCGGCTGCATCGCTGATCGGTCGGATCGTCGTGGCGCTGCAGCCGCTTGGCGCGCTGCAGGCCGGCCAGGGCGCGGCTCACCGCCATCTTGTCGAGGCCGCTGCGCTCTGCCACCTGGCTGGCGTTGCAGCCCGGCTGCGCGCCAACCAGCGCCATCACCCGCCATTCGTTCAGCGAGAGCTGGTGTTCCCGGCCCACGCGCTGCGCAAAGGGGCGGGCCGTCAGGTTGACGACGCGCACCAGCTTGAAAAAGAGCAGATCACCGTCGGGCACGCGCCATCAACCCAGCAGGCGGCGGACTGCGTCAGCGATCCGCGGCGCGTCGATTCGCGACTGCGCCTCCAGCACCGGCGAATAGCCCACCGGGATGCGCGGCGCGCCCAGCCGAGCCACCTTGCAGCCGGTGGCCTCGGCGGCCGTGGCGGCAATCTCGGCGCCGAAGCCGGCCGTCTGCACCGCTTCGTGCACCACCAGCAGGCGGCCGGTGCGCGCGCACGACTGCAGCACCATCTCGCGGTCCCAGGGCCACAGCGTGCGCAGGTCGATCAGGTCGACCGCGATGCCCTCTGCCGCCAGCGTCTCGCAAGCCTGCCGGCAGACGTGCACCTGCCGGCTCCAGCTCACCAGCGTGAGGGCGTCGCCTGCGCGCAGGCGCCGTGCCTGGCCGAGGCGCGCCGTCTCGCCGGCATCGACCTCGCCGCGCAGTCCCCACAAGGTCTTGTGCTCGATGTAGGCCACCGGGTCGCCGCAGCGCATGGCCGCGCGCAGCAGGCTGAAGTTGTCCTGCGGGGTCGACGGGCAGACCACCACCAGCCCCGGCAGATGCGCGAACCAGGCCTCCAGCGACTGCGAATGCTGCGCCGCCGACGCATCCCAGATGCCGCCCGGCATGCGCGCCACCAGCGGCACACGGCCCTGGCCGCCGAACATGAAGCGGTTCTTTGCCGCCTGGTTCACCAGCTCGTCCATGCCGCACAGGGCAAAGTCGACCACCCGCATCTCGACCACCGGGCGCAGGCCGGCCAGCGCCATGCCGACGCCGGCGCCCATGATCGCGGCCTCGCTGATCGGCGTGTCGATCACGCGCTGGGCGCCAAAGCGCGCCTGCAGGCCCTGATACTGGCCGAAGATGCCGCCGCGGCCGACGTCCTCGCCGAGCACGACCACGCGCGAATCGACTTCCATCTCGCGCAGGATGGCCAGCTGCGCCGCCTGCGCGTAGCTCATGTCCTTGACCTCGCCGAAGGCGAAGCGGCCGGCGCCCGGCTGCTGCATCGTCAGGTCCATTGGCCGGCCCCCGTGTCCTGCACATCTCTGAAGGCATCCGCCGGCTGCGGCCAAGGCGCCGCATCGGCCACCGCCAGCGCGGCCTCGACCTCGGCCTGCGCTTCGGACTCGATGGCATCCAGCGTCGATGCCGGCGTGCCGTCCTGCAGCAGGCGCGCGCGGGCGCGGGCGATCGGATCGGTATCCAGCGCCGCCTCCAGCTCGCGCACATCGCGGTAGGCTGCCACGTCCACCGATACATGGCCCTTCACGCGGTAGGTCAGGGCGTGCAGCAGGCGCGGGCCTTGGCCACCCCGCACCTGCGCCACCAGCCCGGCCGCTGCCGCGTGCACCGCGAACACGTCGTTGCCGTCGACCTGCACGGCGGCGATGTCCAGCGCCTGCGCCCGCACCGACGCACCGTCTCCGGCCGTCATCGGGCCACTGGCGGTGGTGGCGCTCCAGCGGTTGTCTTCGCAGACGAAGAGCACCGGCAGCTGGTACACGCGGGCCCAGTTGAGCGCTTCCAGGAATGGGCCACGGTTGATCGCGCCGTCGCCGAAGAAGCAGGCGGTGATCGCATCGCGCTGCTGGATCTTCTGCGCATGCGCCGCGCCCACCGCGATCGGCAGGCCGGCGGCCACCACGCCATTGGCGCCCAGCATGCCGACCGAGAAATCGGCAATGTGCATGGAGCCGCCCTTGCCGCCGTTGAAGCCGGTGGCCTTGCCGAACAACTCGCACATCATGCGGGTGAGGTCGGCGCCCTTGGCCAGCGTATGGCCGTGGCCGCGGTGGGTGGAGGTGAGGTAGTCGCTGGCGCGCAGGTGGGCGCAGACGCCGGCCGGCACCGCCTCCTGGCCGGTCGACAGGTGCAGCGGCCCGCGCACCTTGGCGCTGGCGCCCGCCTGCTGGCCATAGGCGCTCACGCCGCCCTGGCTGGCGGCTTCTGCCGCGTTTTCAAAGGCGCGGATGCGCAGCATCATGAGGTACAGCGCGAGTGGCTGCCCCGGTGTTGAATGAGTAGAAAGCCTTGGGTCCATCTTGGTTCCAGCGCGCATCATGGCTGCGCTTCGCCAGAAATCGTATCGATCGTGACCATCCAGGTATGTGAGGGCTAACCCGGCCAGCGGCCGGCCGCTGCGAACTTAGGGCTGCAGCTCGTCCTGCTGCCAGCGCTTGAGGCGCCGGTACAAGGTGCCGCGCGACACTTGCAGCTGGCGCGCGGCCTGCGCAATGTTGCCGCCGTGCGCGGCCAGCGTCTCTTCGATCAGCTTGCGGCTGTGGCCCTGCAGGCTGCCGTCCGCGGCAGTTGCGAAGTCTGCGGCGGCGGGCTCGATGGGGGACTTGGCATCGGCGAGCGGTTTCGCCGTGTCCTCCACTGCGGCGCCGATTGCGACGGCATGCCGGAAATCGAGGCCGTCCCGCGCCTGCAGCCGGGCCCGTAGCCAGACGCCCAGGCCACTGGCCAGGCGCACCGGCCGCGCGGCCTCGTGCCCGGTCATGCGCAGCAGTGCGGCAAGACTCAGGCCGAACAACTGCTGCACGTCGCGCGCGCCGGCTTCCGGCAGGGGCCCGATCAGGCGTGCGCCCGCCGCGTTGAGCCATTGCACCTGGCCGTTGGCCGCAACGCCGGCCAGCGCCTCCAGCGGCGTGCCCAGCAGGGCGGGGCTGGCCTGGAAGCGCAGCAGCAGTTGGTCGGGCGATTGCGCCTGCAGCAGGCGGTTTTCGATGCTGGTGGCATAAAGCGCCACCACCTCGGCCGCGTCGAAGCCGAACTGGCGCGACTCCACGGTGATGTCCAGCACGGCGGCCAGCCGCCCATGCACGTCGCGGATCGGCGCCGCGGCGCAGCGCATCTCGCGCAGGATCTCGAAGTAGTGCTCGGCCCCATCGACCGTGACCGCCTGCCCCGTGCTGGCCACGATGCCCGGCGCGGTGGTGCCGACCACGCCTTCGGCGATGTTCACGCCGATGCGCGCTGTCTTGCAAAGGATGGGCTGCTGCGCCGCCATCGGGTTGTGGGTGGCGTGCACGATCACGCCCTGCGCATCGGTCAGCAGCACGCGCGAGTCGGTGCCGGCGAGCGAGCTTTCCATGCTTTGCAACTCGGCGCGCGCCGCTTCGAGCAGTTCGCGGTTGCGGTTCAAGGTGGCGTGCAGCCGGCTGGACGTGACGGGATCGAAAGCCACCACGCGCTGCCGGTCGCCGTGCGCGCGGGCGCAGCGCATCCACGACTGCAGCACCGCTTCGCCCACCAGCCCCGAGGGTCGCACGCCTTCTTCGAAGAACTGCTGCCGCGCCAGCGCCACGCGCTCGGCGCGCGTGCGCGAAAAGAACAGCTCACGCAAGGCGCCGGCGGTGCCGGGCTTCGAGGGCAAGGACATGGCGAGGTCTCCGCTCGTGGGGCCGTCGAATCTGTTCCGCAATGGAACAGTCGCGCGCTAGGGAAATCCCGAGGGTGAACAAAGGGGACGGGCAAACCATTCTTCATGCACAACGACACAGGAGACAGCACGATGAACACGCTCCCAACCGCGCTCGCGCTCGGTGCCTTGCTGTGCCTGGCCGCGGCGCCCGTAGCCGCCCAGGGCAACAAGGGCACTGCCGAACATATCAAGGCTGTCACCGCGAAGGTCGACGGCACTTTCATCAAGGCCAACAGCGCCAGGACGCCGGATTGGCCAAGCTACGGCCTGGACTACGCCGAGACGCGCTTTTCCAGGCTGGACCAGATCAACACCGGCAACGTGAAGGAACTGGGCCTGGCCTGGTCCTACAACCTGGAGTCGACGCGCGGGGTGGAGGCCACGCCACTGGTGGTGGACGGGATCATGTACGTCACCGGCTCCTGGAGCGTGGTGCACGCCATCGATGTGCGCACCGGCAAGAAGATCTGGAGCTACGACCCCAAGGTCGACAAGTCCAAGGGCTTCAAGGGCTGCTGCGACGTGGTCAACCGCGGCGTGGCGCTCTACCAGGGGAAGGTCTACGTCGGCGCCTACGACGGACGCCTGATCGCGCTCGACGCCGCCACCGGCCAGGTGGCATGGGAGAAGGACACCATCATCGACCACAAGTGGGCCTACACCATCACCGGCGCGCCGCGCGTCTACAAGGGCAAGGTGATCATCGGCAACGGCGGCGCCGAGTACGGCGTGCGCGGCTACATCACCGCCTATGACGCCGCCACCGGCGAGCAGAAGTGGCGCTGGTTCACCGTGCCGGGCGATCCTTCCAAGCCTTTCGAGGACGCATCGATGGCCAAGGCCGCCAAGACCTGGGACCCCAGCGGCAAGTACTGGGAGGCGGGCGGCGGCGGCACCGCCTGGGACACGCTGGCCTTCGACCCCGAGCTCAATCTCTTGTACGTCGGCACCGGCAACGGCTCACCCTGGGCGCGCAGCAAGCGCAGCCCGAAGGGAGGCGACAACCTGTACCTCGCGTCCATCGTCGCGCTCAACCCCGACACCGGCAAGTACGTCTGGCACTACCAGGAGACACCGGGCGACAACTGGGACTACACCTCGACGCAGCCGATGATCCTGGCCGACCTGAAGATCGGCGGCAAGCCGCGCAAGGTGATCCTGCATGCGCCGAAGAACGGCTTCTTCTTCGTCATCGACCGCAGCAACGGCAAATTCATCTCGGCGAAGAATTTCGTCGACGTGAACTGGGCCACGGGCTATGACACGAACGGCCGCCCGATCGAGGTGGCGGCGGCGCGCGAGGGCACCAAGCCCGGCGACAGCATCCCCGGCCCCTTCGGCGCGCACAACTGGCATTCGATGTCCTTCAATCCGCAGACCGGCCTGGCCTACTTGCCGGCGCAGAACATCCCGGCCAACCTGATGGACGACAAGGACTGGAAGTTCAACGAGAACGCGCCGGCCCGCCCGCATGCGGCGCTGGGCTGGAACACCGCCATGTTCATCAACGCCGAGCCACCCAAGAGCAAGCCCTTCGGCCGCCTGATCGCCTGGGACCCGGTGGCGCAGAAGCAGGCGTGGGCGGTGGAGCACGTCTCGCCCTGGAACGGCGGCACGCTCACCACGGCCGGCAACCTGGTGTTCCAGGGCACGGCCGACGGCCGCCTGGTGGCCTACAACGCCAAGAGCGGCGACAAGCTGTGGGAGAGCGCCACCGGCACTGGCGTGGTGGCGGCGCCCGCCACCTACATGGTGGACGGCAAGCAGTACCTGTCGATCGCCGTGGGCTGGGGCGGCGTCTACGGCCTGGCCATGCGCGCCACCGAACGGCAGGGGCCGGGCACGGTCTACACCTTCGTCGTCGGCGGCAAGGCGCCCGCGCCCGAGTTCGTGCAGTACCGCATGGACAAGTTGCTGCAAGGCGTGAAGTACGACCCGGCCAAGGTGCAGGAAGGCACGCTGCTGTACGTGAGCAACTGCGTCTTCTGCCATGGCGTGCCGGGCGTGGACCGCGGCGGCAACATCCCGAACCTGGGCTACATGAACGCCGCCTTCATCGAGAACCTGGACAAGTCGCTCTTCAAGGGCGCGGCCATGGAGCGTGGCATGCCCGACTTCACGGGCAAGCTGACGGCTGAGGACGTGGAGAAGATCAAGGCCTTCATCCAGGGCACAGCCGATGCCATCCGGCCGAAGTGAGAGCCTCCCGGCTTTTCACTTCGCTTTGCTGCGTGTAATTCGCCACCTCCCGAGGAGGGGACCTCACCTGCGGCCCGGCGAAGCCGGTTCCGCGGTGTGGGGCTGGTGAAGTTCAAGGTGTCAGAGGGATAGTCCCTAGGCCGACGGGCGGGCGGCCGGGACATAGTTCGATCCCCGAACTAACTCGGGGCCAGAACCAACCAGATCCCAGGAGACCCGCACCATGAAGCTCTCTCACACCCTGTCCGCGCTGGCCATCGGCCTCACCGCGCTGGGCGCATCCGCGCAGACCGTGGTCGGCGTGAGCTGGTCCAACTTCCAGGAAGAGCGCTGGAAGACGGATGAGGCGGCGATCAAGGCCCAGCTCGAGAAGCTGGGCGCCAAGTACATCAGCGCCGACGCCGGCGGCTCGCCCGAGAAGCAGCTGGCCGACATCGACGGCCTCATGTCCAAGGGCGCGAAGGCGCTGATCGTGCTGGCCATGGACAAGGACGCCATCCTGCCGGCCGTGACCAAGGCCACGCGGCAGAAGGTGCCGGTGGTGGCGTATGACCGGCTGATCGAGGCGCCCGGCGTCTTCTACATCACCTTCGACAACGTCGAGGTCGGCCGCATGCAGGCGCGCGAGGTGTTCAAGCTGGCCCCCAAGGGCAACTACGTGTTCATCAAGGGCTCGCCGACCGACCCCAATGCCAATTTCCTGCGCGCCGGCGCGCAGGAGGTGGTGGACGCGGCGGTGAAGAAGGGCGACATCAAGATCGTCGGCGACGAGTACACCGACGGCTGGAAGCCCGAGGTGGCGCAAAAGAACATGGAGCAGATCCTCACCAAGAACGCCAACAAGGTCGACGCCGTGGTGGCGGCCAACGACGGCACCGCCGGCGGCGTGGTGGCGGCGCTCTCGGCCAAGGGCATCCGCGGCATCCCGGTGTCGGGGCAGGACGCCGACTTCGCCGCGCTGAACCGGGTGGCGCTCGGCACGCAGACCGTGTCGGTGTGGAAGGATTCGCGCGAACTGGGCAAGGAAGCCGCCAGTGCCGCCGTGGCGCTGGCCGCCGGAAAGCCGGTGGAGAACGCCGCGCCCTGGGCCGGCGGCGAAAAGAAGATCTCGCTCAGCTCCCGCCTGCTGAAGCCCGTGCCGATCACCAAGGACAACCTCGACACGGTGGTGCAGGCCGGATGGATCAAGAAGGCCGAGCTGTGCAAGGGCGTGGCCGCCGACAAGGCCCCCTCCGCCTGCAAGTAGAGCTCGCCCACGGCGAGCAGGGAGTCCACTCGAATGAATCAAACCTTGCCGATGTGGCGGCGGGTCGGCATCGACCTGCGCCTCTTGCTGATGTGCGCGCTGCTGGCGGTGCTGGGCATCAGCTTCCACATCCTCTCGGGAGGCGTGTTCCTCTCGCCCGAGAACCTCTACAACGTGGCGCAGCAGACGGCGGTGGTGGGCATCGTTTCCACCGTGATGGTGCTGGTCATCGTGGCGCGCCACATCGACCTGTCGGTGGGCTCGGTGATGGGCTTCATCGGCGTGCTGATCGCCTACCTGCAGTACACCTCGGGCTGGTCCTGGCCGGCGGCCTGCCTGGCCGGGCTGGCGGTGGCGCTCTTGGTGTCGATCTACCAGGGCTGGCTGACGGCGAGCCTGGGCGTGCCGTCCTTCGTGGTCACGCTGGGCGGCCTGATGTCCTTTCGCGGCGCCGCCTTCCTGGTGGCCGACGGCAAGACGCAGCCGGTGAACGACGAGTTCTTCCAGCGCCTGGGCGGCGGCTACGACGGCGGCATCGGCACCACCTGGACCTGGCTGCTGGCCGCGCTGGTCGCCGTGGTACTGGTGGCGCGCATGCTGCAGCGGCGCCGCGCGCGCCAGCGCCACGGCATGCCGATCGAGCCGCTATGGCTCGAGCTCTTCCTGGTGGCGGTGCCGATCGTGGTGGTCTTCGCCTTTGCCGCCGTGATGAACAACTACCGCATTCCCTCCAAGGAGGAGGCGCAGGGGCTGCCGATCCCGGTGCTGATCTGGGCCGTGGTGGCCATCGTTCTTTCCTTCCTGGTGCACCGCACGCGCTTCGGCCGCTATGTGTTCGCCATGGGCGGCAACCCGGATGCGGCGGCGCTGGTGGGCATTCCGGTCAAGCGCGTCACTTTGCTCTTGTTCGCGCTGCTGGCGGTGCTGGTCACGGTGGCCGCCATCGTGTCGATTGCGCGGCTGAACGCCGGCACCAATTCGCTGGGCAGCGGCATGGAGCTGTACGTGATCGCCGCGGCGGTGATCGGCGGCACCGCGCTGGCGGGCGGCAGCGGCTCCATCTTCGGCTCGGTGCTGGGCGCCCTGATCATGCAGTCGCTGGACAGCGGCATGCTGCTCTTGGACGTGCCGATCGGCCAGCGCATGGTGATCATCGGCCAGGTGCTGATCGCAGCGGTGGTGTTCGATGTCTTGTACCGGCGCAAGTTTGGAGAGAACTGACATGACGACACCTCTTGTCGAACTGCGCGACATCCACAAGTCCTTCGGCGGCATCAAGGCGGTGGACGGCGTGTCCGTCAACCTGCATGCGGGCGAGGTGGTGGCCTTGCTGGGTCACAACGGCGCCGGCAAGTCCACCTTGATGAAGATGCTGGCCGGCGCCTATCCCATCGACGCCGGCGACACCGTGATCGCCGGCGAGAAGGTGCACATCCGCACGCCCGCCGAGGCCCAGGCCCAGGGCATCGAGACCATCTACCAGACCCTCGCCCTGGCCGACAACCTCGACTCGGTGGCCAACCTCTTCCTCGGCCGCGAGAAGATGACACCCTGGCGCACCCTGGACGACCATTTCATGGAAGTGCAGGCGCGAAAGGTGTTCCAGCGCCTGAACAAGAACTTCACCAACATCCGCGTGCCGGTGCGGCGCCTGTCGGGCGGGCAGCGGCAGGTGGTGGCGATCTCGCGGGCGCTGTACTTCAACGCCCGCATCCTGATCATGGACGAACCCTGCGCGGCGCTGGGCCCGGAAGAAACGGCGATGGTGGGCGACCTGGTCAAGCAGCTCAAGGCCGACGGCGTCGGCATCTTCCTCATCACGCACGACATGCCCGACGTGTTCGGCCTGTCCGACCGGCTGGCGGTGATGAAGACCGGCAAGCTGGTCGGCACCTACCGCACCGCCGACGTGACCGAGGACGAGGTGCTGGGAATGATCATTGCGGGCAAGCGGCCCGAGGGCAAGCCCGAGACGATTCGCGCCAGCGGATGATGAACGCATTTTTCCGATGACCACCACCGGCGACCAGCAACTGGTCAAGCGCATCAACCGCAGCGTGCTGCTGCGCTTGCTGCGATCGCGCCCCGGGCTGTCGCGGGCCCGGCTGGCGCAGGAAAGCGGGCTCACCAAATCCACCGTGAGCCTCTTGGTGCGCGAACTGCTGGACGACGGCTGGCTTTCCGAATCGGGCGCCCCCGTGCCGGGCGACGGCCTGGGCCGGCCTTCCACGCCGCTGGTCATCAACGTCGGCGTGCGCGCGCTGGTCGGCATCGAGATCGCGGTGGAAGTGGTGCGCGTGGCCGCTGTCTCCTTGCAGGGCGAGCTGCTCCATTCGGCCAGCGAGCCGCTGGCCGACAGCCAGCCGGCCGCCGCTTGCCGGCAGGCCGCGGCCCTGGTGGCGCAGGCCCATGCGCGCCTGGCGCCGCGCGGGCTGGCGCTGGCTGGCATCGGGGTCGGCGTGCCGGGCGCGGTGGACGATGCCAGCGGGCTGGTGCGCTTCGCGCCGAACCTTGGCTGGCGCAATGTGGATCTGCTGCCGCTGCTCACCGAAGCGCTGGCGGCGGCCGGCGTGCCACCGGTGCCGATCCAGCTGCAGAACGAGGCCGATGCCGCGGCCCTGGGCGAGTACGAGTTCGCGCCCGGTGGCGAGAGCGAAGACCCGCTGATCTTCGTCAACTGCGACGTCGGCGTGGGCGCTGGCATCGTGCTGAACGATCGCCTCTTCGTCGGCGCGCAGGGCATGGCCGGCGAGATCGGCCACACCATCCTGCAGGTGGACGGCCCACGCTGTTCCTGCGGGCGGCGCGGCTGCGCCGAGGCTTTCTTCGGCTCGCACGTGCTGGGCCGCCCTGGCGCCGACCTGGGCCGGGCCGCGGCCTTGTTGGGCGTGCTCTTGCAGAACTTGTGGGTGACCTTCAATCCGCGCGTGATCGTGGTGGGCGGCGACAGCTGCGCCGCCCACCCCCAACTGCTGGAGCAGGCGCTGGACGCTGTGGAAAATTTCGCCGACGCTGCCGGCATGCCGGCGCCGCAACTGCGCGCCGCCCGCTACGGCGCGCTGGCGCCGGCGGTGGGCGCGGCGGCCTTCGTGCTGCACGAGTACCTGCGTCCCATGCACCCCGGCGCCAGCGCGCGGCGCGCGCAGCAGGCGCAAAAAAGCCGCCGGACCCAAAAGGCCTCGGCGGCTTGATTGAAAAAAGGCGCGATCAGTCGGCGTACTGGCCGGCCGCCTTGATGACGGGGCCGAAGCGGGCGATTTCGCCCTGCACGAACTTCTTGTGTTCGGCCGGCTCGAGCCGCTTGTCGTTGGCCACCACCGCACCCAGGCCTTCTTCCTTCTTGATGAAGTCCGGATCCTTCAGCGCCACCTTGAGCGCGTCGTTGATCTTCTTGAGCACCGGCGCCGGCGTGCCCTTGGGCGCGTACAGGCCGTGCCAGATGGTGACCTGGAAGCCCTTCAGGCCCGACTCGTCCAGGGTCGGGATGTCCTTCAGCGCCGGCGTCGTCAGGCGCTTGAGCGTGGTCACGGCGTAGGGCTTGACCTTCTTGGCCTCGATCTGGCTCGTGGTGTTGGTGGTCTGGTCGCACAAGAGGTCGATCTGGCCGCCGATCAGGTCGGCGATGGCCGGCGCCGTGCCCTTGTAAGGCACGGTGGTCATTTCGGCCTTGAGCTCGCTCTGGAACAGGAGGCCGCACAGATGCGAGGCCGAGCCGATGCCGGCGTTGCCCAGGTTGACCTTGCCGGCGTTCTTGCCGATCCAGTCGCGCAGTTCCTTGAAGTTGTTGGCTTCCAGCGTGGGCTTGCCGATGATGGTCATGGGCACGTCGTTGATCATGCCCAGGTACTCGAAGTCGGTCTCGACGTTGTAGGTCAGCTTGCGGTAGAGCACCGGGGTGGTGGCCATGGCCACGTGCGTCACCAGCAGGGTGTAGCCGTCGGGCTTGGCGCGCGCCACCTTGGCGATGCCGATGGTGGCGCCGGCGCCGGCGGCGTTGTCAACGACGACGCTCACGCCGTCCAGGGGCTTGCGCAGGGCTTCGGCCAAGTCGCGCGCCACGCGGTCGGTCGGGCCGCCGGCGGCAAAGGGCACCACGATGGTGATCGGCTTCCCGTCCGGGAAATTCTGCGCCTGGGCGCCAAACGTGGCGGCCGCGATGGCCGCGAGGGTAAGCAGCTTCTTCATGATGTCTCCGTTACAAATGAAACTGGCGCGATCTTATCGGGTGGCGGGTGCGTCTCGAAATAGCGAATGCCCTTAAGACTGCGTAGGCGCAAGCAGCGCCTAAAGATGGCCGCGCGGGCGCCAACAGTGGGTACGATAGTCAGGCCGCCCGGCCCGCCTTCCCTTTCCCGGGCGAAAGGAGACGCCCATGCCAAGCCGATCGAACGGCCCCGCGGCCGATATGGAGAAGGTGCGTACCCTGGCGCTTGTTGGCGCCTCCGCCTCCGGCAAAACCACGCTTGCCGAAGCGCTGCTGCAGAGCGCGGGCGCCATCGGCGCCGTGGGCAGCGTGGAGCGCGGCAGCACCGTGAGCGATCACGATCCCATCGAAAGGCGAATGCAGCATTCGCTCAATGCGGCGGTGATGCATCTGACGCACGCCGGCACGCGCATCCACTTCATCGACACGCCCGGCAGCGCCGACTTCCTGGGCCAGAGCCTGCCCGCGCTGGAAGCGGTGGAGACCGCGGCGGTGGTGATCAACGCCGCCAACGGCATCGAACCGATGGCCGTGCGCATGATGGAGTACGCGGCCACGCGCCGACTGGCCCGGCTGGTCATCGTCAACAAGATCGACGCGCAGGGCGTGTCGCTGGCCAACCTGCTGGGCGAGATCCAGGCGGCCTTCGGCCGCGAATGCCTGCCGCTCAACCTGCCGGCAGACGGCGGTACGCGCGTGGTGGATTGCTTCTTCAACCGCGAAGGCGACTCCGACCTCGGCCCCGTGGATGCGGCGCACCGCGCGCTGGTCGAGCAGGTGGTGGAGGTCGATGCGGGTTTCGTCGACCGCTATCTCAACGAGGGCGACGTCGACCCGGCCGAACTGCATGCGCCGCTGGAGCAGGCGCTGCGCGAGGCGCACCTGGTTCCGGTGTGCTTCGTCTCGACGCGTTCCGGTGCCGGCCTGGCCGAACTGCTGGACGTGATCGTCAAGCTGCTGCCCGACCCCACCGAGGCCAACCCGCCCCAGTTCCTGCTGGGCGAAGGCGAGGCCGCGCGCCCGATGACGGTGGCGCCGGACCCGTCCAAACACGTGCTGGCCCATGTGTTCAAGGTGACGGTCGATCCCTACGTGGGCAAGCTGGGCATCTTCCGGGTGCACCAGGGCACCTTGCAGCGCGACAGCCAGTTGTGCATCGGCAGCAGCCGCAAGCCCTTCAAGGTGGGCACCCTCTTCATGCTGCAGGGCAAGGACCATGTGCCGGTGGCGCGCGTGCTGCCGGGCGACATCGCGGCGGTGGCCAAGGTGGACGAGCTGGATTTCGACGCGGTGCTGCACGACGCCGGCGAGGACGAGCACGTGCACCTGGCGCCGCTCAACTTCCCCGTGCCGGTGCATGGCCTGGCGATCGAGCCCAAGCGCCACGGCGACGAGCAGCGCATGTGGGAGATATTGGGCAAGCTGGTCGACGAAGACCCCTGCCTGCGACTGGAGCATGCGGTGGCCACCAACGAGACCATCGTCTACGGCCTGGGCGAGCTGCACCTGCGCGTGTTGCTGGAGCGGCTGCGCGAGGTCTACAAGTTCGAGGTCAATACCCGGCCGCCGCGCATCGCCTACCGCGAGACGGTGACGGCGCCGGCCGAGGGCCACTGCCGCCACAAGAAACAGACCGGCGGTGCCGGCCAGTTCGGCGAGGTGTTCCTGCGCATCGAGCCGCTGGCGCGCGGGGCCGGCTTCGAGTTTGTCGACCAGGTGCGCGGCGGCGCCATCCCGGGCCAGTACATCCCGGCGGTCGAGAAGGGCGTGCGCGAGGTGCTGGAGCACGGCGCCATCGCCGGCTACCCGGTGGTGGACGTGCGCGTGATCGTGTACGACGGCAAGCACCACAGCGTGGACAGCAAGGACATCGCCTTCGCCACTGCCGGCCGCAAGGCCTTTGTCGCGGCGATCCAGGCGGCGCGGCCGATCGTGTTGGAGCCGGTGGTGCGCATCGACATCGAGGCGCCCGAGCAGGCGATCGGCGACATCACCGGCGACCTGTCGAGCCGGCGCGGCATGGTCAGCGGCACCAGCAGTGGCGCGGCCGGCAGCGGCGTGATCCGCGGCCAGGTGCCGCTGTCGGAGCTGTCGGGCTACCAGTCGCGCCTGAACGCCCTGACCAGCGGCCAGGGGCGCTACACCATGGAGCTGTCGCACTACGAAGCGGTGCCGCCGACGGTGCAGCAGAACCTGATGGGGCAGCACAAGCAGCGCGACGAGGAGTGAGCGAACGAGCGCACGATCGCTCGCTTCACCGGACTAGCTTCCCGTGGCGTTCGTTGCAAGCCAGCTTTGCAGCGTGGTCGTGCCGATCCGCGCGCCGGGGCCCGGCGTCAGCGATGCATCATCCAGGCGGGTGCCGAAGTACAGGGCGTCATCGTCCCTGACGACTTCGCGCGGATCGCGGCTGGCTCGAAGCGCGAGGCGCATCAATTCGTCGAGGCCGAGGGACTCGGGGCCGGCGATCTCGCAGGTGCCGTTGCGCGGCGCCTCGGTGGCAATCCTGGAAAGCGCCTCGGCAACGTCGGCAGCGGCCATGGGTTGCAGGCGCGCCGAAGAGACGCGCACGGTCTGGCCCTGGCTGCTCACATGGGCGATGGACGACAGGAACTCGAAGAACTGCGTGGCGCGGACGATCGTGTAGGGCACCGCGGATTCCTTGATGAGGGCTTCCTGCGCGACCTTGGCCCGGAAATAGCCGCTTTCGGGAAGCCGCTCCGAGCCCACCACCGACAGTGCCACATGATGGCGTACGCCCGCGGCGAGTTCGGCGGCCAGCAGGTTCTGGGTCGACGCCCGGAAGAACTGCATCACCGCCCCGTCCTCGAAGGAAGGCGAATTGCTCACGTCGATCACGACCTCGGCGCCAGCCAGGGCCTGGGCCAAGCCCTCTCCAGTCACGGCGTTGACGCCCGTGGAAGGCGATGCCGCCGTCACCTGGTGCCCCGCCTGCGCGAGCAGGGCCGCGAGTTTCTTGCCGATGAGGCCGCTGCCTCCGATGATCACTGCTTTCATGTCAGATCCTTTGCTGCGCCGGGGAAGTTGAGGGGACGGCGCCGGTTTGCACCTCCCCACATCACAAGACGGTTGGCGCGGGCCACTTGTGACGAGCCTGCTCATCTTTTTACGCGCTGCGCGCACGCTTGTCGCGCTTGCCCGCTTGACCTAGAGTGGACTCGAGCATTTCCAATGACTTGGCCGGGTCGTCCGGCGCACCCACAAGCCAAGGAAAGTCGATCATCATGAGTTCCATCGCAACAAGCCGGCACAACAAATCGCTCATCGAGGGTGTCCACGCCGAACTGGCCAAGGGCAACGGCCAGCCTTTCGTCGACCTGCTTGCAGAGCACGCCACCTGGACCATCCAGGGCTGCACGGCCTGGTCGCGCCGCTACGTCGGCAAGGCGGCCATCCGCGACGAGCTGCTCACGCCGCTGTTCGCGCAGTTCGAGGGGCGCTACCGCAGCACCGCGCAGCACGTCATTGCAGAGGACGACCGGGTGGTCGTGCAATGCCAGGGCCAGGTGGCCACCCGCCGCGGCCAGCGCTACGACAACCAGTACTGCTACATCTACCGGCTCGAAGGCGGCCGCGTGGTCGAGCTCACCGAGTACCTGGACACGGCCCTCGTCGACGCGGTGCTGGCGCCGCCCGAGAAGAAGACATCGGCCGATGTCCTCTGACGGCGCTTCTCTTCGCATCGGTGAACTGGCCGCGCGCACCGGCCGGTCGGTGCACGCCATCCGCTGGTACGAAAGCCAGGGCCTGGTGCCGGGCGTGGCCCGAGACGCAGGCGGCCGGCGTGTCTACGATGAGCGGCATGTGGCTTGGCTCGACCTGATGGCCCGTCTGCGCGCCACCGGCATGCCGATCGCGGAAATGCGCGAATACACGGCGCTGGTGATGCAGGGCAGCCGCTCCCTGCGCCAGCGGCGCGAACTGCTCCAAGCGCATCGCCGGCGCGTGGAGGCGTCCATGGCGGAAATGAAGCGTTCGCTGGAACTGGTCGACGCGAAGATCGACTTCTACGACGCCTGGATGCACAGCGGGCAACGGCCGCCGCTGGTGGCGGTTGTCGACGCGGCGGCGAGCGCGCCGCGCAAGGCCCGGCGCGGGCTTGCCTAGTTGGCTAGCTGCGAGGCTTGGCGGCCTTGGGCTTGCGCTTCTTTGGCGTCGCCGCACCTTTGCGCAGCACCGCCTCCCTGGCCAGGCGCGCCCAGGCAGCGGCCTCGTCGCGGTCCTCGAAGACTTCGGCCGGCGCCTCGTAGTACGACGTGGCCATGGTCTTGCCCTGGCGGGTGTACTCGAAGGGCGGCAGCCGCTTGGCGTCGAACTGCGGGCGCGAGACGTCGTCGGTCTTCAGGTACAGGCGGTCGCCGCTCACCAGCGCGAACATGCGCTCCTCGTGGTAGATGCCGTAGCCGCCGAACATGCGCCGCACCGAGATGCGGCCGAAGCGCTCGAAGACCTCATGCAGTTCGTCGGAAAATTCGCTCATGACTCGTCGATCTCGCTTCAGCCTTCCAGGTTCTCGTGATGCGCGCTGGCGCCGCGCTTCCAGTAGGCGGCGGCGCGGATGGCGTGCCGGTCATGGCCCTTGTCCTCGACCAGGATGCGGCGCAGGGTCGCCATGGTAGCGGCCTCGCCGGCGCACCAGGCATAGCCTTCGCCAGCGGCCGGCAGCGCCAGGGCGCGCACCGCGTCGATCAAGGCGGCGTCGCTGTCCACCCATTGGATCTGGGCATTGGCCCGGGTAGCGAACTCGCGCCGGTCGGCCGGGGCCACCTGCAGCAGCACGATGGCGCGCGCACCTTCAGGCAGTTCTTCGAGCCGGCGCGAAACGGCGGGCAGGGCGGTGTCGTCGCCCACCAGCAGGTGCCAGTCGTAGTCCAGGGGAATGATGAAGGAGCCGCGCGGGCCGCCGATGGTGGCGCGTTGGCCGGGCTGGGCGGCCCCTGCCCATTGCGCGGCCGGGCCGTCGCCGTGCAACGCGAATTCGATGGTCAGCGCCTGCGCCGCGGCGTCGTATTTGCGCGGGGTGTAGTCGCGCATCACCGGGCCGGCCTCGTCGCCGCCATCGAGGAACAGCTTGATGTGGTCGTCGAAGGAGGCACTGACAAAGCCGTCCAGGGCATCGCCACCCAGCGTGATGCTTCGGTAGTTGGGGCTGGGCGATTCGACGCGCAGCACTTTCAGGTCGCGGCGCCGGGTTTCATGGCGCACACGCTGGACGCGTCGGGCACCGGAAGACTCTTCTGCCATTCGAGATGCTTTCGATTGGTTGATAATGTCCTCTATCATGCGCAAATCAATTGATATTGTCAACCATGGGGGCGGGCTGCCGGAAAGCGGCGTGCTCGAGCTGATCCATGCCGTCATGCACCGCTACCGCTCGCAGCAGTACCGCGCCTTGCGCGGCGGGCCGCACGGCGATGTCACGCACATGGACAGCAAGGTGCTGGCCTACTTCGGCCGCAACCCGGGCGCCACGCAAAGCGATCTGGCGCAGCACAGCGGGCGCGACAAGGCGCAATTGGCGCGCCTCATCAAGGGCCTGCGCGAGCGCGGGCTGCTGGCCGCCGAGGTGGACGAGGCAGACCGCCGCAACGTCCGCCTGTCATTGACGCCCGAGGGCAGCGCGATCCAGCGCAGCCTGCAGCGGCAGGCCCGGCGCTTGAGCGACCAGGCGGTGGCCGGCTTCAGCGAGCAGGAGCGTGCCCAGCTGGCCGCCTTGCTCGAGCGGGTGAATGACAACCTGCAGCGGGGTGATTGAGGGCGCGCCTCTTGATGCGGCGGCGCGGGCCCTGGTTCATGACGGCGGACGGTGGGGTGGGGCCGGCTGAACTGCTGTCGCCTGCGGCGCGGCGCTGCGCTCCCTGGCCTTGGCGTTGTCGAGCCAGTCATCGGTCTCGATCCTGCTGAAAATGAAGATCAGCGCCACGGACGCGGTGGAGAAAGCCGCCAGCCCGATGTTGCCGTCGCTCACCAGGAAGGAGGCCGCCGGCGCGGCGCTGGTACAGATCATGGTGGCCGCCGCCATGCCGGTGTAGTGCATGGCGCACACGGCCACTCCCATCACTGCGGCCGCGATGAACTGGTGCGCCAGCTCCGTGAGGTTGAAGGCCAGCCACAGCGCCGTCGCTGCCGCGCCGATGGCGATCGCGACGGAGGCGGCCACGATGACCAGGTCGAAATTCATGCTGGCACGCATGTTCATGGCGAACATGCCGATGTAGTGCATCACGCACACGCCGATGCCCGCCAGCAGGCTGCCGGCCAGCCAGCTGCCACGCGTGAAGCGCCTGCCACCGGCCAGGTACAGACCGCTGCCCGAGATGACGATCGCGGCGACCAGCGACAGGGCTGTCAGCGGCACGTCGTAGGCGATCGACACGGGCAGCCTGTAGGCCGCCATGCCGATGAAGTGCATGGACCAGATGCCGATGCCGCCCAGCGCCACCGCGCCACAGGCCAACATGGACAGATCGAGCGTACCGTCCTTGCGCACCATCTTTTGGGCGCACAGCAGGGCCAGCAGCGAGCCGAAGAAAGAGATCACATACGAAAGCGCGACGGTGCCGGCTTCGTAGTCCGGAGGCAGCAACTGGCCGACGATGGGATCCATGGCGTTCCTTCCGTTGGCCGATTGTTGCCGGCACCGCGGTCAGTGTGCACGCGCCAACGAAAGGGTTCGTTGCAAAATGTCTACGACGCGCCGGGTGCCATCTTCAGCGCTTGCAAAGGCCCAGCACCAGTTCCTGCTCGGTGCAGGCGCCCGTGCGCGGGGGCACGGCCTGATCGGCGACCGAGGCGCGCCTGGCGCCCTGGCCGGCAATGCAACTGCGCAGCCGCTTTTCCATCGGCGCGTAGTAGCGCCAGTCCCGGCCGAGCGGCGGCAGTTCCAGCTTCACCTGCTTCCACTTGGGATGACCGTTGGCCTGCAGCTTGTCGAAATTGACGCACAGCGACTCGGCGAAGCGATTCAGGCTGCTCACCGTCGACTGCAAGCCGTAGTCGTAGGTCACCAGGTAGGCCTTGACCGTGAGCGTGGGCACGTCGGCCGCGAGCCAGTTGGCATAGCTGCTGGCGCGGATGGCCGCCGGAAAGTAGGTCTTGCGCGCCCGCGCCGTCTCGAGAGCGCCTTCGTCGAGCTTGAGGATCTTGATGAACTTGCGGGCGTCCGCCTGCATGTCCGAAAACAGCTTGGCCGGCTGCCCGGCCACGATGATGGCGACGTCGATGGTCTTCTCGACCGTGAGCTGTGTCAGCGCTTCCTCGTTGCTGAGGTAGCGCGCATTCTCGGCCGGCATCGGCTCGCCGAACATGAGCTGGTAGAGCGTGCGCGAGGTGAGGGCGGTGCCGCTGCCGATGGGCCCGACGCCGATCTTCTTGTTCCTGATCTCGTGGATCGCGTTGAGCGGCGAATCCGCCCGGGCGACGAAATAGATCTCCTCGTCGTACAGCGGCATGATGAGTCGAAGCGGGCGGATGATCTTGCCGGCTTCGGCATTGCCGGCCTTTGCCTCGTCGAGGAAGGCCTGGAACACATCGGACTGCACCAGCGCGAGCTTGACGCCCGGCTCGAAGCGCATCCGCCGGATGTTCTCGGCCGAGCCCTTGGACTCCATCACCTCCAGGCCGATGCCGGCCGGCTCGGCCACCCACTTGGCCAGGTCGCGGCCGATCTGGATGTAGGTGCCGGCCTTGGAGGCCGTGACGATCTTGTATTGCTGCGTCGCGGGCGCGGCCGGTGCCTTGGGCGGTGCGGCGGCACAGGTGCAGACCAGCGTGAGCGTCGACACAAAGCCCGTCAGGATCGAGCGGATCGTCATGGTGGCTCCTTGGGATGGTTCTTCAGCGGTTGGGGCACAGCGCCATGGCGGCCAGGGCTTCGTGGCAGGCGTCGGGCGGCGCGGGTGTGTCGGCAGCTGCAGGCACCGACGCTGTCGCTGGCGCTGGCGCTGGCACTGGCTCAGGTAAAGGCGCATCTGCAGGTACAGGCGCGGGTACGGGTGCGGGTGCAGGTGCAGGAGCTGGAGCTGGAGCAGGAGCTGGAGCTGGAGCTGGAGCTGGAGCTGGAGCTGCCGCTGGAGCTGCCGCTGGTGCTGGTGCTGGTGCTGGTTCGCCCGTTGCCTGGGCGCGCACGGTCTCGCCCTGGCGTGCCCGGTAAAGGTCGTGCGCCAACACCAGAGCCACTCCCGCCAGCACCACTGCCGCGATGCCGGCGCCAATGCGGCGGCCGCGCGCGGCGATGCGGTCGGGGCCGCGCCCAGGCGGCGCGCCATCCCTGGCGCGAGCCGGCTGCACCAGGCGATCGCCCAGGGATGCCGGACGGCTCGCCACGGGGTCGAGTTCGGCGTCGAGCTGATCCTGGCCGCAGAAGCGGCAAAAGCGGTCCCCTCCCTGCAGCAACTGGCCGCAGCGCATGCACGGCATCTGGAACGCGGTGTCCGTGAAATCGGTCGGGTTCTCCATGTCTTGCAACGTGGATGCTGCGCCCGTCCCGGGGCGCGCCGCTCATTCTGGACCCGTTTGGGCACGCCTCCAATCGACGCGGGCCTCGCCGGCCGCGTTCAAGGCGCGCTGCCTGCCTTCAGCGGATACCCTGCCTCCCGCCACGCCTTCATGCCGCCGTCCAGTGCGACGGCATGTTGAAAGCCCATGTCGCGCAAGGTGGCAGTGGCCAGCGTGGAGATGTAGCCCAGCTCGCAACAGGCCAGGATGCGGCGGGTCGGGTCCGGCAGGTCCTGGTTGACGCGCAGTTCCAGCTGCCCGCGCGGCAGCAGAAGGGCGCCGGGCACATGGCCTTTTTCGTAGGCATCGCGCTCGCGCACGTCCAGCACGATGAGGTCGTCTTCGGCCGCCTCCACCCGCGCCTTGAGCTCGGCCAGCGACATGAAGGGCACGCTGGCCGAGGCCTGCGCCAGCAGCGCCGCCACTGTCTTGCCGCCGCTCATGTTGGTGCGCAACGCCTCGGTGATGTGGGTCGGCATCGTGAGGTTGAGCTGGCGCATCATTTCGACGAACTCGCCGCGCTCGCGCTTTTGCAGGCGCGGGTTGGTGGCCAGCTCGTCGCCGATGGTGGAATGGCTGCGGCCCTTGTAGTCGTGGGCCGGGTACACCTTGAGCGCGGGGTCCAGTTTCAGCAGCCGGTTGAACAGGCTGTCGAACAGCGCCTCCGGGTCGCCGCTGGGCAGGTCGGTGCGGCCGGTGCCGCCGATCAGCAGGGTGTCGCCGGTGAACACCCGGTCGTCCACCCGCAGGCACATCGAGTCGGCCGTGTGGCCCGGCGTGTGCAGCACCGACAGGCGCAGCTTGCCCAGCACCACCATTTCGCCGTCGGCCAGGCGCATGTCGACAAAGGGCGCCGGGCTTTGGCGATGCATGATGACCGGCACCTCGAGCCGGCGCGCCAGCTCCTTGGTCGCCGAGAAGTGATCGGCGTGCGTGTGGGTGTCGATCAGGTAGCGGATGCGAACGCCCTCGCGCGCCGCCAAGGCCAGGTAGTGGTCGATCTGGCTGAGTTCCGGATCGATCAGCGCGGCGGCGCAGGTGGCGCTGCAGCCCACCAGGTACGACTGGCAACCGCCGGTCGCAATCTGCTCGAAGATCATGACGCGTCCGGCGGCGTTGCTGCGATCAGCTGGGCTGCTTCACCACCCGCAGATAGGGCTTGGGCGACTTCCAGCCATCGGGGAAGAGCTTCTTCGCATCGTCGTCGCTGACCGAGCCGGCAATGATCACGTCTTCGCCCTTCTGCCAGTTCACCGGCGTCGCGACCTTGTGCTTGGCGGTGAGCTGCATCGAGTCGAGCACCCGCAGGATCTCGTCGAAGTTGCGGCCGGTGGTCATCGGGTAGGTCAGCATCAGCTTGATGCGCTTGTCCGGGCCGATGATGAACACCGAGCGCACCGTGGCATTGGTGGCGGCGGTGCGGCCTTCGGAGGTGCCCGGCTCGTCGGCCGGCAGCATGTTGTAGAGCTTGGCCACCTGCAGATCGGTGTCGCCGATCATCGGGTAGTTGGGCAGGTAGCCCTGCGTTTCCTCGATGTCCTTGGCCCAGCGGTCGTGCGCGTCGACCGGGTCGACGCTCAAGCCGATCAGCTTGCAGTTGCGCTTGGTGAATTCGGGCTCGATCTTCGCCATGTAGCCCAGCTCGGTGGTGCACACCGGCGTGAAATCCTTGGGGTGGGAAAACAAGATCGCCCAGCCGTCGCCGATCCAGTCGTGGAACTTGATCGGGCCCTGGGTGGTGTTGGCCGTGAAGTCCGGGGATAGGTCGTTGATGCGCAGTGACATGGTCGCTCCTGGGTTGGCGTCATATGCAAAGAACCTGCGGTTGTTGCCGTCGCGCGCGGCGCGTGCAGGACCAAATGGAAGTACACCACTTTCGCAAAGTCGACACAAGAAGCAGTGGCTACGCGAAGGGCAGGACCTTCAGGTCGAACACGCGTTCGACGAGCCACACCGACGCCAGCAGGGCCGCCGCGGCCGAGCCGCCACGCAGCAGCACAGGCGCGTACTGGCGCCAATTTCGCATGGCCAACAGCGCGCCCAGGGCCATGAAGACCACGGCGAGCTGCCCGGCTTCCACGCCCAGGTTGAACTGGAGCAGCGCAATGGCGAAATTGCGCGCCGGCAGCGCGAGCTCGGCGAGGGCGCCGGCAAAGCCAAAGCCGTGAATCAGGCCAAACAGGAAGGCGAAGAGTTGGCGCCGGCCGCGCAGCAAACCGGGGTAGAGGTTGTCGAGCGCGGCAAGCACGATGGTGGCCGCAATGGCCGGCTCGATGACGCGCGGCGACATGTTCACGAGATGCAGGCCCGCCAACGCCAGTGTCAGCGAATGCGCGATGGTGAACATGGTGACGATGCCCAGCATGGGCCACACGGCTTCGCGCCAGTCCGGCACGGGTTCCCAGCGGCCCCGGTCCTTGCGGCGCAGCACCGAGGGCAATAGCAGGCTGATGAGAAACAGGATGTGGTCGTAGCCGATCAGGATGTGATGCACGCCGTCGCGAAACAGGCTGCGCTGGGACGCCGGCGGCGCTGCGTCGGGCCAGCTCAGCGTGACCGGGCCGCCGGATGGATCCAGTGAACGGACCTGAAGAAGACCGTTTCTGTCGACGCGCAGCAGCCCGCGATGGGTCGGATCGACTTCGCGCAGCAAGCCATAGTCGATCTCGACGCCTTCAGCGAGCGCGCACTGCTGCGCCTCGAGCTGGAACACCAGATAGGCGCCGTCGACGCGATCGTCCACCGCAGGCGGGCTCGTCTGTGCCAAGGCGCAGCGCCCTTGCTGCAGGCGAAGGCGCGCCAGCGCATAGGCGCGGATGTCGTCCATCCGCTCGCGCACCTCGCCCCATGTCAGTTGGCGATCGCCGTTGCGATCGAGCTCGAGCACGGTGTCGAGGTCGCGCAGCGCGATGTCCCAGCGCAGCGCCAGCGCATCGCCTTTCACCTGCAGCAGAAGGTAGGCATCGCTGGCCTTGTGCGCGTGTGCCGTGCCCGGTCCGGCCGCTCCCGCGGCCAGCAGCCCACCCAGCACGCATGCACCGAGCCACTGCAGGAGCCGCGCACGCAGACCCGGCGCCTCAAAGAGAAGGAATGGCGTCGATCCGGGCATCGGAAAGACCTATCTTGAGTGCCAGCGCCCTGGCTTCGCGCAGGGCCTCGGCGTCGCGGGCGGCAAAGGCTGCCCGGGACAAGAGCAGCAGATCGAAGGGCTCGCGTTGCAACAGGACGTTGGTGCGCGCCAGCTCCACTGCGCGTCTGGCATCGCCCTGCACGTCGAGCGCGAACACGGCCGCCTCGCGCGCATGCAGCGCCGCCGTGCCGGGACGAAGCGCCGCGGCGTCCAGGCGCGAGTGCAGTTCGCGCGCCAGTGCCGAACCGACGGGCTCTGCGCCGGTGCGCCGTTCGGCGATGGCCAGGCGCAACAGGACGGCGTCGCTGCGCTGCGCCTTGTCGAGCAGTGGCGGGACCTCGGCCGGGCGTTCCTGCTGCAGCAGGAAATCGCCGTAGGCCAGCAGCAGGTAGCCTGACGACTCCGCCTGCGCCTGCGCCTGCGCCTGCGCCAGCGCCAGCGCTTGCCTGTAGGCGGCTTCGGCCGCGGCCGGGCGTCCGGCCAGTTCTTCGACTTCGGCGAGGCTGGTGAGGATCCATTGGCGCGGTGCCGCCTGTTGCGGGCCTTGCAGCGCCTGTTCGGCCAAGAGGCCGCGCAAGGCTTCGCGTGCCATGCCGTGCTCGCCGCGCAGCCCGGCGTTCTCTGCCTGGCACGCCACGCCGTAGGGCGCCGGGCCGTAGCGCCCCACGGCGCGGCAGGCGGCGTCCGATTCGGCATAGCGCCCGCGTACCCGCAAGATGGTGGCGAGGGTCAGCCAGGCCTGCGCGTTGCCGGGCTGGCGGGCCAGCGCCGCCTCCAGGTCGGCTTCGGCGCCGTCGAAGTCATGCAGGAACTGGGCAACCGTCGCGCGCATCAGCAGCACGGCAACCGGCGTCTCGGCGGCGGCACGCGCATTCCAGGCCTGCAAGGCGCCCATGGCATGGCCGGCAAAGCGCGCATCGCCTTGCTCGCGCGCGAGCGCCAGGTAGGCCTGCGCGGCGGCCGTGGCGCTGGCCTCGTCGCCCGGGCGCTGCGCCAGCTGGCGGCGCAGCCTGCGTTCCTCGCGCGGCCAGGCGGCGAGGACGGGCAGTGTCTCCACCACAGCGCTGTCGCCGGACGGCACGCGCGGCGCCGCGCCGGCTGGCGTTGAGCACGCCGGCGCAAGCAGCACGAGCGCCAGCCAGGACACGACGATGGCAGGCATGACGGCCGCTACTGCGTCGTCGTCGGCATGGATTCCGTCGCGTCCGATCTCGGCGGCGGATCGAAGGCCGACACATCGGCCGGCTCGGAGCCCGAATCCGGCGCGCCCTCGATCATGGCCTTCACGAACGCCATCATCTTGTCGAGTGGGTCGCCCTGGGCCGGCGGCTCGGTTGCCACCGGCATCGGGTCGCCGCCGCCGCCGCCTCCTCCTCCGCCGCAACCGGCAACCAGGACCGCCATCACCAGCGCAAGGCTGGCGCCAAGGATCTTTTGCTTCATGGCGCTCTCCTCATTGCGCGCCTGGCAGCGGCAGGTTCAGGTAGGGAAAGGCGTCCGGGAACTGCGCCGGGCTTTGCAAGGTGCCGTCGGTCAGCGCCGCCGCGCCCGCCGGCGCATCGGAGGGCTTGCAGCCCACTTGCAGCGCATCGGCGGCGCCGGTCGCCACGCACAGCGCGCCCATCGCGACGCGCAGTTCGGCGTCGACCACGTCGTCGCCGGGCCGGCGGCCATTCGGAAAGCCCGCGTTGTCGCCACCCAGCACGCCCAGATTGCTCTGCCCGGCCTTCGGCGTGGGCGCAATGCTGGTGTTCAGGCGAAGCATCTCCGACGGCTTCACGTTGGCCGGCTGGTTGACGCCGGCAACGCCGGTCAGGAAGGCCGCCACCAGGTCGGTTCGCGGAAAGTTCGTCGGCGCAACCGCGCTGGGGAACAGCGTCTGGATCAGCGCCGGCAGCGTGGGGTTGGTCACGTAGTCCGCAAACTGCCCGTCGTCCTTCGGCTTGGCGCTGTTGAACCGGTCCTTGTCCTTCAGGCCGATGACCACCTCGTTGACCAGCGGCATGCCCAGGCGTGAGACCTGCGCCCACGGGCCACCGTTGAGCGTCGCGGTGCCGTGCCCCCGCTTGGGCGGGCTGGCGATCAGGCGGGCCTGGCGCAGGCTGGCGCTGGTCCAGCCGCCGATGATGGGGCTGCCACCGGTCACGCAGGCGATCGGGACTTCCAGCGCGAGCGTGGTGACGTTGCGGCCGGCGAGCTCATCGGGGTTGGCGTCCAACGCGCCCAGCGGGTTGAGGTTGATCAGGTCGAACACCTTGCCCAGCGCGATGCTGAACGAGTCCTTGCGCTGGCCGACAAACACCCGCCCGGGCGTGCCGCAGCCTGGAATGTTCACCGCGTAGATGTGCTGGTTGGCGTAGGCCGCGTAACCGTTCGGGCCGAAGGTCTTGTTGCCGATGTAGTCGGTCGGTTTGTCGAACACGGTGCCGCCGCCCACCATCGAGACTGCATCGACCCGGCCGCGCCGCCGCTCGCCGCGCACCATGTCGATCGTGTAGGTCTCGCGCACATTGCTGGTCGCCTGATTCGGCGCCGAGATGCCGCCGGCCTGCACCAGCGGAATCGAGACCTGCTTGCCGGAGATCGGCAACTGGATGTCGCGCAGCTGGTTGTCGAAGCGAAAGCGGAAGCTGATGTTCTCGATCGCGTCGCCGTCGGTGTCGAGGTGAAACTCGTACAGCGCGTCCGGATCCAGGGTGTAGTAGTTCGGCCCGCCGTAGGGGCCCTGGTCGGGCTGGTAGTTGGCGATCAGCGTCAGGTAGTCCTGGCGGCCCGGCTCGTAGCTGCGGAACATGTAGAAGTCGGTGGCGTCCACTTTGGGCATCGCGGTGATGGAGGGCGCCTCGCGGTGGCTGGAGGCCAGCGCACCGGCGGCCGCGACCGCGCAGCTGGCAAGCACGCCGAGCTGCAGAACATGGGGCTTGGGACGGAGTTTCATCAGCATCACCTCAAGAGTTCGGTGGGAGGAGGAAGGCCCTGCGAGGCGAACGCCGATGCCCGCCTCTGCCAGCGAATACGCAGCCGTTCCGGCGTTGGATTCAAGAAATTGCCGCCCGGCTTGCGAGTCTTTGAATCCGCGCGGGCGCCGTGGCCGTATTGATTTGCAACAGTCGCGGCCCGCGACCCAGTCCGGCAAACCTGCGCGGCAGCCGGGCGCGCGGCTGGCCGTGACGCATGACCGACCTTGGACCACAATCCGCCCATGAGCGCATCCAGCCCCGACGCCGAGCTCATGGCCTTGCTCGATCGCGTGGGCCAGCGCGACGAGACGGCGCTGCGCCTGCTCTACGAGCGCACCGCGCCGCGGCTGCTGGGCCTGGCGATGCGCATCCTGCGCCAGCGCGAGTGGGCCGAAGACGCGCTGCAGGAGTCCTTTCTCACCATCTGGCGCCTGGCGGGCGACTACCGCGCGTCGCTCAGCCCGCCGCTTGCGTGGATGGGCCTGATCGTTCGCAGCCGCTCGCTCGACGCGCTGCGAAGGCAGTCGGCCGAGCGCACGCTGCGCGTGCAGTTGCCAAACGACGAATCGATGCTGGAGGCTTTGGCATCCGACGCGGCCGATCCGCTCGACGCCGCGGATGCCAGCGAACAGGCGCGCGCCCTGCAACACTGTTTGGGCGAGCTCGAAGGCCGGCAGCGCGAGGTGCTCAGCCTGGCCTATCTGCGCGATCTGAGCCATGGCGAACTGGCGCAGCAGCTCGCGCTGCCGCTGGGCACCGTGAAGACCTGGATCCGGCGCGCGCTGGAAAAGCTGCGCAACTGCATGAAGCAGTTCGCCTGAGGCGAGGCAGCAGGGGCGCCGCATGAACCTCGCCGACAACCCCCGACTGCTCGACCTGCTGGCCGCGAGCCACGCGCTCGGAACCTTGCGCGGTGGCGCGCGCCGGCGCTTCGAGTCGCTGGCGCGCGAGCAGCCATCGGTGCGCGCCGCGGCGCTGGTGTGGCAGGGGCGGCTTGCCGGCATGGCCGAACTGCAGCCGAGCCTGGAGCCCGATCCCGCCGTGTGGACGCGCATCCGCAATCTCGTCGAGGGCGAGCAGCAACGCTCGGCCATGGCGCGGCGGCGTGCGCTGACGCCTCCTGCCGAGGCGCCCCAAGGCGGCTGGCTGCGCAGCCTTGTGCTGTGGCGCAGCGCGGCGCTGGCGGGTGCGCTCGCCACCGTGTTGGCGGTGGTGGTCGGCGTTCAATTGGCGCAGCGCCTGGGCCAGGCGCCGGCGGTTCAGTACGTGGCGGTGCTGGCGGATGAGCAGTCCAGGCCCTCGATGCTGGTCACCTTCGACCCGAACAATCGGCAGCTGGTGCTGCAACGCGTGGGCGACTACCGGGAGGGCGAGGACAAGTCTCTGCAGCTGTGGGCGCTGCCTCCCGGCGGCGCCGCGCCGCGCTCGCTCGGCGTGATGGACAAGGCCCCGGCGCTCAAGCTCACGGCAGTGGAGGCGCAAGTACGCGATGTGCCGGCGTTGGCGATCAGCCTCGAACCCCGGGGCGGCGTGCCCAGCGAGGGCGGGCCGACGGGGCCGGTGCTGTTCAAGGGCGCGCTGGTCGAAAAGACGCTGTGAGTCGTACGCCCATTGGCCCAAGAACAGCTACTTGTAGCTGCGCGCGTCCTCGATCACCTTGCCGTCGTTGGGCAGGCTGCCGGGCGCCACGATCTGCACGTCGCCGCGCAGCTTGGTCACCTCGCGAATCGCTTCGGCCACGCGCTCGGCCAGGCCCGCCGGCGTGCTGTCTGCGCACTCGAGCTTGAGCGTCATGCGGTCGTCCGCCATCTCGCCTTCCACCACCAGGCGCGCGCGCAGCACTTCGGGAAAGCGCCGCACGATCTGCGCCACCTGGCCCGGGTGCACGAACATGCCGCGCACCTTGGTGGTCTGGTCGGCGCGGCCCATCCAGCCCTTGATGCGCTGGTTGGTGCGGCCGGTGGGACAGTGGCCGGGCAGCAGCGCGGACAGGTCGCCGGTGCCGAAGCGCACCAGCGGGTAGTCCATGTTGAAGGTGGTGACCACCACTTCGCCCACCTCGCCCTCGGGCACCGGATCGCCGGTGCCGGGGCGCACGATTTCCAGCAGCACCCCTTCGTCCAGCACCAGGCCCTGGCGCGCCACGGTTTCATAGGCGATCAGGCCCAGGTCGGCGGTGGCGTAGCACTGCAATGCCTGCATGCTCCGCTCTGCAAACCACTCGGCCAGGCTGGGCGGGCAGGCCTCGCCCGAGACCAATGCCTTCGTCATGAACGACAAGGCCACGTTCTTCTCGGCGGCCTTCTCCAGGATGATCTTCAGGAAGCTGGGCGTGCCCGCGTAGCCGGCGGGCTTCAGGTCGGCGATGGCTTCCACCTGCTGCTCGGTCTGGCCGGTGCCGCCGGGAAAGACGGTGCAGCCCAGCGCATGCGCGCCGCTTTCCATGATCGATCCGGCCGGCGTCATGTGGTAGCTGAAGCAGTTGTGCACCAGCTCGCCGGCACGAAAGCCGGCCGCGTACAAGGCGCGTGCCGTGCGCCAGTAGTCGGGCGCCGCGCCTTCGGGCTCGTAGAGGGGGCCCGGGCTGGCGAACACGCGACGCATCAGGGGGCCACGGCCGATGGCGGCAAAGCCACCGAAGGCATCGGTGGCGCGCGCCTCTTGCTGCAGCGCCAGCAACTCGGACTTGCGCGTCACTGGCAACTGGGCCAAGGCCTCGCGCGAATCGACCTGCGCGGCATCCACGTCGGCCAGGATGCGCGCGAAGGCCGGCGCGGCCTTCTGCGCATGCGCAATCTGCTTGCACAGCCGCTCCAGCAGCGTCCGCTCGCGCGCCTGCGGATCGCGGGTTTCCAGTGCGTCGTAGTGTTCGTTGTTGCTCATCATGCCAACCACCTCTTGCGGCGCTTGTAGCTCTTGACGTCCCTGAAGCTCTTGCGGTCGGCCCCGCCCACGCCCAGGTAGAACTCCTTGACGTCCTCGTTCTCGGCCAGGCTCTTCGCCTCGCCGTCCATCACCACGCGGCCGTTCTCCAGGATGTAGCCATAGTCGGCGTAGCGCAGCGCCATGTTGGTGTTCTGCTCGGCCAGGAGGAAGGTGACGCGTTCCTTCTCGTTCAGGTCCTTCACGATGCCAAAGACCTCGTCGACGATCTGCGGTGCCAGGCCCATGGAGGGCTCGTCCAGCAGCACCATCGTCGGATTGGCCATCAGCGCGCGGCCGATGGCGCACATCTGCTGCTCGCCGCCCGAGGTGTAGGCGGCCTGCGACGTGCGCCGCGTCTTCAGGCGCGGGAAGTAGGCGTAGACCTTCTCCAGCGTCTCGTTGATTGCTGCCTTGCCGTCTTCGCGGGTGTAGGCGCCGGTCATCAGGTTCTCTTCGATGGTGAGGTGGGCAAAGCAATGCCGCCCCTCCATCACCTGCACCAGGCCGCGCCGGACCAGCGCGGCCGGCGACAGCGCCTCGATGCGCTCGCCGCGCAACTCGATGCTGCCCTTGGTCACCGCGCCGCGCTCGCCCGCCAGCAGGTTCGACACCGCGCGCAGGGCGGTCGTCTTGCCCGCGCCGTTGCCGCCCAGGAGCGCCACGATCCCGCCCTCGGGCACCTGCAGCGACACGCCCTTGAGCACCAGGATCACGTGGTTGTAGATGACCTCGATGCCGTTGACGTCAAGAACGATGTTGGATGAAGGTGTATTGCTCATGATGTTCGGAAGAGCCCGGCAAAGCCGCGGCTCGCCAGAGCCGCCGCCCCTCCCGCCTGGCGGGAGGGGTTGGGGAGGGTGCTACATGACAGGTGGCACACCTCGCCCCGACTGAATGTCAGGCCTCAAGCCTGACATTCGGCCGGGGTACGAGGTGTCAGTTTCTTGTCGGCCGCGTACTTGGCCGCCGTGCTCTTCACCAGCGGCTTGATGATCTGCTCATCCGCCTGCAGCCAGTCGGAAGTGAACTTCCATTGCTTGCCATCCCAGGTATGGATGCGCGCCCACGAAGACCCCATGTGGTCGGTGCAGGAGGTGCTGATCGGGCGCATCACGCCGGCAAAGCCCAGCGCATCCAGCTTGGCCTGCGTCAGGTTCAGGTTCTCCAGGCCCCAGCGCACCTGTTCGCCGCTCATGACCTTGCCCTTGCCGAAGCGCTCCTGCGCCGTGCGGATGCCTTCCAGCGCCAGCATCGCGCTCATGGCGCCGCGCATGTAGAGCACCTGGCCGACTTCTTCCTTCGGCCCGGTGCCCTGGCCCTTGTCGTGCAGCTGCGCCACCACGTCCTTAACCAGCTTGGACTGCGGCTCGGCGCCGTGCTGCATGGTCACGGCGTTGTAGCCCTTGGCGCCTTCGCCCACGTCCTTCACGTCGGGCTCGGCGCCCGACCACCAGACGCCATACATCTTTTCGCGCGGGTAGCCGGTGGCTTGGGCTTCCTTGATCGCGGTGGAGTTCATCACGCCCCAGCCCCACAGCAGCGTGTAGTCGGGCCGGCTCTGGCGGATCTGCAACCAGGTCGCCTTCTGTTCCACGCCGGGCGCCGTCACGGGCAGCAGCTGCAGCTCGAAGCCGAGCAGCTTGGCGCGCTCCTGCAACAGCGGAATCGGCTCCTTGCCATAGGGGCTGTCGTGGTAGACCAGCGCGATCTTCTTGCCCTTGAGCTTGTCCAGCCCGCCTTCTTTCTTGCCGATGGCCTGCACGATGGCGTCGGCCGCCACCCAGTAGGTGCCGGCGATCGGGAAGTTCCACTTGAAGACCGTGCCGTCGGCGCTTTCGCTGCGGCCATAGCCCACCGTCACCACCGGGATCTTGTCGGCCGGCGCCTTTTCGGTGATGGCGAAGGTGGCGCCGGTGGACAGCGGCTGCACGAAGGAGGCACCACGGCTCTTCAGCCGCTCGTAGCACTCCACGCTGCGCGCCGTGTCGTAGCCGGTCTCGCATTCCTCATACGTGATCTTCACGCCGTTCAGGCCGCCGCGCGCGTTGGTCAGCTTGATGTAGTCCACGAAGCCATTGGCCCAGGGCGCGCCGTTGGGCGCATAGGCGCCGGTGCGGTAGGACAGGATGGGAACGAACTGCTCCTGCTGTGCGAATGCCGGTGCCGCCAGCCCGGCCAGCGTCGCGGCCACAGCGGCCGCCAGTGCGAGTGATTTCAGCTTCATGCTTGTCTCCTAGTTATGAGCACGCCAAGGTGCGAGTGACATCGAAAAACGAAATCAGTGGGGGAAAGGCCAGAGCCGAAGTTTCTGCTTGCCCGTGGACCAGAGCTTGGCCAGGCCGTGCGGTTCGACGATCAGGAACCACACGATCAGGCCGCCGAAAATCATCAGCTCGGCATGCGCGATGCCGGCGGTGGAGATCTCGATGCCGAAGATGCCCAGCAAGGCCGGCAGGAACTGGTTGAGCGCGATCGGCAGGATGACGATGAAGGCGGCGCCGAAGAAGCTGCCCATGATTGAGCCCAGCCCGCCGATGATCACCATGAACAGGAGGCGAAAGGAGTAGTCGACCGAGAAGGCCGAGGGCTCCCAGGCGCCCAGGTAGATGAAGGCCCACAGCGCGCCGGCAAGGCCGATGATGAAGGAGCTGACGGCAAAGGCGCTGAGCTTGGCGTACACCGGCCGGATGCCGATCACTGCCGCCGCCACGTCCATGTCGCGAATCGCCATCCACTCGCGCCCGATGGCGCCGCGCACCAGGTTCTTGGCCAGGGTGGCGATGATCACCAGCACGATCAGGCAGAAGATGTACTTGGAAAGGGCGCTCTCGATCGGCAGCCCGAACACCTGCAGGTTGGACACCGCCACCGAGCCCGAGGGCGTATCGAGCGTGAACCACTTGATGCGCAGGAACATCCAGTCGGCGAAGAACTGCGCCGCCAGGGTGGCCACCGCCAGGTACAGGCCGCGCACCCGCAAACTGGGCAGGCCGAAGATGATGCCGAACAGGGTGGCGCACAGCCCGCCCAGGATCAGCGCCGGAATGAGCGGCATGCCCGGGATGCGCACGAAAAAGTTGTAGGCGCCGTAGGCCCCCACCGCCATGAAGGCGCCCGAGCCCAGCGAAATCTGCCCGCAGTAGCCCACCAGGATGTTCACGCCCACCGCGGCCAGCGAGAAGATTAGGAAGGGAATCAGGATGGCGCGAAACAGGTAGTCGCTGGCCAGCATCGGCACGCCGACGAAGGCGAAGACCATCAGGGCGTAGATGAAGACCCGGTCCTGCAGGATCGGGAAGACCGCCTGGTCGGCGCGGTAGCTGGTCTTGAACTGACCGTTTTCTCTGTAGAGCATTTCGTTCAGACCCGGTCAATGATTTTTTCGCCGAAGAGGCCCTGAGGCCGGAACAGCAGGAACACCAGCGCCAGCACATAGGCAAACCAGATCTCGATGCCGCCGCCCACGTAGGGTCCGAGGTAGACCTCCGACAGCTTCTCGCCCACGCCGATGATCAGCCCGCCGATGATGGCGCCCGGCACCGAGGTGAGGCCGCCCAGGATCACCACCGGCAGCGCGCGCAGCGCCACCGTGGCCAGCGAGAACTGCACGCCCAGCTTGCTGCCCCAGATCATTCCGGCGACCAGCGCCACCGTGCCGGCCACGCACCAGACGATGACCCAGATGCGCGACAGCGGAATGCCGATCGACTGCGCCGCCTGGTGGTCGTCGGCCACCGCACGCAGCGCGCGGCCGGTGCCGGTCTTCTGGAAGAAGAGGGACAGCAGAGCCACCAGCGCGGCGGCGATCGCCGCGGCGATCACGTCTTCCTTGTTGATCAGCACGCCGCCCTGGAACATGGACTCCAGCATGAAGATCGGCTCCTTGGGCATGCCGATCTCGATGCGGTAGATGTTGCTGCCGAAGAGGGTCTGGCCCAGCCCGTCCATGAAGTAGGCGATGCCCAGCGTGGCCATCAAGAGCGTGGCGCCTTCCTGGTTCACCAGGTGGCGCAGCACCAGCCGCTCGATCAGCCAGGCCACCACGAACATCAGCGCGCCGGCCAGCACGAAGGCGGCAATGTTGGCGAACCAGGGGTTGTCGATGCCGGTCCACTTCGGCACCCACTCGGCAAAGCGCGCCATCGCCAGCGCCGCGAACAGCACCATGGCGCCCTGCGCGAAGTTGAACACGCCCGATGCCTTGTAGATCAGCACGAAGCCCAGCGCGATCAGCGCGTACAGCATGCCCACCATGAGGCCGCCGATGAAGGTCTCTAGAAAAAATCCCATGATCAGTGTTCCGTGCCGAGATAAGCCCGGATCACGTCCTCGTTGCCGCGCACGTCATCCGGGGTGCCGTCGCCGATCTTCTTGCCGTAGTCCAGCACCACCACGCGGTCGCTGATGTCCATCACCACGCCCATGTCGTGCTCGATCAGCACGATGGTGGTGCCGAACTCGTCGTTGACGTCGAGCACGAATCGGCTCATGTCCTGCTTCTCCTCGACGTTCATGCCAGCCATCGGCTCGTCCAGCAGCAGCACCTGCGGCTCCATGGCCAGGGCGCGGCCCAGGTCCACGCGCTTTTGCAGGCCGTAGGGCAGGCGCCCCACCGGTGTCTTGCGGTGCGCCTGGATCTCCAGGAAGTCGATGATGTGCTCGACGAACTCGCGGTGCGCCAGCTCTTCGCGCTCGGCCGGACCCCAGCGCAGCGCCTGCGCCAGGATGCCGCTCTTCATCTTGAGGTTGCGCCCGCTCATGATGTTGTCCAGCACGCTCATGCCCTTGAACAGGGCCAGGTTCTGGAAGGTGCGGGCCACGCCCATCTCCGCCACCTGGCGCGAGTTCATGTGCTTGAAGGTCTGGCCGCGAAAGGTGATGGAGCCGTGCTGCGGCGTGTACACGCCGTTGATGCAGTTGAGCATGGAGCTCTTGCCGGCGCCGTTCGGGCCGATGATGGCGCGCACCTCGTGCTCGCGCACGTCGAAGCTGATGTCGGTCAGCGCCTTCACGCCACCGAAGGCGAGCGAGATGTTCTGGATGTCCAGGATCACCTCGCCGATGCGGCGCTTGGCGCCCACTGGCGGCGCCAGCAGTTCACTGTCTTCGCTGCGTGCGTTCATGCGGCGGCCCTCACGGCTGGGAAGCGCTTGGCTTCGACGATCTTCAGGGTGGCGCTCACCGCGCCGCTGCGGCCGTCCTCGAACTTGACTTGCGTCTCGATGAACTGCTCGGTCTTGCCGCCATACAGCGCGTCGAGCAGCAGCGCGTACTTCTCGGCGACGAATCCGCGCCGCACCTTGCGCGTGCGGGTCAGTTCGTCGTCGTCCGGGTCCAGCTCCTTGTGCAGCACCAGAAAACGCGCGATCTGCGTGTCGGCCATGCCGTCCTCGGTCGCCAGGTCGGCATTCACCTTGCCGATGCACTCGGCAATCAGTGCCAGCACCTCGGGCTTGCCCGCCAGGTCGACGTAGCCGCCGTAGGGCAGGCCGCGCCGCTCGGCCCAGTTGCCCACCGCCTCGAAGTCGATGTTGATGAAGGCGCAGACCTCATCGCGGTCGTTGCCGAAGCACACCGCTTCCTTGATCTGCGGGAAGAACTTCAGCTTGTTCTCGATGTAGTTGGGCGCGAACATGGCGCCGCTCTTCATGCGGCCCACGTCCTTGGCGCGGTCGATGATGCGCAAGTGGCCTTCGCTGTCGAGCACGCCGGCGTCGCCGGTGTGAAAGAAGCCTTCGGCATCCAGCACCTCGGCAGTGGCCTCGGGCCGCTTGTAGTATTCCTTGAGCACCGACACGCCGCGCACCAGCACCTCGCCGTTGTCGGCAATGCGCAGCTCCATGCCCGGCGCCGCCGCGCCCACCGTCTGCAGCTTGACCTTGCCGTCGCGCTGCAGGCACACGTAGGCGCAGGTCTCGGTCTGGCCGTAGAACTGCTTCAGGTTGACGCCGATCGAGCGGTAGAAGCGGAACAGATCCGGCCCGATGGCCGCGCCGGCGGTGTAGGCCACGCGGATGCGGCTCATGCCCAGCACGTTGCGCAAGGGGCCGTAGACCGTCAGGTCGCCCAGCTTGTAGAGCAGCCGGTCTTTCAGGGCCACGGGCTCACCGTTGAGGATGTCGGCGCCCACCCGCTGCGCCAGCGCCATGAACCTGGCATAGAGCCAGCGCTTGGGTGCGGCCGCGTCTTCCATGCGGATCGACACCGCGGTGAGCAGGCCTTCGAAGGTGCGCGGCGGGCCGAAGTAGTAGCTGGGCCCGATCTCGCGCATGTCGTTCATCACGGTCTCGGTCGACTCGGGGCAGTTCAGGGTGAAGCCGGCCACCAGCCATTGCGCCACCGAGAACAGGTGGTCGCCCACCCAGGCCATCGGCAGGTAGCTCATGATGTTGTCGCCCGGGCTTAAGCCGTCGGTTTCCACGCCGCCGCGGCCCGCGGCGATGAAGCCCGCATGGGTCTGGCACACGCCCTTGGGGCGCCCCGTGGTGCCCGAGGTGTAGAGGATCACCGCCACATCCTCTGGCTGCACGCTGGCCACGGCCCGATCGAAGTAGCCGGCGTTCTTGGCGTCGAAGGCGCGGCCCAGTTCGCGCAGGGCGTCGAAGCTGATCAGGCCCGGCTGGTCGTAGTTGCGCAGGCCGCGCGGGTCGTCGTAGATGATGTGTGCAAGCTGCGGCCAGCTCTCGCGGCATTCCAGCAGCTTGTCGACCTGCTCCTGGTCTTCGACCATGACGAACTGGATGCCGGCGTCCTGCAGCATGAAGACCATCTCGCCCGCCACCGCGTCCTGGTAGAGCGGCACCGGCACGCCGCGCAGGCTCTGCGCCGCCGCCATCGCCATGTACAGGTGCGGCCGGTTGGCGCCGACGATGGCCAGGTTGTCCAGCGGCTTGAAGCCCAGGCTGGCCAGGCCGCAGGCGATCTCGCGCACCTCCTGCGCGCATTGCTGCCAGCTCCAGGTCTGCCAGATGCCCAGGTCCTTCTCGCGCATGGCGGGTGCGCCGGGCCGCTGTGCCGCATGTTCCAGCAGCAGCCGCGGAAAGGTGGTGGGTGACGATTTAGTGTTCAAGATGGCGCGAATGTAGGCCCGCGCTTTGACGCTCCGTTGTCGTTCCAACGACAATCCTAGGGACACTACTCCCCGGAGTTTCCCGATGCATGCAGGCATGGCGTCAGTCCCCATCCCGGCCTATCCCCGCGAGGCCAAGGAGAGCGCGTCCAGAAACGCAGGTTCGCTGCGCGAGCGCGTCCGTCCGGCCACCAGGGCCGAGCTCGACGGCGTGCCCTGGCTGCGCGCGCTGGCGCCGGCCGAGCGCGAGCGCGCCCAGGCCGCCATCGTGGTCGGCGACGCCGAGCCGGGCGACCTGGTGTGCCGCGTCGGCCGCCCGCCCACCTACTGGTTCGGCGTGATCGAGGGCCTCTTGAAGATGAGCAAGGACCGCGCGGACGGCAGCTCCATGACCTACAGCGGCCTGCCTTCGGGCGGCTGGTTCGGCGAGGGCACGGCGCTCAAGCGCGAGCCCTACCGCTACGACATCCTGGCGCTGCGCAAGAGCATCGTGGCCGGCCTGCCGATCGACGACTTCCACTGGCTGCTGGACCACTCGATCGGCTTCAACCGCTTCGTCATGAACCAGCTCAACGAGCGCCTGGGCCAGTTCATCGCGGCGCGCGAGGCGGACCGGCTCAACAACCCGGATGCGCGGGTGGCGCGCAACCTGGCGCAGCTGTTCAACCCGGTGCTCTTTCCCGGTGTCGGCCAGCTGCTGCGCATCACGCAGCAGGAACTGGCCTACCTGGTGGGCCTGTCGCGCCAGCGGGTGAACGAGGCGCTGCGCACCCTGCAGGCACGCGGCGCCATCGCGGTGGAATACGGCGGCGTGCGGGTGCTCGACCTGGAGGCGCTGCGCAGCGGCGGCGTTTTCGGCGAGCGATGATGCTGAACGCAGGGCCAAGGCCCTGCAAGCCCGCGCAGGCGGGGTTTATTTCGGGATCGCCGGCGTCCTTTCCACCAGCAGTTGCTGCGTCGCATATGAAACCCAGACCTTGCGCGAGCGAAGGAAGTCCAGGCCGAGAATGCCGTCGTACGGCTTGACGTGGATACCGGCAACCCTGAGCGGAACAGCGCCATAGGCGCTTTGCCCAATCTGGACGCGGCCAAAGCGCTGCGTGAAGTTGTCGATGGGCGAGCCACTGACGCCATAGCTGGTCGAGCGCGGCGCTTTGGCCTTCAGCCGATCGATGTCCAGGCCCAACTTGACCGCAGCGTCGAAGGTGATGGTGGAGAACGTTGCGCCGGTGTCCAGAGCCATCGTCAACGGCTTGCCGTCCACGACAACCGGCAGCGAGAGAATGTGCCTTGGGCTGACCTCCAGCACAACACTGTCATAGGGCTGCCGCCAAGGTTTGAACAGGGCGCTGCCGCGATCGCAGTTCTTCACCTTGTAGAGATTGAGGCGCTGGGCCGGAAAGTCGAATTCGACGTCGTACCGGGAGAGCAGTGATGCCCCAACGATTCCTCGCGAAGCGCCCGCCTTGCCCGCACCTGGGGTGCGGACAGCCATCGCAAGGTCGGTGTGCTCGGCGCCGGCAAACGCAAGCTGTGCGGCAGTGACATCCGCGCGAGCAGGTCCGGCCACGCCATCCACGCCGATCTGGCGGGCGCGGGTGCCTCTGCGCTCAGGCAACGCCAATTCGGCTGCGAGGCTGGCGTCGACAACGCTGTTCTCCGCGCCGGTGTCCACCAGAAACACTGCGTTGGCGTGCCCATTGATGGTGACGGGCAAATTGAACTGACCGCGTTCCTCGATCAGTTCCGATGTTCCGACCTGTTCGACACTGCACCCTTCGGCCTGGGCGAGGCCCAGTGCGCATGTGGCGACCAGGCCGATGGCGAAGGACTTCGCCCGACGCCAGTGGGGGCTCGCACCTGAGCCTGCTCGAGCGTCGCGAAGCACGGTGGCTCCAATGCGGGACGGCCAAGGTGCTGGAAATGGCGGCGCTGGCGACAATGACGGCGCGCGCGACGTTGCTCGCATGATGTTCCTCCCGGGACAGCACCCCTCGAACGTGCGGGGGTTCGGATGACTTGTGCCGCCGACCTTAAGGGGGCAAAGCCGCGTGCGTCAAGAAGACGGGTGCGACCGCCTCAAGCGATGACAAAGCGCAGCCGCCCGCGCATGATGGCGGCTTCGCCTGGACGAAGGAGAGGGATCATGATGTCGACGCTGCCTTGCACCGTGCGTTCGCTCGGCCTGGCTGCCACGCTGGCGGCTTGCGCGCCGCTGACCCTTGCGGCCGGCTTCAAGCTGGAAAGCCCGAGCATCAAGCCCGGCGCTACCCTGACCGATGCGCAGGTCTTCAACGGCTTTGGCTGCAGCGGCAAGAACATCTCGCCGGCCCTGAAGTGGAGCGGCGCGCCCAAGGACACCAAGAGCTTCGCGCTGACCGTGTACGACCCCGATGCACCCACCGGCTCGGGCTGGTGGCATTGGGTGGTCTACAACATCCCGGCCAGCGCCATCGAGCTGCCCGAGGGCGCCGGCACGGCCGAAGGCAAGGGCCTGCCGGCCGGCAGCCAGCAGGGCCGCACCGACTTCGGCACGCCCGGCTTCGGCGGCGCCTGCCCACCGCCGGGCGACAAGCCGCATCGCTACATCTTCACCGTGTACGCGCTCAAGGCCGACAAGCTCGACATTCCGCCGGGCGGCACCGCGGCCCTGGTGGGCTACATGATCAACGCCAACAAGCTGGCTTCGGCCACCTTCACGGCGAAATACGGACGCAGAAAATAGATGTCCTGGCAATTCCTGTTCGACACCGCAGTCGCCAATCTCACGGCGGCGCTGACCACGACCGAAGGCATCATCGCGGCCATCTCGGCGGCGATCGCGGGGGCCTTCGTGGTCGCCAGCACCTTCGTCAAGACGATGATTCCGTTGCGCTGTCTGGCGGTGGGCAGCAACCTGGGCTTCCTGGTCTACGGCGCGCTGCATCCGTCGCTGATCATGCTGGCGCTGCACGCGACGCTGCTGCCCATCAACATCTTTCGCACCGCGCAGATGGTGAAGCTGACGCGGCGGGTGAGCGAGGCGGCGCAGGCCAGCGACTTGTCGGGCGTCTGGCTGCGGCCCTACATGCGCAACCGCCGCTACCGGGCCGGGCACGTGCTGTTCCGCAAGGGCGACAAGGCCGACCACCTGTTCTTCCTGGCTTCGGGGCGCATCGAGTTCGTCGAGATCGGGCAGGTGATGGAAGCCGGCCGCCTGTTCGGCGAGATCGCCTTCTTCGCCCCGGACAAATGCCGCTCGCTGACGGCACGCTGCGTCACCGACTGTCTGGTGCTGCGCATCGACGAGCTGACCTTCAAGCAGTTGTACTTCCAGAACCCGGCCTTCGGCTTCGAAGTGGTGTCGCTGATTGCCGGGCGCCTGATGGCCGACCGGCACCGGCTGGAGGCGATGGTCGCTGCTGCCGGACAGACGGAGTCGGTGAGCCATGCAACCTGAGGCGGGTGCGGCCAGGCCCGAAAAGAGGAACTGGCGGCTTGGGATCGCCATCGCCCTGGTGGTGCTCTACGTGGGGGCCGGCGGCATCGCCAAGCTGGCCGGCGTGCCCTACGTGCACAGCAGCTTCCCCAAGCTGGGGCTGCCGCCGTGGTTCGGCTACTTCATCGGCGTGTGCGAGGTGCTGGGCTGCATTGCCCTCTTCGTGCGCCCGCTGCGCGCGCTGGCGGCAGCGGGCATCGGCATCATCATGGTGGGCGCGACCTACTACCACGCGACGTACACCCCGGTCGTCCAGGCCGCGCCGGCCTTCGTGCTGCTGCTTCTTTGCGTCTACATCTTGCTCGGATCCCGGACTGGTCAGGGCTCGCCAGCGCAAAGGTGAAAAGGTGATGGCCAGCCCCTGGGGTTCTATTTCAGGCGCTTGAGCAATTCGCCGGCGACGCCGATCGCCGATGCGGGGTTCTGGCCGGTGATCAGTTCGCGATCGATCACCACGTTCGAAGTGAATGGCACCTGGTTGCTGTTGTAGCTGCCGCCGGCCTGCTGCAGCGCGGTCTGCGGGTAGAACTTCATGACGCCACCCTGGAGCAGGCCCTTGGCCAGTTCCTCCTCCTCATTGCTGATCACGGTCATGCGGTAGCCCGCGTAGATCCAGTCGGGGCGCCGCTCGACCGTGCCGCGCGCCGCCAGCCGCGTCGTGAAGCCTTGCGCGTCGGGCAGGGTCGAGAGCAGGGCGATCGGTCCGTGACACACGAGCGCCGTGGTCTTGCTGCGTGCATGGAAGTCCGCGAGCAGCTTGCCCAGTTCGGGGTTGGTGAGCAGGTCCTGCATGGGCGCATGGCCGCCCGGCACGTAGACGGCGTCGAAGCGCGCGTAACCGATCTGCGCGACGCGCGACAGGCTGATCACCGGCGAGTCGGTGCGCGAGGTGAGCTTCAGCTTGTCCAGCAGCGCCTGGTGCGCCTTCAAGGCGGCTTCGTCGCCGTCGAAATACATCTTGTCGACCGAGGTGGCGTCCACGGTGGGCGCATTGCCTTTCGGGGTTGCGAAGCTCAGCTGGTGGCCGGCGTCGAGCAGCAGCTTCACCGGCTGCATCAGTTCGTTCAGGTAGAAGCCGGTGGCGAAGACCTTGCCGTCCTTCAGGTCGAGGTGATCGGAATCCGACAGCACGACCAGCACGTTGGCGGCCTGGGCACCGAGTGCGCAAAGTCCGAGCAACGTGGCGGCGACGAGGGGGCGGAGGTGCATGTGTTTCATGGAAGGCTTTCAGTGGAATCGCATCGCGCCCGGTTCTGGCGCAGTAGAGGATGGACTGAATGTATTGATGGCTCGCGCGGAGATAAACTGGTCTTCGGGGGAAAGATTTGTTCTTCAGGAGACCAGATGGGCCGGCGATTCGATCACCTCGCGGATGTGGAGACCTTCGTCACGGTGGTCGAGAAAGGCTCCATGACGGCGGGCGCCGTGGCGCTGGCGACCACGCCATCCGTGCTCAGCCGTGCGATCACGCGCCTGGAGACGCGGCTGGGCGTGCAACTGCTGCGCCGCACGACGCGGCGCCTGAGCCTCACCGAGCAGGGGCGGCTGTACCTGGAGCAGTCGCGCGCGGCGTTCGCGCTGATCGACGACGCCGAACGCGCGATGCAAGGGCAGGGCGACGAGCTCGCGGGCAGCGTTCGCCTGAGCGTTCCCACCACCTACGGGCATCACCGGCTGCCGGCGCTGCTGCAGCGGTTCTCAGCGCAATACCCCCAGGTGCGCGTCGAACTGAACATCACCAACCGGAACGTGGATCTCGTGGCCGAAGGCTATGACCTCGCGATCCGGCTCGGGCAACTGCCCGACAGCGGCCTGGTCGCACGCAAGCTCGAAGACGCGCCGATGTGCCTGATTGCGGCGCCGGGCTATGTCGCGCGCGCGGGCGCGCCCAGCCACATCGGCGACCTGGCGCAGCAGGCCTGCCTTCCGTTCGTGATGCCCAGCACCGGCCGTGTATCGCCCTGGCTCCTGCGGGAGGACGGGCGCGACGTGGACTGGACGCCCCAGGGCGGACTTCAGGTGTCGGACGATGTGCTGGGCGTGGTGTCGCTCGCGCTCGGTGGCTGCGGCATCTGCCAGACCTATGACTTCATCGCGCGCCCTCTCATCGCGCAGGGGCAGGCGGTCGAGGTCCTGACGCAGGCGCGCGGGCGGTCGCGGCCGTTTTCGGTGATCTACGCGCCGCACCGGCGGCTGTCGTCCGCGTCGCGGGCACTGATCGAATTTCTGGCGCTCTGAGGTCTGGTTGTCGCCCGCTGCTGACGGGCGCGGCGCGCCTCGCACGGCATGAAGTCCGATAGGCAAACGCTCGCTAGTGCAGCGCCATGCGGCGCGCCGCCTCCAGGATCACGTCCTCCGACGGCAGCTTGCCGATGCCGGCCAGGCCTTCGTGCTGGCACTCGATGTCGACCCAGCGCACGATGCCGTCGCGGTCGATCATGTAGAGCGCCTTGAGCTGTGGCCACTGGCGCTCGATGTCGGCCTCGTCGGTGGGCGTGTTCACGTAGCCGTCGAGCGCCTGCATCCTGGCCGCGACCTCCTGCAGCGGCAGCGGCTCGGGCAGGTCGCCGAAGGGGTTGACGCGCACCTCGCCCATGGCCTGCATCATCTCCGGCGTGGGTTCCGGCTTGGGCACGCGGAAGGCCCGGTGGATGCTCAGCGCCGGGTCGGAGGCCAGGCGCAGCGTGGTCGGCCGGAACTTGAAGTACACCCGGGCATGCACCGGATCGGTGGCCACCACGGCCAGGCTTTGCACGCCCAGTGCCTTGAGCTTGCCCTCCAGCGTGCCCAGCTGCACCAGCTGGCGGCGGCAGAAGGGGCACCACAGGCCGACCATCAGCGCCAGGAAGAGCGGACTCTTGCCGCGGTAGTCTTCCAGCGAGACGGTCTCGGGGCCGGCCACCGCCGGCAGCGCAAAGTAGGGAGCCGGCTCGCCGGGCGCGACGGGCGGGTCCATCGTCATGGATACGGAACTCATGGCGAGACTCCTTCTTAGCAAAGAAAAGGAAGCACCATCAGGGCGTCGGGCTCGAGGCCGGCGCGTTCGCAAAGCGCCTGGGCCTTGGCCAGCCAGGCCTCGGCTTGCTGCGGGCGGCCGGCGTCCAGATACAAGGTCGCCAAACCATCGTAGCAGGGAAAGAGCAGCTGAGGTTCGTTCACTTCCTCGGCCAATTGCAAGGCTTCGTTATAGGCGGCGAAGGCGCGTGCGTGGTCGCCATGGCACTGATGAATCTGGCCCAGAACGATCAGCGGCACCGCCAGGTGGTCGACCAATCCGAGCCGCCGATCCAGCTGCACGGCGGCCTGCGCCGCCTCGATGCCTTCGGCCTCGCAACGGTTGGTGAGCGCGCAATAGGCCACTGCCAGATTGGCGTACAGGCGCGACTGAAAGGCCAGGTCGCCCACCTTGCGCGCGGTCTCCAGCCCGCGCAGGCAGGTCTCGATGCTGCGCTGCGGATCCAGCGTAGCGTAGAGCACGCCCAGGTTGGTGTAGCCGCGGCAAGCCGCCTGCAGCAACTCGTGCGCCTCGGCCTGGGCGACGCTGGCCTCGATCCGCTCCACCGCCTCGGCAGGGCGGCCGAGCCGCGCCAGCGCCACGCCCAGGGTGTTGCTGGCCTCGGCCCGCACGATGGTGGCGGCGCGTGCGTGCTCGTTGTTGTTGTCCGCCGTGGCGCAGTCTTCGGCCGGCACTTCGGCCAGCGCGCGCTGCGCCCAGTTCAGGGCGCCCGGGTTGTCGCCGGCGCGGAAGGCGAGCCGGCCCAGCTCCTGGAACAGGTGGGCCCGCTCGATGGCGTCGCCGCTGTCGCCCAAGGCGGCCAGGCCGGCGTTGAAGCAGGCGGCGGCGCGCTCGCGCTCGCCGGCTTCCCAGTGCAGGCCGCCGGTCTTGCGCAGCACGCGGGCGGCGCGCACCGGGTCGTCGTGCGTGCCGCCACTTTCGTCGGTCAGCGCCTGTTCGATGGCGGCGTAGTGCGCCAGCGCTTCCTCGCGCCGGCCGGCCAGGCCCTGTAGGTCGGCCAGGCGTTCGCCGGCATCGAGCCGCAGGGCTGACGCCTCGCCGCCGGCCGCGGGCAAGGCCTCGTCCAGCGTGTGCAGCGCCCGCTGGTAGTGGCGCATGGCGTCCTCGTTGGCGTAGACGGCACGCGCCCAGTCGCCGGCTTGCAGCAGGTAGCGCGCGCCGCGCACCTTGTCGTCCGACAGGCTCCAGTGGTGGCCCAGCGCCTCCAGCTCGGCCAGGCGGCGCGGACTGCGCGTGGCCTCGTCGTCGCGCTTCGCTTCCTCCAGTGCGCGGCCCGCGCGCCCGTGCAGCGCGCTGCGGCGCGTCAGCAGCAGGTTCTGATAAGCCACCTCGTGCAAAAGGGCGTGGGTGAAGCGCCAGCGCGTGCCATCGCTCCTGGCTTCGGGGTGCAGCAGCTCGGCGCTCGCGAGGCTGGCGAGCGCCGCGTCGGTGGCCTCGGGCGGCGCGCTGGCAATGTGGCGCAGCAGGGCGGCGTCGAATTCGGCGCCCAGCACGGCGGCCTCCTGCAAGGTCTGGCGCTCTTCGCCGCCCAGCCGGTCGATGCGCGAGAGCAGCAGCCCGTACAAGGTGGGCGGCACGTCCAGCGTGGCGACGTCCGGCCCGCAGACCCAGCGCTCGCCCTGGCGTACCAGCCGGCCGGCGCCGGCCAGGCTGCGTACGATCTCCTCGACGAACAGCGGATTGCCGCCGGCGCGCGCCGCCACCAGTTCGCGCACCGGCGCCAGTTGCGCCTGGCCCGGGGTGCCCAGCAACTGGTCGACCAGGCGGCGGGTGTCGTCGGTGGCGAGCGGACCCAGTTCGACGCGCGTCTCCTGGGCCTTCAGCGCATGCACCGGTCGGGCATCGGGGCGCTGCGACAGCAGCAGCATCAGCGGCCGCTCGGCCAGGTGGTCCAGCACCTCGGCCAGCAGGTCGATCGAGGCCGCATCGGCCCAGTGCACGTCGTCCACCACGATCATCAGCGGCTGCTGCGCCAGCCGCCGTTCGAGCAGGGCGCGCGCCGCCAGGCTGATCTGGCGCTGCAGCTGCTCGGGCTCGATGTCCTGCGGGCGCCCTTCCTGAAGGCCCAGCAGGTAGTTGAGCACGCGCGCCACCGCTTCGGCCTCGCCGGCGTCGGCGCCGAGCGCGGCCAGGCCTTCCTGCAGCTTGTGCTGCGCCACCGCCAGCGAGTCGTCCCGCTCGACCCGGTAGGCATCGCGAAACAGGGCGCCGAAGGTGCCGTAGGTCGGCTCCCCCAGCGACGAGCAGCTGCTGCGGCGCACGCTGGTGGCGGCCAGCTGCGGCGCGCAATCGCGGCCCAGGCGCGCGAAGAATTCGGCCAGCAGGCGCGACTTGCCGGCGCCGGCCTCGCCCAGCAGGCAGACCAGTTGGGCGCTGCCGGCCTGCATGCGGCCAAAGGCTTGCAGCAGTTGTTCCAGGGCCTCGTCACGGCCCACCAACGGGGCCACCAGTCCCAGCTCGGCCAGTCCGCGCGGCGAGGCCGCGCTGTCGCGCGAGCCGATCACCCGGTACACCTGCATAGGCTGCGCCTTGCCGCGCAGGGCCAGCTCGGCCGGCGGCGCGAAGTCGAAGCGATGGCGCGCCAGCGCATGGGTGGCGGCGGAGACCAGTACCGTGCCCGGCTCGGCCGCGTTGAGCAGGCGCGAGGTCGCGTTGACGGTGTCGCCCGTCACCGCATAGCTGCCGCCGGCGCCTTGCCCCAGGCTGCCGGCCACCACCGCGCCGGTGTGCACGCCGATGTGCAGGGTCACCGGCCGCGACAGGCGCGCCGCCCAGCGGCGGCTGAGCGTGTCGATGCCGGCCAGCATGTGAAGGGCGGCGTCGATGGCGCGCACCGGGTCGTCCTCATGCGCGCGCGGTGCGCCGAACACCGCCATCACCGCGTCGCCGACGAACTTCTCGACGAAGCCGTCGTAGTGCGCCACCGCCTGGGCCATGACTTCGAACAGGGCGTTCTGGAAGGCGCGCAGGGTTTCGGGATCCAGGCCTTCGGCCAGCGAGGTGAAGCCGGTCAGATCGGCAAAGAGCACCGTGACCTGGCGCCGGTCGGCGGCCTGGGCGTCGTTGTCATTGGCGGCGGCGGGTTCGGGCGGCTTTTGCTGGGCCATGCCGCAGCGCGGACAAAAGGCAAAGCCCGCCTCCAGTGCCAGGCCGCAGCCGCGGCAGGCCAAGCCGACCTTTTGCCCGCAGCGCTGGCAAAAGGCCGCCCCCGGCAGCAGGGCGCCGCCGCAACTGGCACAGCATACAGGGTTGATGGCCGACATGGGCCTCCATGCTGCGCCTGTTCGGGCGCGGGCGCCAGGTTCCCAGGAGATGCCCCGTGGGCGCGCTCAGCCCTCGGTCTGGATCGTCTCGCCCTGCAGCTTGCCCATGTCCTGGATGTTGAAGCGGTGCTTGCGCCAGCCGCGCCAGGTGCGGCGCGCGTTGAACCAGGAGATCAGGTAGTACAGCGCCTTGAAGCGGCGCAGCCCCCACCACATCGGCGTTGCGCCGTAGATGTCGCCGGCCAGCAGCGACAGCAGCGCCTCCTTCACCCGCAGCGGATTGCGCGGGTGCATGAACATGTCGCGAATGGTCGGGTTGGTGGCGCGGTAGATGAACCAGGCGTACTCGCGCGGGCCCTTGCGCATGGTTTCCTCGAACTCGCGGCGCGCCTTGGCATGCGAGGCCGGGCGGTCCAGCGCGGTGGCCACCAGCTCGGCGCCGTCGAAGGCGCTGTGCATGGCCAGGTACACGCCCGAGGAAAACATCGGGTCGATGAAGGCGAAGGCATCGCCCAGCATCAGGTAGCGGTCGCCGGTGGCGTGGCTGCCGTTGTAGGAGAAGTTGCCGGTGGCATGCACCGCGTCGTCGATCAGCTCGCCGTTCTTCACCCGGTCGGCCAGCTCGGGGCACATGGCGAGGGTTTCGTAGAAGAATTCCTTCAGCGGCTTGCTGCTGCCCCGCGACTTCAGGTAGTAGGGCCAGCACACCGCGCCCACGCTGGTGCTGCCGTCGGCCAGCGGAATGAACCAGAACCAGCCATGCGGAAACCAGCAGATGCTGATGTTGCCCTCGCGCTTGCCTTCCAGCCGCCGCACGTTGCGAAAGTGCCCGAACAGGGCCGTGCTGTTGTGGTCCGGGTTCTTTTCCTTGCTGCGGAATTTGTTGGCCAGCACCGTGTCGCGGCCGCTGGCGTCGACCACAAAGCGGGCGTGCCAAGTGCGCCGCGTGCCGTCATCCAGCACGGCCTGGATGGTGGCGCCATCGTCGTCGAACTGCACGTCGCGCACCTTGCAGCCTTCCAGCGTGCGGGCGCCGCGCGTGGCGGCATTGCGGAACAGCAGCTCGTCCAGCTCGGAGCGGCGCACCTGCCAGGACGAGGGCATGGTCTTGTCCCAGGCGTCGGCAAATTCCACATAGCTGCGGTGTTCGTGCTCGATCGAGACGAACTCGATGCCCCACTTCTTCATGCCGATCTTGTCGACCTGATCGTGCACGCCCAGTTTTTCAAAGAGCTGGACATTGGCCGGCAGCAGCGATTCGCCGATGTGAAAGCGCGGGTGGTGCTCCTTCTCGACCAGCACCACGTCGCGCCCTTGCTGCGCCAGCAGGGCGGCGATGGTGGAGCCGGCCGGGCCGCCGCCGATGACGAAGACGTCGCAGCCCTCGATGGGCAGGCTGTCAGGCGCGGCTGCGGCTGCGGTGGTGGTGGTGGTGGTGGTGGGAGACTGGGACATGACCATGGGAATACGGGCGCTCGGGACGGCGGAGCAATTTCAACGGACCCGCAGGATAGCGCGCCGACGGCTCCACCAAAGAAGCAACCCGGTGACGCACAGGGAAGCCGTCAAAAGCCCCAGCGCGCAGACCAGCACCCGGCCCGCGAGCCCCAGCACCTTGCCCGAATGCAGCGGGTACTGCCAGATGAGAAAACGGTCTGCATGGGTCCCGCTCTCGTAGCCGTTCAGGCCCCTGGATTCGCCGGTCTGGTCGTCGATGAAGACCTGCTCGTAGCGCAGCCGCAGCACGCGCTCGCGCATGCCGTCCTCCTTGAAGGCGATGCGGTAGACGCCCTGTTGCGGCAGGTGCATGGCGTACCAGGGCAGGAAGTCCTGCGCCGCCACCGGCAGCAGCGGGCGTGCCCGCGCCAGCGCCTCCTGCACGCCAAGGGCCGGCGGGCGCTGCGCTGGCGCAGCAATGCGCGGCAAGGTTTGCGCCGGATTGGGCGTCAGCGTCCCGAACAGGGAGACCGCCGGCCTGAACACTTCCTTGCCCAGGCTGAAGTAGACGCCCGACATCGCCAGCACCAGGGCCACCGGCAGGCTCCACAACGCGACGGCCCGGTGCAGGTCGAAGTTGGTGCGCTGCCAGGCGGCGCCGCGCTTCACCTGCCAGGCAGGTTTCCAGCGCCGCCAGAAGTCGGCCAGCCGTGCGCTTGCGCCACTCGTCCGGTGACCAGGCAAGGGCTCGGCCTTCTTCTTCCTGCGGCGCGGCAGGGTGAGGAAGGTGCCGATCAGCGCGGCGCCCAGCCAGGCGAGCGCCACGCCGCCGGTCACCCACATGCCCCAGGGATCGGGCAGCTGCAGCTTGCGGTGCAGCAGGTACAGCATGCTCATCAGGTGCGGCCGGTCCAGGCGCAGGGCGCCCCAGCGTCGCTGGCCGAGCACCTCGCCGCTGCTCGGGTCGACCAGCAGCCGGTCGAAGGACAGCGCCAGGGGCTTGCCGCTTTCCGGATCGATGCGCGGCGCCACGCGCAGCTCCAGCGCATCGCCGGGCTTGCCGTCCAGCGGCAGGAAGCTCACCCGCAGGCGCGCATCGGCCTGCTCGACGCGCGCCACGAGTTCGTCCGGCGGCAAGGCCGGCCGCGTGTGGCCGGTGCGCAGCAGGGCCGGGTTGAGCCAGGCATCGAGTTCATGCTCGAAGGCGACCAGGCTGCCCGTCAGCGAGATGACGAGCAGCAGGGCCAGCATGGCCAGGCCGAGGTAGCGGTGCAGCGCGACCCAGAAGCCGCGCCGCGCGATGGCGACCAACTCAGAACTTCGCGCGCAAGGTCAGTTGCACCTCGCGGCCGGGGCCCGGCAGGACCAGGTTGTCCACCGAGCCGTGGCCCGAGATGTAGTAGTCCTTGTCGGTGATGTTCTTCAGGTTGAGCTGGACCTCGTAGCGCTCGGCCTTGTAGTTGGCCGCCAGGTCCGCCGTCATGTAGGCGGGCAGGGTCACGCGATTGGTCAGCGAGGCGTAGCGTTCGCCCACGTAGTTGAGGCCGCCGCCGGCACTGAAGCCGTGGCCCAGCTCCTTCATGGCCCAGACGAAGGCCGAGTTGCGCGGCGTCAGCGGCGCGGTCTGGCCCTGCACCGGGATCGGCGCGCCGATGGGCAGCTGCTGCTGGCTCACGGTGGCGATCGATTTCGTCATCTCGGCGTCCAGGAAAGCGTAGCCGGCGCTCAGGTCCCAGCGGCCCGGCAGGCGGCCGTTCAGGGCCAGCTCCAGGCCGTTGGTGCGCTGCGTGCCCACGTTGATCTGGCGGCGTGGATTGTTCGGGTCGGTGTTCTTCATGCCCGAGCGCTCCAGGTTGAACAGAGCCGTGGTGAAGTTGAGCTGGCCGTCCAGCAGCTCGAACTTGGCGCCGATCTCGCGGTTGACGGTGACCTCGGGGTCGGCGTCCACCGTGCTGGTGGACAGCGCGAAGTTCTCGCCCGAGGGCTGGAAGGAGCGGCTCCACGAGACGTAGTAGGACTGCGCCGGCGTCGGCTGCCACACCAGGCCGGCACGCGGGCTGAATTCGCGATCGGTGCGCTGGAGCGTGTCCAGCTTGCGCTCGAAGCTCGTCTCCTGCCGGTAGTCGTCATAGCGCAGGCCGACCAGCGCCTTCCATTGCGGCGACAGCGTGATCTGGTCCTGGAAGTACACGGCCGCGGTCTGGAACTCGCTGTCGCTCGGGATGGCGCTGTCGGCGGCGAAGGCGGCGGCCGGAATCGGCAGCGGGTCGACCACCGGGTTGAAGATGTTCACGCGCTGGTAGCCGACGTTGGACGACACGGTGTAGGCGCGCTTGCGCTGCACGCCCAGCTCGGCGCCCATCAGCCATTCCTGCTTGAAGCCGCCGAGCTCGTTGCGCCAGGTGAAGTCGGTCTGGTTGAACCAGCCGTCTTCATCCCGGTCGACGAAGCCGCGGGTGCGGCCCACGGTGAGCGCCACCGGGTCGGTGGTGCCGCTGGGCAGGGTGTTGTTGCGGTCCAGCTTGTAGTCGGAAAAGCGGGTGGTGTTGCGCACTTCCAGCGTGTCGCTGAAGCGGTGGTTCAAGGTGGCGGTGAAGCTTTGCACCTTGCTGGTGACGGTGTCGTCGCGCTTGGCGTTGGCCGAGCCGTAATAGGTGCCGCGCGGCACGTCGACCGGACGGCCGTTGAGCGCCGGTACGCCGAAGTCGGTCAGGCGCTCGTCGCGCAGGTTGGTGTATTGCAGCAGCAGATCCGTTTGCGGGCTGAACTTGATCGCCAGCGAGGGCGCAACGTTGTAGCGCTGCGTGAACTGCTGGTCGCGGTAGCTGTCGGAATCCTCGCCCGCCACGTTCAGGCGAAAGGCCATGGCTTCGCCGATGGGCGTGTTGAGGTCGGCGGTGGCGCGCGTGTAGCCGTTGCTGCCCACGCCGAGCGAGACCTCGCCGCCAAAGGGGCTGCCGAAGATCGGCTTCTTGGTCACGCGGTTGATGATGCCGCCCGAGGAGCCGCGGCCGTAGAGCACCGCGGCCGGGCCCTTGAGCACTTCCACCCGCTCGACGTCCGACAGGTCGCGGAAGTACAGCGCGTCGTCGCGCACGCCGTCCACGAACATGTCCGAAATGGCGCTGAAGCCGCGGATCAGCACCTGGTCGCGCTGGCCGTCGCCGTGGCTCATGCTCACGCCCGGCACGTTGCGCAGCGCCGCTTCCATCGAGGTGGCGTTCTGGTCCTCGATCAGCTGCTCGGTCACCACGTTCACGCTCTGCGGAATGTCGCGCAGCGGCGCGCTGCTCTTGGTGGCGCTGCGGGCGGCGGCCGGGGCGTAGCCCTTGTCTTCATCGGCGCTGACGGTCACTTCGCGCAGGCCCGCGCTGGCCGCGGGCGTTTGCGCCAGGGCGCTGCAGGACAGGGACGCCAGCACGGCGCTGGTCAGCAGCGAAAGGTGGAAACGGGGGCGCGGCGTCGGCGTGGAAGGCTTCATTGGATGCGTTTGGTGTGACGAAGAAGAGACGAGTGCACACACCGACGCGGCCGCGCATGCCGACGGCGACCGCGCAGAAAAAAGCGCGGATCGGCGGCATGCCCTGCCTTGAAGCTGGTTCTGGGTTGGGCTGTGGTGCCTTTTGTCGAAGACCGGCGAGCAGTCCTCCTTTTGGCGCCACGAATGACGGCCGCCCTGGAGCGGCGGGCTGGATTGTAAAGTTTTAATTAAGAATTGTTCGCATTTGTGGTGCTGACACAACGCGGGATCAGAAGGTCTTCTCAGCGTTCGAACAGGTTGCGCAGCGGCGTGAAGCTCCTGCCCTTCTTCGCCGATGCGCTTTGCGGCGCCGAGGTCTTGGCGCTGCCGGCGTAGGCCGAATCGCAGGGATGGGCGTCGGTCACCTGGCCCAGCAGCCGCTCGCCGATCAGGGTGGCGCCGCCGGTGGCCACGGCGGCGCCGATGTTGACCGCTTCGCGCGCGGTGCCGGCCAGATTCATCTGCACCTGCGGCGCCGCCAGCGGGCCGGCGATCTTCACCACGCCGGCAAAGGCGCTGGGGTCGAGCCCGGTGCCTTTCTTCACCGTGGGCCGCATGCCCAGCTCGATGCGCTCTGCGCCCAGATCGATGTTGCCGGACATCACGATGTTCACCCGCTCGCCCTCCACCGCGATGGAGCGGTCGACGTCGATGCGCCCGGCCGCAACCGGCAGCCGGGCGGCGGCGCACAGCACCCGGATCCTGTCGTCCGGGCGGCGCAGCGGCGTCAGGGCATGCAGCAGGGCCTCGACCAGATCGCCAGGGCCGCTGGCGCGATGGCCGGCCGACGAGGCCTCGCCCATGCGCAGCCGCACTTCGCCATTGAGCGAGGCCGCCAGCCGATGCGGCGAATGGCCGGCGCCGGACAGGCGCGCATCCACCTCGGTGCGCCCGCCGGAGATCACGGCTTCGCGCCGCGTCAGTGCCAGGAGCGCGTCCATGGCCACGCCGCGCGCCTTGAGCTGCAGGCTGACGCGCGGCGGCGCCTGCGCCATTTCCGGGTGCAGCGGCTGTTGCCATTGGCCCGATACCTTGAAGCTGCCGCGCGCCAGGCCAAAGGCCAGCTGCGACAGCTCGATGCGGTCGGGCCGGCTGCTGCCGCGGGCCTGCACCGTGGTCAGCTCCAGCCCGCCCGGTAGTACCAGTCGTTCGGCGCGCAACTCGGCCTGGATCGCCAGCTGGGGCAACTTGACGATGGGGAAGGGCGTGTCGGAGAACACGCGTCCTTCGGCCTTGGCGGCCGCCCCGCCGGGGGTGCGCTGCGGCGGGTAGAGCCGTGCCAGGTCCAGACCCTCGGCGCGCAGTGCCAGTTGCAGGCCCTGCGGCGTGGCGGCGCGGTCCCAGGCGATGCGCCCGGCGATGGCCTGGCCCTGGCTTTCCAGCGCGAAGTTGTCGATCTGCAGTTCGCGCGGACGCCAGGCCAGGTCGCCGCGCAGCTTGGCCGGCACCGGCAGGGGCAGGGCTACGCCCAGCATCTGCTGCAAGGCCTTGGTGTGCTGCACCTCGGCCTGCACCCGTAGTTGGGCCTGGCCGGCCGCCTCGTCCAGGCCCAGCTCGCCATCGACGCTGGCGCTGGCGCCTTCCATGCGCAGATCCAGGTCCAGCGGGATGCTCCGCTTGCCGCTGCGCTCGTCGCGCTGCACGCCGACGCCGCCTTTGGCGTGCAGCTTCTGCGCGCGCCAGGCGGCGTCCAGTTCGAGCTGCCAGGCATCGGGCGAGCGCGCCGGGTCGGGGTGCCGGGTCAGTTGCAGGGCGTCGATGTCCAGCGTTTCGCTGTGGCCGCTGCGGCCGCTGCGCCAGGTCAGCTGGCTGTCCTGGGCCGTGAGATCGGCCAGCGTCACGCGCACCGGGCTGCTGACGGTGCGCGGCGTGCCCGCCGCTTCGGCGGCCGGGGTGCTGCGCTGGAAGTTCCAGTTGCCCTGGCCGTCGGCGTTGGTCTCGAGCAGCAGATCGGCGCCGCTCACCTCGACGCGGCCGATCTCCACCCGCCGCTCCAGGAGCGGTGCCAGCGCCAGGTCGAAGCGCAACTGCGCGATGCGCGCCATGTCCGGGCGCGAACCCCAAGGCGCATTGCCAAGCCGCACGCCCTCGGCCACAAGGGCCAGGCGCGGAAAGAGCTTCAGGCGCACCGCGCCGTCGACCGCGAAATCGCGGCCGGTGGCGGCCTTCACCTCCTGCACCGCGCGCGCCATCACGGCGCCGCGGTCGACGCCCTGCACCAGCGCCCACAGCCCGCCGGCCAGCAGCAACACCAGCAGCAGGGCGCCCAACAGCAGGGCGCGCAGCCATTTCCATTTCATGCGGGGGGATCTCCTCGTGGGTGTCGGATTTTTACGCTTTCTTTATGCCCGCACCCTGGGTATCTGCCCTGTTTTTACGCGCGCAAGAGAAGACTCCGGCGCATCGAGTTTCGCTTTGAGGAGCAAAGAAATGGACATCGTATGGATTGCCGCCCTGGCCCTGTTCTGGGTGGCGCTGATCGTGGGGGTCCACGCACTGGCCCGGCTCGTGCGCCCGAAGGGAGAACGCGCGTGATCGGAATGGAAGTCTTGTATGGATTGGGCGGCCTGATCGCCGTGCTGCTGCTGGCCTACCTGGTCTTCGCCCTGATCTGCGCCGAGGAGTTTTGACATGACGACTTCTGCGTGGATTCTTCTGGCGGTCTTCCTGACGCTGCTGGGCCTCATGGCCTGGCCGCTGGGCAAGGCCTTGGCGGCACTGTGCGAGGGGCGCGTGGCGGCCTGGATGCAGCGTGTCGAGGCGCCGCTCTACAAGCTCGCCGGCGTGCGCGCCGGGGAGTCGATGCACTGGCGCAGCTATGCGCTGGCGCTGGTGGCTTTCAATGCGGTGGGCGTGCTGTTCGTCTATGGCCTGCAGCGCCTGCAGGGTGCGCTGCCCTTCAACGCGGCCGGCATGAGCGCCGTGTCGCCGGACTCGTCGTTCAACACGGCCGTCAGCTTCGTCACCAACACCAACTGGCAAGGCTATGCGGGCGAGGCCACCATGAGCCATCTGACCCAGATGCTGGGCCTGTCGGTGCAGAACTTCCTGTCGGCCGCCACCGGCATCGCGGTGGCCTTTGCACTGGCGCGTGGTTTCGCGGCGCGCGGAGGCGCACTGGGCAAGGAGCGCGGCCACATCGGCAACTTCTGGGTCGACGTGACGCGCATCACCGTCTGGCTGCTGCTGCCGATTTCCTTCGTCATCGCGATTTTCTTCGTGAGCCAGGGCGCGATACAGAACTTCGCGCCCAATCTCGACGTCGGCACGCTGGAGGCCGGCAAGCAGTCCATCGCCATGGGCCCGGTGGCTTCGCAAGAGGCCATCAAGATGCTGGGCACCAACGGCGGCGGCTTCTTCAACGCCAACTCGGCGCATCCCTTCGAGAACCCGACGGCCATCAGCAACCTGGTGCAGATGCTGGCGATCTTCCTGATCCCGGCCGCCCTGTGCTTTGCCTTCGGCCGCGTGGTCGGCGACCTGCGCCAGGGCTGGGCCATCCTGGCGGCGATGACGGTGATGTTCGTGCTCGCAGTGGTTGCGGTGATCTCCGCCGAGCATGCCGGCAATCCTTTGCTGAACACGCTGGGCGTCGACCAAGTTGCCAATGCCTTGCAGTCGGGCGGCAACATGGAAGGCAAGGAAGTGCGCTTCGGCATCGATGCCTCGGCCCTGTTTGCCGCCGTCACCACTGCCGCCTCCTGCGGTGCGGTGATCGCGATGCACGACGCCTTCACGCCCCTGGGCGGCATGGTGCCAATGGTGCTGATGCAGCTGGGCGAGGTGGTGTTCGGCGGCGTCGGCGCGGGCCTGTACGGCATGCTGATCTTCGCCATCCTGGCGGTGTTCATCTCGGGCCTCATGATCGGCCGCACGCCTGAATACCTGGGCAAGAAGATCGAGACGCATGAGATGAAGCTCATGTCGATCGCCATCCTGGTCACGCCGATCCTGGTGTTGGTGGGCACTGCCATCGCGGTGATCGCGGCGCAAGGCAAGGCCGGCATCGCCAACCCGGGCGCGCATGGATTCTCCGAAATCCTCTATGTCCTCACCTCGGCCGGCAACAACAACGGCAGCGCCTTCGCCGGCCTGTCGGCCAACACGCCCTTCTACAACGCGCTGCTGGCCGTGGCGATGTGGTTCGGCCGCTTCGGCGTGATCCTGCCCGTGCTGGCCATTGCCGGCGCGCTGGCGGCCAAGAAGCGCCTGCCTGTCACCGGCGGCACCATGCCCACGCACGGCCCGCTGTTCGTCACCCTGCTGATCGGCACCGTGCTGCTGGTGGGCCTGCTCAACTACGTTCCGGCCCTGGCCCTGGGCCCGGTCGTCGAACACCTGATGCTTTGGAAGTGAGCCGAGCCATGAGCAAACATGCCAAGACAACAATTTCCCTGCTCGACCCGGCGCTCGTGAAGCCGGCCCTGTGGGCCAGCGTTGCCAAGCTGAGCCCGAGCGTCCAGTGGCGCAACCCGGTGATGTTCGTGGTCTACATCGGCTCGATCATGACCACGGCGCTGTGGGCGCATTCGCTGCGCTACCCCGGCGACAGCGCCATGCCCAGCGCCTTTGTCGGCGCCGTGGCCCTGTGGCTGTGGTTCACCGTGCTGTTCGCCAACTTTGCCGAGGCGCTGGCCGAAGGCCGCAGCAAGGCGCAGGCGGCCAGCCTGCGCAGCATGCGCAAGGACAGCTGGGCCAAGAAGCTGCATGAGCCGGTGCACGGCGCGGCCTTCACGCCAGTGCGTTCGCTCGAGCTGCGCAAGGGCGATGTGGTGCTGGTGGAAGCCGGCGATTTCATCCCGCTGGACGGCGAAGTGATCGAAGGCGTGGCCTCGGTCGACGAAAGCGCCATCACCGGCGAATCGGCACCTGTGGTGCGCGAATCCGGCGGCGACTTCTCGGCCGTGACGGGCGGCACCCGCGTGCTGTCCGACTGGCTGGTGGTGCGCATCGCGGTGAATCCGGGCGAATCGTTCCTGGACCGCATGATCGGCATGGTCGAGAACGCCAAGCGCCAGAAGACGCCCAACGAGATTGCGCTGAACATTCTGCTGGTGGCGCTCACCATCGTGTTCCTGATCGTCACCGTGACCCTGCTGCCTTTCTCGATCTTCAGCGTCGAGGCGGCCGGTGCCGGCACGGTGGTGTCGCTCACCGCGCTGGTGGCGCTGCTGGTGTGCCTGATCCCGACCACCATCGGCGGCCTGCTGTCGGCCGTGGGCGTGGCCGGCATGAGCCGGATGATGCAGGCCAACGTCATCGCCACCTCGGGCCGCGCGGTGGAAGCCGCCGGCGACATCGATGTGCTGCTCCTGGACAAGACCGGCACCATCACCCACGGCAACCGCCAGGCCAGCGCCTGGTTCCCGGCGCCGGGCGTGTCGCAGGGCCGACTGGTGCGCGCGGCACTGCTGGCTTCGCTGCCCGATGAAACGCCGGAAGGCCGCAGCATCGTCGAGCTGGCTCGCCTGGGCGGCTCCGACACGTCGCCGGTGGCCAACATGCAGTTCCACCCGTTCACTGCGCAAACGCGCATGAGCGGCGTCGACCTGCCGTCTGGTCCGGACACGCAGGAAGCCGGCCCGGTGCTGCTGCGCAAGGGCGCGGTCGACGCGGTGCGCAAGCACGTGGAGCAGCTGCGTGGCGTGATGCCGGCCGAAGTGCTGCGCGCCGCCGACGACATCGCACGCCGCGGCAGCACGCCGCTGGCGGTGGCTCAGGGCGCACGGGTGATGGGCATCGTCGAGCTCAAGGACATCGTCAAGTCCGGCATCAGCGAGCGCTTTGCGCACCTGCGCCGCATGGGCATCAAGACGGTGATGATCACCGGCGACAACCAGCTCACGGCAGCCGCCATCGCGGCCGAGGCCGGCGTGGACGACTTCCTGGCCGAAGCCACGCCCGAAGACAAGCTGGCCCTGATCCGCAAGTACCAGGCCGACGGCCGCCTGGTCGCCATGACCGGCGACGGCACCAACGACGCCCCCGCGCTGGCCCAGGCCGACGTGGCGGTGGCCATGGGCAGCGGCACGCAGGCAGCCAAGGAGGCCGGCAACATGGTCGACCTCGATTCGAACCCGACCAAGCTCCTGGAAGTGGTGGAGACCGGCAAGGCCTTGCTGATGACGCGCGGCTCTCTCACCACCTTCTCCATTGCCAACGACGTGGCGAAGTACTTCGCCATCATTCCGGCGATCTTCGCCGCGACCTATCCGCAGCTGTCGGCACTCAACGTGATTCAGCTGGCCAGCCCTTCGTCGGCCATCCTGTCGGCGGTGATCTTCAACGCGTTGATCATCATTGCCCTCATCCCGCTGGCGCTCAAGGGTGTGCGCTACCGGCCCGTGGGCGCCGCCGCGCTGCTGCGCCGCAATCTGGCCATCTATGGACTGGGCGGCCTGGTGGTGCCTTTCGTCGGCATCAAGATCATCGACTGGCTGCTGACCGCGGCCGGTCTTGTTTGAGGACTTCCCATGAAGAACATTCTTCGTCCCGCGCTGGTGCTGTTCATGGCGCTGAGCGTTGTCACCGGCTTGCTGTATCCGCTGGCCGTCACCGGGGTCGCGCAGGCGGCCTTTCCGAAGCAGGCCAACGGCAGCCTGATCCAGGGCACCGACGGCAAGGCGATCGGCTCCGCGCTGATCGGCCAGGCCTTTGCCGACCCGAAAAATTTCTGGGGACGTCCCTCGGCCACCGCCGACCAGCCCTACAACGCCGTGGCCTCCGGCGGCGCCAACCAGGGGCCGCTGAATCCGGCCCTCGCGGATGCGGTGAAAGAGCGCATCCAGGCCCTGCGCGAGGCCGATCCGCAGCAGCGCGCCGAGGTGCCGGTCGACCTGGTCACCACCTCGGCCAGCGGACTCGATCCACACATCTCGCCGGCGGCGGCACGCTGGCAGATCGCGCGCGTGGCCAAGGCCCGCGGCGTGGCGCCCGAAGCGCTGGAAACGCTGGTGCAAAGCCACACGGAAGCGCCCATGCTGGGCTTCCTGGGCGAGGCCCGCGTGAACGTGCTGGAACTGAACCTGGCTTTGAACGGCGCGCCGATGCACTAATCTTGGCCAGTTGCCCATGCACGAACTCGCCCGCCCGAATCCCGACGAACTGATCGCGCAGATGCGCGCGCAGGAAGAGCGGGCGCGGCGCGGCAAGCTGCGCATCTATTTCGGCGCCAGTGCCGGCGTGGGCAAGACCTGGGCCATGCTGAGCGCCGCGCAGCGCGAGCGACAGGCCGGCCGCGATGTGGTGATCGGCGTGGTCGAGACCCACGGCCGCGCCGACACCGCGGCCCTTTTGGCCGGGCTCGAGCAACTGCCGCGGCGCGCCATGGCCTACCGCGGCCGGGTGCTTGACGAGTTCGACCTGGACGCCGCGCTGGCGCGCAAGCCGGCGGTGATCCTGGTGGACGAGCTGGCGCATTCCAACGTGGAAGGCTCGCGCCACGCCAAGCGCTGGCAGGACATCGAGGAGCTGCAGGCCGCCGGCATCGAGGTCTGGTCCGCGCTCAACGTGCAGCACCTGGAAAGCCTCAACGGGACCGTCGGTGCGATCACCGGCGTGCGGGTGCAGGAGACCGTGCCCGACGCGGTGCTGGATGAGGCGCAGGAGGTGGTGCTGGTCGATGCCACGCCCGACGAGCTGACGGCCCGCCTGGCGGCCGGCAAGGTCTATGTTCCGCAGCAGGCCGAGCGCGCGGTGCAGAACTTCTTTCGCAAGGGCAACCTGATCGCGCTGCGCGAGATCGCCTTGCGCCGCACCGCCGAGCACGTGGAAGACGACGTGCGCGGCTGGCGGGTGGAGCAGTCCAGCAGCCGGGGCGCCGCCGCGGCCGGACCGCTGGCGGCCTGGAACACCTCGGGCGAGATCCTGGCCTGCGTAGGGCCGCATGAAGAAGATGCGGCGCAGGCGGTGCGCACCGCGGCGCGCCTGGCCGGGCAGCTCAACGTGAACTGGCATGCGGCCTACGTGGAGACGCCGCCGCTGCAGCGCCTGCCGGCCGCCCAGCGCGACCGCATCCTGGCGGTGCTGGCGCTGGCCGAGGAACTGGGCGCCGGCACCGCGGTGCTGACCGGCGACAACGTGGCGCAGTCGCTGGCCGGCGAGGCGCAGCGCCTCAATTGCGCCACCGTGGTGCTGGGGCGGCCCGGCGAGCGCCAGGCCTGGCACCGCGGATGGACCTTTGCGCCGGGCATCGCGAGCCAGCTGGCGCGGCTGTCGCCCACCCTGGACATCGTCACCACCGGCACGGCCGGCAGCTCGCGCCGCCTGCCGCGCGCGCCGCTGGGCAGCACCGACGAGGCCGATGCCGACCGCCCGCGTGCGCATTGGCCGGGCTATGCCCTGGCGGTGGCGGCCAGCGTGCTGCTGACCTTGCTGGCATTGCCGCTGGCCCATGTGCTGGAAGGCGCCAACATCGTCATGCTCTACCTGCTGGGCGTGGTGGGCGTGGCGCTGCGCTTCGGGCGCGGGCCGGCCGCCTTCGCCGCCATGCTCAATGTGGCGGCCTTCGACTTCTTCTTCGTCGACCCGCGCCTGTCATTCAGCGTGAGCGACTGGCAGTACCTGCTGACCTTTGCCGTGATGAGCGCGGTGGGCCTTTTGATCGGCCAGCTCACCGCCGGCCTGCGCTTCGCCGCCGGCGTCTCGGCCAGCCGCGAGCGGCGCGCGCAATCGCTGTTCGAGCTGACGCGCGAGCTCTCGGCGGCGCTGCAGACCGAGCAGGTGGTGGCCATTGGCGCCAGTGCCGTGCAGCGCCACTTCGGCGGGCCGGCGGTGGTGCTGGCCACCGATGAGGGCGACCGGCTGGTCATGCCGGCGAGCCCGCCGGCGGGCTTCGACGCCAGCGTGGCCGACTGGGCCTTTCGCCATGGCCAGCCGGCCGGCCTGGCCACCGCCACCTTGTCGGCGCAAAGCTGGCACTACGTGCCGCTGAAGGCGCCGATGCGGGTGCGCGGCGTGCTGGCGCTGCAGCCGGCCCGTGCGCGCTGGCTGCTCATTCCCGAGCAGATGCAGCAGCTCGAAACGCAGGCGCGCCAGATCGCCATTGCGCTGGAGCGGGTGCACTACGTCGACGTGGCGCAGCGCGCGGTGGTGGAGATCGAATCGGAGCGCCTGCGCAATGCCTTGCTGGGCGCCATCTCGCACGACGTGCGCACGCCGCTCACGGCGCTGATCGCGCTGGCCGAATCGCTGCGCGACCTGCCCGAAGGCCGCGAGGCGCAGGCGGCGCGCGCCATCGTGGCGCAGGCGCACGAACTCAATGCGCTGGTGGGCAACCTCCTGGACATGGCGCGGCTGGAAAGCGGCGTGGCCGGCGGCGCCGTCAAGCTGCGGCGCGAATGGCAGTCGGTGGAAGAAACGGTGGGCGCCGCCATCCGCTCCGCGCGCACGGCGCTGGGCGGGCTCGCCGTGCAGACCCGGTTGCCGCCCGATCTGCCGCTGGTGGAATTCGACGCGGTGCTGATCGAGCGGGTGCTGGTCAACCTGCTGGAGAACGCCAGCAAGTACGGCGCGCCGCCCATCGTCATCTCGGCGCGCGTCACCGGCAGCGCGCTGCTGCTGGCGGTGCGCGACCATGGGCCCGGCCTGCCGGCCCGGCTCAAAGGCAGGGAGCACACCCTGTTCGACAAGTTCACGCGCGGCCAGGCCGAGTCGGCCACGCCGGGCGTCGGGCTGGGGCTGGCCATCTGCAAGGCGGTGGTGGGCGCGCACGGCGGCGAGATCGAGGCGGCGAATGCCGGTGACGACAACGGCGGCGGGGCAGAATTCACCGTGACCTTGCCGCGGCGCCCGCCGCCCGAAACCATCGAATCATGAGTAGTTCCCAAGCCACCGCCGTCGTGATCGAGGACGAACCGCAGATCCGCCGCTTCGTGCGCGGCGCGCTGGAGGACGAAGGCTGGCAGGTGCACGAGGCCGCCAGCTTGCGCGAGGGCCTGGCCGCCGCCGGCACGCGCCAGCCGGACCTGATCGTGCTGGACCTGGGCCTGCCCGACGGCGACGGCCTGAGCCTGATCCGCGACGTGCGCGGCTGGTCGGCGGTGCCGATCATCGTGCTGTCGGCGCGGTCCGACGAGGCCGACAAGATCGACGCGCTGGATGCCGGCGCCGACGACTACCTCACCAAGCCTTTCGGCACCGGCGAGCTGCTGGCCCGGGTGCGCGCCAACCTGCGCCGGCCGCGCGCGGCGGCCGGCAGCGAGGACGCGGCCGCGCCCTTTCGTTTCGGCGAGATCGAGGTCGACCGCGCCGCCCGCATCGTGCGCCGCGCGGGGGCCGAGGTGCACCTGACGCCCACCGAGTACCGGCTGCTGTCGGTGCTGGTCAACAACGCCGGCCGGGTGCTCACCCAGCGCCAGCTGCTGCGCGAGGTGTGGGGCCCCTCGCAGTCGGGCCAGAGCCACTACCTGCGCATCTACATGGGCCATCTGCGCCAGAAGCTGGAAGCCGACTCGGCGCAGCCGCGCCATCTGCTGACGGAGACGGCGGTCGGCTATCGGCTGGTGCCCTAGGAGCCTGCTCCTAGCGGCGCCTCTCGATCGCTCTCAATCGATCAGGAAGCCGCCGACCCGGCAGTCGCCCGCCGGGCAGTTGGCCGGCTTGACCGTCAGCTGGCGCTGCGTATTGCTGGGCAGGATGTAGTCGCCCAGCGCCGCGGTGCCGCCGGCGCCCAGGTTGTTGGCATTGCGCAGCCAGTCGCTGAGCGTGGCCTGCGGCGCCAGATTGTCGTAGTCGAAGGTGATGGGCGAGGCCTCGTTCTTCTCGTAGATGGCCACCCGCGCGTCGTTGTAGAGGTATTCGTTGTGGAAGAAGAAGCCGCGCGCGCCCTGGGCGTCGAGCTCGCTGATGAAGCCGCTGTCGCTGGTCGGCTGCGCCTTGAACTCGTAGCGCCAGGTGGCTGCGCTGCCGGTGTCCTTGGTGAAGATGTGATAGTCGACGTTGGCGATGCGGTACAGGTAGCTGCGCCCGCGATAGCCCGCCGCACCCTCGGCGTTGAGCAGGGCCAGGTCGTCGGCGCTGGTCACCTTTCCTTGCAGCAGGTGGTGCACGAAGGTGCTCGAGTGGCTGCTGTACTTGACGTAGACGGCATAGTTCTCGAACGTGGTCGGCGTGGGCAGCACCGCATAGATCGAGCTCAGGCGAAAGCCGCGTGCGCCCTGCGCATCGAGCTCGGCCAGGAAGTTGGCGGCGTCGGTGGGCGCCGGCTTGAGTTCATAGCTGTAGCTGCCCTCGCCGTCCTTGACGTAGAGGGTGGCGACCTCTGCGGTGGTGGCGCTCTGCGTGAAGGCAAGGCCGCCCTGGAAGCGGAAGCCCCGCGCGCCCTGGGCGTTGAGCTGCACCAGGAAATCGCTGCCGCTGGTGGGCGGTGTCAGCCCTTCGAACAGGAAGGTCGATGCCGGCGCGGGGGCCGGAGCAGGTGCTGGTGCCGGGGCGGGCGCCGGAGCGGGTGCCGGTGCCGGTGCAGGGTTGGCACCGGAGTTGTTGTCGCTGCCGCCTCCGCAGGCAACGAGGCTGGCGGCGGCCAGGATGGTGACGAGAAAGCGCTTGTCCATTGAACATCTCCCCTTGTGGTGAACGGACCGGTTGGAAAGGGGCGAAGACTAGGGACGCCTCCGGCTGGTTCCCAGTGCCGAAAGTCATGAACGTGCAGGCGTCACAAAGTGCGCCCGACGCGCGTGCTCAATCGTTCTTGTCGAGCCGCAGCGCCTGATACAGGCTGTCGCTGGACACCGGCTTGAACAGCAGCGGGATGCCGCACGCGCGCACCGGCGCGAGAAGCGCCGGGCCGATCTCGCCGGTGATCAGGAGCAGCGCCAGCCCCGTGTACTGCGCGCGCAGGCGCTGGCTCGCGTCCAAGCCGTCCTCGCCGTCGGCCAGCCGCAGGTCGCTGATCAGGAGCTCGTAGGGCCGCTCCTCGCGCAGGCCCTGGGCCAGCGCGCGTTGCGCTTCGTCCTCGTTGGCGGCCGCGGTGGCGTCGATGCCGGCCTGCCGCATCCAAGCCAGCATGGCCAGGCGGATGTCGGCCTCGTCGTCGAGCAGCAGCACGCGCCGCGGCAGCGCGGGCGCGCTCGGCGATGCGGGCGCTGGCGTCGGCGCCGGCGCCGGCACAGACGTTGGAGCCGGCGTCCGCGGCGCATGAACGCGCACGCGCGTGCCGAGCCCGGGCCAGGAATCCAGCTGCAGTTCGTGCGACAGCTCGCGCGCCAGCCGCCGCACGATCGACAAGCCGATGCCCAGGCCGCGCGAGCGATCGCGCCCCGGGTTGTTCGCCTGGTAGAACTCTTCGAACACGCGCGAGCGCAGCTCGGGCGCGATGCCGATGCCGCTGTCGCGCACCTCGATGCACACGCGCTTGCCGCGCAGGCGCGCCGTCACCAGCACGCCGCCCTGGTGCGTGTACTTGAGTGCGTTGTCCAGCAGGTTTGACACAAGGCGCTGCAGCAGCTGCGGATCGCTGCGCACCCACAGGCCGCTGGCGCGCAGCCGCAGCTGCAGGCCGGATGCCTGCGCGCGCGGCGCAAAGGTGTGTTGCAGGGTCATGAGCAGGGCATCGACCGACACCGGCTGCCAGTGCGGCTTGACCGAGCCGGCGTCCAGGCGCGCAATGTCCAGCAGCGAATCCAGCGATTGGCCCAGCGCGCGCACGGCGCGCATCAGTCCCTGGGCCGGCTCGGCTTGGGCGCCGCCTTCCAGCTCGTGCTCGAGCGCGCTGCCGAACAGCGCGATGGCATGCAGCGGCTGGCGCAGGTCATGGCTGGCGGCGGCCAGGAAGCGGGTTTTCTCCGCACTGGCCTGTTCGGTGGCCGCGACCTGCTCGGCCAGGCGCCTGGCCAGCGCCTCGTTCTCGAAGCGCAGCGCCAGCGCTTCCAGCAACTGCCGATGCTCCTGCGCGCCCACGCGCAAGGTCATGAAGACGTAGATGGCGATGAAGCAGGCCAGCAGCACATCCAGCAAGCCGCCTTTCCACAACAGCGCCGCAATCAGGCTCAGCATGGGCGGTAGCACATGGGCCAGGGTGGCGCCGCGCAAGGGGCGCAGCGACTGCACCGCACGCGCGCAGTTGCCCATCATCACGGCGGCAAGCACGCAAGTGACCGGCAGGTTGCCCACGGGCACGAAGACCCAGGGCACCAGGGCGTCGGCCAGGCCGAGCAGGACCGCCGCCCGGGTCGCGTGGCGCGCCCAGTACGGGCCACGCGCCAGCGGTTCGCTGCGTTGCCAGCGCCGCCAGCTCAGCAGCCACAGGTACAGCACGACGTGCCCCAGCACCAGCGGCAGCACCCAGGGGCTGTGCAGCGTGTAGTGCATGAAGGCGCCGATCACGCCAATGAAGATCAGCCGCCCCTTGAGCGTGGTGCCGACGATGTAGTAGACCAGCGCCAGCTGTTCGGCCAGGACCTTGGACTGCAGCGTGGCGTCGTTGTCGTCTCTGGGATGCAAGGCGCTGGACACCTTCAGCGCAGCCGGCTGATGAGTTGCGCGCGCGAGCGCACGCCGTGCAGCAGCAAGAGCGCCGACACATGGTTCTTCACCGTGCCTTCGCTGAGCTGGGCCAGCACGGCGATCTCCTTGTTGCTGCGGCCTTGCAGCACCCAGGCCAGCACCTCTGACTGGCGGCGCGTGAGGCTTTCCAGCGGGCCCGTGCGGGCCGCGTCGCCGACCGGCTGCGCCTTGAGCAGCCCCGAAGCGCGAACGAAGCTGAGCACTTCGCCCAGGTCGGCCGACTTGTGCAGGAAGGCCGCCACGCCCAGGGCGCGCGCCTGGGCGGCCTCGGCCTCGCTGGCCGAGCCGGACAGCACGGCCACGCGCGCGGACGGAAAGCGCCGCCAGAAGGTCGCCAGGCCCTCCAGCCCCTGCACGTCGGGCAGGGCCAGGTCCAGCAGCACCAGGCGGATCTTCGATTCGTGCCGGGCGTACAGGGCCAGGGCTTCGGCCAGGTTGGCCGCCTCCAGGATCTGCAACTGCTCTTCGGCCGGCGCGGCCTGATTGCGCAGGAGCGTGCGCAAGCCGAGCCGAATCAGCTCATGGTCGTCGACCAGCAGCAGCGCATCGCGCTCAGGTTTCGCTCCCCTCGGCCCCACAAAATCCATGCGTGGATCTTAAAGGGGGGAAGCCAAGCGCCTGAGCGAGAATTGTGCGCATGTCCGACGCCCAAGATCCCGTTCGCCTCAATAAGAGAATGGCCGAGCTCGGCCTGTGCTCGCGCCGCGAGGCCGACGAATGGATCGAGCGCGGCTGGGTGCGCGTGAACGGCGCGGCGGCGCCGATGGGCCTGAAGGTACTGCCGCAGGACCGCATCGAGGTCGACCCCAAGGCGCGCGGCCAGCAGGCGGCGCAGGTCACCATCCTCCTGCACAAGCCGGTGGGCTATGTGAGCGGCCAGGCAGAAGATGGCCACGAGCCTGCGGTGATGCTGATCAATCCGCGCACGCACTGGAAAGGCGACGGCAGCGGCCTGCGCTTTACGCCCACGCAGCTGCGCGGCCTGGCGCCGGCCGGGCGGCTGGACATCGACTCGGTGGGCCTGCTGGTGCTGACGCAGGACGGCCGCATCGCGCGCCAGCTGATCGGTGAAGACTCCGGTATGGAGAAGGAATACCTGGTGCGCGTGGCCTACGGCGCCGTCAACACCAACCCGCAGGCGGCGTTTCCGCCCGAACAGTTGCAGAAGCTGCGCCACGGCTTGAGCCTGGACGGCCAGCCGCTCAAGCGCGCCCAGGTCGATTGGCAGAACCCGGAGCAGCTGCGCTTCGTGCTGACCGAAGGCAAGAAGCGGCAGATCCGCCGCATGTGCGAGTTGGTCGGGCTCAAGGTGGTGGGCCTGAAGCGCATCCGCATCGGGCGCGTGGTGCTGGGGCATCTGCCGCAGGGGCAGTGGCGCTACCTGGCGCCGGGCGAGCGCTTCTGAGCCCCCAGGGCCGGGCCAGCCCGGCCCGCCCCCCGTGGGGGTCAAGCAAAGTGGCAAAGCCACATTTGCTTGAGATCGAGCGCGGCTTGCTCACTCGCCACTAAGAAATCCGCGCTAGGGTAGAGCGCGGCCGCGGCATATGGCTTGGCTGCCTGGAAAGGACGTTCACAGTGCGCGTGCTGGTGGCAGAAGACGACGAGATGATCGGCGCCAGCCTGGTGCAGGCGCTGGAAGGCGCGGGCTGGTCGGCTGACTGGGTGCGCACCGGCCCGCTGGCGCAGAGTGCGCTGGCCGACGGCGGCTACACCTGCGTGCTGCTCGATCTGGGGCTGCCGGCGCAGGACGGCACCGAGGTGCTGCGCTGCGCCCGCCAGCGCGGCGACACCACGCCGGTGATCGTGCTGACCGCGCGCGATCGGCTCGACGACCGGGTGCTGGGCCTGGACCTGGGCGCCGACGACTATCTGCGCAAGCCCTTCGAATTGCGCGAGTTGTTGGCACGCATGCGCGCCGTGGTGCGGCGGCGCGACGGCAGCGCGCATTCGCTGATCGGAAGCGGCGCGTTGCAGCTGGACCTGAGCACCCGCGAAGTCTTCGTCAACGGCCGCCGCGAGGCGCTGACGGCGCGCGAATTCGCCTTGCTGCACGCACTGCTGGAGCGCCCGGGCGCCATCCTGTCGCGCGAGCAGCTGGAGAACCGCATCTACGGCTGGGGCGAGGAAGTGACCAGCAATGCCATCGACGTGCTGATCCACGGCATGCGGCGCAAGCTCGGCGCCGAGGTGATCCGCAACGTGCGCGGGCTGGGCTGGCGCGTGCTGGCCGCCTGAGGAAAGGCGATGAGCCGACCGCATTCGCTGCGCCGCCAGCTCTGGTGGTGGCTGGTGGCCTTGTGCCTGGCGGCGACGGCCGTCACCGGGCTCCTGTCCTACCTGGCCTATGGCCGGCTGATCGGCTCCTTCATGGACGAGCAGATGCGGCTGACGGCCGAGTCCTACGCCGGCGGCCGGCCGGGCGTGCTGCAGCCGCTGGCCGACGTCAAGGCCGTGCGTGCCGGCAGCTTCGTCGTGCAGCTCTGGAGCGCCGACGGCCAGGAACTGCTGGCGAGTTCCTGGCCGGCGCTGGCACTGCCGCTGCAGGCCGAGCCGGGCTTGCACACCGTGGCCTGGGGCGCCACGGGCGACGAGCACTGGCGCGTCTACACCGCGCGGCCCGGGCCGCTGGCGGATCAGCCGCGCGTGCAGGTGGTGCAAAGCGCGAGCTTTCGCCAGCACCGGGCGACGCGGCGGGCCTTGCTGGAGAGCCTGCCGATCGTGCTGCTGCTGCCGATCCTGCTGCTGGTGCTCTGGCTGATCGTGGCGGCCGGTTCGCGCTCGCTGCGCGTGGTGGCGCGCGAGATTGCGGCGCAGGACGAGCACAGCCTGGCCGAGGTCCCGGTTCAGCGAGTGCCCGAGGAGATCGGCCCGCTGGTCGCCGCCTTCAACACCTTGCTGGCCCGGCTGCGCGACGCCTTCGCGGCGCAGCGCCGCTTCGTGCAGGATGCGGCGCACGAGCTGCGCACGCCCATCACGGCCATCGGCCTGCAGATCGAGAACCTGCGCGCGCTGATCCCGCCCGGCGAGGCCACCGAGCGCTTCGCGCAGCTGGAGGCCGGCGTGACGCGCGCGCGGCATCTGAGCGAACAGCTGCTGCACCTGTCGCGCCAGGACGCGCCGCGCCCGGCCGACGGCGCCGACGGTGTCGACCTGGCGGCGGTGCTGCGCGAGAGCGTCGGCCAGCTGATGCCGCTGGCCGACCGGCGCCATGTCGACCTCGGCTTCGAGACGGAAGCGCTGGGCCCGGTCGGTCCGCGGGTGGCGGTGCCGGTGGCCGAGCTGCGCAGCCTGTTCGACAACTTGATCGACAACGCGGTGCGCTACGCCCCTGACGGCAGCATGGTGGACGTGCGCCTGCATGCGATGCAGGGCCAGCCGGTGGTGGACGTGGTGGACAACGGCCCCGGCATCGCGCCCGAACTGATCGGCCGCGTGTTCGACCGCTTCTTTCGCGTGCCGGGTGCGCCATCCGGCGGCAGCGGCTTGGGCCTGGCCATCGCGCAGGGCGCGGCCAAGCGCCACGGGCTTCGCATCGAGCTGCGCAATCGGGACGACGCGAGGGGATTGATCGCGCGTGTGCACCTGCGCGCAGCAGCCTGAGGCGCCGGGTGGCGGGGCTCACGCTCAGCTCATTCTTCGCTCACTGCCAGCTCAGTCTTGTTGCCTAGAGTGGTCGCATCCGATCTTCCAACCAGGAGGCCACTATGCGCACTTCCCGCCAACTCATCTCCATGGCCCTGCTCGGCGGCCTGGCCGTCGTGGGCAGTGCAGGTGCACAGACACAACAGCAGCAGACCAGCGACGGCAGTGATTACCGTCCCATGCAACTGAATTCGCCCGAGCGCCCCGAAGTGAAGCGTGCTGCGATCGAGGCCGCACGCAGCCATGGCGGCGCCGGCAGCGAGAGCACCGGCGGTTCGACGGCGCCGGCGCCCACCAGTGCAGCGACCAATTCCGACGAAGTCCGGCAAGGCGCCATGAACGCAGCGCGTTCGCATGGCGGTGCGGGTTCGGAGTCGACCGGAAGCTCGACGGCCCCGCGGCCGCCAGCGCGTCCAGGCAGCTGAGGCAGCCTCAGGAACCCGGTTGTTGCGCGGGCGGCTCGATGAGCGCGCCGGGCACCACCAGCGTGGTTTCGCCCACGCGCTCGAAGCGGTAGTCGCGGCCGTTGAGCTGCACCGTCTTCATGTTGGTCCACACGCGGTACTGGTAGCCGCCGGGCACCGGGCTGGTTTCGAGAATGCGAAAAGACGGCCGCACCGTCAGCATGACGCCGAAGCCGGACGAAGCACTCTTGGCGCCCGCGGCCGGCGCCTGCGCCGCGCCCTGAAGCGGCAGCAGCAGGCTCGTGGCCAGGGCCGCGTGCAAATAGGGGTGGCCGAACAGTGCGCTGCTTCGCGACATGGGCGCTCCTCCCCCTGGGTGGACATCCGGAGACCGTTCCGCCGCCGCCAGCGCGGTGAGGCGAAGGCCGACGTCGGGCCTTCCCTCCGGCTGGGGGAGATGTTCGCGCTCCTCGCGATGGTCGGCAAGTGTGAACGGCATGACCCGTCCATGGTGCCCGCGGAAGCCGAGAATTTATTCCCCAAAGAGAGGCAGGTTTGGCGGCTTGTTGCCCGGATGGACCCGGGCCCCGCGCGTGCTAGCCGGCTGGCTGGCTGCCGTCAGTAAGTGACGTTGACCGTCACCACGTCCTTGTAGCTGTCCGCCTGCACATTGGGCAGCCCCGGCACGCGGCCATAGACGGTGAGGGACTGGGTGAGTCCGGTTCCAGTGCCCGATACGTCGTTGGCGGCAAGGCTGCCCCAGGCGATGCTGCGCGCGGCATTGCTGTACAGGCGGTACGGCACGGTGTCGGTATTGCCGGCGGTCTGTCCCTTCATGGCCGATGAGCCGCCGGTGTCGCCGTTGGATGGGATCAAGAGCACGTTATAGGCCGTCGGCTTGGAACAGATCACCCGGATGGTGGTCGTCGAGTCGATGTTGGTGGACGAGGCGATGCCGTCGACCGTGCCGAAATCCAGTGGGTCGGCCGAGACCAGGCAGCTCTTGACCACGTTGGCCGATGCGGTGAAGCCGAAAGTGCCGCCGTCGGTGCCAACGGAGGCACAGTCCCCCGGCACGGCGCCCGAACTGTTGGCAATGCCGTAGCGAAAGGCCGTGTGATTGCCGGTGAAGCTGCTCTGGTACAGGCCGGGCGGCAGGCCTGCCTGGCCGGTGTTGATCTGGCCGCGCAGGGTGAAGCTGCCGGTGGTCACGCTGGGCGTGAAAATGCTGACCCGTTGCGGCAGGGTCAAGGTGACATCAAAGGCGTCGGAAATCGGCTGGGTGGTAGAGCCCCAGATGGCCGAGGTCGCGCCCTGGTAGAACTGCACGTTCATCTCGTTGGCCGCGCCGTCGCGCAGGATGCGGGGATCCCAGTGCCCGCCGGCCGAAGCCTGGGAGGCGGAGCCGTCGCCGATGTTGAAGCAAAGGCGCGCGTAGCGCGCGTTGCCGTTGTCGTTGCTGCAGGTGTAGTTCAGCGTGGCGGACGCCGTGATCGTGCCGCCGCTCACCAGGTCGACATTGCCGAAGTTCAGCGCGGTCATGGTGGCCGAACAGGAGGGCGCGGCCGAGGCCTCGCGCGCCGGCAGGCCCCAGAACGCCGCGCACAGCAGCACGCCCATCAGCAGGTGCCGCCAGCGCTGTGAATCACTCATGTTCATCCTCACGGGATCTCCTTGACGCAGCGCAGCGGGCCGATCTGCGGAATGTCATTTCCATTCTTGACGTAGTCGAAGCGCGTGGCGCACAGGCCGGCCGGCGTCTGCACCTCGATCGTGTTGCGTGCCTCGAGCGTATCCAGGTAAGTGGCGCCATCGAAGCCCACTAGCGCCGTGCCGGCCTTGCCGTTGGCGCGCACCGCCGAGCCGACCGGCAGGAACTCGCCCTTTTCATCCACCAGGATCAGCGCCGCCGCGCGCACCGGCTTGACGCCGAATTCCACCAGCGTGCCGGCCCGGTCGGTCGGAGCGGCAACGGTTTTGACGCGCTCGACCCGCACGTCCGCCGGCAAATGCATCGGATCGATGGACAGCTGGTTGTTCTGATACGAATTGAGCGGCGTCACCAGCAGCATGCCCTTGCCGTCGGTGGTGCCGATCAGCCGGTTCTCCAGCTTGACCGGCACGCCGGCCATGCCGTCGGTGGAGACCACGGCAAAGCCGTCGTCGATGCGGCGTGCCGCAAAGGGTTGGCCACCCATGAAGACCAGCGAGCCGGTGGCGCCCGCATAGGCGTAGCTGCTGCCGCCGATCGCGTTGACGCCGGCCAGGGCGCGGCCGTAGCGGCCCAGGTAGTCGACCTCGGCAGCGCCGCCGTTGATGTCCTTGTCGCCATACTGGCCGGCAGCGCGCCAGCCGAAGCCGCCCTCGGTCGGCGCCGAGTGCTGCGCGTTGGCGGTATAGATGGTGCGGTCGCGGTCGTGCTGCGCGCCCACGCCGGTCGTGATGTTGCCGTCCAGCGCATAGGTGAAGCCGACGAAGACGCTGCTGTTCTTGCGCTCGTTCAAGTCCTGGTTGAGGCTGACGCTGACCGAGCCGCGCGCGCCCAGCGAGCGCGCCCAGTTGGCGGCCACGTAGCGCGTGGCCTGCTCGCCGGGGTAGCGCAGGTACAGGTAGCTCAGGCCGAAGCTGCCGAGTTGCTCGGTGCCGTAGCCGACCGATGCGCGGCCCGAGCGGTCGGGGCCTCGAGCGCCGTTGAGCGAGGCGACGTCGCGGTATTCGCCCTGGGTGCGCGTGCCTTCCAGTGCAAAGTTGAACTGGTTGCTGCGCCAGGAATAGCCGAGATTGAAAAGCGAGCCTTCCCGGCTCTCGTTGCGGCTGTGCGCGGCCGCGGCCGTGACCACGCCGGCTCGCGGGCCGATCAGATAGACCGCGCCGGCGCCGGCGGTGACGAGATCGCGCGTGCTTTCCGCGTGCGTCTCGATCGTCAGGCTGTTGTTCAGGCCGTAGCGCCAGGTTCCGCTGGCCGCCGGATCGTTGGCGTAGTCGAAGGAGCGGAAGCCGTAGTTCTGGCGTACCGCGCCGACGTCCACCGACCAGTCCGACAGCCCGGCCTGCAGCATGCGCTGCTGCACGTCGTAAAGCGAGTAGTCGAGCGTGGTGGCACGGCCGAAGGCGTCGGTCAGCACCACCTGGGCGTTGCCGGCGCCGCTGATGCCCGGCACGGTGTTGAGCTGGAAGGGGCCGGACGGCAACTGGCCGGTGTACTGCTTCATGCCGTTCACATACACCTCGACCTGCGAGGGCAGGGCGGCCGAGCCGAGGAAGGCCGGAATCGGCGTGGTGGTGCGGTAAGGCTGCAGCGCGAAGTTGCGCGACAGCTGCACGCCGCCGATCAAGGTGGGGCGCGACCAGGCCAGCGCGGCGGTGGTGGTGTCGCCCACCCGCAGGGTGACCATGTCCTCCGGGAAGGACCGGCTCCAGGTGGTGTCCAGCCGCACCGACTTCTGCTGCCAGCCGTCGAACTCGGTTCGGTTGCCTTGCGTCAGGAAGGTGTTGCTGAACACCGACTTGCCGCTGAAGGCGCGCAGCTCGGCAAAGGCATTGAGGCTGGTGCTGTCGTGCTGGCCCCGGGTGCCGTACAGGTCGTAGTTGAGCGCCAGGCCGGGCGAGGCATTGGCCTCGGGCACCGGGATCTCGTTGGTGTTCACCACCGTGCGTCCCTGCTGCAGTGCTTCGGCCGTGGCGGTGATTTCCACCGTCTGGCGCTGCGCGTTGTAGCGCACCACCACGCCGGGCAGGCTGTTCAGGCGAACCGGGTCGGTGGCGCTGGCCGGCAGCACGAAGCCCAACTGGCGGAGGGTGGCGGCGCTGGCCCAGAGTTCGCCGTCGCGCAGGCCGAACTGTACCAGGCCCCGCGTATTGCCGTTGAGCGTCAGCTCCAGGATCAGGTCGCCGCCGCGCGGCCCCGCCACCTGCGGGTCGGCCTGTGCCAGCAAGACCGTGTCCCGGGCTGCGTCCGGCCCCGCCGCCGCACCGGCGGGGTGGGCAGCGAGAGCGAACAGCAGGTAGGGGAGAAGTTGGTCAGCGCGCGGGCTCGATCGGCGGAAGGTTCTGCTGCGTCGCGCTGCCATTGATCAAGGTATCGAGGGTGCCGCCGGCGGCAAAGGTGGCGGCTGGTGGCTTGATCCGCCAGCGCATCTGGGCGCCCGGCAGGATGTAGCCCAGCAGGCCGGGGTGCACCTCGGTGCGGCGGCCGCGGCTGTCGGCAAATTGAAGGTCGGCCAGCTGGGCGTGCATGCCGCCGGTGTTGGCCACTTCGAGCACCGCGTTCGCGCCTTCGCGGCGCATCTTCCAGCTCAGTTGGGGACTGGCCCCGCTGGCCGGTGCCATGAAGACGGGAACCGAGTAGCGCAGCACGAACTGCACGCCCTTTTTCGGCCCGGTGTCGGGGACCGGCAACTCGTCGATGACCACGCGGTACGCGGCCTCCGAATTGGCAGGGGGCGGGCCCGTGCGGATCACGCGGATCAGCTGGCGGTCGCCGACCGCCAGCTGGATCATGGGCGGGCTGACCAGCACTTCGCGCGAGGGCGCTTCCTTGTCCTCGCCGTTTTCCTGGGTCCATCGATAGACCCGAACCTGCGCGGTGACGGGGATGTCGCCGGTATTGCTCAGCCACAGGCCTTCGGCGTTTTGCGTGGCCTGCAGGGTGAGCGAGGTGGGGGCGACCTGCAGACCGCTGGCATTGGCCTGGCCAAGGAGCACCGCGCCCAGGACAAGTAGCGCAAGCAGTCGAAGTCGCTTCACTGGACGAGTCTCTCGGAGTTCAGGGCTGATCAGTAACGAACGGTCACCGTGACGGTGTCCTTGTAGGCGTCAGGCGTGACGTTCATGCTCGGCACAGTGGCGTAGACGGTATGCGACTTCGCCGCGCCGTTGCCGGTGCCGCTGACGCCGTTGCCGACGGTCGTGCCGTCGGTATTGGTGTTGCCCCACACGGCGCCGGTCAGGCCGGTGGCCGAACGCAACTGGTAGCCCACGGTGTCGGTGTTGCCGGTCACGGGTGCCACATTCTGCGCGGCCATCACGCCGGCGCCGGCTGTGCTGCTGTTGCTGGGCGTCAGGCCGATGGTGTAGGGCGTGTTCTTCGAGCAGGTCACGCTGATGGTGTTGCTGTTCTGCAGGTTGGTGGCGGTGGAATCCTGCGAGCCGAAATCGATGTCGGAGCTTGCGCCAGCCAGCACGCTGCAGGCCTTCAGGACCGTCAGCTTGACGTCGAAGGTGGCGGTTGCTGGGTTGGTCGCGGCGAAGGCGGCGGCGGAAGCCAGGCTGGCGGCGACGGCGATGAGGAGAATCTTCTTCATGATGTTTTTTGCGACACTAGGGTTAACAATTGGAACTAAAGGCCACTCGAGCGGCGGAAGTGTAGGCAAGTTCCTACCTAGTTGTGGGTAGATTCATACAAATAGAATTCCAAACGTTAAAAAGCGCACGGCGCAGTTGTCACCAACTTGTGACGGTTTGCGAGCTGATGTGAACTGCCGCACGCCTGGGGCGGCAGGGGCGCCAAGCATTGAAAATGGGGCCCCTGCCACCATCTCGGTGGCACCGCGCGCCGACCACCCGAGTCGGTGACGTGCCTGACCCTTCCCGAAATCAAGTTCCCTTCCAAGAAGCCATGACCAGCCCGACCAGCAAACTCCCGTTCCAGGCCGAAGTTGCCCAACTCCTCCACCTCGTCACGCATTCGCTCTACTCGAACAAGGAAATCTTCCTGCGCGAGCTGATCTCGAATGCCTCGGATGCCTGCGACAAGCTGCGCTTCGAGGCGATCAACGACGGCAGCCTGTACGAGGACGCACCGGATCTGTCGGTGCACGTGTCTTTTGACGAAAGCAAGCGCACGCTCACGATTCGCGACAACGGCATCGGCATGTCGCGCCAGGAAGCCATCGAGCACCTGGGCACCATCGCCAAGAGCGGCACCAAGGAGTTCATGAGCCGCCTGTCGGGCGACCAGAAGCAGGACGCCCAGCTCATCGGCCAGTTCGGCGTGGGCTTCTATTCAGGCTTCATCGTGGCCGACAAGATCACGGTGGAATCGCGCCGCGCCGGCCTGCCCACGGATGCGGGCGTGCGCTGGGTGAGCAGCGGCGCCGGCGACTTCGAGGTGGAGAACATCGAGTGTGCCGAGCGCGGCACCCGCGTGATCCTGCACCTGCGTGAGGATGCGCAGGAGTATCTGAACGCCTGGAAGCTCAAATCCGTCATCGGCAAGTACTCCGATCACATCTCCCTGCCCATCCTGATGGAAAAAGAAGAGTGGAAGGAAGGCGAGAACGATCAGCCCGGCGCCATGGTGAAAACTGGCGAGTGGGAAGCCGTCAACAAGGCCAGCGCCCTGTGGACCCGCCCCAAGAAGGATGTCACGCCCGAGCAGTACACCGAGTTCTACAAGACCCTGAGCCACGACTTCGAGGCGCCGCTGGCCTGGAGCCACAACCGGGTGGAAGGCAGCACCGAGTACACGCAGCTGCTGTTCATCCCCGCCAAGGCGCCGATGGACCTGTGGAATCGCGAGCGCGCCTCGGGCGTCAAGCTGTACGTCAAGCGCGTTTTCATCATGGACGACGCCGAGGCGCTGCTGCCCAGCTATCTGCGCTTCGTGAAGGGCGTGATCGATTCGGCCGACCTGCCGCTCAACGTGAGCCGCGAGCTTTTGCAGGAAAGCCGCGACGTGAAGGCCATCCGCGAAGGCAGCACGAAGCGCGTGCTTTCCATGCTGGAAGACTTGGCGCGCCAGGAAAAAGAAGGCGAGAACGATGAGGAAAAGGCGAAATTCGGCGCGTTTTACGCCGAGTTCGGCGCAGTCCTCAAGGAAGGCCTGGGCGAGGACTTCGGCAACCGCGAGCGCATTGCCAAGCTGCTGCGCTTTGCATCGAGCAGCACCGACACCGTCAGCGTCAGCCTGGCGGATTACAAGGCGCGCATGAAGGAAGGCCAGGAGGCCATCTACTACATCACGGCCGACACCCTGGCGGCCGCCAAGAACAGCCCGCAACTCGAGATCTTCCGCAAGAAGGGCATCGAGGTGCTGTTGATGACCGACCGCGTGGACGAGTGGGCGCTGAACTACCTGAACGACTTCGATGGCACGCCGCTGCAAAGCGTCGCCAAGGGCGCGGTCGATCTAGGCAAGTTGCAGGACGAAGACGAGAAGAAGGCGGCAGAAGAAGCCGCGGAATCGTTCAAGCCGGTGCTGGAGAAGCTGAAGCAAGCGCTCAAGGACAAGGCCGACGACGTGCGTGTCACCACCCGCCTGGTCGATTCGCCCGCCTGCCTGGTGGTGAAGGACGGCGGCATGAGCACCCAGCTGGCCCGCATGCTCAAGCAGGCCGGCCAGCCGGTGCCCGAACTGAAGCCGGTGCTGGAAGTGAACGCCGAGCATCCGCTGGTGAAGAAGCTGGACGGCTCGGCTCATTTCGACGACCTGGCCCACATCCTGTTCGACCAGGCCCTGCTGGCCGAGGGCGGCCTGCCGGCCGACCCGGCCGCTTATGTGCGGCGCGTCAACGCACTGCTGGCCTGACCGTCGACCCCGCCCTGAAGGCGACGGCGCGAAGCGCCGAAATGCCGGTCCCGCACCGAGGAACCGGCTTTGCCGGGCCTCAGGTGGGGTCTCCCCCACGGGGGAATTACACGCAGCGAAGCGAAGTGAAAAGCCGGGGGGCTAATGCCCCCGCTTGAAGTACTGCACTTCGCGCTCGTGCTTCTCGGCCGCCTCGCGCGTGGCGAAGGTGCCGAGGTTGCGCCGCGTGCCGGTGCGCGGGTCGGTCTTGCGGGAGTACAGGCGGTATTCGCCGGAGGCGAGCTTGCGGATCATGGCGGGCTCCTGGGGTGCAAGTCAGAGACCAGTTGCCAGTTTGGGTCTGCCTGCGCGCACCGGATGTCGGACAGGTGCTGCCGCGCCTGTGAGCCTGGACGGCACGATTGGGGCCCGCTGGCCAAGGCCATCGACGGAGCCTCCCGGCACCGAGCGCGCCGGCGCTCTGATTCATGAAAGGCGCATCAGGTCCGGGCGATGTTCTTGCAACCATCGTTTCGTGTGCCCCAGCAATCGCGCGCCTGCGGCCATGCAGGCCTCGAGAGTGGCCGTGGAGACCGGATCGCCCTCATAGTCGCTGGCATTTCGCTGTCGGCGTAGCGCGTCCAGCACGATGATGTCCTGCTGCGTCACGCTCATCGTCGTGCCCAGGCTCTGGATGGCCGTCTGGTGATGACCAGGTTGACTGGTGGCTGTTCGAAAGCCGTTGGCCCACAAGCCCAGCATGGCGCACTGCATGATGGATTTGTAGGCCGCATCGAAGCGGTTGTCTGCGCTGACCTGCTCGATGCGCGCGTCCGTCAGGTTGCGGCGCGCGGCTTGCAGCAGCTTGGCAATGCCCGCTGCATCAGGTGTGTGGGCCTGCAGGCGTCCGATCGCCAACAAGTTCTGCAAACTCATGGTCATCTCCCTTCACGAATAGTTTTGGCTTTGCAAGCAGGTCGCGTGCAAACGCATCGCCTGTGCGCGCCCGGTTGGCAAATTCGTCGGGTGTGTAGAGCACTGGGTTGACCTCCCTGCCCAGAGCCTCGTGCAACGGGTACAGCGCCTGCGCCAACTCGGCAAACCCCACACTGCCAAGAACCAGCACGTCCACGTCGCTGTCCGCCGAGGGAGTGCCGCGCGCCATAGAGCCGAACACCAGTGCCACGCGAATCTGCGCAATGAGCGGCGTGAGCGCCTCGCGCAGCGCTGGCACCACGCCATGCGTCTTGCGGAAAAGGGATGCAAGGTCGTCAAACAGTGGATGCCTGGTATTGGCCTGGTAGCGCACTTGATTGCCCTGCTCACGGCGCAGAAGCAGGCTGGCATGCGTCAGCTTGTCCAGTTCTCGCGCCAGTGTGCCGGCGTGGCTGCCCGTGCGCCGCGCCAGCTCGCGCAGATGAAAAGCCGCTTGCGGTTCCAGCAGCAACACAGCCAGTGCCCGCTGTCTGGCGGCCGGAAACAGCAGATCCATCAAGGAAGAATTGTTGCTCATTAGGCGACGATTGTTGCTCTAAAGGCGACAACCCGCAAGCCTCTCTTGCGCCGCCCGCACCTGGGGAGATCAACCGTACAGCGGTTCCTCCGCCATCGCCTCGCACTGGTCCTGCAGCATCTGGATCTGGCCTTTCCAGTAGTCGCTGGAGCCGAACCAGGGAAAGTTGATCGGAAAGATCGGATCCTGCCAGCGCCGGGCCAGCCAGGCGCTGTAGTGGACGAGGCGCAGGGTGCGCAGCGGCTCGATCAGCGCCAGCTCGCGCCGGTCGAATTCGCGGAATTGCTCGTAGCCCTCGAGCAGGCCCGACAGCTGGCCGGTGCGCTGCGCCCGGTCGCCCGACAGCAGCATCCACAGGTCCTGCACCGCGAAGCCGGTGCGCGCGTCGTCCAGGTCGACGAAATGCGGGCCGCCGTCCGGCCGGTCGGTGGGCGTCCACAGGATGTTGCCGGGGTGGCAATCGCCATGCAGGCGCAGCTGGCGCATGCCGCCTTGCTTGCCGTCGTCGCCCGACAGGGCGGTGGCCGCGATCATTTCCAGCGCCTCGTTGCAGGCGATCTCCCAGTCGCGCTGCACGTCCAGCGGCACCATGTCGTTGCGCAACAGCCAGTCGCGCGAGGCGATGCCGAAGCCTTGCAAGTCCAGCGTCGGCCGCAGTGCGAAAGCCGCGCCGGCACCCACGGTGTGGATGCGCGCCAGAAAGCGGCCGATCCATTCCAGCACCTCGAAATCGTCCAGTTCCGGCGCGCGGCCGCCGCGGTAGGGGCTCACGCTGAAATCGAAGCCGGCATGCCGGTGCAAGGTGGCGCCTTCCAGTGTCAGCGGCGCCACCGCGGGCACTTCGGCGGCCAGCAGCTCGGCCGAGAAAGTGTGCTCTTCCAGGATCTGCGCTTCGCTCCAGCGGCCGGGCCGGTAGAACTTGGCGACCACGACGCGCTGGTCTTCCAGGTGGATCTGGTAGACGCGGTTCTCGTAGGAGCTGAGCGCCTGCAGGCGGCCGTCGCCATGCAGGCCGAGCGTGGCCAGCGCATCCAGCACCACGTCGGGCGTGAGCGTTTCGTAAGGGTGATGCGCCAATTCGGCGGCGGGGGAGGTCATGGCGCGATTGTCGCCCGCGCCTGGGCGACGATCAGCGTGCGTTGGGCTCGATCAGCGACAGGATGTGTCCCGCGCGCGGGTCGCTGCGGCCGGCGAGCACCTGCGCGTAGGCGGATTGCGCAGCCTGCGCGCCGCGGTGCTGCGTGGGCACGAGCCAGGGGGCGGCAGGGTCGCTCACCTTGGCGGTGAAGGCGCGCCAGGCGGTCATCAGCCGGTCGGTGAAGCCGGCGGCGCCCCAGTCGTCGTGGCGCTTCTTGATCTGGTTGGGCGCGAAGAAGAAGGTGGCGCGCGGGCCGGGCAGGTCCTTGGCGCCGCCGCCGATCTCATCGACATGCGTGCCGCCGATCACCGCGGAATGGCGCAGGTTGACAAAGCCGGTATGGATGGCGCGGCGCAGCTTGGCGCTGCCGGAAAAATCCACGTAGACGCAGGCGGTATCGGGTGCGATCCGGTCCAGCTCGTCATAGGCGAGCACGCGCGAATAGCAGCCCAGGCTTTCGCAGAAGGCCTTGTTGGCCGGCGAGGTCAGGCCGGTCACCTGGATGCCGGGGCGCTGCGCCAGTTGAAATGCGGTGCCGTAGGCGGTCTTGGCGGAGGCGCTCGACAGGATGACGCTGTCGGCGCCGAAGAATTCGTTGTCCGCCAGGAAGTCGTCGATCAGCCAGGAGGTGGTGAACAGCGGGCGCAGCAGCGCCTGGATGTCTTCGCTGTCCGCCGTGTAGAAGGGGTCGGACGCGCAGCGGTTGTAGCGGTTGTAGACCGCATGCAGCTCGCCGCGGTGCGCTGCGGCGTCGACAAAGCTGTCGGGCCGCAGGCGATCGGGTTGCAGCACCACCTGGTCGGCCAGCGGAAAGTAGCCATACAAGCGCTCGCCCACTGCCACGCCCGGATGCGCGGACTGCACCACCGCGCCAAAACCCCACACGGGAATCGTGCCCCAGCCTTCTTCGCCGGTCGGGAAGAAGCCCCAGTAGTTCATCGAATCACCGAAGGCGCCATAGGTGATGTTGTTCGAGGTGAGGGCGAAGGTTTCGATCCGGACGCGGATCTGTCCGGGCGCCAGCGGCGTGTCCGCGCTTTGGTGCAAGCGCGTGGTGGCCAGTGCGTCCTTGCGGGTCTGCAGGGTGATGGTGCGCATCGTCGGCTCCTTGCCTTGAGTGGTGAAAGAAGCTTAGCGCGCATGGGCGCCTTGACGGATGACGCGCATGTGTCCGGCGTCGCAAAGGCGACGCCGGACAAAGGGCTTCAAGCGAAGGCCAGCACCAGGGCCAGCGCAACGGCCGCCGGCAGCGCCTGCATGTAAAGGATCTTGCGCGCGGCGGTGAGCCCGCCATACACGCCGGCCACGATCACGCAGGCCAGGAAGAAGATCATGAAGGTGCGGTTCTGCGTGGCCAGGCCCCAGAACAGGCCCGCCGCCAGGAAGCCGTTGTACAGCCCCTGGTTGGCGGCCAGCACCTTGGTGGCGTCGGCCATCTGCTGCGTCTGGCCGAAGGCCCGCAAGCCGGCCGGCTTGTTCCACAGGAACATCTCCAGCACCAGGATGTAGACATGTTCGATCGCGACGAGGAATACCGCGACGTGGGCGACAAGCTTGGCCATGCTGCCTTAGGCGATGGTCAGTTCGACGTCGATGTTGCCGCGCGTGGCGTTCGAGTAGGGGCAGACCTGGTGGGCGGCGTCGACCAGCTTCTGCTTGGCGTCGGCGTCCAGGCCGGGCAGGGTGATGGCCAGCTTCACGGCGATGCCGTAGGCGGCGCCGCCGTTCGTCGGGCCCAGGGAAACGCTGGAGTCGATGGCCACGTCTTCCGGCACCTTCACGCCGATCTTCGGGCCGACGGCCTTCATCGCGCCGATGAAGCAGGCGGCATAGCCCACGGCGAACAGCTGCTCGGGGTTGGTGCCGGGCTTGCCGGAGCCGGGCGAGCTCAGCTTGACGTCGATGGCGCCATCGCTGGACTTGCCGGCGCCGTCGCGGCCGCCCACGGTGTGGGCTTGGGCGGTGTAGAGAACCTTGTCGAGTTGGGTGGTCATGTCGAGACTTCCTTGGGTTGGGGGAGGGTGGTTGGGGGAGAGAGAAAGAGATCAGGCTGCCTGGATGCGGTCGCGCAACTGCTGCACCTGGTGGGTGAGCGACACCAATTCGTCGACCGAGCATTGGCTGGCCGCCATCAGGCAGGCCGGCACCTTGGCGGCGCGCGCCTTCAGGCGGCGCCCGGCGGCGGTGAGGCTGATGTGCACGCGCCGCTCGTCCTTGACGTCGCGGATGCGGCTGACGTAGCCGGAGGCCTCCAGGCGCTTGAGAAGGGGCGTGAGGGTGCCGGAATCGAGCGACAGGCGCCGGCCCAGCTCGGACACCATGAGGCCGTCTTGTTCCCACAGCACCAGCATGACCAGGTACTGCGGGTAGGTGAGTTCGAGCTGCTCGAGCATGGGCTTGTACAGCCGTGTCATCGCCAGCGACGCCGAGTAGATGGCAAAGCACAGCTGGTTGTCGAGCCGCAGCATGTCGTCTGCGTTCGAGCTTGAAGAGGTGGGAGTCTTCGCTGGCATGGATTGAATTGTAGTGTTCAATTCAATTGTGCGCAATCTAATTGCCGACACAAACCCTGCGCAGTGCAGGGTCAAGGCGTCAGCGCCCCGTGAACCGGGAGGGCCGGCGCTCGATGAAGGAGCGCACGCCCTCGGCCGCGTCTTCGCTGTTGGACAGGCGCTTTTGCGTCTCGATGAAATCGGCCATGGCGGCCAGCGGACCGTGCTCCACGGCCTTCAGCACGTTCTGGCGCGTCGCCACCACGGCCAGCGGCGCCTGTGCGGCGATGCGCTCGGCAAGTCGCAGCGCCTCTTCCAGCTCCTGGCCCGCCGGCACCACCTTCTGCACGAAGTGGAGGCGCAGCGCCTCGGCGCTGCCGAACTCGTCAGCCGTGAGCAGATGCAACATTGCATTGCCCAGGCCCGCGCGCTCGGCCATGCGCAAGGTGGCGCCGCCGGTGGCCATGATGCCGCGCTGCACTTCCAGTTGCGAGAAGCGGCAGTCGTCGGCCGCGATCACGATGTCGGCGCCCAGCATCAGCTCGATGCCGACGGTGAAGGTGATGCCCTTCACCGCCACCACCATCGGCTTGGTGCGGCGCCGGTAGCCGGGCATGCCCAGGTCGTGCGGCTCCACCAGGCCGAAGGGCACCGCCTTCTCGCCGCGCTTCATGTATTCGGTGATGGCGGGCAGATCGAGCCCGGCGGTGAAATGGTCGCCAAAGGCATGCAGCACGCCCACCCGCAACTCCGGGTCGTCGTCCAGCCGGGTGTAGGCCTCTGCCAACTGGCGGAACATCGGCGCCGTCCAGCCATTGCGCTTGGCCGGGCGGTTGATGCCGATCAACAGCACGTGGCCGCGCACCTCGGTGTCGATGCAGCCTTCGGCCGGTGGGGTGGTGGGGGTGACGACGCTCATGGCCGCGTCTCAGTAGGTGTAGACACCACGGCCGGTCTTGCGGCCGAGCTGGCCGGCGGCCACCATTTCCTTCAGCAGCGGGCAGGGGCGGTACTTGGAATCGCCGAACTCCTCCAGGAACACCTCCATCACGGCCAGGCAGACGTCCAGGCCGATCATGTCGGCCAGCGCCAACGGGCCAATCGGCTGGTTGCAGCCCAGCTTCATGCCGGCATCGATGTCTTCCGCCGTGGCGACGCCCTCGGCCAGCACGAAGAAGGCCTCGTTGATCATCGGCACCAGGATGCGGTTGACCACGAAGCCCGGTGCGTTCTTCACCGTGATGGGCGACTTGCCCAGGCGCTCGGACAGGTCCTGCACCTTGTCGTGCGTCTCGTCGCTGGTGAGATAGCCGCGGATGATCTCCACCAGCGCCATCATCGGCACCGGGTTGAAGAAGTGCATGCCGATGAAGCGGTCGGGGCGTGAGGTCGACGCGGCCAGCTTGGTGATGGAGATCGACGAGGTGTTGGAGGCGATGATCACCTCGGGCGCCAGCATCGTGTCGATCTGCTGCAGGATCTTCAGCTTGAGCGCATGGTTCTCGGTGGCCGCCTCGATCACCAGCTGGGCCTCCTTCAGGTCCTCGTACTGGGTGGAGCCCTTGATGAGGGCCAGCGCGGCGCTCTTCTGCTCGGTCGTCAGCTTCTCTTTCTTGACCAGCCGATCCAGGCTGCTCGCGACGGTGGCGATGCCCTTGTCGACCGCGCCCTGCGAAATATCGATCATGACGGCGCGGATGCCCGCCACCGCGCAAGCCTGTGCAATGCCGTTGCCCATGGTTCCGGCGCCGATGATGCCGACGGTCTGGATGCTCATTGATTCACTCCTGGAAAGTAAGAAAACGAAACGGCGGACGCCTGGGTCCGCGTAGCCTTCCATTGTCGCGAACATCCGCTGATTTAAAGTCGCCGGCATGACCACCCTTGGCACTCCACTTTCCCCTTCTGCAACCCGCGTCATGCTGCTGGGCTCCGGCGAACTCGGCAAGGAGGTGCTGATCGCCCTGCAGCGCCTGGGCGTTGAGACCATCGCCGTCGACCGCTACGAGAACGCGCCCGGCCAGCAGGTGGCGCACCACGCGCGCACCATCACCATGAGCGACCCGGCCCAGCTCAAGGCCCTGATCGAGGCCGAGAAGCCGATGCTGGTGGTGCCCGAGATCGAGGCCATCGCCACGCCCATGCTGCAGGCGCTGGAAGAAGCCGGCGTGGTGCGCGTGATTCCCACCGCCCGCGCGGCACGCCTCACCATGGACCGCGAGGGCATCCGCCGCCTCGCCGCCGAGACACTGGGCTTGCCCACCAGCCCCTACAAGTTCTGCGACTCGCTGGACGAGCTGCAGGCCGCCATCGACGACGGCATCGGTTATCCCTGCGTGGTGAAGCCGGTGATGAGCAGCTCCGGCAAGGGCCAGAGCAAGATCGACGGGCCGGCGGACGTGCAGAAGGCCTGGGACTACGCCATGGCCGGCGGCCGCGTGAGCCACGGCCGCGTCATCGTCGAGGGCTTCATCGACTTCGACTACGAGATCACCCTGCTCACCGTGCGTGCCATGGGCGACAACGGCCACGTGCAGACCGCCTTCTGCGAACCCATCGGCCACCTGCAGGTGAGCGGCGACTATGTGGAAAGCTGGCAGCCGCATCCCATGGCGCCGGCCGCGCTGGAGAAGGCGCAAAGCATCGCCCAGGCCGTCACCACCGACCTGGGCGGCCAGGGGCTGTTCGGCGTGGAGCTGTTCGTCAAGGGCGAGCAGGTCTGGTTCAGCGAAGTGAGCCCGCGTCCGCACGATACCGGCATGGTGACCATGGCCACGCAGTGGCAGAACGAGTTCGAGCTGCATGCCCGCGCCATCCTGGGACTGCCGGTGGACACCAGCCTCAAGAGCCCGGGCGCCAGCGCCGTGATCTATGGCGGCGTGGACGCCCAGGGCATCGTCTTCGACGGCGTGGATCAGGCCCTGCGCGTGCCCGGCGTCGACCTGCGCCTGTTCGGCAAGCCCGAGAGCTTCGTCAAGCGCCGCATGGGCGTGGCCCTCGCGCATGCCGCCGACATCGACACCGCCCGCGACCGGGCGCGCGAGGCGGCCAGCCGCGTCAAGCCGCGCAGGCCCTAAGCAGCCAGTTTCCGCAAGAAGGCGGACCGCGCGCGGCCTAGGCTTGGCGCATGTCCGGCCCGACCCGATCCAAACCTTCCGTCGTTCGCATCGGCGGCGCCTCCGGCTTCTGGGGCGACAGCAGCGATGGCCCGCGCCAGCTTGTGGGCGATGGCCGGATCGATTACCTGGTTTTCGACTACCTGGCCGAGACCACCATGGCCGTGCTGGCTGCCGCGCGCCTGCGCAAGCCCGAGATGGGCTGGGCCACCGATTTCGTCGAGATCGCCATGCGCGATGTGATGGCGGACGCGCTGGCCAAGGGCATCCGCATCGTCAGCAATGCAGGCGGCATCCACCCCGAAGGCTGCGCCCAGGCGCTGCGCGCGCTGGCAGCCGAACTGGGCATCGAGGCGCGCATTGCCGTGGTCAGCGGCGACGATGTCAGCGGGCAACTGCCGCAACTGCGCGCCGCTGGCACCCGCGACCTGGGCAGCGGCGAGCCGCTGCCCGAGCGCATGGTGAGCGCCAGCGCCTATCTCGGTGCGTCGGCCATCCGCGATGCCTTGGCGGCCGGCGCCCAGGTGGTCATCACCGGCCGCTGCGTCGACAGCGCCGTCACACTGGGCCCGCTGATGCACGAGTTCGGCTGGGCCGAGGACGATTGGGACCGCCTGGCCGGCGGCAGCCTGGCCGGCCACATCATCGAGTGCGGCTGCCAGGCCACCGGCGGGCTGCACACCGACTGGCAAGAGATTCCGGATTGGGACCGCATCGGCTACCCGATCGTGCTGTGCCGCGAGGACGGCAGTTTTTCCGTGACCAAACCGCCCGGCACCGGCGGGCGCATGCTGCGCGCCGCGGTGGCCGAGCAGATGCTCTACGAGATCGGCGACCCCGGCGCCTACCAGCTGCCCGACGTGGCTTGCGATTTCCGCGCCGTGCGCATCGAGCAGGAGGACGCCGAGCACGTGCGGGTGAGTGGTGCCCGCGGCCGGCCGCCGGGCCCGCACTACAAGGTGTCGGCCACCGCGCAGGACGGCTGGCGCTGCGCCGGCAGCCTGGTCATCGTCGGCTTCGACGCGGCCGCCAAGGCGCGCCGCACGGCCGAGGCCATCCTGGCGCGCACGCGCCGCATCTTTGCCGAGCGCGGCCTGGCCGACTACCGCGCCACGTATGCGGAAGTGCTGGGCACCGAGGTGCTCTACGGCCCGCGCGCCGCCACTGGGGCGTCGCGCGAAGTGATGCTGCGCCTGGTGGTGGACCACGCGTCGCGCCAGGCCCTGGAGATCTTTGCGCGCGAGGTGGCGCCCGCCGGCACGTCCTGGGCGCCGGGCACCACGGGGCCCGGGGCAGGGCGACCGGGCGTCTCGCCGCTGATCAAACCCTTCGCCTTCTTCATCGACAAGTCGGCGGTACCGGTGCAGTTCGCGCTCGATGGTGGTGCACAGCAGTCGGTGCGCGTGCCGGCCGGTGGCGCTGGCATGCCCGCGCCTCCGTTGGCGCCACCGCCGCTGCTGGCCTGGCCCGACGATGCACCGCTGCGTGAAGTGCGCCTGATCGACCTGGCCTGGGGCCGCAGCGGCGACAAGGGCGACAGCGCCAACATCGGGCTGGTGGCGCGCCGGCCCGAATGGCTGCCGCTGCTGTGGCAGCTGCTGACGCCCGAGGCGGTGGGCGAGTGGCTGGCGCACCTGGCGCACGGCCCGGTCGAACGCTTCCACCTGCCCGGCATCGCGGGCATCAACTTCCTCCTGCACCAGGCGCTGGCCGGCGGCGGGCCGCGCTCGCCGCGCCTCGATCCGCTGGGCAAGGGCATGGCGCAGCTGCTGCTCGACATGCCCTTGCGCGTGCCGGCTGCGCTTCTCGCGGACATATAGGGAAAGTCCCCGCGAAGTGATGCACACCCGCGCCGCTACGATGCCGCCAGCGCTGTGCCGCCACCTCTTCTTGATGAGGTCGAGTGGCCTACACGCGCAATGCACAGGAGACCGAATGCAGGACGAAGGCATGGCGACGCTGCCCGGCAACGGCGGCCGCCTGATGTGGCTGACGACGCAGCGTGTGTTCTACGCGGGCCTGCTGGGTCCGGTGGCGGAGCGTGTCCTGGGTGGCTGGGGCCTCTATGTGTCCACGTCCGCGCACGACCCCATCCGCGTATGCATCGGTGGCGGTGCCTGGCAAAGCGGCGAGTTGCTGGTGGTGCCGCCGCAAGTGCCGCACCGGGTCGAAAGCGCCAAGCCGCTGGTGCTCAATCTGCTGATCGAGTCGGAGTCGGTCGACCCCGCGCGGCTGCCGGCTTTTTTCCAGCAGTGCGGCCGGGTCGAGGCGCCCGAGTTCGTGGCGCGCGTGCGTGCCGTGCATACGCGGCTGCTGGCCGCATCGGGCGGCCGCGAGCCCTTCGAGGGCTTCGATTTCGACCTGCTCTTCTTTGGCGAAGCACTGGCGCCGCGCACGCTCGACGCCCGCATCGGCCGCGTGATCGAACGCATCAGCGCCGACCCGGCGCAGCCCTTTGCGGCCGAGGACTGCGCACGCTCGGTGCACCTCTCGTTCTCGCGCTTTCTGCATCTGTTCAAGGAAGAGACCGGCGTGCCCTTTCGCAGCTTTCGCGCCTGGAAGCGGGCGCGCAGCCTGCTGCGCCACGTGCACCAGGCGAGCAGCCTGACCAACATCGCGCTCGACGCCGGCTATCCGGACGCCACGCACTTCAGCCACTCGATCCGCCAGGTCTACGGCCTGCGGCCCAGCCAGATCCTTGCCGGCTCGCGCCGCCTGGCGCTGCACGACGCGGCTGCGTCGCGTTGCCACTAGGACAGCGTTGCAAGTCCTCCAGCTTCTGCTTTCCGGCATTGCCCAGGGCTGCATCTACGGCCTGATCGCGCTGGGCTTCGTGCTGATCTACAAGGCCACCGAAACCGTGAGCTTCGCCCAGGGTGAGCTCATGATGCTGGGGGCCTTCTGCGCGCTGGCCGCCATGACCATGTTAGGCCTGCCCTTCTGGATGGCGGCGCTGCTTGCAGTGCTGGTCATGGCCCTCCTGGGCGTGCTGCTCGAGCTGGTGGTGATCCGCCCGGTGCTGGGCCAGCCGCAGTTCGCCATCGTGATGCTGACCATCGGCATCGGCTACGTGATGCGCGGCGTGATCACCATGGTGCCGGGCATCGGCACCGACACCCACACCCTGCCGGTGCCCTACAAGGACGAGGTCTGGAAGCTGGGCGCGCTGGTGCTCAACGTCGAGCAGATGGTGGTGGTGCTGGCCACCGCCGTGCTGTGCGCGCTGCTGTTCGTGATGTTCCGCTACAGCAAGCTGGGCATCGCGATGCAGGCCTCGTCGCAGAACCAGCTCGCGGCCTACTACATGGGCATTCCGGTGAAGCGGCTCAACAGCCTGGTGTGGGGGCTGGCGGCGGCGGTGGCCGCCATTGCCGGCATGCTGCTGGCGCCCATCACTTTCGTGCACGCCAACATGGGCTTCATCGGCCTCAAGGCCTTTCCGGCGGCAGTGGTGGGCGGCTTCGGCAGCCTGCCGGGCGCCATCGTCGGCGGGCTGGTGATCGGCGTGGTGGAGTCGATGGCGGGCTTCTACCTGCCCGACGGCTTCAAGGACACCGCGCCCTACATCGTGGTGCTGGTGATGCTGATGGTGAAGCCCAACGGCCTGTTCGGCGAAAAGCTGCGCAAAAAGGTCTGACCGGAAGAAAGAGTCTGATCCATGCGCTTCATCTTCAAGACCAGCTACGCCCAGGACATCGATCTCGCCAAGCATGGCGGCCAGGTGTTCTGGTATGGCCTGCTGTGCGTGCTGCTGCTGGCGGCTCCTTGGGTCGTCGACGAGTACTGGCTGGCCCAGCTGACCTTCGTGCTGATCTACGGCGTGGTGGGCCTGGGGCTGATGCTGCTGGCCGGCTTCACCGGGCAGTTCTCCCTGGGCCACGCGGCCTTCCTGGGCACCGGCGCCTACACGCAGGCGGTGCTGGCCAACATGGGCGTGCCCTTTCCCCTGGCGATGCTGGGCGCGGCAGCGCTGTCGGCGGCGGCGGGGGTGGTGGTGGGCTTGCCGGCGCTGCGGCTGAAGGGCATCTACCTGGGCATCGCGACCCTGTCCTTCGGCTTCATCGTGGAGGAGATCTTTGCGCGCTGGGAAAGCGTGACGGGCGGCAACTCCGGCCTGCACGTGAAGTCGCCGCAGATCTTCGGCTGGGAGCTGGGCTCGGGCAACGGCTTCTACTTCCTGTGCCTGCTGGTGGCGGTTCTGTGCACCCTGGCCATCCTGAATTTGCTGCGCTCGCCGACCGGCCGCGCCTTTGTCGCCATCCGCGATTCCGAGATCTCGGCGCAGAGCATGGGCATTCACCTGGCGCGCTACAAGACGATGTCCTTTGCCATCTCGGCGGCGCTGGCGGGCCTGGGCGGCGCCTTGTATGCGCACAAGCTGAGCTTCATCTCGCCCGATCAGTTCAACATCCTTCAGTCCATCGACCTGCTGCTGCTGGTGGTGATCGGCGGCCTGGGCTCGGTGCACGGCGCCTTCCTGGGTGCGATCTTCCTCATCTCGATGCCGCAGCTCATCGCCCTGTCGAAGGATTGGCTGCCGCCGGTGATCGGCCAGGCGCCCGGCCTGCAGGGCCTGGTGTACGGCCTGGTGCTGATCGCTTTCGTGCTGTTCGAGCCCCTGGGCTTCTACGGCCGCTGGCTCAAGATTCGTACCTGGCTGCAGCTGTTCCCGTTCTACCGGCGCGGCCTGTTCAAGCGCCAGAAGTCCTTCACCAAGTCGGACCGCCTCAGATGACAACGATGAGCGGCGACATCCTTCTTTCGGCCAGCAACCTGAGCGTTCGCTTCGGCGGCGTGCTGGCGGTGAACAAGGTGAGCTTCGACGTACGGCGTGGCGAGGTGTTCACCCTGATCGGGCCGAACGGCGCCGGCAAGACGACGGTGTTCAACCTGATCAGCCGCATCTACAACCCAAGCACCGGCGAGATCACCTGGAACGGCGACGCCGCCCCGATCGCGCTGACGCAACAGGCCCCGCACGCCATTGCGGCGCTGGGCATTGCGCGCACGTTCCAGAACATCGAACTCTTCGAGCACGCCACGGTCCTGCACAACCTGCTGATCGGCCGGCATGTGCACCGCCAGACCGGCTTCTGGGGCGAGATCTTCTTCACCGGCGCCACGCGCCGCGCCGAGATCGAGGCGCGCGAGAAGGCGGAGCGGGTGATCGACCTGCTGGATCTGCAGCACCACCGCGATTCGATGGTGGCCGGGCTGCCGTACGGCGTGCGCAAGGTGGTGGAGCTGGCGCGCGCCCTGTGCACCGAGCCCAAGCTGCTGCTGCTGGACGAGCCGTCGTCGGGCCTGAACGTGGAAGAGACGGCCGACATGGCCTTCTGGATCCAGGACATCCAGCAGGAGCTCGGCATCTCGGTGCTGATGGTGGAGCACGACATGTCGCTCGTGTCCAAGGTGTCGGACCGCGTGCTGGCGATGAACCAGGGCGAGGTGCTGGCCATGGGAACGCCGCGGGAAGTGCAGTCGGATGCGAAGGTGATCGAGGCGTACCTGGGAACCGTGGATGACGTGAGCGGATTGCGGAGGGCCGCATGAGCGCAGATGAAGCAAGCACCATCCTCCAACTGCTCAACGTCGAGAGCGCCTACGGTCCCATCAAGGCGATCCGCGGCGTGAGCCTGAAGGTGCGCAAGGGCGAGATCGCCACCGTGCTGGGCTCCAACGGCGCCGGCAAGACGACGATCCTGAAGACCATCTCCGGCATCATCGATCCGCGCAAGGGCAGCATCGAGTTCAAGGGCCAGAACATCACGGCCAAGGACCCGGCCTACATCGTGCAGCAGGGGCTGTGCCATGTGCCGGAGGGGCGCGAGGTGTTTCCGCTGCTCTCGGTGCACGACAACCTGCTGATGGGCGCCTACACCCGCAAGGACCGCGACGGCGTGGCGCGCGACATGGAGACGGTGTACGCCTACTTCCCCATCCTGCGCGAGCGCAGCGCGCAAGAGGCCGGGCTGCTCTCGGGCGGCCAGCAGCAGATGCTGGCCATCTCGCGCGCCATCATGGCCGCGCCCGAACTGATCCTGCTCGACGAGCCCAGCCTGGGGTTGAGCCCCAAGCTCACCAGGGAAATCTTCGAGATCGTGGTGCGCATCAACCGCGAGCGCGGCACCACCATCTTGCTGGTGGAGCAGAACGCCAACATGGCGCTCAATGCGTCCGACTACGGCTACGTGCTGGAGAACGGCCGCATCGTGCTGGAAGACAGCTGCGATCGGTTGCGCGAGAAAGATGACATCAAGGAGTTCTACCTCGGCATGAAGGACGACGGCGTGCGCGGCGAGCGGCGCTGGAAGAAAAAGAAGACGTGGCGATGACAACGCGGCAGCAGGAGGCAAGCGCATCATGAAAGGCCTTTGGGACACCCAGCACATCCAGCCGCGCAATGACGTGGTGGCGCCCGGCGAGACCATTCCCGCCGTGTTCTGGAACGCTGTCGCCGCGCGCGGCGACCAGGTCTGGATGCGCCAGAAAGAACTGGGCATCTGGCGCAGCTGGACCTGGCGGCAGACCGCTGACGCCGTGCGCGAGATTGCCGGCGGCCTGCTGGCCCTGGGCCTGGCGCCCGGCGACTGCGCCTCCATCCTGTCGAACACGGTGGTCGAATGGGTGCTGGCGGATGTGGCCGTGCTCAGCTGCGGCGGCGTTTCCAACGGCATCTACCCGACCGATGCTGCCTCGCAGGTGCACTACCTGTGCGAAGACTCGCACACCCGCGTGCTGTTCGTGGAAGACGACGAGCAGCTCGACAAGGCGCTGGAAGTGCGCAGCCAGCTGCCGCTGCTGCGCCAGATCATCGTGTTCGACATGGAAGGCCTGCGCGGCTTTCATGACCCGGGCGTGATGAGCCTGGATGCCCTGCGCGAACTGGGCCGCGAGTACCTGCAAAGCCATGCCAGTGCCATCGAGGAGCGGGTGGCGCAGTGCAAGCCGCAGGACCTGGCGATCCTGGTCTATACCTCCGGCACCACCGGCAAGCCCAAGGGCGCCATGCACAGCCATGCCGGCCTGGTCTACACAGCGCGCGGCTACAACACCCTGATCGCGCAGGACGAGCGCGACGAGCGCATGTGCTTTTTGCCGCTGTGCCACATCGCCGAGCGCATGGGCGGCGAGTACTTCGCCATGTACACCGGCTCCATCCTCAACTTCGTCGAGAACCCCGAGACCGTGCCGGAGAACGTGCGCGAGATCGCGCCCACCGTCTTCACGGCCGTGCCGCGGGTGTGGGAGAAGTTCTATTCGGGCGTGATGATCGCGCTGAAGGAAGCCAGCCGCGTGCAGCAGGCGGCCTATGCCTGGAGCATCGGCGTGGGCGAGCAGATTGCGCACAAGGTGATGGCCGGCGAGGCGGTGGGCGCGGGGCTCAAGCTCAAGTTCCGCATCGCCCGGGCCCTGGCGCTGGACAACGTGCGCAAGCTGATCGGGATTCACCGCGCGCGCTTCCTGGTCACCGGCGCCGCGCCGATCTCGCCCGAACTGGTCAAGTGGTACATGGCACTGGGCGTGCCCATGCTGGAGGTCTGGGGCATGACCGAGACCTGCGGCGCGTCCACCGGCATGCCGGTGGCGCGCATCAAGCCGGGGTCGATCGGCCCGGCAGCCGGCTACAACGAAGTGCGCATCGACCCGCAGACCGGCGAGATCCTGGTGCGCGGGCCCAACGTCTTCATGGGCTACCTGCATCTGCCGGAAAAAACCGCCGAGACCATCGACGCCGATGGCTGGCTGCACACGGGGGATGTCGGCAGCATCGACGATGAGGGTTTCCTGCGTATCACCGACCGCATGAAGGACATCATCATCACGGCGGGCGGCAAGAACGTCACGCCCAGCGAGCTGGAGAACGAACTCAAGTTCAGCCCTTACGTCACCGACGCGGTGGTGATCGGGGACAAGCGGCCCTACCTCACGGTGATCATCATGATCGACCAGGAAAACGTCGAGAAATACGCCCAGGACAACGACGTGCCCTTCAGCAACTACGAGAGCCTGACGCGCGCCCAGGAGGTGCAGGACCTGATCCAGGCCGAGCTGGACCGCGTCAACGCCAGGTTCGCGCGGGTCGAGCAGATCAAGAAGTTCTTCCTGCTCGAGACGCAGCTCAGCGCCGAGGACGAAGAGCTCACCCCCACCATGAAGCTCAAGCGCAAGCTGGTGCAGACCAAGTATGCACAGCGCATCGAGGCCATGTACCAAGGCTGATTTTTCTTGTTCGTCATCAATCCCAAGGAGACATCCGTATGAAGCAGAAGACATTCGCAGTCTGGTCGGTGGCGGCGGTCGCCGCGCTTTGCGCGGGGTTGGCAGGCGCCCAGCAGTCGCAGGGCGTGAGCAAGGACGAGATTCGCGTCGGCAGCATCCAGGATCTGTCGGGCCCGATCGCCGGTTACGGCAAACAGGCGCGCAATGGCATGCAACTGCGCGTGGACGAGGTCAACGAGCAGGGGGGTATCAACGGCCGCAAGCTCAAGCTGCTCGTTGAAGACTCGGCCTACGATCCCAAGAAGGCCGTGCTTGCGGCGCAGAAGCTGGTGAACCAGGACAAGATATTCATCATGGTCGGCCACATCGGCACCGCGCACAACATGGCGGCCATGCCGATTCAGTTCGAGAAGAACGTCGTCAACTTCTTTCCGCTGACTGGCGCGCGCGAGATGTACGAGCCCGTCCACAAGCTCAAGTACGCGCTGTTGGCGACGTACTACGACCAGATGCGCCTGGTGCTGCCCAAGGTCGTCAAGGACAAGGGCGCCAAGAAGGTCTGCACCATCTATCAGGACGACGAGTTCGGTCTCGAAGTGCAGCGCGGCGCCGAGGCAGGCCTGAAGACCGTGGGCATGGAAGTCACCGAGAAGACCTCCTTCAAGCGCGGCGCCACCGACTTCAGTTCGCAGGTCGCCAAGATGAAGGCTGCCAACTGCGACCTGGTGGTGCTCGGCACCATCATCCGAGAAACCATCGGCACTGTGGCCGAGTCGCGCAAGACTGGCTTCAACCCGACCTTCCTCGGCTCCAGCGCGGCCTACAGCGACCTGATCCACAAGCTCGGCGGCAAGGCGGTGGAAGGCGTCTACGCCACGCACACCGTGCAGAACCCCTATCTGGACGAAGCCTCGCAGCCGTTGCGATTTTGGGCGAACAAGTACAAGACCAAGTTCAACGAAGACCCGACCGTGTTCTCGGCCTACGGCTATTCGATCGTCGACGCCTTTGTCAATGCCGCGCAGAAGGCCGGTCCCAACCTCTCGACTGACAGCTTCATCAAGGCCATGGACGGCATGACTATCGACCCTGACATCTTCGGGAGCCCGAAGGCCACCTTCAGCGCTACCAAGCGCCTGGGCAGCGACCTGTCGCGCCTGTCGCAGATCCAGGACGGCAAGTGGAAGGTGGTGTCCGACTACGTGGCGCCCTGAGCAGCAGCAGCGAGCGAGCGATGTGGCACATCGCTGCGCAGCCCTCGGGTGATCCCTGAGTGCTGGCGCCGCATGTTCCGCTAGCCTCGTCACCTATCAAGAACAAGCCGAGAGACAAGAAGAATGCACAGTGCAATCGCAATGGTGGCCGTGGGCCTGGTGCTGGCCTGCGTGGTGTCCATCGCGTACCTTTATCGCCACCACAACAAGCTGAGCAAGGCGGCAATCGGCCAAGAAGGCGCGCCGGCGTCCCGGGACTAAGGACCTAGCGAGTGCGCGGCCGGCAACGCGGCCATTTCCTCACTGATCGACGCGCTCGTACTGCTCGACCTGGCAAGCCCAGGTCCCCGGCTGCGTGGCGCATGCTGAGGGGGCCGGCACCGGCGCGGCCGACGTGCAGCCCGCGAGGATGAGAACCATCAGCGAGGCGGCGCCAAGAATGAGTGCGCGAAACATGGCATGCACCATAGCAAACTCGAAGTCGGGGTGCGTGCGCATCGTTCCTGTGACATCGGCGTGCTGCGGGGTACGCCAAAGCGCGTCCTGTCCGCGGCAATTCGCGCCTGCGTGACCCCGTCCCGGGTCCGATCGGGCATCGGCTGTGGATGCCTCGACGCACCTTAGGTGTTGCCCCTCGGTCCCGATCCTTCCTCGAGTGGGTCCAAAGGGGGCGCCAGTCGCGCATCCGGCGGCCGCCCTGGTCCGCGCAGGATCAGCGCCGCCAGCAGTGCCGCCCCCAGCGCCACCGCGGCGCTGAGGTTGGCCGAAAGCTGGAAAGCCGCCGCAAAGGCCTCGCGCGAGGCGTCCAGCAAGGCAGGCCCCTGTGCACCTGGCAGTGTGGCCGCCGTGGCCGCCGCCGCCCCCAGGTTCTCACGCGCTGCCGCCAGCGCATCCGCCGGCAAGCCGCCCGGCGCCGTCTCGACCAGCGTGCGCCGGTAGATCGCCACGATCACGCTGCCGAGCACCGCGATGCCCAGCGCGCCACCCAGCTCCGAGCTGGTCTCCTGGATCGCCGCCGCGGCGCCGGCGCGCTCGGGCGGCGCCGCGCCGACCATCAGGTCGACCGCCAGGGTGAACACGAAGGCCAGGCCGAGTGACAGCAGCGCATAGGCGGCCACCAGCAGGGCGGGGCCATCGCCGCGTCCCGCCTGCGCCATCACGGCAAAGCCGGCGCTGGCCATCAGCAGGCCGCCGGCCACCACTCGGCCGGCGGGCAGCATGCGCACCAGGCGCGCCGCCAGCGTCGAGCCGATCACGAAGGCGATGCCGGAGGGCACGGTCCACAGCCCTGCGCTCAGGGGGCCGAGCCCCAGCACCAGCTGAAGGTACTGCGCCACGAACAGGAAGGCCGCAAAGGCCACGAAGAAGCCCAGCGTGTTGATCGTCAGGGCCGCGCAGAAGGCGCGCGTGCGAAGAAGATGCAGGTCGATCAGCGGGTCGGCCAGCCGGCCCTGGCGCCGCACGAAGGCGATGCCGATCAGCACGCCGGCCACCATGGACGCGAGCGCCACCACGCCCATGCCGCCTTCCGCGATGCGCTTGATGCCGTAGATCAGGCCCAGCACCGCCAGCAGCGACTGCGCCGCGCTGACCAGGTCGAGCCGTCCCGCGTTCTCGTCGCGGTACTCGGGCAGCAGCCAGGGACCCAGCGCAAGCAGCAGCACCATCACCGGCACGCTGACCAGGAACACCGAGCCCCACCAGTAGTGCTCCAGCAAGGCGCCGCCCACCAGCGGGCCGATGGTGCCGCCTACCGAGAAGCTGGCAATCCATACGCCGATGGCGACGCTGCGCTCGCGCGCGTCCAGAAACATGTTGCGGATCAGCGAGAGCGTCGACGGTGCCAGCGTGGCACCGGCCAGGCCCAGCAGCGCGCGGGTGGCGATCAGCATCGCGGCGCTGGTCGAGTAGGCCGCCAGCACCGAGGCCAGGCCGAAGCACAAGGCGCCGATCAGGAGCAGCTTGCGCCGCCCGATGCGGTCGCCCAGCGTGCCCATGGTGATCAGCGATGCGGCCAGCACGAAGCCGTAGATGTCGACGATCCACAGCATCTGTGCGCTGCTCGGGCGCAGCGCCGCGCTCAGGTGCGGCACCGCCAGGTTCAGCACCGTGAGATCCATTGCATAGATCATGCAGGGCAGCGCGATCACGGCCAGGCCGATCCATTCGCGCGCGCCGGCCTTGTGGGCGACGGTGCCGTTCATGGCGTCTGCTCCGGCGGCGCTATCGGCCGCACTTCGATGCTGCCGATGCGTGCCGACGGAATGCCGGAGGCGATGCGCACCGCCTCGTCGTCGTTCGCCGCCTCGACCAGGTAGAAGCCGCCCAGTTGCTCGCTGGTTTCGGCGAAGGGGCCGTCGGTGACGGACAGCTGGCCGCGGCGCACCCGCACGATGGCGGCCGTGTGCGCGGCCTCCAGCGCCTCCGTTTCCACCAGCTGGCCGCTGGCGCGCAGCGCATCGTCGTAGTCGAGATGGGCATTGACGAACTGCGGCATGTCCTCGGCTGGCACGCCGGCCATCTGCGCCTCGCTGGCATAGATCAGGCACAGGTATCTCATGGCGCCATCCTTTCCACCTTGGCGATCGGGCGCACCTCGATGCTGGCGTAGTGCGCCAGCGGCGTGCGTGCCGCGACCTGGATCGCGGCATTGAGGTCCGGCACGTCGATCAGCAGAAAGCCGCCGAGTTGCTCCCTGGTCTCGGCGAAGGGGCCGTCGCGCTGTGCCGTCCGGCCGTGGCGCAACTGCACCACCTTGGCCGCCTTCACGCGCTGCAACGCATGGGCCACCACGAGCTGGCCGCGCGCGAGCAGTTCCCCGTCGTACGCACGAGACTCACGCTCCAGCGCTGCGCGTGCAGTGGCCGACAGCGTGTCGAGCAATCCTTCGTCGAAGTGGACAAGGCAGAGGTATCGCATAGGCATCTCCTGGAAAAGAAAGCGAGGCCGTCGGTGTGACGGCATCACTGGTCGAATGGCCTCGGCGCTTTTCGACATCGACGCGCGGAAAAAATTTGTATCAGCGCGCCGGGCCCAGCGCGGCCAGCCGCTTCGCCAGGAAGGCGCGCTCCGGGCCTTGCCGTGCCAGCGCCAGCGCCCGTTGGTACGAGGCGCGCGCCTCCTCGATCCGGCCCAGGCGCCGGCACAGGTCGGCCCGCGCGGCATGCGCCAGGTGATAGTCGGCCAGCGCACCGCTGGCCAGCAGGGCGTCGATCAGCGCCAGGCCGGCCGCGGGGCCGTCGCGCATGGCAATGGCGACCGCGCGGTTGAGCGCCACCACCGGCGACGGCGCGGCCCGCAGCAGCAGGTCGTACAGGCCGGCGATCTGCGGCCAGTCGGTGGCCGCGGCGCTGGGTGCCTCGCCATGCACAGCCGCGATCGCGGCCTGCAGGGTGTAGGGCCCGAAGCGGCGCGAGCCCAGCGCCTGCTCGACCAGCGCGCTGCCCTCGGCGATCAGCGCCGCGTTCCAGCGGCTGCGGTCCTGTTCCTCGAGCAGCACCAGCTCGCCCTTGTCCGAGCTTCGTGCAGCGCGGCGCGACTCGTGCAGCAGCATCAGTGCGAGCAGTCCCATCACCTCGGATTCAGGCAGCAGCTGCAGCAGCAGGCGGCCCAGGCGAATCGCTTCGTCCGACAGGTCGGGCCGCGTGAGCGCCTCGCCGTCCGAGGCCGCGTAGCCTTCGTTGAACACCAGGTACACCACGCGCAGCACCGCGTCCAGGCGCTCGGGCAGCGCGGCGGGTCCAGGAACCTGGTAAGGGATGCGTGCCTCGCGGATGCGGGCCTTGGCGCGCACGATGCGCTGGGCCATGGTGGGCGCTGGCACCAGGAAGGCGCTGGCGATGGCTTCGGTGCCGAGGCCGCAGACCTCGCGCAGGGTCAGCGCCACCTGCGCGTCGGGCGCCAGCGCGGGATGGCAGCAGGTGAACACCAGGCGCAGGCGGTCGTTCTCCAGCAGCTCGTTCTCCGCATCCTGCGCGTCCCAGTCGGGGGCAGGGGCGGGCGCGGATTCCACCGCATCGCTCGCCTCGTCCCACGCACTGAATCGGGCCTGCCGGCGCAGGCCGTCGACGGCCTTGAATCGGCCGGCCGACACGATCCAGGCGCGCGGGTGTTCCGGGATGCCATCGGCCGTCCAGCGCTCCAGCGCCACGCGGAAGCCGTCGTGCAGCGCTTCCTCGGCCAGGTCGAAGTCGCCCAGCAGGCGCACCAGCGTGGCGAAGATGCGGCGGCCCTCGGTGCGGTAGAGCGAGTCGATCGCCTGGCGGACCGCGTCCGGGTTCGGCGGCGGGGTCAAGGGTCTCCCGCCGCGAAGTACGCAGGGCGCCGGTGGTCGAACTCCATGGGGCCTCCTTACGGGCCGGCCGCAACCGGGCCGGCACGAGCGCGCAATGTATCGGCAACGCGATGCGGGAGGTCAGCCCACCTCGGGAATTCCCTGCCGCGCCATGACTTGAATCCATGAGCCCAATCAAGATAATGCGCATTAGCAAAGTGCTAATACGCATCAGCAACCCATTTTTGCCTCATGTCCACAAGTCGTCGTCTTACCCAGCTCGACATCGCCAAGCTCGCCGGCGTGAGCCAGGCCACCGTGTCGCTGGTGCTCAACGGCGCTGAAAATGCGCTGGCGCGCATTCCGCAGGACACGCGCGAGCGGGTGCAGAAGATCATCCGCGAGACCGGCTACGTGCCCGACCCGATCGCCCGGCGCATGGCCAAGGGTTCCAACCGGATCCTGGGCGTGTTCACCTACGAGCCGGCCTTTCCGAGCGCGCAGGCCGACTTCTTCCTGCCATTTTTGTTCGGCATCGAGGAAGAGGCGCAGGCGCGCGGCTACGACCTGCTGCTGCTCACCGGCGCCGGGCAGGGCGCGCAGCGCAAGATCTTTGCGGAAGAGAGCCGGTTGCGCATTGCCGACGGCTGCATCGTGCTGGGCCGCTCCTTCGACCGCGCCGAACTGCAGCGGCTGGTGGCCGGCGACTACCCCTTCGTCGCCATCGGCCGGCGCGAGGACGCCGGCGCACCGGTGCCTTACGTGGGTGCCGACTACGCCACCGCCACCGGTCAACTGGTGCAGCAGGCGCGCGCGCTGGGCCACAGCCGACTGGCCTATCTGGGCCCGACCGAGACCGCCGAATCGACCGTCGACCGCTGGCGCGGCTTCCATGCGGCGCTGGGCGATGGTGTGCAGCTCGCGCTGCACCTGGCCGATACCGCCGGCAGCGACGACGCCTTGCTCGATGCAGTGCTGCAAAGCCAGGCCAGCGCCGTGTTCTGCGTCGAGCTGGCCGACGCGGTGCGGCTGGAAACGGCGGCGCACGCGCGCGGCCTGCGCTTTCCGGAGCATCTCTCGGTCATGGCGCTGGGCTCGCACATCCGGTCCGAGGGCAGCCGCACCCGCTTCGCCTCCTTCCTGATCCCGCGCGAGGAAATGGGGCGCCAGGCCACCGCGATGCTGGTGCGCCGCGTGGAAGGCGCTTCTTCACCCGGCGATGCGGTGCCGCAGGCGCTGTTGCCCTGCGAGCCGATCGCCGGCGACACGCTGGGGCCGGCACCCTGCTGATTCACGACGAGACGATACGAGCAAGACACGCATGCAAGAAGAACTGAAGACCGACATCCTCATCGTGGGCGCTGGCCTGGGCGGTGTGGCCGCCGCGCTGGGCGCACTGGAGGCGGGCCGCCGCGTGGTGATGAGCGAGGAATTCGACTGGATCGGCGGCCAGCTCACCAGCCAGGCGGTGCCGCCGGACGAGCACACCTGGATCGAGCAGTTCGGCGCCACGCGCCGCTACCGCGCCGTACGCCACGGCATCCGCCAGTACTACCGCGACCACTACCCGCTCACCGCTGCCAGCCGCGCCTGGGGCGAGCTCAACCCCGGCGCCGGCTGGGTCAGCCGCGTCTGCGCCGAGCCGCGCGTCGGCCTGGCGGTGCTCGAGGCGATGCTCGCGCCGCACCGCGGCAGCGGCCGGCTCACGCTGCTGCAGCCCTACCGCCCGGTGCGCGCCGACTGCGAGGGCGACAGCGTGCGCGCCGTCACCCTGCGCCATCGCGACAGCGGGCGCGAAGTGACGGTGGCCGCGAGCTACGTGATCGACGCCACCGAGCTGGGCGACCTGCTGCCGCTCACCGGCACCGAGTACGTCAAGGGCTTCGAGAGCCAGGCCGACACAGGCGAGCCGAGCGCGCCCCCCACCGCCCAGCCGGACAACGTGCAGGCGGTGTCGATCTGCTTCGCCATCGACCACGTGGACGGCGACCAGACCATCGACAAGCCGAAGAACTACGACTACTGGCGCGCCGTTCAGCCCAGCTTCTGGGGCGGGCCGTTGCTGGGCTTCAAGGCGCCGCATCCGCGCACGCTGGAGATCGCCCTGCGCACCTTCACGCCGAACCCCGACGACGATCCGCTGCTGGTCGATGCCGATCAGCGCAAGGGCGGCGGCGACCACAACCTCTGGACCTTCCGGCGCATCGCCGCGCGGCGCAACTTCGTGCCGGGTGCCTACGCCTCGGACATCTGCCTGGTGAACTGGCCCATGATCGACTACATGGAGGCTTCGATCATCGACCTCCCGGAGGACCAGAAGGCACAGCACCTGCAGCGCGCAGCCGAGCTCTCGCATTCGATGTTCTACTGGCTGCAGACCGAGGCGCCGCGCGAGGATGGCGGGCAGGGCTTTCGCGGCCTGCGCCTGCGCGGCGACATCACCGGCACCGAGCACGGCCTGGCGATGGCGCCCTACATCCGCGAGAGCCGCCGCATCCTGGGCGTGACGCGCGTCGTCGAGCAGGACCTGTCGTACTCGGTGCGCGGCGAGCAGGGCGCGCTGAAGTACCGCGACAGCGTGGGCGTGGGCATGTACCGCATCGACCTGCACCCTTCCACCGGCGGCGACAACTACATCGACGTGCCGGCCTGTCCCTTCGAGCTGCCGCTGGGTGCGCTGCTGCCCCGCCGCATGAAGAACCTGCTGGCCGGCGGCAAGAACATCGCCACCACCCACATCACCAACGGCTGCTACCGGCTGCACCCGGTGGAATGGAACGTGGGCGAGGTGGCCGGCATGCTGGCTGCGCACTGCCTGAACACCGGCGCGACGCCGCACCAGGTGCAGGCGTCCGACGCAAAGCTGGCCGACTTCCAGGCACAGCTCGAATGCGCCGGCGTGCAGCTGCACTGGCCCGACGTGCGCGCCTACTGATTCGCAACGACGCCCCAGCCATCAACGAAAAACAGGAGACGACCACCATGTCCACGCCCGACTTCCACAAGCGCACGCTGCTCGCATCCATCGCCGGCGGCCTCGCCCTGTCCTTCGCGCTCGCCGGCCACGCGGCGGCGCAGGAGGTCAACCTGCGCATGACGATCTGGAGCGCCAACGAGGCGCACCTCAAGCTCTTCAACGACATCGCCGCCGGCTTCAAGAAAGACAACCCGAACGTCAACGTGCGCTTCGAGCCGCTGCCCTTCGAGAACTACACCACCGCGCTGACCACGCAGATCGCCGGCGGCAACGCGCCCGACATGGCCTGGATCTTCGAGACCGCGGCGGCCGACTTCGTCAATTCGGGCGCGCTGGTGCCGCTCACGCCGGTGCTGACGGCGGCGCCGGGCTACAACCTGGCCGAGGTTCCCGCCAGCGCCACCGAGCGCTGGTCGAAGGACGGCCAGCTCTACGCCTTTCCCTTCTCCACCTCGCCCTTTGCCGTCTTCGCCAACAACGACCTGATCAAGAAGGCCGGCGCCAAGACGCCGGCCGAACTGATCGCCGCCGGCCAGTGGACCTGGCCCAACGCCATCGCCACCGCGCAGACGGTGGCCCAGTCGCAGCCCGGCAAGGGCGGGCTGGTGGTGCGCGACTTCAACTACCAGGCCTGGCAGTTCCTTTCGTCCGTCACCTACGGCTGGGGCGCCACGCCCTGGAGCGCCGACGGCAAGCGTTGCACCCTGGCCGACAAGCCCATGGTCGATGCCCTGACCTTCGTGCACGACGCGGTGTTCAACAGGAAGGCCATGCCCGGCCCGGGCCAGAACGTCGACTTCTTCGCCGGCGACGCGGCCATGACGATCACCCAGATCAGCCGCGCCTCGCTGCTGCCCAAGGACAAGCCCTTCAACTGGGACCTGGTGCCGCTGCCCAAGGGCCCGGTGGGCGAGTACGCGCTGATCGGCCAGGCCGGGGTTGGCGTGCTCAAGGCCGGCAAGAACGCGCCGGCGGCAACGCGGTTCGTCGCCTACATGACCAACCCGGAGAACTCGGCCAGGCTGGCGCAGTTCTTCCCCTCGGCGCGCAAGTCGCTGCTCAATGCAGAGACGCTGAGCAAGACCAATGCGCTGCTGACCAAGGCGCAACTCGACACGGTGGTGGTGTCGGGCATCTCCACCGGCAAGCTGATGCCCGGCCACACCGGCTTCGCGCGGCTGCAGCAGACGGTGCGCTCGGGCATGGACGCGGTGTGGCAGCGCGAAGCCAACATCCCGGCCGCGATGCAGTCGCTGTGCGGCCAGATCACGCCGCTGCTGGCGCAGTAGGCGGCAGCGAGGCAGGTTCCGGCATGGCGCTCGTCCACGACGGCGACCCACGGCCCGCGCCCGAGCAGCGCCGGCCCTTCTGGACCATCGCGCGGCGCGACAGCCTGGCCGGCTTCCTCTTTGCCGCGCCGCAGCTCGTGGGCATCGGCGTCTTCGTGCTGCTGCCGCTGGCGCTGGTGTTCTGGTACTCGCTGCACGAGTGGAACGTGCTGGCCAATACCTTCAACTACACCGGCACGCAGAACTACGAGCAGCTGCTGAACGACACGACGCTGGCGCGCGTGCTGGGCGCCACCGCGCTGTTCTCGGCCGGCCTGGTGGTGTTCAACCTGAGCCTGGCGCTGCTGCTGGCGGTGCTGCTCAACCAGAGGCTGGCCGGCATCACCGTGCTGCGCACCCTGTTCTTCTCGCCGGTGGTGGTGTCGCTGGTGGCCTGGACCATCGTCTGGGGCTTCCTGCTGCAGCACAACGGCGGCATCAACGGCACGCTGGCGCTGGTCGGTATCGAAGGGCCGAACTGGCTGCGTTCGCCCGGCACCGCCATGCTGTCGGTGATCGTGGTGCAGGTGTTCAAGAACGTGGGGCTGAACATGATCCTGTTCCTGGCCGCGCTGCAGGGCGTGCCGCGCGAGCTGTACGAGGCGGCGCGCATCGACGGCGCACCGGCCTGGCGGCAGTTTCGCCGCATCACGCTGCCGCTGATCAGCCCGACCATCCTGCTCACGTCGATCATCACCATCGTCGGCTCGCTGCAGGTGTTCGCGCAGATCGCGGTGCTGACGCAGGGCGGGCCAGGCGTCTCGACCACCGTGCTGGTGTACTACCTGTACCAGCAGACCTTCCAGTTCCATCGCTTCGGCTACGGCGCCACGCTGGCCGTGCTGCTGTTTGCCATCGTGGCGCTGCTGACGCTGGCGCAATGGCAGCTGCGCAAGAGGTTCGTCTTCCATGAACAGTGAGCTGTCGCCGCGCGTGAAGGTCGCGCTCTACGGGTTGATGTGCGTGCTGCTCATCCCCTTCGTCTTTCCGACCTGGTGGATGGTGACCTCGTCGCTCAAGCCGATCAGCGACATCTTCGTGTTTCCGCCGCAGCTCTTTCCCGCGCATCCGGACTGGAGCAGCTACCGCCAGGTCTTCACCATCCAGCCCTTTGCGCAGCAGTACTGGAACTCGGCGTACATCGCCGCGGTGGTCACTGCCGGCACGCTGGTGCTGTCGTCGATGGCCGGCTATGCCTTCGCGCGCATCCGCTTTCCAGGCGCCAATGCGCTGTTCGTGGTGGTGCTTACCGGCCTCCTGATTCCTTCGGAGGTGACCATCGTGCCGCTGTTCCAGATGTTCCTGAAGCTGGGGTTGGTCAACACGCATTGGCCGCTGATGCTGATTCCGATCTTCGGCGCGCCGAGCGTGTTCGCCACCTTCGTCATGCGCCAGTTCTTCATCACCTTGCCGCAGGAGCTGGAAGAAGCGGCGCGGGTGGACGGGCTGGGCCGATTCAAGATCTTTTGCACCATCGCGCTGCCGCTGGCGCGGCCGGCGCTGGCCTCGGTGGCGATCTTCACCTTTTTGCACAGCTGGAACCTGTACCTGGAGCCGATCGTGTTCCTGTCCACGCCCGGCATGTTCACGTTGCCGCAGGCGCTCACCCAGTACACCGACGCCTACGGCGGCCCAATGTGGAACATCCAGCTGGCGGCCGCCACGCTCACCGCGCTGCCGGTGCTGATCGTGTTCGTCATCGCGCAAAAGCAGTTCGTCGAAGGCCTGGCCCATACCGGGCTCAAGTGAAATCCATGGCAGAAGTTCAGCTCGCACAAGTCCAGAAGCACTACGGCGCCACCGCCGTCATCCACGGCATCGACCTGCAGATTCGCGACGGCGAGTTCGTGGCGCTGGTGGGCCCCTCGGGCTGCGGCAAGTCGACCCTGCTGCGCATGATCGCGGGACTGGAGCCTGTGAGCCATGGGCGCATCCACATCGGCGGGCGCGACGTGACCGACCTGGACCCGAAGGACCGCGACATCGCGATGGTGTTCCAGAACTACGCGCTCTATCCGCACATGACAGTGGCGGCCAACATGGGTTTCTCGCTGGAGCACCGCGGCCGCCCGAAGGCCGAGATCGTCGAACGCGTGCGCTGGGCGGCCGGCATCCTGGGGCTGGAACAACTGCTGGCGCGCTATCCGCGCCAGCTCTCCGGCGGCCAGCGCCAGCGCGTCGCCATGGGCCGCGCCATCGTGCGCAATCCGCAGGTCTTCCTGTTCGACGAACCGCTGTCGAACCTGGACGCCAAGCTGCGCATCGTGATGCGTGGCGAGATCAAGGCGCTGCACCAGAAGCTCAAGGCCACCACGGTCTACGTCACGCATGACCAGGTCGAGGCCATGACCATGGCGGACCGCATCGTGGTGCTCAACGCCGGTCGGGTCGAGCAGGTGGGCGAACCGCTCGCGTTGTTCGACCGCCCGACCAACCAGTTCGTGGCTGGCTTCATCGGCTCGCCTGCGATGAACTTCATCGCCGGACGCTGCACGCCACAGGGCTTTGCGCTGGAAGGCGGCGTGGTGCTGCCGGTGCCGGCGCCAGCCGCCGTGATGCACGCGGGCCGTGCGGTGGTGTGCGGCATCCGGCCCGAGCATTTCGAACCCTGCGCCGCCGGCGAAGGCGTGCCGGCGCAGGTGCAGGTGGTGGAGCCGCTGGGCTCCGAGACCCAGCTCAACCTGCGGCTGGGCGATGCGCAGGTGATCGCACTCATCCGCGACCGCATGGCCGCGGCGCCGGGCGACGTCCTGCACCTGCGGCCCAAGGCGGGCGCCTTGCATCTCTTCGATGCAGCAAGCGGACAACGCCTGGACCTCGAAGGGGTCGCCTGAACGGCTGCCGGGGCGGACCCCGGCGCCGCAGATCCACGGCGACTTGCGCTGACCCCCGCCTCGGCGGATATTGGCACCATGTCCGTCCTATCCCGCGCCGATGCCGTGGCCGCCTGGTGGGTAGCGCTGCGTCTTCGTCGCCTGTGGGTGCTGCTGGCCTTGGGCTTGCTGTTGCATGTGCTGCCCGGCTTCAGTCCCGCGGCCCATGCACAGCCCGGTTCGACGGCCGCCGACAAGCGCATCGCCCTGGTCATCGGAAACTCGCGGTATCCGAAGTTTCCGCTCAGCAACCCGGAGAACGACGCCCGGCTGATCGCCGCCAAGCTGCGCACGCTGGGCTTCGAGGTCAGCGAGCACTACAACCTCAACGTGCTTCAGTTCCGGCGCGCCTTGCGCGACTTTGCGCGCAAGGTTGCGCAGGACGACGCGACCGCGGTGCTGTACTACGCCGGCCACGGCGTGCAGATCGATGGCCGCAACTACCTGCTGCCGGTGGACATCAACCTGCGCGACCAGGAAGAGGTGAAGGACGAATCGGTCGACATCGATGAGCTCTTTCTCTCCCGCATCGACAAGGTCGGGTCCTTCCCGCGCATCGTGATCCTCGACGCCTGCCGCAACAACCCCTTTGCCGGCAAGACCCGCAACATCCGCTCGGCCGGCGGCCTGGCCGAGATGGGCGCACGCGGCACCTTGATCGCCTTTGCCTCGGCGCCCGGTGCGCCGGCCGAAGACGGCCCCGACGGCGGCAACAGCATCTATACGCGCAGCCTTGCCGATGAATTGACCGTGCCCGGCGTCGAGGTCGAGCAGATGTTCAAGAACGTGCGGGTGAAGGTGCTGCGCGACACGCAGGGCCGCCAGCTGCCGTGGGTCAACACCTCGCTCACCTCGGACTTCAGCTTCAACCCGGCTCGGGCGGGTCGGCCGGCAACGCAGCAGACAGCCCGACCAACGCCGGCTGCGGCACCGCCGCCGCCGAAGGACATCGAGACGGCGCTGGAGCGGGCCCGCCGCGAGCGCGATTCCGAGGCCACCGCGGTGCCACCCGCCACAGCGCCGGCACCTGCCGCGCCTGCACCGCGGCCGGCTGCCGCGCCACCCGCCGCGCCGCCCGCCGCTGTGGCGGCCATCGCGCCTTCCGCACCGGCGGCGCTGCCTGGTGCGGTCCCCCTGCAATCACCCGCCGCACGCCAATATCTCAGCCGCGACGAACTGCAGCCACTGCTGATCGGCAAGTCGCACGGCTTCGAGGATGGCGGCCCCGGTGAGCTGATGCGCTGGGAGCTGCGCAGCAGCGGCCTGGTGTACTACAACAGTCAGAGCGTGGGTCGGGCCGGCGTCAACGGCGCCGGCCGCTGGGAGCTGAAGGACGACGGCAGCCTGTGCGTGCGCTTCAACGCCGCGCCGCCGCTGAATCCGGGCCAGGCGCGCCGGCCGGACAGCGGCTGCTGGTTGTTCTTCCGCGAGGGCGAGAGGCTGATGCGCGTCGGCGCCGCTTCGTCACCGGGTCAGCCACAGGTCCAGATCCTCAACCTGCGCTGAGCCGCCGCCCGGACATCTCTTCAGTGCTCCACGGCGCGTCGCGTGACCCGCGCCCCATGAAACCGCCACAACCGAGGCCAGTAGCGCCGCGGAACCGGCTTCGCCGGGCCGCAGGGGCTGCCCCCTTGAGGGGGTACTCGGCTACACGAAGTGAGCCGATACGGGGGTGGGACTAATTTGTCGCGAAGCAGTAGAGCAGCCCGTCGCCGCCGGTGCTGCGCAGCGCCTGTTGGCTGCAGCCGCCACGCGACTGGTGCGAGGAATTCCACGAGGTGGCCCAGGGGTCGCCGGTCGGGCCCATGCGGTCGTGGTGGCCCACCACCGCCACGCCGTCGCTGCCGCTCTGGGTCCAGTTGCTGCAGGTCTTGTCGCCGTCGCCGGGCGAGAAGGCGGTGCCGTCGGCGCGCGAGCCGGTCAGGATGTCGTGGCGGTTGGTCGTGTCGCTGCGGCCTTCGACCGTGCCGCCCTTCTCGTTGAGCGCCGTGAGCTTGGTGACGTTGTTGTTGGCGCTGTGCAGGTGATCGACGCTGCTGCCGATCACCACGCCCTTGATGTTGGTCCAGGGCCCCTTGCCAATGCGGTCGCGCGCGTTCACCGTCGGCACGTTGTCCTTGGCCTGGGTGCTGAGGTAGGCGCGCCAGGTCTTGCTTCCCGCGCCTGCCGCAGCGGCCAAGGTCTGGCAATGGCGGTCAGCGCCGGCCAGGCCGCCCAGGTCGGCGCCCTTGCCGCCGCCCACGCTGGTCACGAAGAAGCTCATGCCACCCGGGCCACCGGACTGCTGTGCCGTGGCGCAGGCCGCGACGACGATGGGAATGCCGATCAGCAGCGCCTTGCGGCGCCAGGAGAGGTGTTGCTTTGCCATGATGTTCTTCCTTGCTGGGTTCTTGATGGATTGAACTTGCATCGTCCGCGGCCCGGCCTGGAGCGCCGGGCCGCGCGGATTATTGAACCGGCGCAATGGGTTGAACAGGGGGCGCGCCCGTGACCGCGCTCGAAGTGGTGTCAGCGCGCCCAGCGCAGCACCTGCGCGTCCAGCCGGCGCGCGGTCTCGATCAACAGCGCGCGGCTGGCCGGATGCAGCGGGGGGAAGGGATGGCGCGGCGCTTCGCAGGCGATCACGCCGCCTTCCTTCATCAAGGCCTTGGCAGCCAGCGGGCCGCATTGGCGGTTCTCGAGATTGATCAAGGGCAGCCAGCGCTCGTAGGCCGCGATGGCGTCATCGCGCCGGCCATCGCGCCAGGCGTCCAGGATCGGGCGGATTCCGTCCGGATAGCCACCGCCGGTCATGGCGCCCGTGGCGCCTGCCTCCAGGTCGGGCAGCAGGGTGATGGCTTCTTCGCCGTCCCACGGGCCCTCGATGGCGTCGCCGCCCAGGCGAAGCAGCTCGCGCAGCTTGGCGGCGGCACCGGCCGTCTCGATCTTGAAGTAGCTCACCTGCTCGATCTCGCGTGCCATCCTGGCGAGGAAGGCGGGCGACATGGGCGTGCCGGCGGCCGGCGCGTCCTGGATCATGATGGGGATGTCGACCGCGTCCGACAGCCGCGCGAAGAAATCGTGGATCTGCGGCTCCGGCACGCGGAAGGTGGCGCCGTGGTAGGGCGGCATCACCATCAGCATGGCCGCGCCCATGTCCTGGGCGCGGCGGCTGCGCTCGGCGCACACACGGGTGCTGAAGTGGGTGGTGGTCACGATCACCGGCACGCGGCCGTTCACATGCTCCAGCACCGTGCGGGTCAAGAGTTCGCGCTCGTCGTCGGCCAGGAGGAACTGCTCGGAAAAGTTGGCCAGGATGCACAGGCCGTCGGAGCCGGCATCGATCATGAAGTCGACGCAGCGCTTCTGGCTCGCCAGGTCGAGCGCGCCGTGCTCGGTGAAGGGCGTGGGCACCACCGGGAAAAGGCCCTGGTAGCGCGCGCGGGTGCTCGTCTCGCTCATTCGATGATCTCGAACTGGTCCAGGTAGTCGCGCTTGAGCGTCAGGCCCAGGCCCGGCTTGTGGTCGTCCAGTTGCAGATGGCCCCGGTCGGCCACCGGCTCGCCGTCGAAGATGTAATAGAACAGCTCGTTGCCCACCTCGACGTCGTGCATCGGGAAGTACTCGCTCATCGGCGAGGCCAGCGAGCTCATCGTCAGGTGGTAGTTGTGCATCTGGCCGGCATGCGGCACCACCGGCACGCTGAAGGCCTCGCACAGGGCGTTGATCTTGTGCGCCGCGGTGATGCCGCCGACGCGGTTGGTGTCGTACTGCACCACGCTCACCGCCTTGCGCTCCAGCAGTTGCTTGAAGCCGTACAGCGAGAACTCGTGCTCGCCGCCCGAGATCGGAATGCTGGTCAAGGCGTTCAGCTCGGCATAGCCGTCGATGTCGTCGGCAATCACCGGCTCTTCCACCCAGCGCGGCTGGAACTTCTCCAGCTTGGGCAGCATGCGCTTGGCGTACTCGACGTTCCAGCCCATGTAGCACTCGAGCATCAGGTCGTTGTCGTCGCCGATCACTTCGCGCAGCGCTTGCACCGCCTTCAGGTTTTCCGCGACGCCCTGGGTGCCGTGCTGCGGGCCGTAGCCGAAGCGCGACTTGAACATGGTGAAGCCCTGGTCCAGGAACTTTTGCGCCTCGGCCTGCATGGCATCGAGGTCGGTGCGGTAGAGCTTGGAGTAGTAGCAGGGGATCTTTTCCTTGGTGCGTCCGCCCAGCAGCTTGAACACCGGCTTGCCGGTGGCCTTGCCCAGGATGTCCCAGATCGCGATGTCCACGGCCGAGATGGCGGCCATGGTGATGCCCTTGCGGCCCCAGGCATGCGTGGCGCGGTACATGCGCTGCCACAGGTACTCGTAGTCCCATGGGTCCTGGCCGATCACCAGCGGCGCCAGGTACTGGTCGATGATCGCCTTGGCGATGCTCGGCGCCAGTGCGACGTTGCCCAGTCCGACGATGCCGTCATCGGTCTCGATCTCCACCACGGTCCACGCGTGAAAGCGGAAGGTGCTCATGGTTTCCTGCGGCGCGTACAGCAGGTCCATCGCGTTGGAGCAGAAGTTGCCTTGCGGCGGAACGGTCTTGCCTTTCCATTGGTAGACGCGGGCGCGGACGGATTTGATCTTCATGGTGAGTGTGTGATGGAAGCGATGGGTTGTGGTTGATTGAAATCAGGCGGTCGCGGCCTGGCGGTGTGCATGGCCCATGTGGGCCGCGATGACAAAGGCCTGCCAGCTCGCCTCCACGCTGGCCAAGCCCCGGCCCGCGATGTCGTAGGCGGTGCCGTGCGCCGGCGTGGTGATGGGAATGGGCAGCCCGCCCTGCACGGTGACGCCGCGCTCGAAGCCCATCAGCTTGATCGCGATCTGCCCCTGGTCGTGGTACATGGTCACGATGGCCTGGTACTCGCCCGCCCGCGCCTTCAGGAAGATGGTGTCGGCCGGAAAGGGGCCGTGGAAGGGCGCCTCGGTCGGCCAGTCGCGCGCCTGCAGCGCCTGCACCGCGGGGACGATGGTGTCGATCTCCTCGCGCCCGCACACGCCGCCGTCGCCGCCGTGCGGGTTGAAGGCCGCGATCGCCACCTTGGGCTGGGCGTAGCCGCTGGTCAGCAGCGAGCGGTAGATCAGCTCCGCCGCCTGCGCGATGCGCTCGCGGGTGATGTAGCGGGCGGCATCCCGTGTCGGCACATGCGAGGAGATGCGCGAGGTCCACAAGTCGCCCAGCGTGTTGAATTCGCAGAAGTAGCCGGTCACGCCGAGGTAGTCGGCAAAGTGGTGCAGCTCGTCCTCGTGCCGCATGCCGCCGAGCTTCATGGCCTGCTTGTTCAGCGGTGCGAAGCAGATGGCATCGACCTCGCCGGCCAAGGTTGCATCCATGCAGCGATCGAGCACCTGCAGCACCGAGCGGCCGCCCGCCGCCTCGGCCCGGCCGCGATGCACCTGCGCCGCCTCGACGCTGTGCACCGGCAGGAAGGCCGCAAGCCGTGTGTCGGCCCGCGCGCGCACCGCGCCAAAGGCGGGTACTTCCTCGGTCGCGACCTGCACGCCGGCCATGCGCTGGCCTTCCTCCCACAGCCAGCGGTCGCCCACCAGCACGACATTGGCGCGCTGGCAGGCCTCGGGTCGGGCCAGCAGGCGTGCGATCAGTTCGGAGCCGATGCCGGCGGGGTCGCCCAGGGTCAGCGCGACGACGGGAAGGTGCGTGTTCATGTTCAATCGACTCGAATATTGTTTTTCTTGATCAGCTCGCCGAAGCGCTTGTATTCGGCGGCGTGGAACTGGGCGAACTGCGCTTGCGTCATCGGCGTGATCTCCGCGCCGATGGCTTCCAGCCGGGTCCTGGTCTCGGGCATCGCCAGTACCTGGTTCACCGCCTCGTGCACCTTGTCCTGCACGGCCTTGGGCGTGGCGGCCGGCATGTAGATGCCGTACCAGGCACTCATCTCCACACCGGCAACGCCGGCTTCGGCCATGGTCGGCACGCCGGGCAGTTGCGTGTTGCGCCTGGCGCTGGTGACGGCCAGCGGGCGCACCTTGTTGTTCTTGATCTGGCCGAGCACCGAAGGCAGGGTGTCGAAGCTCATCTGCACCTGGCCGCCGACCAGGTCGACCAGCGCAGGCCCGCTGCCTTTGTAGGGCACATGCGTGATGTCGATGCCGGCTGCGTCCTTGAACATTTCGGCCGCGATGTGCTGGGTGCTGCCCGCCCCGCTGGAGGCGTAGTTCAGCTTGCCGGGCTCGGCCTTGGCCAACCTGACCAGCCCCGCCACCGAATCGGCCGGCAAGGCGTTGTTGACCACCAGCACGTTGGGCACCGCACCGACAAAGGCGATCGGCACTAGGTCGCGGTTGCTGTCGTAGCCTAGCTTGAGCAGGTGCGGCGCGATCGCGTGCGCTGTCACCACGCCCATCACCAGGGTGTGGCCGTCGGTGGACTTGGCGGCGGCGTCTGCCGCCAGCGTGTTCGAGGCGCCCGGCTTGTTCTCGACCACCACCGCCTGCTTGAGCAGCGGACCGAGCCGGTCGCCCACGGCACGTGCCATGGCGTCGGTGCCGCCGCCCGGCGCCGAGCCCACGAGGATGCGGACACTGCGCGTGGGCCATTCCTGCTGCTGAGCCTGGGCGGGAGCGCCAAGGGCGGACGCGAGCGCAAGCGCCGCCGCCGTGGCCGCGGCCATTCGATGTTTCATGGGTTGTCTCCTTCTTGTGTGCGAAGCGAATCGATGGCCGGATCGTAGGAAGGCGGTCTGATTCCGTAAACTGAAAGCTTGTGATGAATCAATAGCCTCAGGTGATCAATCATGGGTTCCATCGACCGCCAGCAAAGTACGCCCCAATTGCTCAATCGGCTGCGCATGCGCCAGCTGGCGCTGATGCTCGCCATCGACGAGAAGCGCACCCTGCGTGCCGCGGCCGTCCAGCTGGGCATGACCCAGCCCGCTGCCACCAAGATGCTGCATGAGCTCGAGAACGCGCTCGGCCAGCCCTTGTTCGAACGCGTGGGCCGGGGGCTGCAGCTCAACGATGCAGGCGCGCGTGTCACCGGCTACTTCAAGGGCATCCGCGGCAGCATGGAGGCGCTCAACCGCGAGCTGGGCGAACTGCGCCTGGGAAGCGCCGGCAAGTTCTCGGTGGGCAGCATCATGGCGGCCTCGCCGGGCCGGCTGAGCGATGCCTTGCTGGGCTTGAAGCAGCAGTTTCCGCTGCTGGCCGTCGAGATCGCGGTCGACACCAGCGATCGCCTGCTGGCCCAGTTGCGCGAAGGCGTGCTGGAGGTGGTGGTGGGGCGGCTCGTGGGCCAGCCGCAGTTCGAGGTGGATTTCCGCCCCATCGAGGACGAGGGCCTGGCGGTGGTGGTCGGCAAGCACCATCCGCTGGCGCGCAAGCGGCGTGTCGAATTCGAAGCGCTGCTGGCCTACGGCTGGATCCTGCAGCCTCTCGGCAGCCCCATGCGCGACGTGATCGAGCACGAGTTTCGCGACCACCACGCGGCCCTGCCGCCGGGCCTGATCGAGACCGGCTCGATCCTCACCACCGTCAACCTGATCCGCCGCTCCGAGCTGGTGGCGGTGATCCCGGAAGCCATGGCGCGGCGCGATGCGCAGCACGGCTTGCTGCACATCGTCGACTACCGCATCCGCCAGCAGCTGCCGGCCTACGGCAGCCTGGTACGCAAGGATTGGCCGATTGGCAAGCCGGCCGAAGCCTTCCTGCGCCTGCTGCATGGCGAGCAGGCCGCGAAAGGCCCAGCCGCTGCGTCGGCTCAGGCGCGGCCTGGCCGCTCCAGCAGCGTCCGGATGGCAGCGTCGGTGCGGTCGTAGTCGCCCTCGCCGAAGTGCCGGTAGCGGATGCGCCCACGGCCATCAACGAGATAGGCCGCGGGCCAGAAGCGGTTGTCGTAGGCCTTCCAGGTGGCGTAGTCGTTGTCCAGCGCCACGGGGTGCTTGACGCCGTGGCGCTTGATCGCGGCCTGCACGTTGGCCGGGGCGCGTTCGAACGCGAACTCCGGCGTGTGTACGCCCACCACCACCAGCCCCGCGTCTGCGTAGCTGGCGGCCCAGCGGTTCACGTGCGGCAGGGTGCGCAGGCAGTTGATGCAGGCGTAGGTCCAGAAGTCCACCAGCACCAGGCGCCCGCGCAAACCGTCCAGCGACAGGGCCGGCGAGTTGAACCACTGCGTGATACCGCGGAAGTCCGGCGCGGCCCCCCAGTCGTGCAGGCCATCGGGCGCCGCGGTGGCGGCAAACGGGAGGCCGGCCATGGCCGCGAGAAAGGTGCGCCGGCGTAGCGTTGGGTTGTCGTGTGCCATGGTCAGAGCCCTCCGGTCAGTGACGGATAGAAGTCCGACAGCCACAGCGTCACCAGGGTGTCGTACTGAAGAAAGGTCAGGAGCCCCACGAGCGCCACCACCACGCCCATGACCTGCTGCAGTCTGTGCATGTGCCGTGTCAGCGTGCGAACCCGTGTCAGGGCCCACTGTCCGCCGTAGGCGATGCCCAGCATCGGCAATGCCGCACCAAGCGAGTACAGGCCCAGCAGCCCGGCCGCCTGGCTCCAGTGCGGCTGGGAGGCCACCAGCGTCAGGATGGAGGCGAGCACCGGGCCGGCGCAAGGTGTCCACACCGCGCCGAGCGACACGCCAACCAGGATCCCGCCTGCCCAACCGGGGCCGGCGCGGTCGCCCAGGCTGCTCACGCGGTTGAGCAGGCCGCTGGCGGAAGCGCTCAGCCGCTGGAACGGCTGCGGCCAGACCATGCACAGACCGAACAGCACCAGCATCAGTGCCGCGGCATCGCGCACGGTCTGCTGCTCCAGCCCGAGCAGCTGCTGCACCGAGCCGAACACCAGCGCCAGCAGCGTGAACGAGATTGCGAAGCCGGCCGCGATGAACACCGGCCGCGTGCCACCCGGCCCGCCCGCCGCCGAGGCGCCCAGCACCACCGGCAGCAGTGGCAGCACACAGGGCGCGCCCACGGTGAGCAGCCCGGCTGCAAAGGCCAGCCCGGGTTCCGCAAGAACGGGCGCCATCAATTGGCCTCCTGGCTGCTGGCGGCCGCGCGGTGCCAGAGTTGCGTCTTGCCAAAGAGCGGCAGCACCACGTAGGGGCGCACGAGCAACTGCCCTGGTCCGTCCATGGCCAGGTTCACGCTGTAGTGCCTGCCGTTCTCGCGGTTGTAGATCTGGCCGCGAAGCGCCTCGTCGCCCGCGGGCTGCAGATCCGTCAGGATCTTCATGCCCAGGACGGGGCGTTTGTCGGCAGGGTCCATCGGCGCACCGGGCGCGCTCATCGAACGCTGGGCGAGCTCGCGCACCACCGTGCCGCACAGCAGCGGCGCGTCGGCGCACGGGGCGATCTCGACCTCGAGGTTGCCCGATTCGGTGATCCAGCGTCCCATTTGCGCCGGCTGTGCCATGGCCAGGGGCGCGGCGATGGTGGAGGCGGCCGCCAGCGTGGCGCCAAGAAGGAAGACGGGTTTCATGCGGGCTCCTGTGTTGTTGAATGCCTGCATTGAGCCGGCCGCGCGTATCCGCGGCTTGTCGGCGGCGGCGAGATTTGTACGCGCAGATGTCAATCCGTGCGGCCGGACAAAGTGCGATACAAAACCGCCTTCCCCCGCCCGGGTCCTGGCACCGCGCTCAGGTACAAAGCAGGCATGAACCGGCAGGACCACATCCTCATCGTCGACGACGACTCCGAGATCCGCGAGTTGCTCACGCAATACCTCGCGCGCCAGGACCTGAAAGCCACGGGGGCTGCCGACGGCCGCGAGATGCGCCGCGTGCTGGCGCGCGAACGCGTGGATCTGCTGGTGCTCGACCTGATGCTGCCCGGCGAGGACGGCATCAGCCTGTGTCGCGAGCTGCGTGCCCCCGGCCAGCCGCCGTTGCCGATCATCATGCTCAGCGCCCGCGCCGACGAGGCCGACCGCATCCTGGGGCTGGAGCTCGGCGCCGACGACTACCTCCCCAAGCCCTTTGCCGCGCGCGAGTTGTTCGCGCGCATCCGTTCGGTGCTGCGCCGCACCCGCATGCTGCCTCCGCCCATCGCGGCGGAGGTGCCACAGGCGCTCCTGCGCTTTGGCGACTGGACGCTGGACACGGTGGCGCGCCACCTGATGGACCGCGATGGCACCGTGGTGTCGCTGTCCGGCGCGGAATATCGTCTGCTGCGCGTGCTGCTCCAGCACCCGCAACGCGTCCTCACCCGCGACCAGCTGCTGAACCTCACCCAGGGGCGCGACGCCGAGGCGTTCGACCGTTCGATCGACTTGCTGGTCAGCCGCCTGCGCCAGCGGCTGCGCGACGACACGCGCGAGGCGCGCTACATCAAGACGGTGCGCAACGAGGGCTACGTGTTTTGCGCCGCCATCGCGGCTGCGGGGGCCGAATGAGCTGGCCGCGCACCCTCTTTGGCCGGCTCATGCTGATCCTGTTCGCCGGACTCGCCGCCGCGCACGTCCTGACCTTCGGCTTCGTGCTGGGCGAGCGTGGGTTGGCGATGCGCGGGATGATGGTGTCTTACGCCGCGGCCGACATTGCCAGTTCGGTGGCGATGCTCGATCGCCTTCCTGCGGTCGAGCGCGAGGCCTGGCTGCCCCATCTGCAGCGGCCCAACTACCGGGTGTCGATGGGCGAAACGGCGAGCGCGCCACGCCAGCAACGCGCGCCGGACACCTCGCCCTTGTCCGAGGCCGTGACGCAAACCCTGAAGCAGGTACTGCCCGCACAGGCCTTGCGGGTCACCGACCCTGGCCTGCCGGGCATCTCGATGCGGCTGCATCTGCGCCTGCAGGACGGCACACCTCTTGCCGTGGACCTGATCCAGCGCGGCTTGTCGGTATCACCCTGGGTTGTCGGCACCCTGGTCCTGCAACTGGTCGTTCTCGCGGCCCTGTGTTGGCTGGCGGTGCGGCAGGCCGCGCGGCCGCTGGCGCAGCTGGCCGCCGCCGCGGGCACCCTGGATCCGGCACGGCCGGCTGCGCCATTGCCCGAGAACGGTCCGCGAGAAGTCAGCCAGGCCGCGGCCGCATTCAATCGCATGCGCCAGCGCATCGACGAGCACCTGGCCGAGCGCACCCAGATGCTCGCTGCGATCTCGCACGACCTGCAGACCCCGATCACGCGCATGCGGCTGCGGGCCGATCTCTTGTCCGACACGACCATGCGAGACAAGCTGCATGCCGACCTCGGGCAGATGCAGCACCTCGTGGAACAGGGGCTGGCCTATGCGCGCACATCCCATGCCGCCCTGGAAGCGCAAGCGCGCACCGACCTCGTGGCGTTGCTCGAAAGCATCGTTGCCGATTACCAGGACGCAGCGCAGCCGGTGCATTGGCTGGGCAGCCCGCCATGTACCGCGCATACCCGGCCGCAGGCGCTGCGCCGCGTGGTCGGCAACCTGATCGACAATGCACTGAAGTTCGCCGGCGAGGCGGAAGTGGCCCTGACCCTGCAAGAGGGCTGCCCCGTGATCCAGGTGCTCGATCGCGGCCCGGGCATTTCAGCCGATGAAGTGTCCAAGGTCATGCAACCTTTCTACCGCATCGAGGAATCACGCAATCGAGCGACCGGCGGAACGGGCCTTGGCCTTGCCATCGCACAGCGGCTTGCACAGGCCTGCCATGCGACGCTGGTCCTTGCGCCTCGCGCGGGCGGCGGGTTGTCGGCAAGTGTGCAGTTCCGGATGGAATGAGCGGACCCAAAAAAGAAAAAGGCGCGACTTGCGCCGCGCCTTTTTTTGCGTGAAGCCTGAGGCCGGTCAGACCGCCATGATCGAGACCGACTTGGCCACCAGGTAAGCCTCCATCGCCTCCGGCCCGCCTTCCGAGCCGTAGCCCGAATCCTTCACGCCGCCGAAGGGCGCTTCCGGCGTGGGGGCCGCGGGCTGGTTGATCCACAGCATGCCCACTTCCATCTGCTGCGCCAGCTGGTGCGCGTTCTTGATGGACTGGGTGAAGGCGTAGCCGGCCAGGCCGAAGGGCAGGCGGTTGGCTTCGGCAATGGCTTCGTCCAGCGTCTCGAAGCCGCGGATGGCGGCGATCGGGCCGAAGGGCTCGTTGTTGAACACGTCGGCTTGCAGCGAGACCTCGTCCAGCACGGTGGGGGCGAAGAAGTTGCCTTCGCTGCCCACGCGCTCGCCGCCCGTGAGCACCTTGGCACCGGTGGCGCGGGCGTCGGCCAGGATCTTGTCCATGGCGGCGATGCGGCGCGAATTGGCCAGCGGGCCCAGCGTGGTGCCTTCGGCCAGGCCGTCGCCCAGCTTGAGCTTTTCGGTCTGGGCCGTCATGGCCTTGGCGAACTCGGCGCGGATGCTGTTGTGCACCAGGAAGCGGGTCGGCGAGATGCAGACCTGGCCGGCATTGCGGAACTTGGCCGCGCCGGCGGCCTTCACGGCCAGTGCGATGTCGGCATCGGCCGCCACGATCACCGGGGCGTGGCCGCCCAGCTCCATGGTGGCGCGCTTCATGTGCTGGCCGGCCATCGCGGCCAGCTGCTTGCCCACCGGAGTGGAGCCGGTGAAGGTCACCTTGCGGATGATCGGATGCGAGATCAGGTAGCTCGAGATCTCGGCCGGGTTGCCATACACCAGGCCCACCACGCCGGGCGCAATGCCGGCGTCGACAAAGCACTGCAGCAGGGCGGCCGGCGAGGCCGGGGTCTCCTCGGGCGCCTTCACCAGGAAGGAGCAGCCGCTGGCCAGCGCCGCGCCCAGCTTGCGCACGATCTGGTTGATCGGGAAGTTCCAGGGCGTGAAGGCGGCGACCGGGCCCACCGGCTCCTTGATCACCAGCTGCTGCGCGTTGATGTTGCGCGAGGGGATGATGCGGCCATAGGTGCGGCGGCCCTCGTCGGCAAACCATTCGATGATGTCGGCGCCGGCAATCGCTTCGCCGCGCGCTTCGACAAAAGGCTTGCCCTGTTCCTGCGTGAGGATGCGTCCGATGTCTGCGGCGCGCTCGCGCAGCAGGCCGGCGGCCTTGCGCATGATGATGGCGCGCTCGTTGGCGGGCGTCTTGCGCCACTTCTCGAAGCCGGCCTGGGCGGCCGCCAGGGCGCGGTCCAGGTCCTTGATGCTGGCGTGGGCCACCTTGCCGATGGCCTTGCCGGTGGCCGGGTTGACCACGTCCTGGGTCTTGCCGCCTTCGGCGTCGCACCATTCGTTGTTGATCAGGAGTCGGGTGTCGGGATAGCTGGTCGTCGTCGTCATGCGTTGGTCTCCAATCCAAAGGGGGGTGATCTCTCAGGTACGGCGCGCGGCACGGGCTTGGCGCAGGGGCGCCAGCAGGGGCTTCAGGCCGTTGTGGTCGATTTCATGCATCAGCTGCAGGAGCCGGCCGATCTCGCCCTTTGGGAACCCTTCGCGCGCAAACCAGGTGAGGTAGTTGCCGGGCAGGTCGGCGATCACGCAGCCCTTGTGCTTGCCAAAAGGCATCGCAAGGCTGACCAGACGTTCGAGGTCTTCCGGCTTCATCTCTCGGGGATTTGGGGACGCGGGGGAACGAAAAAAGGGCGATCTCTGCCCCCATCATAGGGGCGCCGGCAAAGGCCCCCGGGCCGGCGGGTCAGCGCTCAGGCGGCCGTGGCGGCGTCGTGCAGGGGGCGGCCCCAGCCCTGCGGCAGGGCATGCAGCACCGTCCGCGCGTCGAGCGAAGCAATCGCCACCGCGGCGTCGGCGGGGATGCGGCCCTGGGCCAGCAGCGCCTGGTAGCGCAGCGCGCACACGCGCAGGAAAGAGGCGAAATTGCCCATCCCCTCGCCGCGCGCCGCCGCCAGTTCGTCGTACAGCTTCTCGATCAGCTGCACCACGCCCATGCCGTCACGCTGGGCGATTTCGTCCAGCACCTGCCAGAACAGGTTCTCGAGCCGGATGCTGGTGACCACGCCGTGCAGCCGCACCGAGCGGGTGCGGCTCTCGTAGCTTTGCGGGTCGGCGCTGATGAAGATTTCGCACATGGCGGCGCGCTCCTCTCGGGTGGATGAGCCGTCACTCTAGCGCAGCGGGTCAGCCCTCGATGCGCGTGCCCAGCACTTTGAGAAACTGGCCGATCCAGGCCGGGTGCGCCGGCCACGCGGGCGCCGTGACCAGGTTGCGGTCGGTCACCGCCTGGTCGACCGCGATGCCCATGTATTCGGCGCCGGCCAGCTCCACCTCGACCTGGCAGGCCGGGTAGGCCGATACCTTGCGGCCCTTCAGCATGCCGGTGGCAGCCAGCAGCTGCGCGCCGTGGCACACGGCGGCCAGTGGCTTGTCGGCAGCCAGGAAGTGCTGGGTGATCTCCACCGCCCGCGCGTTCATGCGCAGGTACTCGGGCGCGCGGCCGCCGGGAATCACCAGCGCGTCGTAACTTTCGGGGCGCACGTCGGCGAAGGTGGCGTTGAGCGTGAAGCGGTGGCCGGGCTTTTCGCTGTAGGTCTGCGCGCCTTCGAAATCGTGAATCGCGGTGTAGATCCAGTCGCCGGCCTTCTTGTCCGGCGCCACCGCGTGCACCGTGTGGCCGACGGCGGACAGCGCCTGAAAGGGCACCATCGTCTCGTAGTCTTCGGCGTAGTCGCCGCACAGCATCAGGATCTTGCGTGGCATCGAGCGTCTCCTTCTTCTTTGAAGATCAACAATCGGGCGGATCGGCAAGGTTGCGGAACACCGCCTGGGCCCATTGTTGGGAGGCTCGTGGCATCGGTGGTAGCACTGGGCTGTGACCCGACGGGCGGCTGAGGTCGCCTGCGTTTCAGCGCAACACCAGCACCGGCAAGGTCGAGTGCGTCAGCACATGCTGGGTCTCGCTGCCCATCAACAGCCGATTCAGGCCCTTGCGGCCGTGCGAAGCCATCACGATCAGGTCGCACTTGTGCTTCTTCGCGGCGGCGATCAGGGCTTCGGCCACCAGGTCGGAGCTCAGCGAAGCGGTCTTCACCTGCACGCCGGCGGCACGCGCGCGTTCGCTGACGGCGTCGAGCTTCTTCTGCGCGTCCTGCGCCCATCGACCTTCGATGGTGGCGATTTCGTCGGGCGAGAAGCCGACTGCGCCTTCGAAATAGCTCGTGGGATAGCGTGGCACCACCGTCACCGCCAGCAGCTCGGCCTCGTGGGTGGCGGCGAGCGAGATGGCGCTGGCCACCGCCTTTCTGGACAGCGTGGAACCATCGGTGGCTACCAGGATGCGTTTGAACAGCATGGGCCCAGCGTAGGCCGTGGCGTCGACCTGGCCTTGACGCAGATCAACACGGCGCATGCGCACGCCGCATAGCCTCGCTGCATGCCTGCTTCCCTTGCGCTCGATCCGGCTGGTCGCGCCGGCGACGACGGCGCCGCGGCGACAGCGCAGGCGCGCGGCGACTGGCGCCTGCTCGACGAGCCGGACCAGTGGTCCTTCTTCAGCCGCCCGCTGGGCAATGCCGTTGCCCAGCCCGGCGAGCGGTCCGCGCAGCGCTGGGAATCGCAATTCGTCATCGAGGGCATGCATTGCGCCGCCTGCGCCTTCAATGTGGAAGCGGCGCTGGCGCGCCTGCCGGGCGTCGAGCGGGTCGACGTCGACGGGGCCGGCCGGCGTGCCCGCATCCGCTGGTCGGACGCAGCGGCCCGGCCTTCGCAATGGCTGGAGGCCGCCGCCCGGGCCGGCTACGGGCTGGTGCCGGCGGGTGACCTGCAGGCCCGCGCACGCCGGCTGCGCGAAGGGCGGCTGGCGCTGTGGCGCTGGCTGGTCGCGGGCTTTTGCATGATGCAGGTGATGATGTACGCCTACCCGGCGTACACCGCGCGCCCGGGCGAGCTGGCGGCCGACAGCGCGCAGCTGCTGCGCTGGGCCTCCTGGGTGCTCAGCCTGCCGGTCCTGCTCTTCTCGTGCGGGCCCTTCTTTCGCGGCGCACTGCGCGACCTGCGCCACGGGCGCATCGGCATGGACCTGCCGGTGGCCCTGGGCATCGCCATCACCTTTGCCGTCAGCAGCGTCGCCACCTTCGACCCCGCCGGGCCGCTGGGCGCGCAGGTGTACTTCGATTCGCTCACCATGTTCGTGTTCTTCCTGCTCACCGGCCGCTGGCTGGAGTCGCGCTTGCGCGAGCGCACGGCCGGCGCGCTGGAGGGGCTGCTCAACCGCCTGCCCGACAGCGCCGAACGGCGCGCGCCCGACGGCCTGGGCTTCCAGCGCGTGCCGGTGCAGCGCCTGCGCCCCGGCGACGTGCTGCGCGTGCTGCCGGGCGAGCGCTTCGTTGCCGATGGCGTGCTGGTCGAGGGCGACACCGCGGTCGACGAGGCCCTGCTCAGCGGCGAGTCGCGCCCGCAGGCGCGCGCCTGCGGCGAGCACGTGCTGGCCGGCAGCCACAACCTGTCGTCGCCGGTGTGCATGCGGGTGGACTCGGTGGGGGAAGACACGCGCTTCGCCCGCATCGTCGCCCTGATGGACGGCGCTGCGCTCAGCAAGCCGCGGCTGGCGCGGCTGGCCGATCGGGTGGCGCGGCCTTTCCTGGTCGTGGTGCTGGCGGCGGCGGCACTGGCCGCCGCCGGGTGGTGGCCGGCGGGCCCCGGCCAGGCGCTGATGGTGGCGGTGGCCGTGCTGATCGTGACCTGCCCATGCGCGCTCTCGCTCGCCACCCCGGCCGCCATGCTGGCCAGCGCCGGCGCGCTGGCCCGGCGCGGCCTGCTGGTGCGCGAGCTGCAGGCGCTGGAGGCGCTGGCCGGCGTTGACACCGTGGTGTTCGACAAGACCGGCACGCTCACCCGCGACACGCCGCGTCTGACGCGCATCTACTGCCGGCAGGGCATGCGCCCGCGCGAGGCGCTGGAGCGCGCCGCCGTCATCGCCGCCGCCTCGCTGCACCCGGCGGCGCGTGCCCTGGTAGCGGCCTGGCGCGCCGCACCGCAGCCCACGCTGGGCGAGTGGACGCTGCTGCAAGCCACCGAGCATGGGGGCCTGGGGCTGGATGCGCGGCTCGCCCGCGGCGCGCGAAGTGGCGCTCCTTCCAGCCGGATGCGCCTGGGTGCCGCCGCCTTCTGCGACGTCTCGGCGCTTCCGCTCGAGGCGACGCAGGTGCATCTGGCCGATGAAAAGGGCTGGGCCGCCAGCTTCGTGCTGACCGAGGATCTGCGTGCCGACGCCGCCGACACGGTCGCGCTGCTGCGCGGGCGCGGCCTGGATGTGCACCTGCTGTCCGGCGACCGGGTCGGCGCGGCGCGGGCGCTGGCCGCGCGCGTGGGCATCCGGCACGTGCAAGGCGGCTGCGCGCCGGAAGACAAGCTGCGCTACCTGAAGACCTTGCAAGCGCAGGGTCGACGCGTGCTGATGGTGGGCGACGGCCTCAACGACGGGCCGGTGCTGGCGCGTGCCGATGCCTCGCTGGCTTTCGGCACCCAGGCGGCGCCGCTGACGCAGGCCCGGGCCGACTTCATCGTGCTGGGTGACGAGCTGCGCGTGATCGACAAGGCCTGGCTGCAGGCACGCGCCACCATGCGTGTGGTGCGGCAGAACCTGGCCTGGGCCGCGGCCTACAACCTCCTGTGCATTCCGCTCGCGCTGGCCGGCTGGCTGCCGGCCTGGCTGGCCGGCCTGGGCATGGCGGCCAGCTCGCTGGTGGTGGTGGCGAACGCGGCGCGCCTGACGTCCGCACGCAAGGCCGGGCCCTGATGGACATCCTGTTCCTGCTCATCCCCTTCTCCGTCGGCCTGGTGCTGCTGGTGCTGGCAGCGCTGTTCTGGGCGGTGGAGCGTGGCCAATTCGACGACGTCGAGCGCGAAGGCGAGCGCATCCTGCACGGCGATTGATCTGCATCAAAGGGGCCTGGCAAGGGCCCGTCGACACTGGCCGCAACCCCGACGACAGACAGCAGAAGAACGGAAGACCAGGCCATGCAAGACGCAAGCGACTCCCCCACGGCGATCTATCACGACACAGTGGTGCGCCAGCTCGCCTTCATGTCCGTCGTGTGGGGCGTGGTCGGCATGCTGGTGGGGGTGGTGATCGCCTCCCAGCTGACCTGGCCCGAGCTCAACCTGGGCATTCCCTGGCTCAGTTACGGGCGCCTGCGGCCGCTGCACACCAACGCGGTGATCTTCGCCTTCGGCGGCTGCGCGCTGATGGCCACCAGCTTTCACGTGGTGCAGCGCACCTGCCAGACGCGGCTGTTCGCGCCGGGCCTCGCGTCCTTCGTGTTCTGGGGCTGGCAGGCCATCATCGTGGCGGCAGCCATCAGCCTGCCGCTGGGTTACACGCGCGGCAAGGAATACGCCGAGCTGGAATGGCCCATCACCATTGCCATCGCGGTGGTCTGGGTGGCCTACGCCATCGTCTTCTTCGGCACCATTGCCAAGCGCAAGGTGCGCCACATCTACGTGGCCAACTGGTTCTACGGCGCCTTCATCATCGCGGTGGCGCTGCTGCACATCGTCAACGGCGCCTCGATGCCGGCCGGCTGGATGAAGAGCTACTCGGTCTATGCCGGCGTGCAGGATGCGATGGTGCAGTGGTGGTACGGCCACAACGCGGTGGGCTTCTTCCTCACGGCGGGCTTCCTCGGGATGATGTATTACTACATCCCCAAGCAGGCGGAGCGTCCGGTGTATTCGTACCGGCTGTCGATCGTGCACTTCTGGGCGCTGATCTTCACCTACATGTGGGCCGGCCCGCACCACCTGCACTACACCGCCTTGCCCGACTGGACCCAGTCGCTGGGCATGGTGTTCTCGCTGATCCTCCTGGCGCCCAGCTGGGGCGGCATGATCAACGGCGTGATGACCCTGTCGGGCGCCTGGCACAAGCTGCGCACCGATCCGATCCTGCGCTTCCTGATCGTGTCGCTGTCCTTCTACGGCATGTCGACCTTCGAGGGGCCGATGATGTCGATCAAGACGGTCAACTCGCTCAGCCACTACACCGACTGGGGCATCGCCCACGTCCACTCGGGCGCGCTCGGCTGGGTCGGCTTCATCACGATGGGATCGCTCTACTACCTGATCCCGCGCCTGTACGGCCGCACCGCCATGTACAGCGTGCCGGCCATCGAGCTGCACTTCTGGATCTCCACCATCGGCGTGGTGCTGTACATCGCCGCGATGTGGATCGCCGGCGTGATGCAGGGCCTGATGTGGCGCTCCATCAACCCGGACGGCACCCTGGCCTACACCTTCGTCGAGAGCGTGAAGGCGACTTTTCCCTTCTACCTGCTGCGCCTGATCGGTGGCCTGCTGTACCTCAGCGGAATGCTGGTGATGGCCTGGAACGTCTGGATGACCGTCATCACCGGCAGCTCGGCGCGCGCCGTCGTGCCGCCGCTGGTCCCGGCCCACGCCTGAGTGCCTGCAAGAAGAAAGAAAGCCACGCCATGACAACGCCTAACGATTCCAGCGCCGCCGGCAGCGGCAGCAGCACCGGCTTCAGCCACGAGAAGATCGAGACCAACAACTTCCTGATGATCGTGCTGATCCTGATCGTGGTGGCGATCGGCGGCGCGGTCGAGATCGTGCCGCTGTTCTTCCAGAAATCCACCACCGAGCCGATCGCCGGCATCAAGCCCTACAGCGCGCTGCAGCTGGCCGGTCGCGATGTCTACCTGCGCGAGGGCTGCTACGGCTGCCACTCGCAGATGATCCGGCCCTTCCGCTCCGAGACCCTGCGCTACGGCCACTACTCGGTGGCCGGCGAGTTCGTCTACGACCACCCTTTCCAGTGGGGCAGCAAGCGCACCGGTCCCGACCTGCACCGGGTGGGCGGACGCTACAGCGACGAGTGGCACCGCATCCACCTGAACAATCCGCGCGACCTGGTGCCCGAATCCAACATGCCGGCCTACCCCTGGCTGGACAAGACCCTGGTCGATGCGCAAGCCATGCCGGCCCGCATGCGCGCACTGCGCCGGGTCGGCGTGCCCTACAGCGACGAGGAGATCGCCGCCGCGCCCAAGCAGGTGGAAGGCAAGACCGAGATGGAAGCCACCATCGCCTACCTGCAATCGCTCGGCCTGGCGCTGAAGTAGCAAAGAAGAAAAGGAGTCACGCCATGGACCTCAACAGCCTGCGCATCGGCGCCACCGTCGCCTGCTTCCTGCTCTTCCTCGGCATCGTGCTGTGGGCCTACGCGCGGCGCAACGCGGGCCGCTTCGAAGAGGCCGCCCGGCTGCCCTTCGAGGCTGGCGATGAATGAGAAGAAACAAGGAGCCGTGCGATGAGTGACTTCCTGAACGCCTTCTGGGCCGACTACGTCGCGGTGCTCACCCTCGCGAGCATCGCCGCCTGCGCGCTGCTGCTGTGGGTCACCGCCCGCAAAAAAGTGGCCCTCAGCGCGGACAACACCACCGGCCACGTCTGGGACGAGGACCTGCGCGAAGCCAACAACCCGCTGCCGATGTGGTGGGTGGGCCTGTTCGTCATCACCATCGTGTTCGGCCTGGGCTACCTGGTGCTCTATCCGGGCCTGGGCCGCAGCGACGGCAAGCTGGAATGGAGCGCGCAGCAGCAGTACCGCAGCGAGCGCGCCCTGGCCGACCAGGCCATGGTGCCGATCTATGCGGGCTTCCAGGGCCTGCCGATCGAGCAGATCGCCGGCGACGCCAAGGCAAAGGCCATCGGCGAGCGCATCTTCATGAACAACTGCGCCCAGTGCCACGCCTCGGATGCGCGGGGCAGCCGCGGCTTTCCCAACCTGAGCGACACCGACTGGCTGCATGGCGGCAGCCCCGATGCCATCGTGCAGAGCATCACCAAGGGCCGCGCCGGCATCATGCCGCCGATGTCCGCCGCCGTCGGCACACAGGAAGAGGTACGCAACCTCGCGCAGTACGTGCTGAGCCTGTCGGGCCGCGCCACCGATTCGGTGCGCGCCGGGCTGGGCAAGTCCAAGTTCTCGGCCTGCGCGGCCTGCCACGGCGTGGGCGGCGTGGGCAACGCGGCCCTGGGCGCGCCGCGCCTGAATGACGACATCTGGCTGCACGGCTTCGGCGAGGACGCCATCGTCGCCATCATCAACAAGGGCCGGCACAACATCATGCCGGCGCAGGAGGAGCGCCTGACCGAGGCGCAGATCCAGGTGGTGGCGGCCTATGTCTGGGGCATGTCGAACAAGCCGGCGGCCAAGCCAGCGCCCTGAAGAGGATTCGCGCACCACCATGGTCCAGGCAGCCGGTCAGCCGCAGCGCAAGAACATCCCGATCATCCCGATCGCGCCGGATGGGGCGCTCGCCGAAGTAGGGCTCTATGCCCGCTCGCGCAAGATCTATCCGCGCACCATCAGCGGTCGGTTCAATCGCTGGCGCTGGGCGCTCGTTTTCGCGACACAGCTCTTCTTCTACGGCATGCCCTGGGTGCAGTGGGGCGGGCGGCAGGCGCTGCTGTTTGACCTGGCGGGGCGGCGCTTCTACATCTACGGGCTGGTGCTCTATCCGCAGGACCTGATCTACCTGTCGGGCCTCCTGGTGCTGTCGGCGCTGTCGCTGTTCCTGTTCACCGCGGTGGCCGGTCGGCTGTGGTGCGGCTATGCCTGCCCGCAGACCGTCTACTCCGAGATCTTCCTGTGGGTGGAGCGCCATATCGAGGGTGAGCGCAGCGCCCGCATGCGGCTGGACGGCGCCAGCTTCTCGGCGGAGAAGCTGGTCAAGAAATGGCTCAAGCACCTGGTGTGGCTTGGAATTGCCCTGTGGACTGGCTTCAGCTTCGTCGGCTACTTCACGCCGATCCGCGAGCTGGGCCTGGCCTTCCTGCAGACGCGCATGGGCGGCTGGGAAGTGTTCTGGGTGATCTTCTACAGCCTGGCCACCTACGGCAATGCCGGCTTCCTGCGCGAGCAGGTGTGCAAGTACATGTGTCCCTATGCGCGCTTCCAGGGCGCCATGTTCGACCACGACACCCTGGTCGTGAGCTACGACGCCGCACGCGGCGAGCCCCGCGGCCCGCTGGTCAAGGGACAAGCGGCGAGCACCGGCAAGCCCCTTGTTGGCGACTGCATCGACTGCACCTTGTGCGTGCAGGTCTGCCCCACCGGCATCGACATCCGGCGCGGCCAGCAGTACGAATGCATCGGCTGCGGGCTGTGCGCGGATGCCTGCGACCAGGTGATGGCGCGGATCTCTCGCCCGCGTGGCCTGGTGCGCTACGCCACCGAGAACGCGCTGGCCCACGGCTGGAATCGGGCCCACATGCTGCGCCGGGTGCTGCGCCCGCGCGTGCTGATCTATGGCGCAGTGCTGTTGGCCCTGTCCATCGGCCTGCTGGCCAGCCTGGTGGTACGCATGCCGCTCAAGGTGGACGTGGTGCGCGACCGCGCCGCGCTGGCGCGCATCGTGGCGGGCGGCCAGTTGGAGAACATCTACCGCCTGCAGTTCATGAACGCCACCGAACGCGATCAGGTTCTGCGCGTGCAGGTGCACGGCCTGCCCGGCCTGCGCGTCGCTTCCGAGGATCTGTTCGAGGTCGGTCCGGCGCAGGCGCGCTGGGTGGCCGTGCGGCTGCAATTGCCGGCCGAGCAGGCCACGCCCGGATCGCATCCGGTGTACTTCGATGTGGGCGATGCCGACGGCAGCCTGCATGTGTCCGAGAAAGCCATCTTCCTGGTGCCGCGATGAACAAGACCCCCTCCGATCCCGCAGGCGCCCCCCAGCCCTGGTGGAAGTTCCCCATGATGTGGCTGGTGCTGGGCCTGCCGGCCGCGGTGATCATGGCCGGCTTTGCGACCTTGTGGATTGCCATGGCGCGGCCCGATGCGGTGGTCGATCCCGACTACTACCGCAAGGGTTTGGAGCTGGGCCGGAGCGGGCGCGGTGTCGTCGTCGACAAGGCGCAATTGCCGGCCCAGGTCGGGCGCAATCACGCGGTGACGCCTGGCAAGGATCCCGTTCAAAGATAAGCGGGAATCAAGGACTGAGCATCCGCTGCAGCGCCCCTGCATCCAGGATGCGCAGGTGCCGCTGGCGCACTTCGAGGATGCCGTCGTCCATGAACTTGGACAGCGTGCGGCTCACCGTCTCCAGCTTCAGCCCCAGGTAGCTTCCGATCTCTTCGCGCGACATGCGCAGCAGCACCTCGGTACGCGAGAAGCCGCGTGCATGCAGGCGCTGCACCAGGTTCAGCAGGAACACGGCCAGCCGCTCCTCGGCGCGCATGCTGCCCAGCAGCAGCATCACGCCGTGCTCGCGCACGATCTCGCGGCTCATGATCTGGTGCACATGGCGCTGCAGCGCCGGTACTTCGCGCGACATGGCCTCGATGCGGTCGAAGGGAATCACGCACACCTCGGCATCTTCCAGGGCCACCGCGTCGCAGCTGTGGAACTCGTTGACGATGCCGTCCAGGCCCATGATCTCGCCGGCCATCTGGAAGCCCGTCACCTGGTCGCGCCCGTCCTCGCTTGCCACCCGGGTCTTGAACACGCCGGTTCGGATGGCATAGAGCGACGTGAACTTCTCGCCGTTGTGAAACAGCAGCTCGCGCCTGCGCAGGCGCCGGCGCAGCGAGACCAGGCCGTCGATGCGCTTGAGCTCGTCGGGCTGCAGCCCGGCGGGCATGCACAGCTCGCGCAGGTTGCAGTTGGAGCAGGCGACCTGAATGGAAGGCTTGTTGCAGATCATGCTGCGGTCATTCTCACGGTGCCTGGGCACGCGAGGCTTGATGCACGTCAAGGCAGGGCAGGCGGCTTGCCTTCACATTGCTTCGCATGCAAGCAGCCCAAATTTCCAGCCCGGCGCTGCCGGACAGCCTCCATTTGCCGGTCTCTCCGGCGCAACTCAAGCGCTTCGAGGTGAGCGGGCCGCGCTACACCTCCTACCCGACCGCCGACCGCTTTGTCGAAGCCTTCGACGACGAGGACTACGCCCGCGCGCTGCGGCACCGGCGCAACGCCGGGGCGCAGCAGGCGGCGCCTTTGTCGCTGTACGTGCACATCCCGTTTTGCGCGTCGCTTTGCTACTACTGCGCCTGCAACAAGATCATCACCCGCCACCATGATCGCGCTGACCGCTACCTGAATTACCTGGCGCGAGAGGTCGAGCTGCAGGTCGAGCAGCTGGGGCGCGGCCTGCCGGTCAGCCAGCTGCACCTGGGCGGCGGTTCGCCCACCTTCCTGGACGACGCGCAGCTGGGCCGGCTGATGGGACTGCTGCACGGCGCCTTCAGCTTCCTGCCCGAAGCCGAGCGCTCGATCGAGATCGACCCGCGCACGGTCGATGCCAGGCGGCTGCAGAACCTGGTCGAGCTGGGCTTCAACCGCCTGAGCTTCGGCGTGCAGGACTTCGACCATGCCGTGCAGCAGGCGGTGCATCGGGTGCAGCCGGCGACGCAGGTGGCCGAGCTGATGGCGGCGGCGCGCGACCTGGGCTTCGGCTCGATCAACATGGACCTGATCCTCGGTCTGCCGCGGCAGACGCAGGACAGCTTGGAGCACACCCTCGAAGAGGTCTGCCGGCAGCGGCCCGACCGCATCGCGCTCTATGCCTACGCGCACCTGCCGGAGCGCTTCAAGGCGCAGCGGCGCATCCATGTCGAGCAGCTGCCCAGCGCACCAGACAAGGTGCAGATGCTGTCGCGCGCCATCGCCACGCTGTGCGCGGCCGGCTACGTCTACATCGGCATGGACCATTTCGCGCTGCCCGACGACCCGCTTGCCGTCGCCAAGCGCCAGGGCCGGCTGCACCGCAACTTCCAGGGCTACAGCACGCAGCCGGACTGCGACCTGGTGGCGCTGGGCGTGTCGGCCATCGGCCACATCGGCGCCACCTACAGCCAGAACGCCAAGACCCTGGATGCCTACTACGATCATCTGGACCAGGCCCGGCTGCCGGTGGAGCGCGGCCTGGCGCTGACGCGCGACGACCTGCTGCGCCGCGCCGTCATCATGGCCATCATGTGCCAGGGCAAGGTGGACTTCGGCGCCATCGGTCAGGCGCACCTGGTGGATTTCGTCGACCATTTCGCGCCCGAGCTGGCAGCCCTGGGCCCGCTGGTGGCGCAAGGCCTGGTGAAGCTGCGCGACCACGAACTGGAAGTGACCGAGACCGGCTGGTTCTTCGTGCGCGCCATCGCCATGGTGTTCGACCGATACCTGCAGGCCGACCGCAACCGGGCGCGCTTCTCGCGCATCGTTTGATGATGTTGGAACAGGCGCCCCTGATCGGCGCGGCCCTGCTGATGGGGCTGGCCGGCGGCCCGCATTGCGTGGCCATGTGCGGCGCGCCTTCCACCGGCCTGATCCGCCTGGTTCGGGTGGTGCCGAACGATGCGGCCGGTGCCTGTGCGCGTGCCGCGCCGTCCGGCCTGGCCCTCTTTCACACGGGTCGCCTCGTCAGCTACGCGCTGGCCGGTGCGCTGGTGGCGGGTGTCGCGCAAGCACTGGCCCTGGCGGCCGAGCAGGTGGCGGCGCTCAGTCCGCTCTGGGTACTGCTGCATGCGGCCATCCTGGCCTGGGGCCTGGCCTTGCTGGCACTGGGCCGGCAGCCGGCCTGGGCGCATGGCCTGGGCCGCGCGCTGGCGCGCCGCCTGGCGTCCCATGGCACAAGCGGTGCCGGCCGGCGCTTACTGGCCGGCGGGGCGCTGTGGGTGCTGATGCCTTGCGGCCTGCTGTATTCGGCGCTGGCGCTGGCCAGCCTGGGCAACGGGCCGTTGCAAGGTGGCCTGGCGATGCTGGCCTTTGCCCTGGGCAGCGGCGCCGCCCTGAGCCTGGCGCCCTGGCTGTGGCAGCGGCTGCATGCGCGGCTACCGCGCGGCGAAGGCTGGGGCACGCGCGCCGCCGGCCTGCTGCTGGCACTGCTGGCGCTCGATGCGTTGTGGATGGACCTGGGGCGGCAAGTGGCGCAGTGGTGCGCCTGAGCAGCCGAACTTCAAGGCAGCGGAATGAACAGGCGCGCCAGCAAGGCGCGCAGCCCCAGCCAGACCACCGCCGCGCCCGAGAGCAGCAACAGGGCCAGCAGGCTCAACAGGTTCCAGCCCGAGTCGTGGCGCTGCTCGTCCACGGCGAAGGGATCAAGCAGCATCGCGCTTGCAGGTGCGAACACCCAGCACCGTGTAGAGCGGACAGACCGACACGAGCCCGGTGACCAGCGGGAGCACGCCCACATAGCCCCACGCGCCGATGGCGTCGGTGAGGGTGAGCGACAGGAGCAGGAGGCCCAGGCCGATGCGCAGGGCGCGGTCCAGGCTTCCGACATTGGGCTTCATGGGGGCTTGCTCCTTGGGTAGCGGTGACGAATGGGATGCCCATCGTGCCCGTTCGGCCCGGCCCCGGCCTTGCGCTGGATCAAGAACGCGTGCTGCCGCCGTGCCGTGGCGCCGGCCGCTTCAGTGCATCTGGGTGGGACGCACGTCCGGCCAAGCCGTCTCGCGGCCCATCATGGCGCGGGCATACAGGTAGTTGTGCCGCGCCCGCCCGCCGAGGCTGTCCATGTCGACATGGCCGGCGGCGTCGCGGGGGAACGCATAGCCGCGATGGCCGTCGCACAGTGGGTCGAAGCGCAATTCCCAGCCGGTGGAGTAAGAAGAGGCGTTCATGGCGGTCTCCTTCGGGATCGCGCGGGGCGCGCACCTGGTGCGCGGCCCTTGATTCGAAGCGTAGAGCAGCGCCGTCAACCGTCATTGAACGGCCGGAATCGTTGCGCAACATCGTGTCAACCGGGCGTGACGGCCGCGTCGCGCGGATTCACGGCGCGAACGCCTGGAGCCGGGGAATCCTGCGAACGACGGCCTTCTCCGCCTCGAGCAGCAACAGAAGCACGCCGCCCGCGCCGCCCGCGAGCAGGAGATCGGCCGCTGCCAGGGGTTGTGTCGCGAAAAGCCGGTTCATCGCCGGCGCATAGGTGAAAGCCAGTTGCACCGCCGCCAGCCCCCCCAGCGCCGCCAGCACCGCCGGCGTACCCAGCGCACCGCGCAGCGTGAGCGATCGGGTGCCGAGAAAGCGCACGCTGAACAGGTAGGCCACTTCCATGGCCATCACCGCGTTGATGACCAGCGTCCGGGCGGTGTCGAGGCCATCGCCACGGCCCAGCATGTGGAACAGCAGTCCCAGTGTCACGCCGGAAAAGACCAGAGACACCAGCACGACGCGCCAAAGGATGAATCGCGAGAGCAGAGGCGCATCGGCATGCCTGGGCGGGCGGGCCATCACGCCGGGTTCGGGCGGCTCGAAGGCCAGCGCCAGGCCGAGCGTGACCGCGGTGATCAGGTTCACCCAGAGGATCTGCGCCGCGCTCATCGGCAGCGGGATGCCCAGCAGAACGGCGATCACCACGGCCAGCACCTCCCCGCCATTGGTCGGCAGCGTCCAGGCGATGACCTTGCGGATGTTGTCGTACACGGTGCGGCCCTCGTGCACCGCGTTCACGATGGAGGCGAAGTTGTCGTCGAGCAGCACCATCTCGGAAGCCTCCTTGGCCGCCTCGGTGCCCTTGATGCCCATCGCCACGCCGACGTCGGCCTGCTTGAGCGATGGCGCGTCGTTCACGCCGTCGCCGGTCATCGCCACCACGTGTCCTCGCGACTGCAGGGCCCGCACGATGCGCAGCTTGTGTTGCGGACTGGTGCGCGCGAACACGTCGGTCTGCTCGACAAGCTCCGGCAGCGCGGCATCCGCCACCGCATCCAGCCGGGCCCCGGTCAGTGTGCGCGGCGCGTCGCTCAAGGCGAGCTGCCGCGCAATGGCCGTCGCGGTGTCCGCGTGGTCGTCCGTGATCATCTTGACGCCGATGCCGGCCGCCTTGCATTGCGCGATCGCGTCCCGGGCCTCGCGGCGCGGCGGATCGATGAAGCCCACGAGTCCGAGCAGCTCGACGCCGCCGGCCACGTCGTCGAAGTGCAATCGCGCATGCCCCGTTGGCAGCCGCCTGGCGCCAAAGCCGAGCACGCGCTCGCCGTTCGCGGCGGCCTCGGTGAGCGCTGCCGCCCAACGCGCGCGCGCGGCGCCGGGCATGGGCTGCGCCATCTCCAGCAACTGCTCGGGAGCGCCCTTGACGAAGACGACTGGCTCGCCTGCAGGGTGGCCACGGTGTAGCGTGGCCATGAAGCGGTGACCGGCATCGAACGGGATCTCGTCGACGCGCGGCCATTCGGCACGCTCGTGGGCCGGATCGAGCCCGGCCTTGCCGGCCAGTGCGAGCAGCGCCCCTTCCATGGGGTCTCCCGCGACGCTCCACACGCCGCCGCGCTCGTGCAGGATGGCGTCGTTGCAGAGCACCGCGCAGCGCAGCAGCGCAGCAGCGCCGCCGCGCCGCCGCGCCGGCCAGTGCATCGGCATCGTCCGCCCCCTCGCCGGCGCGCAGGTAGCCGTGCGGCGCGTAGCCATCGCCATCGACCAGCAAGGTGTGCGCCGGCCCGATGACGCGACGTGCCGTCATCTCGTTGCGGGTCAGGGTGCCCGTCTTGTCCGAGCAGACCACGGACGTGGCGCCGAGCGTCTCCACGGCGGGCAGCCGCCGGATCACCGCATTGCGCGCGGCCATGCGCTGCACCCCGACGGCCAGCGTGATCGTGATGACGGCGGGTAGCCCCTCGGGGATCACACCGACCGCCAACGCGACCACGGCCATCAATGCGTCTACCCAGTTCCAGTCGCGGATCCACACGGCGTAGGCAAAGAGCATGGCCGAGCCGACCGCCACGAGCGCGGTGAAACGGCGGCCGAACCGGTTTACCTGGCGCAGCAGGGGCGTGGTGAGCGGCTCTACCGATGACAGCAGGCTGCCGATGCGCCCCAGCTCGGTGCCCGGGCCGGTGGCGACGACAACGCCGCTCGCCTGGCCGGCTGCGACCAGCGTGCCGGAGAACGCCATGCTGTGGCGATCCCCGAGCGAGGCATCGTGCGCTGCCGGGTGTTCCTGCTTCTGGGCGGCGACCGATTCCCCCGTGAGCAGGGCCTCGTCGATCAGGAGGCCCCGCGCCCGCAGCAGTCGCAGGTCCGCCGGCACCCGGTCGCCCGCTTCGAGCAGCACCACGTCGCCCGGGATCAGGTCGGCAACCGGCACGCGCATCCGGCTGCCGTCGCGAAGCACATGGGCATGCGGCGAGATCAGCCGCCGGATGGCGGCAAGGGCGTTTTCCGCCTTGCCCTCCTGCAGGAAACCACGATCGCATTGACCAGCACGACGGCGACGATGACCGTTGCATCGAGCCCGTGCCCCAGCACGGCTGCTGCTGCGGCGGCGACCAGCAGCGCATGGATCAGGGTGCTCTGGAACTGCGAGAAGAAGCGGACCAGGGGATGGCGGGTGGGCGGCGGCGGCAGGGCGTTGGGACGGTGGACCGCCAGGCGAGAGGCGGCCTCGGCCAGGCTGAGGCCGCCCTGGCGGCTGCCCAGCGCGCCGAGCACGTCGTCGCCGGCGCGGGCGTGCCATTTCGGATCGCCAGAAATATCCTGGCTGTCTGTTTGGTGGACCGGCACCTGCGCACGGCACCGTTCGATCATGGGGTGATCGCCACCTTCAGCACACCGTCGCGCTGGTGCCCGAAGAGGTCGTACGCCTTCTCGATGTCGTCGAGCTTGAATCGATGCGTCACCATCGGGCCAAGGTCGACGCGACCGGATTGGATGACCGCCATGAGGCGGCGCATGCGCTCTTTGCCGCCCGGGCACAACGTGGTCACGATCTGATGATCGCTCAGGCCCGCTGCGAAGGCGCCGAGCGGGATATTTAGGTCGCTGGAATAGACACCCAGGCTCGACAGCGTTCCGCCAGGCCGCAGGACCCGCAGGCAGGCCTCGAATGTCGACTGAGTACCCAGGGCCTCGATCGCCACATCCACGCCCCGGCCATTGGTGAGGCGCATGATTTGCTCGACGGGGTCCTCCGCGCTGCCGTCGATCACATGATCGGCCCCCATGCGCCTGGCGATCTCCAGTCGGCCCGAGAGCCGATCCACGCCGATGACCGTCGTCGCGCCGCTCAGCTTGGCCCCCGCGGTGGCGCACAGGCCAATCGGACCTTGCGCGAACACCGCGACGGTGTCGCCGATGCGGATGCCCGCCCGCTCGGCCCCGCCGAATCCGGTCGACACGATGTCCGGACACATGAGCACCTGCTCGTCGGTGAGTTCATCCGGCACCGGCGCCAGGTTGGCCATGGCGTCGGGCACAAGAACATACTCCGCCTGACAGCCGTCGATCGTGTTGCCGAACTTCCAGCCGCCCATTGGCTTCCAGCCGTGCGCCGTGCCGGCGCCGTCCTGCGAGCATGCGCCGCAGAGGCAGGCGTTGCTCCAACCGCTAGGCGTAATGGCCCCCGCGATCACTCGCTGGCCCTCGCGAAAGCCCAGGACGGCGGAGCCCAGTTTCTCGATCACGCCTACCGGCTCATGACCGATGGTCAAGCCGTTGGCAACCGGGTACTCGCCCTTCAGGATATGGATGTCGGTCCCGCAGATCGTCGTCGTGGTCACTCGCATCAATGCATCGAGCGGTCCGATGTCCGGAATCGGCTTCTCGTCCAGCACGATGCGGCCGGGTTCCACAAAAATTGCTGCTTTCATCTTCGGCATCTGGCATCCTCCAATTCGAGTGCCGGCGCTGCACTACGCACCGGCTATTTCACTGTAGGAAGGAAGTTGCCGGCAGGCCTTGCGCGGCGTCAAGGCCGGCTGGCACTGCGTTGACGAAGATCGTTGAATGGCTGCGCAGAACATCGATAGAACGCTCGTCGCGGCGCTGCGCAAGCGCCTCCAGGCCGAGTCGGGACAGGATGTGGCGCTCGTCGAGACTCACCTCTCCTGGGTGCTGCTGACCCCCGCGCTGGCCTACAAGCTGAAGAAGCCGGTGCGCCTGCCTTTCGTCGACTTCAGCGCGCTTGCCGCGCGCAGGCATTTCTGCGAGGAGGAATTGCGGCTCAACCGGGCGCTGGCGCGCGGTCTCTACCTTGGCGTGGAGCCTGTCTGCGGCACCCGCGCGCGGCCGCGCATCGGCGGGGAGGGCGAAGCGATCGACTACCTGGTGTGCATGCGCCGCTTTTCGGAAGGTGCGTTGCTCGGCGAATTGCTGCAGTCGGGCCGACTGGGCCTGGCCGAATTCGACGCTTTCGCGGTGCGCCTGGCGGCTTTTCATGGCGCTGCGTCGGTGGCGCCCGAGCTGTCGACCTTCGGCGCGCCCGAGGAGATCGAGCGGATTGCGCTGGAGACGCTCGGCCGGCTCGGGGAGGCCCATTGCGACGGCGTGCGCCTGGCGGCCCTGCAGCATTGGCTTCGCGAGCGCGCGCAAGACCTGCACATGACCTGGCTGCAACGAAAGCGCGGCGCATCGGTGCGCGAGTGCCACGGCGACCTGCACCTGGCCAACGTGGTGCGGTTGGAGGGCGAACTGCTGCCCTTCGACTGCGTCGAGTTCGATCCGGCGCTGCGCTGGATCGACGTGATGAGCGACCTGGCCTTTCTCTCCATGGATCTGAAGGCCCACGGCCGCGCCGACCTGGCGTTCCGATTCCTCGACATCTACCTGCAGCACAGCGGCGACTACGAAGGCCTGCCGGTGCTGCGCTTCTACGAGGTGTACCGGGCCCTCGTGCGCGCGCTGGTCGGGTGCCTGCGGCGCCAGGAGGCGGGCGCCGATGTCGCGGCGGGCGAGCCCGACTACCTGGCCTGTGCCGAACAGATCGCCCGCGGCGCGGATGGCGGCCCGCGCCTGCTGATCACCCATGGCTTCTCCGGCGCGGGCAAGTCCACGGTGGCGGGGCAGTTGCTGGAAGCGGCCGGCGCGATCCGCATCCGCTCCGATGTGGAACGAAAGCGCCTGTTCGGCCTGGGCGCCCTGCAGCGCTCGACCGGCCAGGAGCTGGACATCTACACGCCCGAGGCAACCCGGCGCACGTTCGCGCGGCTGGCCGATGCGGCACGCGCCTCCCTGCTGGCCGGCTATCCGGTGATCGTCGACGCGGCCTTTCTGCGGCATGCCGAGCGGGCGACCTTCCGCGCCTTGGCCGCGTCCCTGCGGGTGCCCTTCGCCATCCTGGACCTGCGGGCCGATGCCCGGTTGCTGCGCCACCGCGTAGCCGCGCGCGATACCGGACGCAGCGATGCGTCGGAAGCAGACCTGGCCGTGCTCGAGCGCCAGTTTGCCTTCCACGAGGCGCTGGACGCCCGGGAACTGGCAGCCTGCATCGTGGTCGATGCGCGGGAGCCGACCGATGCCGCGGCGCTGCATGCGTGCTGGACGCGAGCCCTGCATCAAGCCTAGGTCAGCGCCAGCACCACGCGTCGCGTGTCCGAGGCCACCGGCTCGCTGCCGTCGTCGGCAAAGCCCATGGCCCGCGCCAGCTGCAGCATTGCCGTGTTCTCGCGCAGGACCACGCCCACCAGCCGTGCAATGCCGCGCGAGCGCCCATGCTCGATCAAGAGGCCCAGCAGCAGCGAGCCCAGGCCCCGGCCCTTGAGGTCGGAGCGAACCAGCAGGGCGAACTCGGCCTCCACCTGGTCCGGGTCGCTCACCGTTCGGCCCACGCCCAGCGTTTCGACTTCGCCCTGCGCGTCGAGGGCCTCGACGATGAATGCCATCTCGCGGTCGTAGTCGATCTGGGTGAGCCGCGCCAGTTCGCTGCGCGGCAACTCGCGGCGGGTCTGGAAGATGCGCATGCGGATGTCCTCGGGCTCGATGCGCTGCAGGAACAGCAGGTGCTGCGCCTCGTCCTCCGGACGGATCGGCCGCACGGTGACGGGCCGGCCGCGCCAGTCCAGCCGGCGCACCCACTCGTCGGGGTAAGGCAGGATCGAAAAGCGCTGCGCGCCCGACACCGGCTCGCGGGCCACCCGGATGCGGGCGTCCAGCGCGAGCACGCCGGCCTCGTCCGCCCACAGCGGGTTGATGTCCAGCTCGGCCAGCAGCGGCTGCGCGGCCAGCAGTTGCGAGACGGCGATCAGCACGTCGTACAGCGCCTCCATCTGCGCCGGCGGATGCTCGCGCCAGCCATCCAGCAGGCGTGCCACGCGGGTGCGCGACACCAGTTCGCGCGCCAGGCTGCGGTTGAGCGGGGGCAGGGCGACGGCGCTGTCGGCCAAGACCTCCACCGCCGTGCCGCCCTGGCCGAACAGGATCACCGGGCCGAACACCGCGTCGACGCTGGCGCCGACGATCAGTTCCCGGGCATGCGGGCGCTGCGCCATCGGCTGCACGGTGAAGCCGGCAACGTGCGCCTGCGGCCGGGCAGCGGCCACCGCCTGCTTCATCGCGACCACCGCCTGCGCCAACGCGTCGGGGTCGGACAGGCCCAGTCGGACGCCGCCGACGTCCGACTTGTGCGTGATATCGGGCGAGCGGATCTTCAGCGCGACCGGATAGCCCAGTTCGGCGGCCGCGGCCAGCACTGCCTTCGTGTCGGCCGCCACGGCCAGCGTGCGCACCACCGGCACGCCGTAGGCGCGCAGCACGGCTTTGGCTTCCTCCTCGTCCAGCCATTCGCGGCCTTCGGCCCGTGCCTGATCCAACAGGCGGCGGGCGGCGGCGCCGTCGGGCGGCGCGTTCCCGCTGGCGGCCGGGGCCTCCATCAGCATGCGCTGGTTGCGCCGGTAGGTCTGCAGCATGGCAAAGGCATGCACCGCCTCTTCCGGCGTGGCGTAGTCGGGGATGCGCGCCGCCTCGAACAGCTGGCGCGCCGGCGCCACCGCCGCGTCGCCCAGCCAGCAGCCCATCACGCGCGGCGCCGCCTGGCGCGCCAGCGGCAGGCAGGCGCGCGCGATGTCGTCGCTGCGCACGATGGCGGTGGGCGCATGCATGAAGAGCACCGCGCCCGCGGCCGGGTCGGTCAGCAGCGCCGAGAGGGTGGCGGTGTAGCGCTCCAGCGGCGCGTCGCCGATGATGTCCACCGGGTTGGCGTGGGACCAGTTGGGCGGCAGCACCGCATCGAGCCGGTGCAGCAGTTCGGGACTCGGTTCGGCCAGCGTGACGCCCTCGCGCGCCGCCGCGTCGGCCGCCATCACGCCGGCGCCGCCGCCGTTGGTCATGATGGTGAGCGTCTCGCTCTGGTTGCCGCGAAAGAGCGCCAGGGTCTCGGCCGCGCCGAAGAGCTCCTGCAAGGTGTCCACCCGCAGCATGCCGGCGCGCCGGATCGCCGCGTCGTACACCTTGTCGGAACCGGCCAGGGCCCCGGTGTGCGAGGCTGCGGCGGCAAGGCCGTTTCCGGCGCGGCCGGCCTTGACCACGATCACCGGCTTGTTGCGCGCCGCGGCCCGGGCCGCCGACATGAACTTGCGCGGCGCCTCGACCGACTCGATGTACAGCAGGATCGCGCGGGTCTGCGCGTCGCTCGCCAGGTGATCGAGCAAGTCGCCGAAGTCGACGTCGCAGTGCTCGCCCAGCGACACCAGCCGCGACAGCCCGATGCCGCGGCTGCGCGCCCAGTCGAGCATGGCCGTGACCAGCGCGCCCGACTGCGACACGAACGCCACCTCGCCGGGCAGCGCATCGGCATGCGCGAAGCTGGCGTTCAGGCCGATGTGCGGGTTGAGAACGCCGATGCAGTTGGGGCCCAGCAGGCGCATCAGGTACGGGCGCGCGGCGTCCAGCGTCGCCTGCTTCTGCGCGGCATCCAGCCCGGCGGTCACGATCACCGCCGCGCGCGTGCCCAGTGCGCCCAGCTGCGCCACCAGCGGCGCGATGGTGGCTGGCGGCGTGCACAGGACGGCCAGCTCCGGCGCAGCGGGCAGCATCGCGGCGCTGGCGTAGAGGGGCACGCCATCGAGTTGCGCGTGCTTCGGGTTCACGCCCCACACCGGGCCCTGGAAGCCGCCGGCGCGCAGGTTGCGCCACACGGTGGCGCCCACGCTGCCGGCGCGCTGGGAGGCGCTGAACAGCGCCACCGAGGCGGGTGAAAGCAATCGATCGAGGTGGCGGATGGTCAAGTGGATCGCTCCGAAGTCTGGCGGCCATCTTGCGCAGGCCGGCGGGTCGACCCCTTGATCGGCATCAAGCCGCCGGCGTCGACGCGGTGCCGCTGAACCCAAGCCATGCCCGCGACAACCCCGACGGGCGGGGGGTCTGCGTGCACCGCGTGCGGCTCGCCTCGCTCGAGCACCATCACCAGGAGAACCCGTCGAGCGAACGGGCTCAGGCCGTATACAGACGGACGAACAACCAGGCAACCAAGCCGGCCAGACACACCCAGCACAGCCAGAAGAGCGCTCGTTCCCACCATAGGGGCTCGCGCTCGACAGCTTCCAGGCGGTGTTTGAGGGTCATGCCCGTCCCGTGAACCAGGATGCCGGCCACGAGGATGGGGATTGCGAATCCGCGAAGGACGTTCGGCACCAGCAAGGCCAGGCCGGCGCCCAGAACAATGGCGCCGAGCCCTGAGGCGAGCTCGGCGGCCTTAGCCGTTGCGCGGGCCATCGTCGTCCCGGCTCTCGCCGTGTGCGTGGCCGCCGTGGCCGTGTCCGCGGTGCATGAAGATGTGCATCAACGGGCACGCGGCCAGGAATGCAAAGGGAAGCAGCGCCAGCATGTGGTCCTTGTGTGCGACCCATAGATAGATGCTCGCGACCACGGCGATGAGGGTCGAGACGACTCCCAAGGGTGTCTTCCAGAAAGAAGGGCGTGCGTGCTGCTGGTCCATAGTGGGCTCCTAAACCAACCGCAGCATGGGCCAGCGGCAGAGCGGGAACTTGAGCTGCATCAACTGCGGGCCCGAAGCTGATGCAAGGCCCGAAGCAAGGCGACAACGTGTGCTTCACGGCCGAGAAGAAAGACGGCACGTACATGGTCACCGCCATCGAGGCGGCGAAATAGATTGCATGGGGTTCAGCTCACATTGATGCATGTCAATGGGCTGGGTTGGCGCACCCGTAATGTGGAGCTCCGGCATTCCATGTCCCACAGTCAACCGTAAAGGAAGTCCCATGAAGCTCATTTCACGCGTAGCGCCCCTGGTTTCATCTGCGCTTTTGGTCGTCGTGCTGACCGGCTGTGCCGCTGCTTCTCAGAAGAGCGACGCCCATGCTCACGCGGACATGGGCGCGATGGACACGCAAGCCATGTGCGAAAAGCACAAGCAGATGATGAGTGGCAAGCCCTCCGCAGAACAGCAAGCGATGATGCAGGAGCACATGAAATCCATGACGCCGGAGATGCGCCAGCGCATGCAGGCAATGCACGAGAAGTGCAAGTAGGCGGCTGGCCCGTCAGCCGTGCAGCTCGCCCATTTCCGCGAGCAGCGCAGCTTGGACCAGGCGCAGGTGGTTGTCGGCGCGGCGAGCGTCGTCGAGTTCGACGCCGCGTGCCTGCAGCGGCCAGCGTGCGGGCTGCGTCGCGTCGACCACGAAGGTGGCGTCCTCGCAGGCCTCGCGCCCGGCGTCGGTGCCCAGGACGTCGAAGCCAAGGTCGCGTGTTGCGGTCAGGAAGACTCGGGCGCGCGGGCTGTCCGCGTCGCCGAGGAGGCAGACCGACAGCGGCGCTTGCGCCGGCAGCGGGTGTTCGTAGAGCGTCATCAGATCGGCCAGGGCGCACACGCGGTGTTGCTCGCCGCCCAGGCCTTCGGTGACCGGCACGCCGGCACAGCGGGCGATCCGCTGCGGCACCAGCGCCGGCAAGAATTCGCAGTCGATCGCGTCATACATCCGCCCAAGGGCGCCGGCCAGCGCCTCGATGTCGCGCGCCTGGGCGTCGGCGTGATGGCTGTAACGCACCAGCGCCACCTGGGCACCGAGCTGGATGGCGGCTGCCTGCAGCAGTGCCGATTCGGGGCCGGGCGGGCATGCCATCAGCAGCGCCAGGTTCTTCCCGCGCAGGGGCTGGTAGGAGGGGCGCGCACGCAGCTCGGCGCGGACCCGCCGGGCGGCCTCGAACAAGGCCAGGATGCTGGCGACCGCCGGCGGCCAGTCGGGCAGCCGGCGCAACGAAGATGATGAATGAGGGGAGTGCACGTACGCAACGGTAGGCACTCGGCCGGCCGACCTCTTGATCGCCATCAAAGGACGCTCGCTTCCGAGGCAAGAAACACTGTGGACACAAACTATTCACGCACTGTTACCCAACACCGGGGAACTGTCGCCGGCCAGTTGCGGTGGCTTTCTACGCTTGCGTCCATTCCCACCAGGAGCCAGCGATGAACGAAGCGACCCCAGCCACCGCGTCATGGAACGTCGACGTCGGCAGCATTGCCGGTATGCTGCAGCTGCTCCAGCAGAGCCTGCCGATCCACAAGCGCCTGGTGCACGCGGGCGACACGGTGTACCGGGTGGGCCAGGACTTCGGCTGCCTCTATGTGGTGAACACCGGCTTCTTCAAGATGGTCAACCTGTCCGGCGAAGGGCGCGAGCAGGTGGTGGCGCTGCATTTCAAGGGCGACTGGATGGGGCTGGACGGCATCGCCAGCGGCCACTACGGCTGCGACGTGGTGGCCATGGACACCGGCGAGGTCTGGTCGATCCGCTACGACGCGCTGCTGCAGGCCGGCCTGCGCACGCCGGCCCTGCTCACGGCCCTGCACGGCGCCATGAGCCGGGCGCTGACGCGCGACCACGACTCCCTGCTGTCGCTGTGCACCTTGCCGGCCGACGCGCGCGTGGCCGGCTTCCTGCGCTACTGGGCCGACGCCCTGGACCAGCGCGGCCTGCGCACCGACCAGTTCACCCTGCGCATGACGCGCGCCGAGATCGGCAACTACCTGGGCATGACGCTCGAATCGGTCAGCCGCGCGCTGTCGCGGCTGGCCCGCGGCGACGTGATCCGCTTCACCGACAAGGCCCGGCGCGACATCCACATCCCGCAGGTCGAGGCGCTGACGCACTTCATCCAGGCGGCAAGCACGCAGCCGCTGGGCGCGGCCTGCCACTAGCAGGCTAGGCAGAAGCAGCGCCCAGCACCCGCAGCATCGCCCGCTCCAGGTCGGCGCGGGTGTAGGGCTTGGACAGCAGTTCCCATTCGTGCGGCCCCTCCAGCAGATCGCTCGAATAGCCCGACATCAGCAGCACCGGCAGTCCCGGCAACTGGGCCCGTGCCACCTCGGCCAGTTCGGTGCCGCGCATGCCGGCGCCGAGCACGATGTCGCTGAGCAGCAGGTGCACCGGGGTGTCGGAGTCCAGCACGGCCAGTGCGTCGTCCGCGCTGGCGCAGTCGATCACTTCGCAGGCCATGGCGGCCAGGAAGGCCTGCACGACCTGCCGCACCTCGGTGTCGTCTTCCACCAGCAGCACCCGCAGGCCCGGAGGCACGCGGCCGGGCCGCGCGCCCTCGGGTGGCGTGCCGATCGCGGCCGGCGCGTCGACCCGCGGCAGGTACAGGGTCACGCTGGTGCCGGCGCCGGGGCTGCTGTCCAGGGCCACGGTGCCGCCCGATTGCGTGGCGAAGCCGTAGACGGTGGACAGGCCCAGGCCAGTGCCGCGGCCGGCCTCCTTGGTGGTGAAGAAGGGCTCGAAGGCGCGCTCGCGGACCGTTTCGGGCATGCCGACGCCGGTGTCCGAAATGGCGATCGCGACGTAGCCGCCGGCGGCCGGCGCCGCCGGTCCTTCGGGGGCCGGCACGGCCGGCAGCGTGTCCACCGCGCGGCACGTGATCGCAAGCGTGCCGCCCTGCGGCATCGCGTCGCGCGCGTTGATGGCCACGTTCAGCAGGGCCGACTCGAGTTGCACCGGGTCGGCCAGGCAATGCAGGGCTTGCGCGTCGAGGCTGATCGTCAGGCGCTGGTCCAGCGTGCGCCGCAGCATGTCGGTGAGCGAGTTCAGCAGGGCCAGGGTGTCGACCACGGCCGGCTGCAGCACCTGCCGCCGAGAGAAGGCCAGCAGCTTGCCGGTGAGCTCGGCGCCGCGCCGGGTCGCGCGGGAGGCGGCGTTCACCACCTGGCGCACCAGCGGATCCTGCGCGTAGGCCGGCGCGTCCTCCAGCACCTGCAGGTTGCCCGAGATCACGGTCAGCAGGTTGTTGAAGTCGTGCGCCACGCCACCGGTGAGTTGGCCCACCGATTCGAGCCGCTGCGCATGCTGGAGCGCCTCTTCGCTGCTGCTACGCTGGAGCACCGTGGCCAGCATGCTGGACAGCGACTCCAGGAAGCGCACCTCGTCCTCGCCGAAGCGCCGCGGCGTGCGCGAGCGCACGGTCAGGGCGCCAAGGGTGCGCCCGCGGTCGGACAGCGGCACCGAAAGCTCGCAGACGAAACCGGCACGCCGGTACGGCGCCGCCATCGCAAAGCCGCCTTCCTGCCCGTCGCCGCTCACCAGCACCGGACGGCCCTGCGCCACCACGTGGCCGGCCGGCGACCCCGGCTCGATCGCCAGGCGGTCGCCAACGGCTTCCTCCGGCAGCAGGCCGATGCCCGCGGAGATGCGCAGTTCGCGCCCGTTGGGCTCCAGCATGAGGATCTTGGCCATCTCAACCTGCAGCGCCTCGGCCGCGAGCGCCGGCGTTCGCGCCATGAGCGTTTGCGTGTCCGGCGCGTCCACCGCCAGCCGGCCGAACTGGGCCACGTGCTCGGCGTAGCGCGCGCGCTGCAGCGCCTGCTTGACGCGCGGGTACTCGGCCACGCTGCGGATCGCGGCGACCACGTAGGGCAGGCCGTGGTCCTGCAGGGGGCTCAGGGCGATCTCGACCATCACCTCGCTGCCGTCGCGGCGCCGCGCCACCAGGTCGATTTGCGTGCCCATGGGCCGGGCACGCGGCTGGGTCGCGTAGGCCTGCCGGTAGGCCGCATGGCGCGGCCGGATCGCGTCGGGTACCAGCTGATCGACCGGCAGGCCTTCCAGCTCCGCCGCCGCATAGCCGAGCAGCTCGACCGCCATCGGATTGGCCAGGCGGATGACGCCCTGCCGGTCGACCAGCAGCAGCGCATCGGGGTAGGCGGCGAACAGCGAGCGGAATACCGCTCCGCTGTCCATGCCCGGCAGGGATGGCCCAGGTGTCATCAGGCGGCCTCGACTTTCGGCACCAGGACATAGCCGGCGCCCCGCACCGACTTGATGATCTGCGGGTTGTTGGGGTCGCTCTCGATCTTGCGCCGCAGGCGGCCGATCTGCACGTCGATGGTGCGATCGAAGGGGCCGGCATCGCGGCCGCGCGTGTGCTCCAGCAGGAAGTCGCGTGACAGCACGCGGCCCGGGTGGTTGGCCAGGGCGCACAGCAGGTCGAACTCGCCGGCGGTCAGCGCCACTTCCTCGCCGCGCGCGTCGAGCAGCCGGCGCGCCGCGGTGTCAAGTTGCCAATCGGCAAAGCGCAGCACCGTCTTCGCTGCTGATACCGGCGCCGCTGCCGGCACCGGCGGCGCGAGCCGGCGCAGCACCGCCTTGATGCGCGCCAGCAGTTCGCGCAGCTCGAAGGGCTTGGTGACGTAGTCGTCGGCGCCGACCTCCAGGCCCACCACCTTGTCGACCGAGTCGCCGCGGCCGGTCACGATCACCAGGCCGCAGCGCCAGTGCTCGCGCAGCTGGCGCGCGATGGCAAAGCCGTCCTCGCCGGGCAGGCCGAGGTCGAGCAGCACCAGCTGCGGGGTGTCGCTTGCCATCAGCGCCATGAGGGCGCTGCCGCTATGCACCTGGCTGACCCGGAAGCCGTGCGTGGCGAGATAGCCCGCCAGGAGCTGCGTGATGTCGGGCTCGTCGTCGAGAACCGCGAGGTGGATGTTGGGAGTGCTCACGCCGGCGATGGTAGTCGCCGGCGCGCCATGCTTCAACGCGGTCCAGGGGCCGCTTCCATCGCCGCCTGGCAGGCGGCGCAGCGGATCGCGAAGGGCTGCGCCAGCAGGCGATCACGGGCGATTTCCTGGCCGCAGTCGATACAGATGCCGTAGCGCCCATCGGCCAGGCGCTGGATCGCCTGCTCGATGGCTTGCAGGCGGGCGCGGTCGATCGCGGCCTCGGCGAAGCGCAGATCCTGCTCGCGCTCGGCCTCGGCCTGGTCGGCGTGGGTGTGGACCTCGCCAGCGCCGGCCCAGGATTCGGGCTGAACGGGAGCGGTCGGTCCCGCCAGTTCGTCCAGCACCTGTCGTCTCATGAGCTGCAGGCGCCGGGCCAGGGCGTTGCGCTCCTCGTTGCTGAGCCGTCGTTCGCGGGTCATGGTGCGTGCTCCTTCTCTTCAGATCGCTTGCGGCGACAGGCCCGCCGGCGGCGCGCGCCGCTTCGAGTCCAGCGCATTGCGCAGTTCGCCGGCGAAGGACCGCAGGCGCGCACGGCAATCGCCTTGCTCCACCTCTTGCATGGTGAAGACGGCGCTGTGGATCGGCGCGCGGCCGAGCAACTGCCCGACCTCGGCCACGGCATTGGGTGCGCCCGCGCCGCCCATCACCGAGATCACCGCCACTTCCGGCAGATGGTCGCGGCGCCGAGTGACAAAGCTGCGCATGGGGCTGGCGAGGCGGAACGCCCAGATCGGGGAGATCAGCACCACGGCCTCGTACTTGAGTGGTGGCGCACCGTTGTAGCGAATCTCCGGCGTTCGCCTCAGCAGCGAATCGAGCACGCAGCGCCAGTAGCCAAGCTTGCCGCCGCGCGGGCGCGCCAGCGTGATCTCGCCCCTGTGCCAGCCTTGCAGGCTGCACAGCTCGCGCGCCAGGTACAGGCAAGTGCCGGCATAGGAATAGCAGATCACCAGGATCTTGCTCATGGATCAACCTCTCGGAACGCCTCTTCAGGCCATGTGCTTGCCGCCGTTGACCGGCAGCGTGATGCCGCTGATGAAGCCAGCCTCGTCGGCCGCCAGGAACACCACGCAACGCGCGACCTCCTCGGTGCGCGCCGGGACCCGTTGGCCAGGATCTCGATGTTGCGGGCCTCGCGCTGGGCCTGGCGCTGCAGCGCGCTTTCGATCTTCGCCTCGACGTCGGCCGGGGTGAACTTGGGCCGGACCACCACCTGGTTGGCCAGACTCCTGACCCCGAGGAGGTGGCGCACGGAGTCTTCCGCGGCCTGGCGCTGGTACTGCCATTCGACCTGGCCGCTGAGCGTGACGCAGCCGTCCTCGACCATCACGCGGATCTTGTTGTCGGGCACCAGCACATACCATTCGAGGCCACGCTCGGCGGCCAGCGCGATCTCGGCGTCGGTGCGCTCGAGGTCGCCAGGCAAATTGACGCTCATCTCCACGGCCAGGGCCTTCACGCCCTTGACCCGTTGCGCGGCGCGCTCGATCGCGTATTTCTGCGCGTAGCTGGCGGGGTGCCCGGTCAGCGTGACCACGCCGTCCTGGACGATGACGCCGACCGGGGTGCTTCTGGCGACGGGGTCCCAGTCCAGTTCGGCCATCACGTCGTTCTTGAGGTTGAGATCGGATTTCATCGTGACTTCCTTTCCGTGGGAGACCACATTCTTGGATCGCACGGTGCGTAGCGCCTTGATCTGGCGCAATGCCTGTGGGGCGCGACCGCGATGCCCACCAGGTCGGCAACGGGAACGGCGGGCGAGACGGCCCGCCAGTCCTCATCCGTCAGCAGTTTCGCGGCACGCGACAGGATGGACGTCGCCGCAAGAAGAATGGTTCTCATGCTGGACTGCATGTGTCGATTGCCGCGCTACATCGCCTCGGCAGGGTCGGCTCGGATGACCTCCGCCCCGCGCGGTGGTGCTGGCCAATACAGCACGGCCTGCGTCGGCGTGGCACCGACCCGGACTGTCTGGCTGCGCGAAACGCCTTCCCAGGTTGCGATCACGGTGTAGCTGCCCGGTGCCAGGGCGATGTAGACCAGCGGGCCGCAATCCTGGCAGACCAAGGTGGTGCGCGCCTGGCCGGCATGCTGCAGGCTCACCGCCAGGCCCGCGATGTAGCCGCCGGTGCCCGCCTGGGCAAAGGCAAGATGCAGGCTGTAGAGGCTGCGGATGGCCCGCATTTCCGCTCGACCTTCGCTGCTGATGCCACCGCTGGCGTAGGTGCCCGGAGGCAGCAGCGGCTGTGCGGCGACGCTGGCACAAAGAGAGCCGAGCAGGCCCAGGAACATCAGGGTGTGCAGCAGCGTCCGGATTGGGCCGGCGCATGTCATCTCAGGCCGCCTGCGGCGCCAGCCCATCCGGCTGGGCGTCATGCTTGGCTTCTTCGGCGGCGCGCAGCGCGTTGCCGAAGTCGCGCAGTCGCTGCTCGCAGCTGCCGTTTTCCACCGAGTCCATGGTGAAAGCCGTGCGCATCACCGGCGCGCGGCCGATCAGCCGCGCCACCTCGGCCACCGCGTTGGGCGCGCCCGCGCCGCCCATGACCGAGATCACCGCGACGTCCGGCAGGTGCTCGCGCCGCGTGGTGATGAAGCTGCGCATCGGGCCGGCCAGGCTGAAGGCCCAGATCGGCGACACCAGCACGACTGCTTCGAAGTCGCGCGGGAAGGGGCCCTCGTAGTGGACGAGCGGCTGCCGGCGCAGGACGGAGTCGAGCACGCAGCGCCAGTAGCCGGCGTTGCCGGTGCGCGTCTGCGCCAGGCGGATTTCGCCCATCTGCCAGTCCGGTTGCTGGCTGCACAACAGCTTGGCGAGACGGGTGCAGGTTCCGGAGTAGGAAAAAACGACCACCAGAAAATCTTGCTCATCGCGTATCTCCTTGTCTCATGCCATGTACTTGCCGCCGTTGACCAGTAGCGTCTCCAGTGGCGAACATGGCGGTGTCCACGTAGCCCGGCGCGATCCGCTTGGCGGTGATGTTGCGTGGCATTCATTCATTCGGCGTCGTGGGCATGGCGCACGAGCAGGACCGGGATCGGGCTCGCGCGCACTACCATGTCGGCATCGCTGCCCAGCGCCACGCGGCTGAAGCCGCGCCGGCCATGCGTACCCATCACGATGAGATCGCAGCCCGACTCCTTGGCTTCGGCGATCACCGCGTCGGCAATACGACCCTTCGTCACTTCGCGCAGGCTGATCTGGGCTTCGACATCGCTGGCCAGGGCCACTGACTTGGCCTTGTCCAACATCTGCCGCGCGAACTCGCGCAGCGCCTGCATCGACTTCTCGAAACTGACGACGGTGGACATCTCCATCAGGATCGGGAAATCGTCGATCACATGCAAAAGGCGCAACTGGCCCGGCGTCTTGAGCTCCTTGGCCAGGCGAATCGCTTCCCGCAGGCCGCGCTGGGCGGTGTGGCTGCCGTCCAGCGGCACCAGAATCTTGCTGTACATGACATGGGTCCTTATCTGGCCGATGCTGTTGAAGGGCTCTCGCCGGGCAGGCGCGGGAGGTTGCAGGATTCTTGGCGCGGCCCGGACGGGGCACCTTGCGCCAGGTCAAACCCCGGCGCCGCGGGCTGCGGCCGCGCGCTTGATGCAGGTCAAGGCGGCCGGCGACGCGCCCATGGAACATCGCCCTATCCGCAAGGAAAAAAGGAACATGAGATGAAGATACTTCTGGCCGTCGACGGCAGCGACTACTCCCGCCGAATGCTGGACTACATCGTCCAGCACACCAGTACCTTTGGTGGCGACAACCAGTTCACCGTGCTCAACGCGGTGCTGGCCGTGCCGCACCGGGCGGCCGCCTTCGCCGGCCCGGACGTGGTGCACACCTACTACGCGGACGAGGCGCGCACGGTGCTCGATCCCATCCGCGCCTTTCTCGCGCAACACGACATCGAGGCGAGCTACGAACACAAGGTGGGTCATCCGGCCGGCGAGATCGCCAGGTACGCCGAGGAGGGCAAGTTCGACATGGTGGTGATGGGCTCGCACGGCCAGAACGCGCTGAAGAACCTGGTGCTGGGCTCGGTTGCCACCCAGGTGCTGGCGGCCTGCAGCGTACCGGTGCTAATCGTGCGCTGACGCGCCCTCGGGCGGCGGACGGCGCCGCCGCGCTCAATCCACGCGTTCCGGTTGCACCATCCACTCGTGCCTCTTCACAAGGGTGTATCCGCCTGGATCGCGCGATTCAGAGGGCGTTGATCGGAATCTTCAGGAAGGAAACACCGTTGTCCTCCTTTGGCGGCATCTCCCCGGCGCGCACGTTCACCTGGACCGCCGGCAGGATCAGCACCGGCATTTCCAGGGTGGCGTCTCGCCGGGTGCGCATGGCGACGAACTCTTCCTCGGAGACGCCGTCGTGGAGGTGGATGTTCTTTTCGCGTTGCTCGGCCACGGTGGTCTCGAAGGCGACGGGCCGGCCGTCCGGCGGATAGTCGTGGCACATGAACAGGCGCGTCTGCGGCGGCAGCGCGAGGATCTTGCGCACGGATGCGTAGAGCGTGTGTGCGTTCCCGCCGGGGAAGTCGCAGCGCGCCGTGCCCACATCCGGCATGAACATCGTGTCGCCGACGAACACCGCGTCGCCGATGCAATAGGCGATGTCCGCGGGCGTGTGGCCGGGGACGCGCAGCACGTGTCCCGTGAGCTCGCCGATGCGCAATTCCTCGCCGTCGCGAAACAGGTGATCGAACTGCGAGCCATCCTGGCGGAAGGCCGGCTCGAGATTGAAGATGCCCTTGAAGACCTTCTGCACCGTCGCGATGTGCTCGCCGATGCCGGTGCGCCCTCCCAGCTTCGCCTTGAGGTAGGGCGCCGCGGTCAGGTGGTCGGCATGCGCGTGGGTCTCCAGGATCCACGCCACCCGCAGGCGGTTGGCCTGCACATACTCGATCACCTTGTCGGCGGACGCGGTGCGGGTGCGGCCCGACTTGGGATCGTAGTCGAGCACCGAGTCCACGATGGCGCAGGCCGTGCCCGGGCCTTGGTGCACGACGTAAGTGACGGTGCAGGTGGCCTGGTCAAAGATTCCGTGGACCTGGGGGCAGCGGGGCTGGAACATGACGGCTCCTTTCACCTAAGTTTCTAATAATATATTGCGTGATAGATTGCAAATCAATAGACTATCCACAAATTAACTGACACGAGCACCATGACTGCCACCGCCTTGCCTCTTTCCCTCGCGCAGATGCAGGCCGCCGCGCGCCAGGCCTGTGGCCTTCTGAAAGTGCTGTCCAACCCGGACCGGCTGCTGATCCTTTGCTATCTCTCGCAGGGGGAAGCGCGCGTCGGCGAGCTCGAGGAGGCGCTCGGGATCGTGCAGCCCACGTTGTCGCAGCAGCTGACCGTGCTGCGCGATGAGGAACTCGTGACCACCCGGCGCGAGGGCAAGAACATCCACTACTCGCTGGCGAGCGACAAGGCGATGGCCGTGATCGAAACCCTCTACCTGCAGTTCTGCGCCGCCGACGTTTCCCCCGCCAAGGGCCGGGCGCGTGCCAAGTCCAAGTCCAAGGAGTGACGCCATGAGCATCGACTGGACCCATTTCACGCCCTGGGCGTCGCTCGCGGGCGGCATGCTGCTAGGCGTGGCCTCTGCGATCTTCATCCTGTTCAACGGCCGCATCCTGGGCATCAGCGGCATCGTGGGCGGACTGCTCTCGCCGCGCTCAGGCGATAGCGGCTGGCGCATCGCCTTCCTGCTAGGGCTGCTCGCCGCGCCCGCCACGTTCGCGCTGCTGGCACCCGTGGGCTTCCTGCCGGCACCACGCATCGGCGCCGGCTACGGTGCCATCGTCGCCGCTGGCCTGCTGGTCGGCTTCGGTACCCGCTATGGCTCGGGCTGCACCAGCGGCCACGGCGTGTGCGGACTGTCCCGCCTGTCGCCCCGCTCGCTGGTGGCCACCCTGGCCTTCATGGCAGCGGGCTTCCTGACCGTTTTCCTGATCCGTCACCTGTGAGGAGCCCCGCATGAATCGCACGATTGAATTTCTCGTCGGCCTGCTGTTCGGCTGGGGCCTGCTGCTGTCCGGCATGACCGATCCGGGCAAGGTCCAGGGCTTCCTCGACCTGTTCGGTACCTGGGATCCCTCGCTCGCCCTCGTGATGGGTGGGGCAATTGCTGTGGGCGTGTTCGCCTTCGCGCTCGCCAAGCGGCGGTCCACCGCCTTTCTCGGCGGTGCCATGCAGATGCCGGCCTCGCGCAGCATCGACAAACGGCTCGTGGTCGGTTCGCTGATCTTCGGCGCCGGCTGGGGTCTGGCCGGCTTCTGCCCGGGCCCGGGCATCGTTGCCATGGCCGCCGGCGAGTTCAAGGCGGCGGTCTTCGTGGCCGCGATGGTGGTGGGCATGCTGGGCTTCCGGCTCCTGGATCAGGCGGCCGGCAAGCCAGCGAAGGGCAAACACGCCCCCTGAGGCACACGGCAGCGACCCGCGCGGCCTCCCGCGCTAGCCGCGCGAAACGCCTCCCAGACGGCGCAGCAAGGCTTGGGAGCGCGGCAGGTCGCGCAACAAGGGCGGCACCGACAGCGCCAGCAGCAAGGCCGCCAGCGGCACGACGCAGATGAAGCCTGCGTACTTGAAGCCCAGCGCCCCGCTGAGCCCGCCCAGAACGAACATGCCCAGCAGGCCGCCGCTCATGCACAGCCGCTTCCAGTGGCGCTCGGCCTGCAAGTGCGAAGGTGCGGCCCCGTGGCGCGTCCAGTAGAACCACTTGCCGACCTCCATGCCGAAGTCGGTGATGTTGCCGGTCATGTGGGTGGTCCGCACGCTGCCGCCCGAGGTCTTGGAAGCTACCGCGTTCTGCAAGCCCATGATGAAGGACAGCAGCAGCACGGTGATCGGCACCGCGAAGGGCGTCGGCCAGCTGAGCGTGACCGCGCCGGCCAGTCCAAAGGGAAACATCAGCGCCGCCTCCAGCAGCAGCGGCAGGGCATAGACGCCATGCAGCCGGTGCGCGCGGCTCCAGTTCACCAGAACGGCGCAGACCGCCGCTCCGCTCGCGAAGGCCAGGATCGCCCCCAGCGCATTGAGCACCAGCGTTCTGTTGCCAAGCACCAGGCCGTCGGCCACCTGCGAGGCGAAGCCGGTCATGTGCGAGGTGTACATGTGCAGCACCAGGAAGCCGCCGGCATTGACGGCGCCGGCATTGAAGGCCAGCAGCAAGCCCAGCACCTGGTTGGTGGATGGGGCCCGGTGGCGGTTGGTGAGCAATCGGATTCGGCGCATGGTCGTGTGGTGTGCGACGAGCCAAGCACGATCCGGACCGCCGCGAGAGATACGATCTGATCATCACACAGCCGCCCGCCGCCTCAGTGCGCGCTGGCGCCGGCCGCACCGATGCCGGTCTCCGAGCGCACCTGCTGCGCCAGGAAGCCGCTCTTGTCGGTGCGGGCCCGCGTGCTGGCATCCAGCAGCGAGACCAGCCAGATCGTGGCAAAGGCGAGGCTCATCGAGAACAGGCAGGGCGAGGCATAGGGGAACAGGGAGGAGCCGGCCGGATGGCCCAGCGTGGCCTCCCACACCGAGGGCGAGACGACGGTGAGTGCCACCGAGGAAATCAGCCCGACGAAGCCGCCAGTCACCGCGCCGCGCGTGGTGCAGCCCTTCCACAGCACCGACATGAAGAGCACCGGGAAGTTGGCCGAGGCCGCGATGGCGAAGGCCAGCGACACCATGAAGGCAATGTTCTGCTTCTCGAACACGATGCCCAGCAGCACCGCGACGATGCCCAGCGCCACCGTGGTGATGCGCGAGACGCGCAACTCGGCGGCGCTGTCCGCCTTGCCCTTCTTGAACACCGTGGCGTACAGGTCGTGCGAGACCGCCGAGGCGCCCGACAGCGTGAGCCCGGCCACCACCGCCAGGATGGTGGCGAAGGCCACCGCCGAGATGAAGCCTAGGAACACGTTGCCGCCCACCGCATTGGCCAGGTGGATCGCGGCCATGTTGCCGCCGCCCACCAGCGCGCCCTTGGCGTCCGCGAACTGCGGATTGGTCAGCACGAAGGTGATGGCGCCGAAGCCGATGATGAAGGTCAGCAGGTAGAAGTAGCCGATCCAGCCGGTGGCCCACATCACCGACTTGCGCGCCTCCTTGGCGCTGGGCACGGTGAAGAAGCGCATCAGGATGTGCGGCAGCCCGGCGGTGCCGAACATCAGCGCCATGCCGAAGGAGATGGCCGAGATCGGGTCCTTCACGAAGTTGCCCGGGCCCATGATCGAGCGCCCGATGGTCGCCGCAACCTCCGCCGTCTTGCCCTGCGACAGCGCCAGGTCGGTCTTGACCTTGACCGCGCCGGCGAACATCGCCTCGGGGCTGAAGCCGAAGTGCCACAGCACCGACAGCGCCATGAAGCTGGCGCCGCCCAGCAGCAGGCAGGCCTTGATGATCTGGACCCAGGTGGTGGCCGTCATGCCGCCGAACAGCACGTAGACCATCATCAGCGAACCGACGATCGCCACCGCCACCCAATACTCCAACCCGAACAGCAGTTTGATGAGCTGGCCGGCGCCCACCATCTGGGCGATCAGGTAGAAGGCCACCACCACCAGGGTGCCGGAGGCGGCGAATACCCGCACCGGTGTCTGCTTGAAGCGGAAGGCCGCCACGTCGGCAAAGGTGAACTTGCCCAGGTTGCGCAGCCGCTCGGCCATCAGGAAGGTGATCACCGGCCAGCCGACCAGGAAGCCGATGGAGTAGATCAGCCCGTCGTAGCCGGCCGCCATCACCGCTGCCGAGATGCCCAGGAAGGAAGCCGCCGACATGTAGTCGCCGGCGATCGCCAGGCCGTTCTGGAAGCCCGTGATGCCGCCGCCGGCGGTGTAGAAGTCCGCCGCCGAGCGGGTGCGCTTGGCGGCCCACTTGGTGATGTAGAGCGTGCCCAGCACGAACACCGCGAACATGCTGATCGCGGTCCAGTTGGTGGCCTGCTTTTGCGCCTGGCCGAGGTCGGCCCCGGCGGCCAGGGCCGCGGCGCTGGCGGCCAGCAATGCCGTGACGAGGAGCGCCATGCGGGCGCGAAGGGCGGCGGTTCTCATTTCGATGCTCCCTTGACGACGCGGTCCGACAGGGAGTCGAACTCCGCATTGGCGCGCCGCACGTAGTAGGCGGTGATGGCGATGGTGAAGACGATCACGCCGAAGCCGATCGGAATGCCCAGGGTGGTGACGCCGTCGCCGATGGGCGTGGCCAGGAAGGGCTTGTTGAAGGCCACCAGCAGGATGAAGCCGTAGTAGACGAGCATCATCAGCGCGGTGAGCACCCAGCCCAGGCGCGAGCGCCTGTCCTTGAGCAGCTGGTAGTGAGATTGGCTGGCGATGCGCCGGGCCAGGTCGTCGTCCATGGCGGTCTCCTTGCGAGGGTGGTGTTGGGCCTGGGCCGATTGGAAGGCGCGCCGCCGCCGGGATCCTTGCGCCAGCGCAAGGTTTGCATGCGCACCTTGGCCGACCATGCGGGCGTCTTCCCCCACCCCCCATTGCCCAAGGAGCGCTGCATGAACTCGCCGGACCGCCAGCTGGAATCCTCCATCTATCCGCCGCCACCCGCGTTGGCGCAACATGCCCACGTGGCGGGGCGCGCCGCCTATGACGCGCTGGTGGCCGAAGCGGAAGAAGACCACGAGGCCTACTGGGCCCGCCTGGCGCGCGAGTTCGTGCACTGGAAGCACCCCTTCAAAAAGGTGCTGGGCAGCGAGAAGGCGCCGCACTACAGCTGGTTCGAGGACGGCACCCTCAACGTCTCGTGGAACTGCCTGGACCGCCAGGTGGCCGAGGGCCGCGGCGACAAGGTCGCCATCGTGTTCGAGGCCGACGACGGCCAGGTCACGCGCACCACCTATGCGCAGCTGCTGGCCATGACCTGCCGCCTGGCCAATGCGCTGAAGGCCCAGGGCGTGAAAAAGGGCGACCGGGTCGCCATCTACATGTCGATGTCGGTGGAGGCGGTGGCGGCGATGCAGGCCTGTGCGCGCATCGGCGCCATCCACACCGTGGTGTTCGGCGGCTTCTCGGCGCATTCGCTGCGCGACCGCATCGCCGACACCGGGGCGGTGCTGCTGATCACCGCCGACGAACAGCTGCGCGGCGGCAAGGCCCTGCCGCTCAAGGCGATCGCCGACGAGGCGCTGGCGCTGGGCGGCTGCGAGGCGGTGCGCAGCGTCATCGTGTATCGCCGCACCGGAGGCGCCATCGCCTGGTCGGCGCGCGACCACTGGCTGCACGAGCTCATGGCCACGCAAGCCGAGCATTGCGAGCCCGAATGGGTGGGCGCCGAGCATCCGCTCTTCCTGCTCTACACCTCCGGCTCCACCGGCAAGCCCAAGGGCGTGCAGCACAGCAGCGGCGGCTACCTGGTCCAGGCGGCGGTGACCATGAAGTGGACCTTCGACATGCACGACGACGACGTGTTCTGGTGCACCGCCGACATCGGCTGGGTCACCGGCCACAGCTACATTGCCTATGGGCCGCTGGCCATCGGCGCCACCGAGATCGTGTTCGAGGGCGTGCCCACCTATCCGGACGCCGGCCGCTTCTGGAAGATGATCGAGCGCCACAAGGTCACCGTGTTCTATACCGCCCCCACGGCCATCCGTTCGCTCATCAAGGCCGCCGAGAGCCATGCCGAGGTGCACCCGGACCGCTTCGACCTGTCCAGCCTGCGCGTGCTCGGCTCGGTGGGTGAGCCGATCAACCCGGCCGCGTGGGAGTGGTACCACCGGAACGTGGGGGGAGGGCGCTGCCCGATCGTCGACACCTGGTGGCAGACCGAGACCGGGGCGCAGATGATCACGCCGCTGCCCGGCGCGACGAAGCTGGTGCCCGGCTCGTGCACCTTGCCCTTCCCGGGCATCGCGGCCGCCATCGTCGACGAACTGGGCGAGGACGTGCCCAACGGCCAGAGCGGCCTGCTGGTGATCAAGAAGCCATGGCCGGGCATGATCCGCACCATCTGGGGCGACGACGAGCGCTACCGCTCGAGCTACTACCCGGCCGAACTGCGTGGCTACTACCTGGCCGGCGACGGCGCGGCGCGCGACCGCGCGACCGGCTACTTCACCATCGGCGGGCGCATCGACGACGTGCTGAATGTCAGCGGGCACCGCATGGGCACCATGGAGATCGAATCGGCCCTGGTGGCCTGCACCGAGCTGGTGGCCGAGGCGGCCGTGGTTGGGCGCCCGGACGAGACCAGCGGCGAGGCCATTTGCGCCTTTGTCGTGCTCAAGGGTGCGCGCCCGCACGGCGAGGCGGCCGACAAGCTGGCGGTGCAGCTGCGCAACTGGGTGGGCAAGGAGATCGGGCCGATCGCCAAGCCCAAGGACATCCGCTTTGCCGACAACCTGCCCAAGACCCGCAGCGGCAAGATCATGCGGCGCCTGCTGCGCTCGGTGGCCAAGGGCGAGGCGGTGACACAGGACGTGTCGACGCTGGAGAACCCGGCCATCCTGCAGCAGCTGTTCGAGACGCACTGAGCGGGGGCTGCCATGTACCAGCGCATCCTGGTTCCCATCGACGGCAGCGAGACCTCCACGCGCGGCCTGGACGAGGCGCTGCGCCTGGCCCAGCTCAGCCACGGGCAAGTGCGCCTGGTGCACGCCATCGACGAGCTGAAGTACGTGAACGGCTTCGAGACCTTCGCTGCCTACAACAGCGACGTGATCCCGCTGATGCGGGAGTCCGGCGCTCGGATCCTGCAGGCGGGGCGCGAGCGTGCCGCGCGCGCGGGCGTCGAGGCCGATGCCCGGCTGTTCATGCCCGTGGCCGATCGCGTGTGCGACGTGGTGGCCGAACAAGCCAGGTCCTGGAAGGCCGACCTCATCGTGATCGGCACGCATGGCCGGCACGGGGTGGCGCGCGTGCTCCTGGGGAGCGACGCGGAGCAGATCCTTCGCGTCGCGCCCGTGCCCGTGCTGCTGGTGCGGACCCAGCCGCCCGGGCAGGACGCGCCCTGACTACTGCAGCCCGGCGAGCACCAGCACGCCGGTGGCCAGCAGTGTGAGGGCCATGAAGGCGATGGCCTGCAGCGCGGGATGGAGGCGAGGGGACGAGTCTTGCATGACGGTACTTCCGCCGGCTTACTCGATGGCCAGTGCGCCGGTGACAACGCTCACGCGGCCAGCCAATGCAGGGGACTCGTCCGAACGCGGCGCGGGCTCGGGCGGACGCACCAGCAGCACCGGCACCGGCGCGGTGCGCAGGATGCTCTCGGCGCCGCTGCCCAGCACCAGGCGGCCGATGCCGCGCCGGCCGTGCGTACCCACCACGATCAGGTCGGCGGGCCAGTTGCGCGCCTCGGCCGCCACCACGTCGGGCAGCTTGCCGTTGAAGCTTTCGTGCAGCACGCCTTCGACCTGCACGCCCGCAGCGGCAGCGGCGTGCTTCGCGTCGTCCAGGAGGCGCGTGCCTTCTTCGCGCAATGCGTTCAGCCAGTCACCTGGATGGCCTGCATAGGCATCCAGCGCCAGAGCAAAGGACAGGTCGTCGATCACGTGAAAGACGCGCAGCCGGCCGCCGCTGAGCTGCGCCAGGCGGATTGCTTCGTCGAGGCCGGATCGGGCGGTGTCGCTGCCGTCGATCGGTACAAGAATTCGCTGGTAGATGGACATGTCGGGCCCCTCGGGTTGTTGACAGGTCCATCCAGTATGGAAAGCGGCAACGCCCCGCGCCTTGATATGGCGCAAGGCTCGAGCGTCTTGTGGCCCCAGGGCCTTTCCTTGATCTGGAACAAGGCCGCCACAGGCCGGATGCGCGACCCTGCGCACATCGACCTGATCGAGGAGCGCAAGATGCATGAAACCACCCGAATCATTCGCGACGAGCATGCGGCCCTGGCGGCCATGCTGCGTTCCATACTTCTGCTGCTGGCCGAGCACCGCCGCAAGAAGACCCTGCCTGACTTTGCCTCGCTGCGGGCCATGCTCTTCTACGTGGACGAGTTCCCGGAAAAGCGCCATCACCGCAAGGAGTCGGAGCTGCTGTTTCCAAGGCTGCGCGCGCGCACGCCCATTTCGCGCGACCTGCTGGACCGGCTGGACGATGACCATGACCGCGGCGAGCGCAAGATCCGGAACGTGGAGCATGCCCTGCTGGCCTTCGAGATGCTTGGCGAATCGCGGCGCGAGCAGTTCGAGACCGCGGTCGAGCGCTATGTGGACTTCTACCTGGCCCACATGGCGGTGGAAGAGCGCGAGATCCTGCCGCTGGCCGAGCGCGTGCTGAGCGATGCGGACTGGGCCGAGCTCGACCGGGCTTTCCTGGCCAACCGCGACGCCTTGGCCGGCTGCGAGCCGGAGGAGGAATACCGCCAGCTCTTCACCCGCATCGTCAACCGCGTGCCGTCGCCGATTGGCCTGGGACCGGAGGCGCGACCCCGGTCAGCAGGCTTCGAAGCTTGAGGAACGCCAGTCCCGCCATCACCGCGTCGTTCAATGCATCGTGGGATTCCCGCGTCGGGAGTGCGAGGTCGTTCAGCATCGTGGCGAAGCGCAGATCGATGGTGCCTCCGCGCTCGAGCGCCGGCCGCTGGCGATTCTTGAAGTCGTAGTACATCGCGGAAACCTCGATCTTGCGCTGCGGCAGGCGTATGCCGAGCAGGGGCCAGATCTCGCGGTTGATCATCGCGACATCGAACTCCAGGTAGTAGCCGACCAGAGGCCGGCTGCCGATGAAGGTCAGCAGCTGATGCATGGCCTGCGCCGGCGCCAGGCCCTGCGCGACATCGCGCTCGCGCAGGCGATGCACGCGCACGCTGTCGGCCGTCAGTGCGCGCTCGGGTCGCACCAGCAGTTCGAGCCGCTGGCTGGTCAACAGGCGGTTTCCGACGATGCGCACCGCACCGATCGAGACGATCCGGTCCTTGCGCACGTCAAGCCCCGTGGTCTCGCAGTCCAGCGCCACCCACTCGCCCTGCGGGGGCGGATCGAACATGAACGCGTACTGCGTGTCGGCCAGGTGATAGAGCAGCCAGCGGCGGCGCAGCTCGGCCAGCCAGTGCGCCATCACATCGCCTCGAGATGGAACTGGTGCCGCATCAGCGCCTTGAAGCGCTTGACCACGGCGAGCGCGTCTTTCAGGAGGTCCCGCTCGAGGCTGCTCAGGCGGTCGGTGCGCACGCCGCCGCTCACGGCCCTTCCGGTGTCCAGTTCGGCCAAGCCGGCCTTCAGCTTCAGGGTCATCAGGAACTGAAGACTGTCGAGGATGTCGGCCGCCAGTCCGGGCGCCAGCCGGCCTGCCGCCACCAGGGCGTCCAGGCGCGCCGCGGTGCCGGTCGCCTTGACGTGCTCGCGCAGTGCGAGGCTACGTACGCCGTGCACGATCGGGAAGATGCCGGCCTTCTTCAGGTCGAGCATGGGCTTGTCGTGCTCGCCGATCAAGGGCAGGCGGCTCCACCAGCTGCCGGCTTCGTCGGGAAAGGCGTCGATGGCGGCGGCAAAGCGGCCCAGCAGCGCGTCGTCCGCCGCGACCCGCCGATCGACTTCGTCGCGCAGGCTGCCCAGCAGCGAGGCGTCGCCCGCGACCGCATGCGCATCGACGAAGATCGCCAGCGCCATCAGGCCTTCGGCGTCGGGCCGCAGCAGCCAGCCGCGAACGGTCGCCGCGAAGTCGCTCGCGCTGCGCCGCCAGGCCGGATTGCTGACCATGATCCCGCCAGGGCAGTCGGGGTATCCGAAAGTGCGCAGGGCCTGCGAGAAGCGGCGGCACGCCGCTTCCACCGCGGCGCCGTCCAGCGCCGCGCCGTCGCGCAGGATCAGGCCGTTGTCCTGGTCGGTCTTGAGCAATTGCTCGCCGCGGCCTTCGCTGCCCATCACGAAGAGGCAACTGTCGGCGACCAGTTCGGGTGGCGCTACCAGCTGCCAGGTGCGCTCGAACAGCTTGGCGTTGAGTGCCTGCACGACCTTGCCGATCTGCCCCATGCCCGTGCCGCCGCGATGCAGGAGCGCGACGAAGCGGGTGATTCTTGCGGCCTGGGCCTGCAGCGCATCCAGATCCTGCGCTTGCACGATCTGCACCGTGATCAGGTAGGAGTGGTTCGACAGAAAGCTCAGCAGATCGAGCTGTTCGAGCAGGCCGATGACGCGGCTGCCTTCGGCGACGACCAGCCGGTGCACCTGGTGCTGGATCATCAGTGCCAGCGCGTCGAACAGGGGCGTGTCGGGCGCGATGGTCACGAGCCGGAACGTGGCCAGCTCACCCACCGGCAGCGCGTCGAGCGGCCGCCCGTCGAGGATGGCGCGCTGCAGGCCGGTATTGGTGAAGATGCCCAGGCGCCCGGCGTCGCGCACCAGCACGCTGCTGGTCTTGCGCGCCTGCATCAGTGCCGCGACACCGACGACGGACGTGCCGGCGTCGACGACATGCGCTGGCCGCAGGTAGGCCTCGCCCACCCGCTGCAGAGTCAGCGCCAGCATCTCGCGCTGGCTGTGCCGCTGCGCCAGCGCACCGAGCTTGTCCGACAAGTCCGAGAACAGCAGTGCACCGAAGCTCGCATTGCCCGCGATCAGCGTGTTGACTGCGTCCTTGGCCAACTGGTAGGCCACCACTTCCTCGGCGGCGATGAAGCGGCTGCTGGCGCGCCCTGCCACCAGCGCGCGCCCGTCGAAGCAGTCATTGGGGCCGTACGCGGCCACGGCTTCGTCGCCATCGAGCTGCGAGACGTGGCCCTTGATGATGACGAACAGGTGCGTCGGCGCCATGCCGGGCTCGAGCAAGGTCTCGCCTTCGCGAAAGTAGGCAATGTCGACGTTGTCGCGCACCACGCGCTGCTCGGCCGCGTCGAGGCAATCGAACGGCGAAGCCGAGAAGTCGAATGCGTTAGGCATGGTTCACCACGGTGACGCATGCTATGGCCGGACGGGCGCCGGCATCCTTGATATGGCGCAAGTCACTGGCGCACAATGAACGCTCATGCGCAGCCAACTTCTTCTACTGCCAGCGATGCTGGCCGGGTTCTTCCTGGCTTCGTCGGGCGCGGCTGCCGAGGTGCTGCGCTGCGAGGACGCGGCCGGCAAGGTGAGCTACACCGACGGCGCCTGCCCCGCGGGCACCCGGCCGCAACGCAGTGTCTCCACCCAGGCGCCGGTCAGCGTGCTGCCGGATCCGCAGGGCGATCGCGCCAGGGCCGCCCGCGAGCGCGAAGCCCAGGACAGCGCCGCGCTGCGCCCGCCGCCGCCATCGGCTCCCACCGGCGCGGTCATCATCGACGGGCGCGGCAGCGGCCCCAGCGAGCGCACCGAGGCGCAGCGCTGGGACACCGACCGTGGCAGCGATCCGGTGCTGGCCGACGAAGGCTACTACCCCTATCCCTATCCCTACGCGGGCGGCGTCAACCGCCCGCCGCGCGACATGCGTCCGCGCATCCGCAACTGCGACGCGACCGGCTGCACCGACACGCAGGGCAACACCTACAACCAGAACAGCGGACAACTGGACCGCTACCGGAGCATCGACGGCAAGACCTGCCGGCCGGTGGGCACGACCACGGTCTGCCGGTGAGCACTTTTTCTGGAGCTGCTCCATGAACACAACACTGTCCTGCCCGCGCGTTGCCCCGCCCCGCTCGACGGCGCCGCCGGGGGACAAGCGTCGTCTGCTGTCCGTTTTCCTTCTGATGGCGTGTGCCGGATGGGCGTCGAATGCCGCGCATGCGCAAGCCAGTGCATCGAGTGAAACGCGCGCCGGCGACTGGCGCTATTCGCTGTCGGTGTACGGCTACCTGCCGAGCATCAGCGGATCGTCCAGCGTCCCGACCTCACCCGGTGGACCGACGCTCGACGTCAGTGCCAGCAAGATCGTCGACTCGCTGAAGTTCACCTTCATGGGCGCCTTCGACGCCCACAACGGCCGGTGGGGCGTGTTCACCGATTTCATCTATCTCGACCTGGGCAACACCCAACAAGGCAGCCGCGATTTCACGATCGGCCACCAGGCGATTCCTGCCAACACCTCGGCCGACCTGAGCTGGGATCTCAAGGGTGTCCTGTGGACCGTGGGCGGGCAGTACCGCCTGGCCTCCGATGCCAGGCTGACCGTGGATGCGCTGGCCGGTGCGCGCCTTCTATCCATGAAGCCGTCGCTGGCCTGGAACATCCACGGCGATCTCGGCCCGATCTCGACGGCGGGGCGCACGGGCAGTTCGGAAGCCAGCGAAACGCTGTGGGATGGCATCGTCGGCGCCAAGGGCCGGTATGTGCCGAGCGATTCCGGCAAATGGTCCTTGCCCTTCTACGTCGACGTGGGAACGGGCCAGTCGCGTCTTACGTGGCAGGCGGCGGCGGGCGTCAGCTACGCGTTCTCCTGGGGCGAGCTCACCGGGATGTGGCGCCATATCGACTACGACATGAAATCGAACAGCGGTCCGCTGGAGGACCTGCGTTTCGACGGGCCGATGCTCGGCGCGACCTTCCGTTGGTAAGGGCGCCCTGACTGGCGGGGCTACGGCGAATCGGCGCGAAAGCCCGAGAGCTTGATGACGGGCGCCCAGCGGGCGATGTCCGCCGCCAGAATCGCCTTGAGGGCCTCGGGAGTGGTGCCGGTAGGCTCGACGCCAAGATCGCGCATCAACTTGCGCGTGTCCGCCGATTGGACCGTGGCCGCGAGGGCGGCCGACCACCGGTCGATCACTGGCTTGGGCGTCTTGGCCGGCGCAAAGATACCCACCCAACCCGTCGCCTGGACAGCGGGGTAGCCCTGCTCGGCAAAGGTGGGGATGTCGGGCAACCGGGCCAGTCGGCGGGCGCCCGACGTGGCGATGATCCGCAGTCGCCCCGCGCGGTGCAGATCGATCAGGTCGGACACCACCGAGATGCCTGAGGGGACGGTGCCTTCGATCAGGTCGATCGACATCGGGCCGAATCCCTTGTAGGCGATGTGCGTCATCTCGACCCCGATCGCGCGCGCCATCATGACCCCCAGAAAGTGGGGCAGTGTTCCGGCACCGGGACTTCCGTAGAAGGCCTTGGAAGGATGCGCCTTCTGCCAAGCGACGTATTCGGGCAAGCTTTGCGCCGGATGGCTGGTAGGCACTGCCAACGCGTACTCGTAGGTGGCGATCTGCGACACGGGGACGAAGTCGTGCGTCGGGTCGTAGCGGACATCCTTGTAGATCAGCGGAGCCAGCACCGGTACCGCGATGGGCAGGTATCCCATCGTCGTGCCATCGGGTGCCGCGCCCTTGAGCGCCAGGGCGGCGATGCGCCCACCGGCGCCTGGCCGTTCTTCCACGAATACCTGCTGTCCGAGCTGGCCGCGCAGATGTTCGGCCAGGTGGAAGGCGACTGTCCTGCCCGAGCCACCCTCGAAGGCGAGCAGGATCTTGGCGGGGCCTGGGCTTGCATCCTCGGCGCTCGCGTCGACGCCAAGACCCGAGGACAGGCCCACAACGATGATCGACAGAATGATCCGCACCCAACCCATGCCATCTGCTCCCGGGCTCGTCCTTGGCTCGAACGGCGGACCGGAGGATACTCTCGCCGAGCCATTCAGCGCTGCATGAACGAGCCCCAAACATCCCTGACCGTCGATCTGCTGCGCTTCGAGAGTCTGCTGTCCGAGCTGTCGGCGGACTTCATCGACCTTGCGCCGCAGCACATCGACCGTGCCATCCAGGACAGCCTGGAGCGCATCGTGCAAGCCTTGCAGATCGAGCGGTGCACCCTCAACCGGCTCTATCCCTTGACCGGCTGGATCGAAGTCACGCATTCGTTTGCAGTGGACGGTGTTGAGCCGGTCGCTCGTTCGCTGCCGGCTCGCTCCATGTTTCCGTGGGTCTCGTCCAGGGCGTTCCAGAACCTCGCCACGGTCTTCGAGCGGCTCGACGACCTGCCGCCCGAGGCGAGCGTCGACAAGCAAAACTATCGCAGGATCGGCCTCAAGTCCCATGTGACCATGCCCATCGTCGTCGCTGGGGAATTGCACGGCTCGTTGAGCTTCGGCTGCATTCGTGCCGAACGCAAATGGCCCGACGGTCTGTTGAAACGGCTGCGGCTGCTGACGCAAATCTTCGGTAGCGCCCTGGCCCGCAAGCAGACGCAGGAAGTGCTGGACATTGCGATCGGATTCGAACGCTTGGCCAGCAGCATTCTGGCCTCCCTGGTGCTGGTCAAGCCAGGCGACGAAGGCAGCGCCATATTGCTGGGCCTGCAGCAGATCGGCGAGTTCGTCGGGGCCGAACATGTCTCGCTCTGGGCGTACGACGGGGTCGCGCACTTCGTTCCCACCCGGCGCTGGGATGCGCGGGGCTTCGCTTCCCCCACGTCTGCGGAAATGTCCAGCATGCCCCCCTGGATCAATGCTCAAGTTGCTGCCGGTCAGGTCGTCCGCGTGCCAGCGGTTGCCGATCTCTCGGCCATGGCGCCGAGGGACTGCCTTGCGCTGAAGGCCGAGGGCGTGCGGTCTTTGATGGTCGTCCCGATCGCGGTGGCCGGGCGGGTTGCGGGTGCGCTGTCGCTTGCGAGCCTGCGGCGCGAGCACCAATGGCCCGATGCGCTGACGCCGGGTGTCGGCCTGCTGGCCGAGGTCTTCGCCAGCCTGCATGCGCGGGAGGCGGCCGAGCGGCGCAAATTTGCCGCGGAGGTCGAGGCTGCCCACTGGCGCGAACGCCTGGCCCATCTGGTGCGCGTGCACACGGCAGGAGAAATGTCGGTGGCGCTTGCCCACGAGATCACCCAGCCGCTGGGCGCCATCGAGAACTACGCGCTGGCTGCTCGCCGGCGCGCAGGGGAGGCCGCGCCCGACCTGCCGCGCATTGTCGAATTGCTCGACAAGGTGATTGGCCAGACCACGCGTGCCGGGGACGTGGTGACGCGCATGCGCAGCATGGCGCAACGGCACGAATTGGAGCCCAAGGCCATCGATCTGGAGCGCGCGATCGGTGAATGCGTCGGCACGGTGAAGATGGATTGCGAGTTGCGCGACATCCGCATCGAGCTGGCTCCCGCGCCGTCCTTGCCGATGGTTGTGGTCGACGAGATCCATCTGCAGCAGGTCGTGCTGAACCTGCTGCGCAATGCCATGGAGGCGATCGAATTGGCGCCGGCGGGCGGCGCACGAGCGATCACCGTCGCGGCCCGCCTCCAAAGCTGCGACGAAGTGCTGATTGAGGTGGCCGACTGCGGCACCGGGATCGCGGAAGGCGACCTGGAGCGCGTTTTCGAATCCTTCTACTCCACCAAGTCCGGCGGCCTGGGCGTGGGCCTGGCCATCTGCCGCAAACTGATCGAATCCCATGGCGGCAAGTTGTGGGCGTCGCACCGCGAAGGGGGCGGTGCGCTGTTCAGCTTCACCTTGCCACTGGCTGTTCGCTAGACTAAAACCCATGTCCGATCCCACCGTTTTCATCATCGACGACGACGAGGCCTACCGGGATTCGGTGTGCGAACTGCTGAACTCGGTCGGGTTGCCCGCGGAGACTTTCAACTCGGCCATCGATTTCCTGGCAGCCTTCGACCCCGCGCGGCCCGGCTGCCTGGTGCTGGATGTGCGCATGGCGCGCATGAGTGGCCTGGCCCTGCAGGAGCGTTTGGCGGCCATGGCTGCGCGCATCCCTATCGTCTTCATCAGCGGCCACGGCGACATCGCGATGGCGGTCAAGGCTGTCAAGGACGGGGCGGTGGACTTCGTCCAGAAGCCCTATCGGGAGCAGCAGTTGCTCGACGCCATCGACGAGGCGCTGCGCCGCGACGCGCAGCAGCGTGCGCCTGCGCAGGATGCCAGCCCGGGCCTGCTTGCACGCGTCCAGGCGTTGACGGCACGCGAGAGCGAGGTGATGTCGCTCGCTCTCAAGGGCTGGTCGAGCAAGGTCATTGCCAAGGAACTGGCCATCAGCCACCGCACCGTCGAGCAGCACCGCAGCCGGTTGCTCGAGAAGCTGGGTGTGGCCTCGATCAGCGAGCTGATGCGCCTTCGCCTCGACCAGCCAGCCGAATAGCGCAGCAGAGGGCTGCGCACCACGTACGTGGACTGCGTGGCCGCCCGGATGGCTCCCCTGTTCGTGCCCGGTCACCATGGACCCTCCGAAGAGGGAGTCATGCCAATCACCGCCTATGTCGTTGCCGCCGAGGCTGCCGAGCGAACGTGGATCGATGCGGCGCTCGCGCAAGGATCCGGCATCGACATCGTGTTTTCCGACGATGGCGCATCTCTGCTGGACCGTCTGCCAACTGGCCTCAGCTGCGTGATTGCAATGGCCGATCTCGATGAGGCCGCGACGCTCGCCCTGGTGCAGGAACTGAAGCGGCGCGACGCCAAGCTGCCGGTGATCGTGCTGGGCCCGCACAGCGCCTTTCGCACGGCGGTCGAGATTGCCCGGCTCCCCGCCACCGATTTTCTGGAGCGCCCGGTCAGCGCGCACCAGCTGCGCGCGGCCGTGCGGGCTTGTTTTTCGGTCAACACGGGCGCCCAGGCGTGAGACGTTCGGTGTTGCTCAAACGGCCGCCCATACGGCGACTCACCGACGACCACTTACGACCACTTACGTGCAAGGCGTGTCGTGCAGCGCCATCGAGGCAATGCATACCAAAGACCAGTTCCCGATGGAGCCGCCTTCTGATACAAGCTCACGGCGCAAAGGGCGACCCCGCCCTTGCCCATACGACGAAAGGAACACGTCCGTGAAAACTGCTTCAAAGATCCTGGCTGCAGGGCTGATGAGCCTGGCGGCACTATCGGCAAGCGCCCAGCAGAGCAAGCCCAACATCATCCTGCTTGTCTCGGACGACACGGGATACGGTGATCTGGGGCCCTATGGCGGCGGCGAGGGGCGAGGCATGGCCACGCCCAACATCGACCGGCTGGCCAACGAGGGCATGACCTTCTACTCGTTCTACGCGCAGCCCAGCTGCACGCCGGGGCGCGCGGCCATGCAGACCGGGCGCATTCCCAACCGCAGCGGCATGACCACCGTGGCCTTCCAGGGCCAGGGCGGCGGCCTGCCGGCAGCCGAATGGACACTGGCCTCGGTGCTGAAGACGTCCGGCTACAAGACCTTCTTCACCGGCAAGTGGCACCTGGGCGAGGCCGACTACGCCATGCCCCACGCGCAGGGCTACGACGAGATGCGCTACGTCGGGCTGTACCACCTGAACGCCTACACCTACGCGGACCCGACCTGGTTCCCGGACATGAGCGACGAGCTGCGCACGATGTTCAAGAAGGTCACGATCGGATCGATTTCCGGCAAGGCGGGCCAGAAGTGGACGGAAGACTTCAAGATCAACGGCCAGTACGTCGACACGCCCACCGCGAAGACGCCTGACTATCCCAACGGCGTGGTCGGCATCCCGTACTTCGACGGCTATGTGCAGAAGGCGGCGATGGAATACCTGGACCAGGCCGCCAAGTCGAAGGAACCCTTCTTCATGAACGTCAACTTCATGAAGGTGCACCAGCCGAACCTGCCGCACCCGGACTTCCGCGGAAAGTCGGCGTCCAGGTCGAAGTACGCCGACTCGGTGGTCGAGCTCGATGCCCGCATCGGCGCCATCATGGACAAGGTGCGCGCCCTGGGCCTGGACAAGAACACCCTGGTTTTCTACACCACCGACAACGGCGCCTGGCAGGACGTCTATCCGGACGCGGGCTACACGCCCTTCCGCGGCACGAAGGGGACGGTGCGCGAAGGCGGCAACCGCGTGCCGGCCATCGCCTGGATGCCCGGCAAGATCAAGCCCGGCACGAAGAACCACGACATCGTCGGCGGCCTCGACCTGATGTCGACCTTTGCAGCCGTCGGCGGCGCCAAGCTGCCGGAGAAGGACCGCGACGGCAAGCCGATCATCTTCGACAGTTTCGACATGTCGCCGGTGCTGTTCGGAACCGGCAAGTCCAAGCGCAACGAGTGGTTCTTCTTCACCGAGAACGAGCTGACCCCCGGCGCCGCGCGGGTGGGCAACTACAAGGCGGTGTTCAACCTGCGCGGGGACAACGGCGCATCGACCGGCGGCCTGGCGGTCGACACGAACCTGGGCTGGAAGGGCGCGGAGAAGTACGTGGCCACCGTGCCCCAGGTCTTCGACCTGTGGCAGGACCCGCAGGAGCGCTACGACCTCTTCATGAACAACTACACCGAGCGCACCTGGACCCTGGTGACCATCAACCAGGCGATCACCGAGAAGATGAAGACGTACGTCAAGTACCCGCCGCGCAAGCTGCAAAGCGAGGGCTACTCAGGCCCCATCACCCTGACGCAGTACCAGCGCCTGGCCAACGTGCGTGAAGCGCTCGAGAAGGAAGGGTTCAAGCTGCCGATGCCGAACGGCAATTGACGTGGTGTCGGCGCGCAGGGCCGGGGCGGCGCTGCCCTCCCGCGCGCCGGCCTCACCAGCCCATCTGCCTGGCTGCGAGCTCCTTCATGATTTCCTCGGCGCCGCCGCCGATCATCATCACCTTGACCTCGCGGTAGATGCGCTCGCTCACCGTGCCGCGCATGAAGCCCATGCCGCCCAGGACCTGCACGGCGGCGTCGGCGCAGAACTGCATGGTCTGCGTCGCGTGGTTCTTCAACAGGCACACCTGCGACACCCATTCCGGCGCGTTGACGATGCCCTGCGCCTCCAGCGCATCGCCTTGCGCTGCCACCGATTCGAGCCAGGCCTCGGTCGATGCAATGCGCATCTGCATGTCGACCAGCTTGTGGCGCACCGCCTGGTGCCCGATGAGCGGGCCTCCAAAAGCCTGGCGCTGGCGTGCCCAGGCCAGGGCCTCGTCCAGGCAGGCCTGGGCAAAGCCCAGCGCCGCCGCGGCCAGGCCGAAGCGCTCGCCGTTGAAGTTGGCCATGATCATGCGAAAGCCCGCGCCCTCGGCGCCCAGCAGGTAGCGAGCCGGCACGCGCACGCCGTCGAAATGCAGCTGCGCGGTGTCGGAGCATTGCCAGCCCATCTTGGCCAGCCGGGTGCGCCGGATGCCCGGCAGGTCGCCGGGCACCAGCAGCATCGAGATGCCGCCGGCGCCGCGCGAGGCCGGCTCGGTGCGCACGGCCAGCGTCAGCCAGTCGGCGCGCATGCCGGAAGTGATGAAGGTCTTCTCGCCGTCGACGATGTAGTGCTCGCCCTCGCGCCGCGCCGTCGTGCGCAGCGCCGCCACGTCGGAGCCGCCGCCCGGCTCGGTGATGGCCAGCGCGGCGATCTTCTCGCCGGCCAGCACGGACGGCACCACTTCGCGCTGCACCGCTTCGCTGCCATGCGCGATCACCGGCGGCAGGCCGATGTTGTGCGAGAACAGGCTGGCCAGCACGCCGCCGCTCGCGCCATGGCGCGCCAAGGCGACCCACACCGGCAGCTTGAGCGAGAGCGAGGCCGGCGTGCCGCCCAGCGCCTCCGGATAGCCGATGCCCAGAAAGCCCAGTTCGCCGGCGCGCTGGTACAAGGCGCGCGGGAACTCGCCGGCATCGTCCCAGGCCGTGGCGTGGGGCGCGATCTCGCTCTTGGCAAAGCGCGCGACCGAATCGGCCAGCGCCTCGCGGGTGGCGCGCAGGTCCTCGTTCATTCGACTAGCCGCGCGGCGGCCGCTTGGCAATGCCCATGGTCTTGGCCAGGATGCCCAGCATCACCTCGTCGGCGCCGCCGCCGATGGAGCCCAGCCGGCCGTCGCGGAACAGGCGCGACACGCGGTTCTCCCAGGTGAAACCCATGCCGCCCCAGAACTGCAGGCAGGTGTCGGACACCTCGCGCGTCAGCCGCCCGGTCTTGAGCTTGGCCATGGACGCGAGCTCGGTCACGTCTTCGCCCTGCACATGCAGGTCGCAGGCGCGGTAGGTGAGGGCGCGCAGGGCTTCCACCTCGGTCTTGAGCTCGGCCAGCTTGAACTGCACCCATTGCTGGTCGGCCAGGGTGCCGCCGAACAGCTGGCGCTGCTGCGCCCATTCGATGGTGTCGGCAATGCACTGCTCCATCGGCGCCAGCGAACTGGCGGCGCACCACAGCCGCTCTTCCTGGAACTGCTGCATCTGGTAGACGAAGCCCTGGCCTTCCTCGCCGATGCGATTGCGCTGCGGCACCCGCACGTTGTCGAAGTAGATGAGGCCGGTGTCGCTGGAATGCATGCCGATCTTGCGGATCTTCTTGGCCTTCTCGATGCCGGGCGAATCCATCGGCACCATGACGAGCGACTTGTTGCGATGCGCGGGACCGTCGCTGGTGTTGACCAGCATGCACATCCAGTCGGCCTGCAGGCTGTTGGTGATCCACATCTTCTGGCCGCTGATGAGGTAGTCGTCGCCATCCTTGTGGGCGTAGCTCTTCAGGCCCGCCACGTCGCTGCCGGCGCCGGGTTCGCTGACGCCGATGCAGCCCACCGTCTCGCCGGCGATGGCCGGCGCCAGGAACTCGCGGCGTAACTCGTCGCTGCCGAAGCGGGCCAGCGCCGGTGTGCACATGTCGGTCTGCACGCCGATCGCCATCGGCACGCCGCCGCAGCTCACATGGCCCAGCGCTTCGGTGAAGGCCATGGCGTAGGAATAGTCCAGGCCGGCGCCGCCGTAGGCCTCGGGCTTGTTCAGGCCCAACAGGCCCAGCGCGCCGAGCTTCCTGAAGACCTCGTGCGCCGGGAACATTTCGGCTTCTTCCCATTCGTCCACATGCGGGTTGATCTCCGTGTCGATGAAACGGCGCATCGTCTTCTGGATTTCGAGGTGTTCGTGGGTGTAGTGCATGGCGATGTCTCCATCAGTTCTGTTCTTTGAAAATCTTCGGCATCACGGCCCGGTGAAAGCCGTCGAAGGGCCGCACTGCGGCGCGCTGGCGCACATCGGCATCCGGCGTTGCCATCGGCCAGCCCATGCGCACCTGCGGCCGGGCACCGTCCACCCGCAGCACCGCGCCGCTGATGAAGGCCGCCGCGGGGCAGAGCAGAAAGACCACCGCCGCCGACGTCTCTGACTCGGTGCCGAAGCGGCCGGCCGGCACCGTGCGCGGCATGGCGCGCAGCATGTCGCCGGCCTCGGGTGGGTAGTGGTCCATGCCGCTGGAGGCGATGTAGCCCGGCGCCACCGCGTTCACCCGCACGCCCTGCGCCGCCCATTCCAGCGCTGCGGTCTCGGTGAAGCTGACCATGCCGGCGCGCGCCGCGCCGCTGTGGCCCATGTTGGGCATGGAGCCCCACATGTCGGCCACGATGTTCACGACCGAGCCGCCCTGGTGCTGCATGGCTTGCGTGAAGCATTCGCGCGCCATCAGGAAGCCGCCCGTGAGGTTGGTGTCGATCACCGCGCCCCAGCCCTTGGCCGAAATGGACGCGAGCGGCGCGATGTACTGGCCGCCGGCGTTGTTGACCAGCGCGTCGATGCGGCCGTGCGCGGCCAGCACCTGGCCAACTGTGGCGCGCACCGCTTCTTCGTTGCGGATGTCGCAGGCGGCGATGCTGGCGCGGCCGCCGTCTTCCTGGATCTCGGCCTGCACCGCCTGCAGCTTCTCGGCCTTGCGCCCCACCAGCACCACGTGGGCGCCCAGGGCCGCCAGTTCGTGCGCGCAGCAGCGGCCGATGCCGGAGCCGCCGCCGGTGACGATGGCCACCTGCCCCTTGAACAGGCCGGGGGCGAAGACGGATCGGTAAGGGGTGGCGGATGTCATCGCATGCCTCGTGTTCGTGTCTCTGGCTTCAGGGTAGCGCAGCCACTTGCGCCACCACTTGGCGCAGGGTGACCTGCTCGCCCAGCGCGACGTGCAGCGCGGCCAATCGGCCCGCGTGCGGCGCGCAGTGCAGATGTTCCATCTTCATCGCCTCCAGGGTGACCAGGGGCTGGCCGGCAGCGACCAGATCGCCTTCGGCGGCCAGCAGTGCCGTGACGCGGCCGCTCATGGCGGCGCGCAGCAGGCCATCGCCGGCGCTGTTGTCCGTGCCCTCGGGCGGCGCCAGCGAGGTGTCGCGCAGTTCGTGGGCGCGGCCGGCGATGTGCAGCAGCAACCGGTCGCCGGCGCGGGCACAGACCAGCGGCGACTGCACGCCGTCTTCTTGCAAGACGAGCAGCCGGCCTTCGCCCGGATGCGCAAGCGCGATTTCCACCGGCGCCGCGCCGTCGAGGGCGACCGCGTAGCGCCCGTGCGCCACGCGCCGCACCCGGGCCTGGTGGGCATGGCCATCCAGCACAAAGCGCAGCGGTGCCGCCAGCGTGTGGGCCAGCGGCGAGGGTGCGCGCTGGCTGCCGGCCTGAAGCACGGCGGCAGCCAGCACAGCCACTTTGGCCCGGGCCTGCGCATCGTCAGCCAGCAGTTCGGCTTGATGCTGCCCGATGAAGGCCGTCGTTGCGTCGCCGGCCGCAAAGACCGGATGCGCCAGGCAGCGCTGCAGGAAGTGCTGGTTCGTTTCCACGCCCAGCACCACCGTGTCGGCCAGCCCCGCAAGCAGGCGCTGGCGGGCCTCGGCGCGCGTCGCGCCATGGGCAATCAGCTTGGCGATCATCGAGTCGTAGTAGGGCGGCACTTCGCTGCCTGAGCGCAGCGCATGCTCCACCCGCAGCGATGGCGATGGCTGCCACAGCGCGAGAGCGCCGCTGTGCGGCATGAAGTCTTCGTGCGGGTTCTCGGCGCACAGCCGCACCTCGATGGCATGGCCCTCGAAGCGCACATCTTCCTGCCGCAGCAGCAAGGGCTCGCCGGCCGCGATGCGCAGCTGAAGCGCCACCAGGTCCAGCCCGGTCAACGCTTCGGTCACTGGGTGCTCCACCTGCAGCCGCGTGTTCATTTCCATGAACCAGAAGCCGCCCTTGGCGTCGAGCAGAAATTCGAGCGTGCCCGCGCCTTCGTAGCCGATGGCGCGCACCGCCGCCAGCGCCGCCTCGCCCATGCGCTCGCGCAGCGCGCGCGATACCGCCGGCGAGGGCGCTTCTTCGATGATCTTCTGATGGCGCCGCTGTACCGAGCAGTCGCGCTCGCCCAGGTGGATGGCATGGCCGTGGCGATCCGCCATCACCTGGATCTCGATATGGCGCGGCGCCTGTACGGCGCGCTCCAGGATCACGGTGGCATCGCCAAAGGCATGCAGCGCTTCGGACTGTGCGCTTTGCAGCAGCGCGTCGAACTGCTGGGGCGCGCTGACGAGCCGCATGCCGCGCCCGCCGCCGCCCGCCGTGGCCTTGATCATCAGCGGCCAGCCGAGCTGCTGCGCCTCGCGCTTCAAGGTGGTGGCGCTCTGATCCTCGCCCTGGTAGCCGGCAATGCAGGGCACGCCGGCCGCCTGCATCAGGCGCTTGGCGCCGGCCTTGTCCCCCATGGCGCGGATCGCTTCGGGCGAGGGGCCGACGAAGACCAGGCCGGCATCGCAACAGGCCTGGGCGAAGGCGGCGCTCTCGGCCAGGAAGCCATAGCCGGGATGTACCGCGTCGGCGCCGGTGGCGCGTGCTGCCGCCAGGATGGCGTCGATGTTCAGGTAGCTCTGGGCCGGCAGGGCCTCGCCGATGCATACGGCCTCGTCGGCTTGCTGGACATGAGGGGAATCCGCGTCGACCGTGGAATGCACCGCGACCGTTCGCAGGCCCATGGCCTTGGCCGTGCGCATCACCCGCACGGCGATCTCGCCGCGGTTGGCAATCAAGAGCTTCTGGAACGTGGCCCCCACGCCCGTCATGGCCGCGCCACCGAAAACTGCATGGCTTGGGGCATGCGGCGCTCGCTGCTGCGGCACACGGCGAACAGTTCGGCCAGCACCGCCCGCGTGTCGCGCGGATCGATCACGCCATCGTCCAGCAGCAGCGCGCTGGTCGTGAACACGCTCATCTGCCGCTCGAAGCGCTCGACGATCTGCTGCTGCATGGCCTCCAGCTTGGCCGGGTCGGCCGTGCCGCCCTTGCGGGCGAGGCCGGCCTCCATCACGATGGCCATGGTCCTGGCGGCCTGCTCGCCGCCCATCACCGCGGTGCGCGCGTTGGGCCATGACAGGGCAAAGCGCGGCGCAAAGCCGCGCCCGCACATGCCGTAGTTGCCGGCGCCGTACGAGGCGCCGCAATGCAGGGTGATCTGCGGCACCGTCGCATTGGTCACGGCCTGGATCATCTTGGCCCCGTGCTTGATGATGCCGGCCTCCTCGTGCGCTACGCCCACCATGTAGCCGGTGATGTTCTGCAAGTAAAGGAGCGGGGTGCGCGACTGGCAGCAGGCCTGGATGAAGTGTGTGGCCTTCACCGCGCCATCCGAATCGATGGGGCCGTTGTTGGTGATCACGCCCAGCGCATGGCCTTCCAGCCGGATGTGGCCGCAGACGGTGGCGCTGCCGTAGTTCTCGGAAAAGGGCAGGAACTCGGAGTTGTCGGCAATGCGCGCGATCACCTCGCGCATGTCCACCGGCCGCTTGGGGTCGGCCGGCATGACGCCAGCCAGGTCTTCGGCATCGAAGCGCGGTGGCCCGAAGGCGCGCGCCGGCGCGTCGCCGCGCCGTTCCCAGTCGATGCCGGCCAGGATATCGCGCGCGATGCGGATGGCATCGCGGTCGTCTTCGGCCAGGTAGTCGCCCAGGCCCGACACATGGGTGTGCATCACCGCGCCGCCCAAGGCTTCCTCGGTGGCGATCTCGCCGGTAGCGGCCTTCAAGAGGGGCGGGCCTGCCAGGAAGGCGCGCGAGCGGCCGCGCACCATCACGATGTAGTCCGACAGGCCGGTCTGGTAGGCGCCGCCCGCGGTGGAGGAGCCATGCGTCACCGTCACCACCGGCAGCCCGGCGGCCGACATGCGCGCCAGGTTGCGAAAGATCTGGCCGCCGCGCACGAACTCCTCGACCCGGTACTGCATGAGGTTGGCGCCGGCGCTTTCCACCAACTGCAAGAAGGGCAGCTTGTTCTCCAGCGCGATCTCCTGCATGCGCAACTGCTTGTCCAGTCCCATGGGCTGCAGCGCGCCGGCGTCGATGCCGGAATCGGACGCGCACACCATGCATCGAATGCCCGAGACGTAACCGATGCCGGCGATCACGCCGCCGCCAGGCACGCTCTTGTCCAGGTCGGGGTTGTCGCGGCCCAGGCCGGCCAGGGTGCAAAGGGGGATGAAAGGCGCCCCGACGTCCAGCAACAGCGCGATGCGTTCGCGCGGCAACAGCTGGCCGCGCTTGGCAAAGCGCTCGGCCGAGGCCTGCGAGGCCGCCGCCGACCGCGCCTCATGCGCACGCACTTGCGCCAGCAGGGCCAGCATGCTGGCGCGCTGCGCTTGAAAGTCCGTGCTGGAAGGGTGAAGACGGGATTCGATGACGGGCATGGCGTGTTGTGCAGGCGCAAGGCGCTTGCAGCACTCTAGGCCCACCTCGCAGCGCGCGCTTGCGGCAAGTGGCTACCTCAGCTGCCGCGCCGGTAGGCGCCGGGCGCGCTGCCGGTCCAGCCCTTGAAGGCCCGTTGAAAAGCCGCGCTGTCGGCAAAGCCCAGCTCGAAGGCCAGGGCCGCGAGCGGCACCGTGCTGGTGTTCAGGCGGACGATCGCGCTGTCACGGCGCAGTTCGTCCTTCAGGGATTGAAAGGAACAGCCTTCGCTGGCCAGGCGCCGCTGCAGCGTGGAGGTCGACATGTGGAGCGCCGTTGCCGTCGCCGCAAGATCGGGCCACGCCGGCTTGGCGCTTTGCAGGTGATCCCGCACGCGATCGCTGACCGCTTCGTCGCCGCGTCGCGGCACGATCACCTGGGAGTGCGCTTCGGCCAGGAAGGCGCGCAGCGCGGCCTCGCTGCGCCGGACCGGCGCCTGCAGCCACGCCGCATCGAACCACAGCGCCGAACGGCCGCACTCGAAGCGCATCGGTGCCGGAAAAACCTTGCTGTAGAGGCCTGCATACGGCGGGCTCGCAAAGGCGAAATCGAAGCGCGCGGCGGGCAGGCGGCCGCCCGCCAGCCAGGCCAGCACGCGCCAGAAAACGCGCAGCAGAAGCTCGTGCGTAAACGGTGGGTACGCCGCCGCGGGGTGGGTGAAGTGCAGCGCCACACCGGCCAGCGCGCCTTCGCGCACCGGCTCGAGCAGCACGTCGTCCTGCAGCAGGCGAAAGGTGTGCGCCACGCGGTGCAGCGCGCGATCGAGCGTGCCGGCGCTGATCGCCGAGCGCGTCATCAGGGCCAGGCTGCCGCGCTTGAGCGGCCGCGCGAGGAAGCCGAGGCATTCGTCATCCAGCCGATCCATCAGCAGGCGGAACAGCGCCACGTACTGGTCCGAGGTGACGCGCACCGGCTTGCGCAAGCAGTTCCGGCGCGATGCCCGCGCCGGCGAGCAAGGCTTCGCACGACTGGCCGCGCGCCTGTGCCCCGGACAGCATGCCCTGCACGAAGACCATCGGAATGGTGACCGGAGCACGCAGCATTTCAAGCAGAGGGGGCGGGTTGGGTGGATTGAGGTCTTTTGCCATTCGATCGACGCAATGCGCCATCGCGCGGACCGGCGGCAATTTCTACCATGAGCACACACGACAAAGAGGCCAAGGATTCCCGAGGCCGGAAGGAGACAAACAGCATGTACCTCACTCAAGCCTTGCACCGCGCGGCTCAGCAGCACCCCGATCGCATCGCGGTGCGCTTCGGCGAGCGTCAGCGCAATTTCCGCGAGTTCGCCGACCGCGTGGCGCGCCTGGCCGGCGCCTTGCGCAAGCTCGGCATGCAGACCGGCGACCGGGTCGCGATGCTGTCGCTCAACTCCGACCGCTACCTCGAATACCAGATGGCCGTGCCTTGGGGCGGTGGCGTGCTGAATCCCTGCAACATCCGCTGGTCGGCCGCGGAAATCCTCTACTCGCTGAACGATTCGGGCTCGACGATTCTTCTGGTCGATTCGACCTTCCGCCCGATGGTCGAGCAGTTCCGCGGCGACGCGGCGAGCCTGCGCGAGGTGATCTATTGCGGCGACGGCGATGCGCCGGACGGCATGCACGGCTACGAGGCGCTGCTCGCCGTCACCGACCCGGTCCCCGATGCGTTGCGCCGCGGCGACGACCTGGCCGGCATCTTCTACACCGGCGGCACCACTGGCTTTCCCAAGGGCGTGATGTTGAGCCACGGCAACCTCTGCAGCTCGGGCCTGGCCTTGCATGCGGAGGGGCTCGCCACGCAGGGCGGCACCTACCTGCACGCGGCGCCGATGTTCCACCTGGCGGATATGGGAATCTCCATGCCGCACTGGATCGAGGGCAACACGCACGCCATCGTCCCGGCCTTCAATCCCGAGCTGGTGCTGGACGCGCTGGAGCGCGAGCGTGTCACCCACGTGCTGCTGGTGCCCACCATGATCCAGATGCTGGTCGATCACCCGGCCATGAAGAAGCCGCGCGACCTGGGCGCGCTCCAGTCCATCGGCTACGGCGCCTCGCCAATCTCCGAAGCGGTGATCGAGCGCGCCATGGCGGCGCTGCCCGGCGTGGCTTTCGTGCAGGCCTACGGCATGACGGAACTGTCGCCTCTGGCCACCATCAACCCCGCCTGGTACCACACGCCGGAAGCCCGCAAGCTCGGCAAGCTGCGCTCGGCCGGCCGCGCCAGCTTCATCTGCGAGGTGAAGATCCTCGACGCGCTTGGCGTCGAGGTGCCGCGCGGCACCGTGGGCGAAGTCGTGGTGCGCGGCCCCAATGTGATGCAGGGCTACTGGAACCAGCCCGGCCTCACCGCCGCGGCGCTGCAGGGCGGCTGGATGCACACCGGCGACGGCGCCTGGATGGACGACGACGGCTTCATCTTCATCGCCGACCGGCTCAAGGACATGATCATCAGCGGCGGCGAGAACGTCTATTCGGCCGAGGTCGAGAACGCCCTGGCCCAGCATCCCGCCATTGCGGCTTGCGCGGTGATCGGCGTGCCGAGCGACGAATGGGGCGAGGCGGTGCATGCGGTGGTGGTGCGCAAGCCCGATCACGCGGTTTCGGCAGAGGCGCTGATCGCGCATTGCAAGGAGCTGATCGCCAACTACAAGTGCCCGCGCAGCGTGGAATTCGTCGACGCGCTGCCCTTGTCCGGCGCCGGCAAGGTGCTGAAAACCAAGCTGCGCGAGCCCTACTGGCAAGGCCGCGAGCGTGCGGTCGCGTGAAGCGGTGCCCCGCTTCTCCTCGCTTCCTTCTTCTTCCCACTTCAGGAGTCTTCCATGAGCCGTGACGCTGTCGTCGCCGGGGTCGGCATGATCCCCTTCACCAAACCCGGGGCCAACGAGCCCTACCCGCAGATGGCCGCCAAGGCCACACGGCAGGCGCTGGCCGACGCCGGCATCGGCTACGACGCCGTGCAGCAGGCCTATGTGGGCTACGTCTACGGCGACTCAACCTGCGGCCAGCGCGCGCTCTACGAGGTGGGCATGACCGGCATCCCGGTCATCAACGTCAACAACAACTGCTCCACCGGTTCGACGGCGCTGTTCCTGGCGCGCCAGGCCGTGGCGAGCGGTGCCGCCGATTGCGTGCTGGCGCTCGGCTTCGAGCAGATGAGCCCGGGTGCCCTGGGCGCCAAGTTCGACGATCGGGCCAGCCCCTTCGAGCGCTTCGACCAAGCCACCGATGAGCTGGTCGAGGTCGACTTGCCGCTGGCGCTGCGCTACTTCGGCGGCGCCGGCCTGGCGCACATGAAGGAGTTCGGCACCCGGGTCGAGACCTTCGCCAAGATCCGGGCCAAGGCCAGTCGCCATGCCGCGAACAACCCGTTGGCGCTGTTCCGCACCGTGGTCACCGAAGAAGAAGTGATGGCCTCGCCCATGATGTGGCCCGGCGTGATGACCCGGCTGATGGCCTGTCCGCCCACCTGCGGCGCCGCCGCGGCCATCGTCTGCTCAGAGGCCTTTGCGAAGAAGCATGGGCTGGACGCGAGCGTGCGCATCCGCGCCCAGGCCATGACCACGGACGTCCCCGCCGCCTTCGACGCTCGCGACATGCGCGAGGTGGTCGGCTTCAGCATGACGCGCAACGCGGCGCAGCAGGTGTACGAGGCGGCCGGCATCAGCCCGCGGGACATCGACGTGGTCGAGCTACACGACTGCTTCGCCCACAACGAACTGATCACCTACGAAGGCCTGGGTCTGTGCCCGGTGGGCGGGGCGGAGAAGTTCGTGGTGGACGGCGACAACAGCTACGGCGGCAAGTTCGTCACCAACCCTTCGGGCGGCCTCTTGAGCAAGGGCCACCCGCTGGGCGCCACCGGCCTGGCGCAATGCACCGAGCTGGTCCAGCAGTTGCGCGGCACCGCCGGCAAGCGCCAGGTCGAAGGCGCGCGGCTGGCGCTGCAGCACAACCTGGGCCTGGGCGGCGCCTGCGTGGTGACGCTGTACGAACGCGTTTGACATCCACAGGAGCGACCATGATCGACAAGAAATGGATCGGCCACGAGCTGCCCGCCTCGGTGCTGCCCATCGAGCGCAGCCGGCTGCAGTTCTTTGCCAAGGCGATCGGCGAAACCGATCCCGTCTACACCGACCAGGCGGCCGCGCGCGACGCCGGCTACCCCGACCTGCAGGCGCCGCCGACCTTCCTGTTTGCGGCCGAACTCGACTCGGGCGCCTCGGACCGCCTGCTGGCGGACTTGGAAATTCCGCTTGCCAAGCTGTTGCACGGCGAACAGAGCTTCAGCTACCACCGCCCGGCCTGCGTGGGCGACACGGTGACCGTGCGTTCCACCGTCACGGACATCTACGACAAAAAGAACGGCGCGCTGGAGTTCGTCGTGAAGACATCGCGCGCCACCAATCAGAAGGGCGAGCTGGTGGCCGAGCTGCGCACCGTCATCGTCTGCAGGAACTGACCGGAGACCGACCATGCAAACCCCCACTTTCGACAGTGTTCAAGTCGGCGACGCGCTGCCGGCGCTGCAGCTGCCGCCTGTCAGCCGCGCGGCACTGGCCCTGTTTGCCGGTGCCTCGGGCGACCACAACCCGATCCACATCGACGCCGACTTCGCGCGCAAGGCCGGCATGCCCGATGTTTTCGCGCAAGGCATGCTGGGCATGGCCTGGCTCGGCCGCCTCGTCACTGGCTGGGCACCGCAGAGCCGGCTGCGCCGCTTCGAGGCGCGCTTCCAGGGCATCACGCACCTGGGAAACGCGATGCGCTGCACCGGCCGCGTGATCGAGAAGCTCGAGCACGAAGGCGAACGCTGCGTGCGCATCGAGCTGCAGAGCGCCAACCAGTTCGGCCAGACCAAGATCGTCGGCGAGGCGCTGGTTGCGCTGCCTTGACCTCAATGTCCTTTGTTGAAGAGAGATCCACCATGACACCCAAACTCGAAGGCAAGGTCGCCCTCATCACCGGTTCGGGCCGCGGCATCGGCCGCTCGATCGCGCTCAAGCTGGCCAGCGAAGGCGCGCGTATCGTCGTCAACGACCTCGACGCCGAACCGGCGCAGGAGGTGGTGCAGGCCATCCGTGATGCCGGCGGCCAGGCCGTGGCCTGCGTCGGCAGCGTCACTGCGTCGGACTTTGCCGAGCGCTTCATCGGCACGGCCGTCAACGAATACAAGGGCCTCGACCTCATCATCAACAACGCCGGCTATACCTGGGACAGCGTGATCCAGAAGATGAGCGACGAGCAGTGGTACGCGATGATGGACTGCCACCTCACCGCGCCCTTTCGCATCCTGCGGGCCGCCCAGCCGGTAATCCGGGCACTGTCCAAGGCCGAGTCCGATGCCGGCCGGCGCGTGGTGCGCAAGGTGGTCAACATCTCGTCGGTGGCCGGCCTGTTCGGCAACGCGGGGCAGACCAACTATTCCGCCGCCAAGGCCGGCATCGTCGGCATGACGCAGACCCTGGCCAAGGAATGGGGGCGCATGAACGTCACCGTCAACTGCGTGGCCTACGGCTTCATCAGGACGCGGCTCACCACCAGTGCCGCGGGCGAGTCCACCGCCAACATCGAAGGGCGCGAAATCAAGCTCGGCGTCAATCCCGAGCTGATGGCGATGATGGAGCGCAGCATCCCGCTCGGCCGGGGCGGCACACCCGACGAGGCCGCGGGCGCCGTGTACCTGCTGTGCATTCCCGAGTCCGACTATGTGAGCGGCCAGACGCTGATGTGCAGCGGCGGCCTCACGGGCATCTGAGCGATGGCCGCACTCGTCCGGCGCACGCTGCGCGAAGGCGTGGTCACGCTCACGCTCGAGCGGCCCGAGGTGCTCAACGCGCTCGGGCCGGCGCTGAGCACCGAGCTCCTCGAAGTCTTTCGCGCCAGCGCGGCCGACGATCGCACGCGTGCGATCGTGCTGACCGGTGCCGGTCGCGCCTTTTCAGCCGGCGGCGACATCGGCTGGTTCGGCGAGCTGCTGCCAGGCGGCCCGGCCCATGTCCAGCAAGAGATTGCGCGCTTCATGGAGGAGATCGGCAATCCGCTGACGCAGGCCATCGCGCAATGCCCGGTGCCCGTGGTCTCGGCGGTCAATGGCCCCTGCGCCGGCGGTGCCGTCGGCATCGCGCTGGCGGCCGATGTCGTGCTGGCGGCGCGTTCGGCCTACTTCCTGGTGCCCCAGGTGCAGCAACTTGGCTTGGTCCCCGATCTGGGCGCGACCTGGGTGCTGGCTCGGCAGCTCAGTCGCAGCCGGGCGCTGGGTACGGCCTTGCTCGGCGATCGCATCGATGCCGGGCAGGCCGAGCAATGGGGACTGATCTGGCGCTGTGTGGACGATGCCGATCTGCCCGAGCAGGCGCAACTGCTGGCGCAGCGCCTCGGCAGGGTGCCGGCGGCAGCGGTGCGGGATACGCGCACCCTGGTCGACGCGGCGCCCGCGAACGCGCTGGCACGACAACTGGCCGACGAACGTGCGGTTCAGCGCCGGCATGTGGCCGGTGAATTCTTCAACACGGCCTGCGCGCGCTTCCTGGCGCGCGCCAAGCAAGACTGAGCAAGGAGCCACGACATGCTGCCCCAGTTGTACCGCCATCGATGGATGGACGATGAAATCGAAGCCTTTCGCGAGCAGGTTCGCCGCTACGTGGTCGCAGAGTTGGCGCCGCAACTGGACGGCTGGCGACGCCAGGGATTCGTTCCGCGCGAGGTCTGGCGTCCCTTCGGCGAAATGGGTTTCCTGTTGCCTGAACTGGACGAGCGCTATGGCGGCGCCGGTGCCACCCTGGCCTACCAACTGGTCGTGCAGGACGAACTGGCCAAGGCGGAGGTTCCCGCCAACACGGCCGTGCACAACCTGGCCGCGCACTACATCCTCGACTACGGCAGCGACGCGCAAAAGCAGCGCTGGCTGCCCAAGCTGGCCAGTGGCGAGATGCTGGCCGGCATCGCGCTCACCGAGCCCGGCTGCGGCTCCGACCTGAAGGCGCTGCGCACCCGCGCCCGGCGCGACGGCGAGCACTATGTGATCGACGGCGCGAAGACCTTCATCACCAACGGCTTCAGCGCCAACCTGCTGGTGGTGGCCGTGCGCACCGGCGAGGCCGGCAGCCGCGGCGTGTCGCTCGTGGTGCTGGAGACCGAAAACCTGCCGGGCTTTCGGGTCGGCCGCCGGCTGGAAAAGCTGGGCCAGCATGCCTCCGATACCGCCGAGCTGTTCTTCGACGGCGTGCGCGTTTCGCTCGACCAATTGCTGGGGGAAGTGGAAGGCCAAGGCTTTGCACAGCTGATGAGCCAGCTGCCCTACGAGCGCATGCTGCTGTGCGTGCCGGCGGCCGCCGTGATCGAGCGCGCGGTCGAACTGACGGTGGACTACACGCAGCAGCGCAAGGCCTTCGGCCAGACGGTGTTCGATTTTCAGAACACCCGCTTCAAGCTGGCCGAATGCGCCACCTTGGCCCATGTGGCACGCAGCTTCGTCAACGACTGCGTCCAGCGCCTGGTCGACGGCACGCTCGAGCCCGAGGCGGCCTACATGGCCAAGCTGTGGTGCTCCGAGCAGCAGGGCAAGGTGGTCGACGAGTGCCTGCAGCTGTTCGGCGGCTACGGCTACATGGCCGAATACCCGATCGCGCGGCTCTACGCCGACTCGCGCATCCAGCGCATCTACGGCGGCACCAGCGAGATCATGAAAGACCTGATCGCACGCAAGCTCGCGCCATGAAGCCGGCGCCGCGCTTCCTGCCGCTGGTAAACAGGCGCTGAATCAGGGCGCGAGCGCCACGGGTTGCGGCGTCGCCGTGGCCGCTTCGGCGTCCACCCAGGCCTGCAGCCCGCCGCGCAGCGGCCGTACCCGCACGAAGCCATGGCGCGCCAGCACGGCCGCGGCCTTGGCGGCGGAGATGTCGTTGGGGCAATCGCAATACAGCACGATCTGGCGGTCGCGCGGCAGTTGCGGCACGTGGCGCTCGATGCCCTCCGGATGCAGCGGCAGGGCGCCCGGAATGCGGCGCGGGTCGATGGTGGTGGCGGCTTCGGAGCGCACGTCGATGACGACGGGCACATCCTCGCCCGCCAGCAGTGCACGCAATTCGTCGACGGTGATGCGCTCGGCGTTCAGGTCGCGCAGCGCCGAGCGGCGGCGCCACCAGCGCACGCCGACGCCGATGATGATCAGCGCCACCAGCAGGGCGCCGCCCACCGCGCCGGCGTTGGCCATCGCGTCCAGCACCTCTTGAATCTGCTGCGAGAAGACCCAGCCCAGCCCCACGAAGACGACGGTCCAGACCAGGCCGGCGAGGGCGTCGAAGAGGGTGAAGCGCAGCAGCGGCATGTGCAGCGCGCCGGCCATGGGCGGCGCCACCACCGACACGCCCGGCACGAACTTGGCCGCCAGCAGCGAGGTGCCGCCCCAGTCGGTGATCAGGGTTTCGCTGCGGCGCACGCAGGTGTCGGGCGACATCGAGACCTTGCACAGAAGGCGCATCACCCGGTAGCCGAAGCGCCGGCCGGCGTAGTACCAGGCGCCGTCGCCCAGCAAGTTGGCCAGCACCGCCGCGCCCAGGATGGCGGCCAGCGACAGCTGGCCCGCCGCCACCAGGCCGCCCGCCACCACCAGCACGGCCGAGGCCGGCACCGGCGCGCCCAGGCGCGCCGCCAGCGTAGCGAGAAAGACCACAGCCACGCCATGCTGGGTGGCCAGATCGAGAAGGTCCTGCATGGTCGGCAATCTAACGCCTTGGCAGAGCCCTTGCGAACCTTGCGACAAACCGCGCGCAGCTTGCTAGCATCGCCGCCCATGACCCAGCTGCACGCCTTCGCCCATTGCCTGGCTGTTGCCACCATCACACTGGCCCTGGCCGCCGGCGCCCGCGCGCAAGACAGCTCGGAAGAGCTGGCCAAGAAGCTGTCGAACCCGGTCGCCGCGATGATCAGCGTGCCGCTGCAATACAACTACGACCAGAAGTACGGCGACGGGCGCACCGGCCACAAGTCCTACTTGAACCTGCAACCGGTGATCCCCTTCTCGATCGGCCCGCAGTGGAATCTGATCAGCCGGACCATCGTCCCGCTGATCGACCAGAACACGCCCGGCATCAACCAGTCGGGCGTCGGCGACATCACCCAGAGCTTCTTCTTCTCGCCCAAGGAGCCGACGGCCGGCGGCCTGATCTGGGGCGTGGGGCCGGTTATTTACCTGCCCACCGGCACCGACCCGCAACTGAGCGCGCGCAAGTGGGGCGCCGGCCCGACCGCCGTGGTGCTCAAGCAGGACGGGCCGTGGACCTATGGCGCGCTGGTCAATCACATCTGGGGCTTCGGCGGCGTCGAAAGCCGGCCCGGCTTCAGCAGCACCTTCCTGCAGCCCTTCCTTTCGCACACCACGAAGGACGCCTGGACCTTCACCGTCAACTCCGAATCCAGCTACGACTGGAAGAACAAGGAATGGTCCGTGCCGGTCAACCTGATGGTGGGCAAGCTGGTGAAGTTCGGCAATCAGCCGGTGAGCTTCACCGGCGGCCTGCGCTACTGGGCCGACAGCCCGGACAACGGCCCGCATGATCTGGGCTACCGCTTCGTCGTGACCTTCCTGTTCCCGAAGTAGCGCGTCAAGTCAGCCGGCGCAGGCGGCCGCGCGTGCCAGCAGCAGCTCGCGTTCGCGCCGATTGCGGGTGAGCTGGGCGGCGCGTTCGAATTCCTGCCGCGCGTCGTCGCGGCGGCCCAGCTTGTCGAGCAGGTCGCCGCGCACGGCCGGCAGCAGGTGGTAGTCCTTCAGGGCGCCGTCGGCGACCAGCGCGTCGACCAGGGGCAGGGCGGCGGCCGGGCCCTCGGCCATCGACACCGCGACCGCGCGGTTGAGCGCCACCACCGGCGACGGCTCGATCGAACCCAGCGCGGCGTACAGCGCGGCGATGCGCGCCCAGTCGGTGTCCTTGGCCTCCAATGCCCGCGCATGGCAGGCCGCGATGGCCGCCTGCAGCGCGTAGGAACCGAGCGTGCCGCCAGGGCCTTCGGCACGGGCCAGCGCGGCCAGGCCGCGGCGGATCAGCAACTGGTCCCAGCGCGAACGGTCCTGGTCCAAGAGCAGGATCGGCGCGCCGTGCCTGTCGGTGCGCGCGGCCGAGCGCGAGGCCTGGATCTCCATCAGCGCCACCAGGCCGTGCACCTCCGGCTCCTGCGGCGCCAGCTCCGCCAGCACGCGGCCCAGGCGCAGCGCTTCGGCGCACAGGGTGGGGCGCATCCAGTCGTCGCCGGCGGTGGCGGCGTAGCCTTCGTTGAAGACCAGGTAGATCACTTCAAGCACCGAGGCCAGGCGCGGCGCCAGCTCTTGCGCACGCGGCACTTCGTAAGGCACCTTGGCATCGCGCAGCCTGGCCTTGGCGCGCACGATGCGCTGGGCAATGGTGGGCTCCGGCACCAGGAAGGCGCGGGCGATCTCGTCGGTGCTGAGGCCTCCCAGCACACGCAAGGTGAGCGCCACCCGCGCCTCGCGCGTGAGCACCGGATGGCAGGCGGTGAAGATCAGGCGCAGCAGGTCGTCGTCGATGTCCTCGTCGGCCGCTTCCTCTGGCCCGGGCGCCATCGGCTCGCCGCCCAGCGCCTCGATGGTGTGGGCGATTTCCTCGTGCTTGAGCGCCATCATCTGGCTGCGGCGCAGCCAGTCGAGCGCGCGATGCTTGGCGGCGGCGGTGAGCCAGGCGGCGGGGTTGTCGGGGATGCCCTCGCGCGGCCATTGCTGCAGGGCCGACACCAGCGCGTCTTGCGCCAGTTCTTCGGCCACGCCGACGTCGCGCACCATGCGCGCCACCACCGCGACGATGCGGGCCGACTCGATGGGCCAGACGCCGGCGATGGTGCGGCGTGTTTCTGTCACAGCGTGCGGCCGGCCACGGCGACGATGAAGACCAGCACGCCCAGCCACAGGTTGACGAACACCAGTTGCCGGATGCTGGCCAGCGCCGACGCGGCGGCCTTCCAGTCGCTGGCCGCCACCTTGTCGACCAGGCGTGGATAGTGGCGCCAGCGCACGATGCCGAAGATCACGATCATCAGCAGCGCAATGCCCAGCATCGCGTGGACATGCCAGCGCACTGCGCCCATGCCGCCGGCCAACGCCACCATGCCGAAGCCGGTGATGAGAAGAAGCGCAATGGCCGCGATCACCCAGCGGAAGAAGCGGCCCAGCGCATCGGACAGGAAACGCAGGCGAAAGGGCGACTCCAGCACATCCACCGCGGCAGGCCGCACGGAGAAATGAAAGGTGGCCATGCCGCCCACCCACAGCGCGGCAGCGAGCAGGTGAAGGCACAGGAGGATCGGGGTGGTGTGGGGCGGCATGGGGTGCTTGTCTTGTTCGAGGCGCGTGATCATCGGTGCACTGTCAGCCTTGTCAAGTAAGCTGGTGCTCAATCCAACAGGAGTCATGCCATGCTGCATCCCCAGGCCCGCGCCTTGATCGACATGATGGCCGCGCGTGGCGTTCCGCCGACGCACACGCTGGTGCCCGAAGAAGCACGCCGCCTGTACCGCGAGAGGCGCACTTTCACGCAGCCCGAGCCGCCGGCGGTGGCGCGGGTGGAGGCGCTTGAAGCATCGGGCCCTGCCGGAACAATTCCGCTGCGCTTGTACGCGCCGGTTGCGTGTGGCCAGCAGAAGCGCTTGCTGCCGGTGCTGGTGTATTTCCATGGTGGCGGCTGGGTCATCGGCGACCTGGACACGCACGACACCCTGTGCCGTCAGCTGGCCAACGAAGCCGGGTGCGCGGTGGTGTCGGTGGACTACCGGCTGGGGCCCGAGCATGCATTTCCCGCCGCGGTGGACGACTGCATCGCAGCGACCCAATGGATTGCGCAAGCAGCCGAAGGACTGGGCCTGGATGCATCGCGCCTGGCGGTGGGCGGCGACAGCGCCGGCGGCAACCTGGCGGCCGTGGTCGCCATCGCGCTGCGCGACGATGTGGAGCAGCCGCTGCCGCATCCGATCAAGTTCCAGCTGCTGATCTATCCCGCCACCGACATGCGCCGCTGCGCCTCGTCGCACAGCACCAACGGCGAAGGCTATGTGCTGACGCGCGACACCATCAGCTATTTCCACGACCACTACATGGGCGCCGGCACGGAACTGGACATGGACTGGCGCTGCTCGCCGCTGCTGCACAAGGACCTGCGCGGGCTGCCGCCGGCGCTGGTCGTCACCGCCGGCTACGACCCGCTGCGCGACGAGGGACAGCAGTACGCGCAGCGCCTGAGCGAGTCAGGCGGCCAGTCGAGCCTGGTGAACTTCGAGCGGATGATTCACGGCTTCATCCTGATGGGGAAGGTGCTGGAGGAGGCGAACACGGCGGTGGGCCTGTGTGCGCTGGAGTTGAGGCGGGCCTTGGCCTGAGGCCTGGCGCTTCATGCGCTGGCCGGGTGAAGACGTCGACCACCAAGGCTTGATCGGCCAGAAGGCACAGTGCTAGATTGCTGGCACATCTGGGCATTTCTTTCTCGGCTGTGCAGATCCAACCACCATGCTGCGACGCGCACTTCTCGTGGCCGCCTTTCTGGTCGGAACAGTTGCCTGGATTGCCCTCATCCACTGGATGACTGGCCTGGAAAGCAAGCCGCCGCCCTACCTGGACATCGAGCTTTCCGAAGTCCCGAAGGGGAGCCCGAAGTTCTATTCGTTTCACGGCACGCCGCTCGCCCTTGTGCGCACGACCGATGAGATGCTCGATGACCTTCAGGCGCATACCGCTCACACCTGGAACCAGCGCCCGATCGAAGCGAGCCGTCCTGCGTTCTTCGTCTACTCACTGGTGAATCCGAGCGATGGGTGCGAGATCGAGCACCGGCCCAAAGGCGCCGAGCGCTACGCCCCGGAACGCCCGTGGCAGGGCGGCTACTTCGACCCCTGCCGCTTCGGCGAATGGGACTACGCGGGGCGCGCGATCAAGCAGTACGCCGACCAGGATGCGTCGCGGCTGCATATGGCTGATCTCGACGTGCCGGATTTCGAGTTGAGGGAGCAGAACGTCCTTCGGATCACCGGGGTTTCGAAGCGATAGATGGCGCGAGGCCTCCGTGTCGTCACGGCATCGACGTCTTCGGATGCTTGTCGCTATCTGATTGCCACCGTTTCGGATCTGTCGGGTAGCCAGCCACCACCCAGTGCCTTGAAGGCAGTGACCGCGGCGCGTGCTGATTCGGTTTGCGCCCGGACTCGCGCATCGGAGGCGCGCAGCAGGCTTTCATCGGCTTGCAGGACTTCGATCAGACTGACGACACCCTTTTGATAGGCCGCAAACGAAGCGCCTCGCGCGCGGCCGAGCGAATCTACGCCCTGGGCGAGTACGGCAACCTGCTCCTCACGCTTGACCAGGGCCGAAAAGGCGTTTTCCACGTCTTCAGTGGCCCGCAATGCGGCAAGCCGATACGCAGCCAGCATCTCGGCCTCCTGGCCCTTGGCCAGATCGATCTGCGCGTTGATGCGGCCAAAATCGAACAGACGCCAGCGCAGACCCAGCACGCCGGCGGCCTGGCTGGCGCCGCTGGTGAAAAGATTGCCGCCGGACACCGCTGTCGCGCTGCCGATCAGTCCACCCAGGGAGAGCTTGGGGTAGTACTCGGCAATGGCGACGCCAATGCGCGCGTTCGATGCGGCCAGGCGGCGCTCGGCCACGATCAGGTCGGGTCGGCGCCTGAGCAACGCACTCGGCGATCCGGTGGCCGCGATCTTCGGGGCCACCGGGAGGGCGCCAGGTTCAGCCAACTCCACCCGATGCGTGCCGGGCGGCGAGCCCAGCATCACGTCGAGTGCGTTCATGGCTGCGTCCAGACCCGTCTCGAGCGCCGGTACGGAGGCTTGAACTTGGGCAAGTGCGCCTTCGGCCTGCCGTACTTGAAGTTCGGCCGCCAGCCCCTTGTCATGCAGACGGTTGATGGTCGAGAGCAGTTCCTGCTGCGTCTGCACTTGCTGTTGAGCAACTTTCAGACGGGTTTGCAATCCACGGATGCCGATGTAGATGTCGGCGGTCTGTGCCGCCACGGCCAATTGCGTCGCCGCGGCGCCAGCTTCCGAAGCCTGGTACTCGGCAAACGCCGCTTCTCGTCCACGGCGCAGGCCTCCGAACAAGTCCAGTTCCCAGCCCGCGCCGACATTGACCTCGTAAGCATTGCCGTAGCGGTCGAAACCGGGTGTCGAATTCAAGACTTGCCCCAAGGAAGTTTCGACGGATTGGTAGGCCCTGGCTGCTTGGCCGGTGACATTGCCGGAAGGCAGCAACGCGGCATTCGCCGCGCCAAGTCCGGCACGCGCTTGAGCGACGCGAGCGGATGCCTGCGCGAGATCGAGATTCTGTTCCAGCGCAAGCGTGACGAATCGAGTCAGTTGCGGATCACCGAAACCCGTCCACCATGTGGTGAGGTCGGCATTGATCGTCGCGTGCCGCCGCTCTACTGCGTCCTGGCCCTGGAAGCGCTCCGGCATGGGCACATCGGGCCCGAAGTAGTCGGGGCCGACGGCGCAGCCTGCCGACAAGCTGGCAACAATGAGTGCGGCAAGGGCATGTTTGGGCAGCATGGGGCTTCTTCCTTGGGTGAGTGACTATATTACCATATGGTCACTCGTTGTCCAATCGTTGCGGTTGGCGTAAGCTGGGCCCCATGAAGAAATCCAGTGCTTATGCCGTTTCGGCCCGGGGCCCGGCCGACCACGAGGTGCGAGATCAAATCGTTGTCGCAGCCACCGAGCACTTCAGCCGCTACGGCTACGAGAAAACGACCGTCTCCGATCTCGCCACGGCCATCGGCTTTTCCAAGGCTTACATCTACAAGTTCTTCGAGTCCAAGCAAGCCATCGGCGAGATGATCTGCGCGAACTGTTTGCGCAAGATCGAAGCCGAGGTCGGCGCGGCTGTTGCGCAGGCCGATTTGCCGCCGGAGAAGTTGCGGCGGATGTTCAAGGCCATTACGGAGGCGAGTCTTCGTTTGTTTTACCAGGACCGCAAGCTTTACGAGATTGCCGCATCGGCCGCGACAGAGCGCTGGCAGTCGGTGCTTGCCTATGAAGAGCGCATCCAGAAATTGCTTCGGGACGTCTTGCAGGAAGGGCGGCAGGCCGGGGACTTCGAGCGCAAGACGCCGCTGGACGAGACGGCGATGGCGATCTACCTGGTGATGCGCCCCTACCTCAACCCTGTGCTCTTGCAACATAGCTTTGACTACAACAAAGAGGCGCCGGCGCATCTCTCCAGCTTGGTTCTCCGCAGCCTGTCCCCTTGAGTCTTGTGACTATTGACTAGTTTAGTCACTGGTACCATAATGAAGGTCCTGACTTCTTTGTCAAAGGGGGACTTTCATGCGCCGGCGTTGCTTCGCTACATCTGCAGCTATTTGTGCATTGCCGTTGGCGTTGGTCGCTTGCGGCGAAAAGGCGCCAACCGATCCGCGCACCGAGGCGCCGCTGGTGCGTGCCGCCACCGTCCAGGGGGCAATCCCTGCGTCACGTTCGTTCACGGGAACCGTGGCCGCGCGGGTGCAGAGCGACTTGGGGTTTCGCGTCTCCGGCAAGCTGCTGGAGCGGCTTGTGGATGCCGGGCAAACCGTCAAGCGCGGCCAGCCGCTCATGCGCATGGATCCTGTCGACCTGAAGCTTGCTGCGCATGCACAGCAAGAAGCGGTCGCCGCCGCGAGAGCGCGGGCGCAGCAGACCGCGGAGGATGAAGCCCGGTACCGCGACCTGCGCGGTACCGGCGCCATATCGGCTTCGACCTACGACCAGGCCAAGGCCGCGGCGGATGCCGCCAAAGCCCAGCTCAACGCAGCCGTTGCCCAGGCCGACGTTGCCCGCAATGCGAGCCGCTATGCGGAGCTGGTGGCCGATGGCGATGGTGTCGTCATGGAGACGCTGGCCGAGCCCGGCCAAGTCGTGAACGCGGGACACACGGTGGTGCGCCTGGCCCGCGCCGGGCGTCGCGAGGCCGTTATCCAACTGCCGGAAACCTTGCGCCCCGTGGTCGGTTCCACCGGGCAAGCCACGCTCTTCGGCAAGGAAGGCGTGAGCGTTCCGGCCCAACTCCGGCAGATCTCGGATGCTGCGGACCGACTCACCCGCACCTTCGAGGTGCGGTACGTTCTGGACGGGGAGCTGGCCAATGCACCGTTGGGCGCCACAGTCACGATCCAGATTCCGGATGGGCATCCCTCCGTGCAAGGCGGCTTGCAGGTGCCGATTGGCGCTCTGTTCGATGCAGGCAAGGGGCCGGGCGTGTGGGTCATCAATGGCGACCCCGCGAAAGTTAGCTGGCGGTCGGTCGAAGTCCAGCGCCTGAATGACGATGGTGCACGTGTCGCCGGCCAGATCAGGCAAGGCGATCGGATCGTTGCGCTCGGCGCGCATCTGCTGCGCGAAGGCGAACAGGTCCGGGTGGCCGTGCAAGCCGCCACCGCCGCGACCGAGCGAGTCGCCCCGTGAGCGAAGGCCGTTTCAACCTCTCGGCACTCGCCGTACGCGAGCGCGCCATCAGCTTGTTCCTGATCATTCTGATCTCGCTGGCCGGGGGAGTCGCCTTCTTCAAACTCGGCCGGGCCGAAGACCCCGCCTTCACGATCAAGGTGATGACGATCATCACTGCCTGGCCCGGCGCCACCGCGCAGGAGATGCAGGATCAGGTCGCCGAGAAGATCGAAAAGCGCATGCAGGAACTGCGCTGGTACGACCGCACCGAGACCTACACCCGCCCTGGTCTCGCCTTCACCACGCTGAGTCTGCGCGACAGCACGCCCCCGTCGCAAGCGCAGGAAGAGTTCTACCAGGCCCGCAAGAAGCTCGGCGACGAGGCGCACAACTTGCCGCCCGGCGTGATCGGGCCGTTTCTCAACGACGAGTACGCCGACGTGACCTTCGCCCTGTTCGCGCTCAAGGCCAAGGGTGAGCCACAGCGCTTGCTGGCACGGGACGCCGAGACGCTGCGCCAGCGGCTCTTGCATGTGGCGGGCGTGAAGAAGGTCAATATCGTCGGCGAGCAGCCGGAGCGCATCTATGCCGAGTTTTCGCATGAGCGCTTGGCGACCCTGGGTGTCGCACCCCAGGACGTGTTCGCCGCCCTCAACAGCCAGAATGCCCTGACGCCGGCCGGCTCCGTGGAGACCCAAGGACCGCAGGTGTTCATTCGCCTGGACGGCGCCTTCGACGAGTTGCAGAAGATCCGCAACACGCCCGTCGTGGCACAGGGGCGCACGCTGAAGCTATCGGACATCGCCACGGTCAAGCGCGGCTATGAAGATCCGGCGACCTTCATGATCCGCAACGGCGGCGAGCCGGCCCTGCTGCTGGGCATCGTCATGCGCGAGGGCTGGAACGGGCTCGACCTGGGCAAGGCCCTGGATGACGAGGTCAGCGCAATCAACGCCGAGCTGCCGCTGGGCATGAGCCTGACCAAGGTGACGGACCAAGCGGTCAACATCAGCGCTGCGGTCGATGAGTTCATGGTCAAGTTCTTCGCCGCGCTGCTGGTGGTCATGCTGGTGAGCTTCGTGAGCATGGGCTGGCGTGTGGGCCTCGTGGTCGCCGCCGCCGTTCCGCTGACACTGGCGGTGGTCTTTGTGGTGATGCTCGCGACTGGCAAGAACTTCGACCGCATCACCCTGGGATCCCTGATCCTGGCACTGGGCCTCTTGGTGGACGACGCCATCATCGCCATCGAAATGATGGTCGTGAAGATGGAAGAGGGCTACAGCCGCGTCGCCGCCTCCGCCTATGCCTGGAGCCATACCGCAGCGCCCATGCTCTCGGGCACGCTGGTCACCGCCGTCGGCTTCATGCCCAATGGCTTCGCCCGGTCCACGGCGGGCGAGTACACCAGCAACATGTTCTGGATCGTCGGCATCGCGCTGATCGCGTCGTGGGTGGTCGCGGTGATCTTCACGCCCTACCTGGGCGTCAAGCTGCTGCCCGAATTCAAGAAGGTCGAAGGCGGCCACGACGCGATCTACGACACGCCCCGCTACAACCGCTTCCGTCAGCTGCTGGGCCGCGTCATCACGCGCAAGTGGCTGGTCGCCGGTTCGGTCGTGGGCCTCTTCGTCTTGGCCGTACTCGGCATGGCGCTGGTCAAAAAGCAGTTCTTTCCGATCTCCGACCGCCCTGAAGTTCTGGTCGAGGTGCAGATGCCCTACGGCACGTCGATCGTCCAGACCAGCGCCGCCACGGCGAAGGTGGAAGACTGGCTGGCCAAGCAAGAGGAAGCCAAGATCGTCACCGCCTACGTCGGCCAGGGTGCGCCGCGCTTCTACTTCTCGATGGAACCGGAGCTGCCCGATCCGGCCTTTGCCAAGATCGTGGTGCGCACGGACAACCAGGACGAGCGCGAGGCGTTGAAACACCGACTGCGACAGGCCATCGCCGACGGTCTCGCCTCCGAGGCGCGCTTGCGCGTCACGCAGCTCGTATTCGGCCCGTATTCGCCGTTCCCGGTTGCCTACCGGGTCACTGGCCCTGATCCGGACAAGTTGCGCGAGATCGCGGCTGACGTGCAGCAGGTCATGGATGCCAGTCCGATGATGCGCACGGTCAACACCGACTGGGGCACGCGCGCGCCCACGCTGCACTTCACCTTGCAGCAGGACCGGCTGCAGGCCGTGGGCCTGAGCTCCAGCGCCGTTGCGCAACAACTTCAATTCCTGCTCAGCGGCATCCCAGTGACCCCCGTGCGTGAGGATATTCGCACCGTGCAGGTCGTCGCACGCTCGGCCGGCGACATCAGGCTCGACCCGGCCAGGATAGGAGACTTCACGCTGGCCGGCGCCAACGGGCAGCGCATACCGCTGTCACAGGTGGGCAAGGTCGATGTGCGCACGGAAGAACCGATCATGCGCCGGCGCGACCGAGTGCCGACGATCACCGTCCGGGGCGACATCGCCGATGGCTTGCAGCCGCCGGACGTATCCGCAGCCATCACCCGGCAGCTCCAGCCCATCATGGAGAAACTGCCAAGCGGCTACCGCATCGTGGAGGCTGGCTCCATCGAGGAATCAGGCAAGGCGACCGCAGCCATGCTGCCGCTCTTCCCCATCATGCTGGCCATCACCCTGCTCATCATCATCTTGCAGGTGCGCTCGATCTCCGCAATGGTCATGGTCTTCCTGACCAGCCCGCTGGGACTGATCGGCGTCGTGCCAACCCTGCTTCTGTTTCACCAGCCGTTCGGCATCAATGCGCTGGTCGGCTTGATCGCGCTGTCGGGAATTCTGATGCGCAACACGCTGATATTGATCGGGCAGATCCACCACAACGAACAGGCGGGATTGGATCCATTCCGCGCGGTCGTCGAGGCCACCGTGCAGCGTGCCCGACCGGTGATCTTGACCGCCTTGGCCGCGATCCTGGCCTTCATTCCACTGACCCATTCGGTGTTCTGGGGGGCGCTCGCCTACACGCTGATAGGCGGGACCTTTGCGGGGACGATCATGACCCTGTTGTTCCTGCCGGCCATGTATTCGATCTGGTTCAGGATCAGGCCCGGCACCGTGCATTGAAAAGAAAAGGAATTGCTATGTCGGCTTCGACAGTTGTTGTCATTACCGGTGTGTCATCGGGCATTGGACGTGCCGCCGCCGAGCAGTTTGCCAAGCGGGGTTGCCGCGTATTCGGCACCGTGCGCAGCATCGGCAAAGCGGTCCCACTGCCCGGCGTCGATCTTGTCGAGATGGATGTTTGCGACGGCGCTTCCGTTCAACGCGCAATCAAATTCATCATCGACCAGACCGGCCGCATCGAAGTGTTGGTCAACAACGCGGGAATGAACATGATCGGCGCGGTGGAGGAAACAACGACCACCGAGGCCGCATCGCTGTTCGACACCAACGTGTTCGGCATATTGCGCACGACACAGGCGGTACTCCCGCACATGCGAGCGCAACGTCGCGGAAGGATCGTCAATGTCAGCTCCGTGCTCGGCTTTCTGCCGGCTCCGTACATGGGGCTTTATTCGGCCTCCAAGCATGCTGTGGAGGGGCTGTCCGAAACCCTGGATCATGAGGTGCGTCAGTTCGGCATCCGCGTCACGCTGGTTGAACCGTCCTTTACCAGGACCAAGCTGGAAGCCAATTCGCCTCAGGCAAAGTCGAAAATCGACGACTATGACCGCGAACGTGACATCGCAACGCGCGCTGTCGCTGAAAGTGTCAACGGCGCACCTGAACCCTCTGACGTGGCAAGCACGATCGTCGAAGCGGCGCTTGGCACGTGGCGCATGCGCCGCACTCCGGCCGGACAGGCATCCCTCTTGAGCAAATTACGCCGCTTCATGCCGGCAGGCCCTGTCGATGCAAGCCTGAGAAAAACGCTCGGCCTGGCCTGAAAACCCTGCCTCGATCTCCATGGAAAGGCGACATTGATGGACAGCCTGGAGCTTTTGCGAACCTTCAGCGAGATTGCAATTTCCGGCAGCTTTTCTCGCGCCGCGGAGCGCCTCGAACTGTCGCGAGGCACCGTGAGCAAGTACGTGTCGGCACTGGAGAATCGCTTTGGTGTCCGCTTGCTGAACCGGACCAGCCATGCCGTCAGCCTGACGGATGCAGGCGTATTGCTGCTTGAACGAAGCAAGCCGATATTGGAGCTGGCGGAGCTGACGCAGGCAGAACTCCAGGATCGAGCGGTAAACCCTCGCGGACGGCTGCGCATTTCTGCGCCGCACGGTATTGATCAGACGGAGCTTCCAGCACTGATGAATTCCTTTCTGGGACACTATCCGCAAGTCAGCATCAGTGTCGTTCTGACCAATCGCACGGTCGACTTGGCGGGCGAAGCCATTGATATAGCCTTGCGGGTCGGACCGGCTGCCAATGAGAACCTCATTGTTCGAAAACTGCTTCCATTGAATTTGACCGTCTGTGCTGCCCCCATGTACTGGAAGAGGTACGGGATTCCAGCTCACCCTCGTGAGCTTGCCAATCACAACGCATTGGTCAGCACGCAACTCGATCCTCTGCCGGCGTGGCGTTTTGAAGTCGAAGGCGAACCATTGGAAGTTGCAGTGCAAGGTCGACTGGACGCGACGGAGGCCAGTCCCTTGATTCAAGCTGCATTGCAGGGGGCGGGCGTCCTCTACCTGCCTTCAATCATGCTGCAGCCGTACATGGAGAGCGGTCGTCTCGTTCCAGTTCTGTCGGAGTTCGCTCGAGGCGACATGTGGCTCTCGGCCGCCTACCTGCAGCGCCGACACAACACGGCAGTTCAGCGCGCCTTTATTGATTTCCTCGAAAGTCGGATCAAACCCGACAGAGCGCTGAGCCAAAGCGCTCGATAGGCGAAGGAGCAGAGCCTACTTGCTCGGGTTGAGCAGGAACTTGGTCCCCGTGGCCCGCTGGTTGTAGACGGCGATGACGTCGAGGTCGAGCGCCTCGGCCAGCGAAATCTCTTTGGAATAGTGGCTGGCAAAGGTGGTCTTCAGCTCCGCCGCCACGCGATCTTTCAGCGCCTGCACCGTCGCCGCGCCGGCTTTCTGCAGAAACGGAAACAGCAGCCAGCCGCCCATGCCCCAGGCCATGCCGAAGTTGCGATTGAACTCGGTGGGCCGCGTGTCCAGGCCGCCGTATAGGTACACCTGCTTGTGCGTGGTCGATCCGTAACGGCTGTATTCCTTGGCGTTGCGGTTCAGCGCCGCTTCCATGCAGCCCAGGATCTGGCCGGCCAGCGGACCACCGCCAGTCGCGTCGAAGGCAATGGTGGCGCCGGTGGCGGCCAGCGCATCAGTCAGGTCTTGCAGGAAAGTGGGCGCGCTGCTGTCGCACACGTACTGGGCGCCCATGCCCTTGAGCAGCGCCACCTGCTCGGGCTTGCGCACGATGTTCACCAGCGCCACGCCGTCTTTCATGCAGATGCGGTTCAGCATCTGGCCCAGGTTGGACGCGGCGGCCGTGTGTACCAGCGCCGTGTGGCCTTCGCGCCGCATGGTCTCGACCATGCCCAGGGCGGTGAGCGGGTTGACGAAGCACGATGCGCCTTCGGTCGTGCTCGCGTCCGCCGGCAGCACCAGGCATTGCGCCATCGGCACGGCCCGCAGCTGCGAATACATGGCACCGCCAATGGCCGCCACCTTCTTGCCCAGCAAGGCCTGGGCGGCGGGGGACGAGCCGGCCTCGATCACCACGCCGGCGCCTTCGTTGCCCACCGGCATCGATTGATCCAGCCGCGATGCCATGGCGCGCATGGCGGCGCCTTCGGGCACCTGCGCCGTCACCACGGGCCGGCCGGCGCTGTCCTTCGATGCCTTGGCCGTGCGCATGTCGGCGGTGCCAAACAGCAGGCCCAGGTCCGAGGGGTTGAGCGGCGAGGCCTCCATGCTGATCAGCACTTCGTCGGCGCCCAGCGCGGGCAGCGGCGTGTCGACCAGCGAGAGTTCGAGTTCGCCGCTCTTCTTGATGAGCGAGCGCAGCTGCAGATTGGTGGCCATGGTGTTTCTCCTGTGGGTCTGTCAGAGCCAGGTGCCGCCGCTCGGCATCTGGATGGTGGTGTCGGGCGTGCCGCCGACGAAGAAGCCGCCGATGATGATGCTCAGGATCGAGATGAACAGGCTGGCGAACACGGCGGTCCAGAAGCCCGACACCTTGAAGCCCTTCACGAAGAAGGCGACCAGCAACAGCACCAGCGCATTGATCACCAGCAGGAAAAGGCCGAAGGTCAAAAGCGTGAGCGGCAGTGTCAGCACGATCAGCAGCGGCTTGACGATGGCATTGGCAAAGCCCAGCAGCAGGGCCGAGATGATCAGCGAGCCGCTGCTGTCGAACTTGAGCCCCTTGCTGAACACCAGGCTGGCGATCCACAGCGACACACCGGTGATGGCCCAGTGCAGGAAGAAGGCGGTGAGGTTTTCGAACATCTTTTGTTGTTGTCGAGCTTGTCGTTTACTTGGCAAATCGCTTGCGCGTGAGCGCCAGCGCGATCCAGAAGGCGATGACGGTGTAGGCCACCAGCACCAGCGCATGCTGCAGCCAATTGGCGGGCCACTCGTCCATGAAGAGCGGCCGCACCAGCGCCACTGCGTTGGCCAGCGGCAGCCAGTTGGCCACGGCGCGCACCACGTCCGGCAGTTGCTCCAGCGGAAAGAACACGCCCGACAAGAACATCATCGGCGTCATGAACAGGGTGAAGTAGTAGGTGAAGAAGTCGTAGCCCTTGGCCATCGCGTTGAAGATGAGGGCGATGCACGAGAAGGTGACGCCCACGCCTACCAGCACGAACCAGGCAACGATCAGCTTGGGGCTGTGGCTGATGTTCAGCGCCAGCATCACGAACAGGATGGCGGTGGTGGTGAAGATGGCCTTGAAGCCGGCCCACAGCATCTCGGCCAGCACGATGTCGTCCAGCCCCACCGGCGCGTTCATGATGCCGTCCCAGGTCTTTTGCACGTGCATGCGCGAGAAGGCCGAGTACAGCGCCTCGAAAGACGCCGCGTTCATCGCGCTCATGCAAATGGAGCCACTGGCCAGGAACAGGATGTAGGGCACCGTTGTGCCGTTCACCGACACGGTGCCCACCAGCGCGCCCATGCCGTAGCCAAAGGCCACCAGCCAGATCAGCGGCTCGGCGATGTTGCCGATCAGGCTGGGAATGGCGAGCTTGCGCCACACCAGCAGATTGCGCAGGAACACCGGCCACCAGCGCAAGGTGAGCTGCGGCGGGCGCCAGAACGATGGGGTGATGGGCGCGGTCAGCGTGTCGGTCGTCATTTGTCTAGCCGTCCTCTCGGATCTGTCGGCCGGTGAGCTTGAGGAACAGGTCCTCCAGGTTCGCCGGCCGGTGGAAGGTTCGCAGGCCGCTGTGTTCACTGAGCGCCTCCAGCAGCCGGCGCGCATCCTGCGTGTAGAAGAACACCGTCTCGCCGCTCACTTCCACGCGGGCGGCAAAGTCCTTCAGTGGCGACTGCGCCAGGTGCAATGCGCCATTGCCGTAGACCTCGACCACATCGGGCTCCAGGTGCTGCTTGATCAGTTCGCGCGGCCGGCCTTCGGCGATCTTCTTGCCGTGGTCCAGCACGATCAGGCGCGAGCACAGGCGTTCGGCCTCGTCCATGAAGTGGGTGGTGAGAAGGATCGACTTGCCTTGCTGCAGCAGCACCTGCAGCCGCTCCCACATCAGGTGCCGGGCCTGCGGATCGAGGCCGGTGGTGGGCTCGTCCAGCATCAAGAGCTTGGGGTCGTTCACCAGCGCGCGCGCCAGTGAGAGGCGCCGCCGCATGCCGCCCGACAACTCGCCCGGCCGCGCGTCCGCCTTGTGCGAGAGCGCGGCAAATTCAAGCAACTTGGGAACGCGCGCCGCCATCGTCTTCTTGTTGATACCGAAGTAGCGGGCATAGACGATCAGGTTCTCGGCGCAGCTGAAGTCCGGGTCCAGCGTGTCGAACTGGCTCACCACGCCCAGCTGCGCCTTGATGGTCCGTGCGTCCTGCGGCATGACATGGCCCAGCGCCTCGATGCGCCCGGCGTCGGGGTCGGTGAGCCCCAGGCACATGCGGATGGTGGTGGTCTTGCCGGCGCCGTTGGGGCCGATCACACCCAGGCATTCGCCCGCGCCGATGTGGAAGGACAGGTCGTTGACGACTGTCTGTTCGCCATAGCGCTTGCTGAGCTGGTGAGCTTGGAAGATGGATTGCGTCGTCACACGAGGCATTGTGGCGTAGCCCCGCCGCCCCGCCCTGGCTTGGGTCTATCCGTGCGCTTGCGCAGAAAAGACCGGCATGCGGCCGTTGGCTGAAGGCCGATAGCGCCATTGGGCGGGCAACGCTTGCCGCGTGCGCAGGCGCGTGTCGCGCAGCGCTTGCAATCCGGCGGCCGCAATGGTCTGGGCCAGCGCCTGGCCCGGACAGGCATGCACGCCATGACCAAAACCCAGCAGCCGGCGGTCGGTGCGCGCCAGGTCGAAGCGGTCCGGCATCCGGTTCAGGGCCGGGTCGCGATGCGCCGAGCCCAGCAGCACCAGGATGCCGTCGCCGGCAGCCAGCCGTGTTCCGGCCACGGTCGCGGGCTCGGCCACGAAGCGGCGTGTGTTCTGCACCGAGGGATCGTGGCGCGCCACCTCGGCCACGATGTCCGTGGCTTGCGACTGGCCGGCCAGCCAGTCTTCGTACAGGCCCGGTTCGCGCCGCAAGGCCACGACGCTGTTGCCGACCAGGCCAGCCGTGGCCTCGCAGGTCTGCGAGAGAAAGCCGACCAGGTTGGACAGCAGCACGCGCCGCTGCACGGCTGGCGCTTGGCGTGCCTCGTTGCAGACGGCGGCCAGCGCACTGCCGGGGCGGGGCGCTTCCATCAGCCGCTCGAAACGCTGCAGCAGTGTGCTTGCGGCCGCGCTGGAGGCTTGCAGCTGCGCCTCGCTCGACAGGGGCGAGAGGCAGGCGACGAAGTCGCGCGTCCAGCGGGCCAGTGCCGGCAGCTGCGCCGAATCGAAGCCCAGCAGGGCGGCCACGGCGCTCACCGGCATGGCCAGGCAGAAGTCGTCCAGCGACGCGGTGTCGATGCCGCCGGCCACCTGCAAGGCGAGCCGATGCGCTGCGTCCAGCTTCACGCCCGCCAGCGCGCGCTGCAGCACCGGCCTGTGCGCCGCATGTAGGGGGCCGTCGTTCATGCGCACCAGCTGCGAGAACAGCTCGCCGGCGGGCGTGCCGACCATGGCGCGCGGCACCGGCTCGGCCGGCGGACGCACGCGCAGGGCCGGGTGGCCCAGCACCTCCATCACCACCTCGGCGCGGCTGGCGACCCACAGGCGCAACGGCTCGTTGTAGGCTAGGGGCGGCCCGCCGCGCAGCTGGGCGTAGTAGGGGTACGGGTCCGGGTGCGCCGCCGCGGCGACGGGGTGGGGAATCGGGTCCTGTGGGTTCATGGGCGTTAGTCTGCCGGGCCGCCAGAATCGATGCTTCGTCTACGATCGAAGCATGGATGCCGACCTCGTCGCCACGCGTCTCGCCCAGCTTGCCGCCGCGATCGCGGAGCCGGCCCGCGCCCGCATGCTGTGCAGCCTGCTGGATGGCCACGCGCGCACCGCCACCGAGCTGGCGGCCGTGGCCGAAGTGGCCGCCTCCACGGCCAGCGTGCACCTGGCGCGGTTGCGCGAGCAGAAGTTGGTCGATGCATTGGCGCAGGGCAAGCACCGCTACTTTCGGCTGGCCGGCCCCGAGGTTGCGGCTGCGCTGGAAAGCCTGCAGGTGCTGGCCGGCGTGCCGCAGGCCGGCTTCCAACCCAACACCCCGAGCCGCCTGCGGGCGGCGCGCACCTGCTACGACCACATGGCCGGTGCGGCCGGCGTCGCGCTGCACGACCACCTGCAGCGCCAGGGCTGGCTGCACAGCAGCGACGGCTCCAGCTACGAGCTCACGGCGGATGGCGCGCGCGCCATGGAAGGCTGGGGCGTCGACGTGGAGGCGGCACGTGCCAAGCGCCGCCGCTTCGCCTGCGCCTGCCTGGACTGGAGCGAACGCCGCCCGCACCTGGGCGGCGCGCTGGGCGCGGCGTGGCTCGATCTTTCGCTGCGGCGCGGCTGGGTCAAGCCCGACCTGGACAGCCGGGCCTTGTCGCTCACGCCTAAGGCGCGGCGGGAGGTGCCGGCGCTGTTTGGCGTGGGCTGACGGCCGTCATCCCCCGGCGCGCTTGACCGTCATCCCTTGTTTTTGCAGCAGCGCCATCACCGTCTCGCGGTGATCGCCCTGGATCTCGATCACGCCGTCCTTCGTGGTGCCGCCCGAACCGCAGGCCGACTTGAGCGCTTTGCCCAGCAGGGCCAGGGCCGCATCGTCGAGCGCCACGCCTTTGACCACGGTCACGCCCTTGCCTTTGCGGCCCTTGGATTCCAGCGACACCCGCACAATGCCGTCTGTGGCGGTCCGAGCCGCCGCCTTCTGCTCTTCCCGGCAGGTGCAGGCGGCAACAGGCTGGCCGCAACCGGGGCAGATCCGACCGCTTTCGGTGGAGTACACCAGGCGGCTGCCCGCTTCCGATTTTTTCGACATCGTCATTTCCCTCATTCCCCTCTCTACCTATGCCCTTTGCAACGCTCGGCCTGATGCCCGCCCTGGTCCACGCGGCCGGCGAAGTGGGCTATTTCACGCCCACCCCGATCCAGCAAGCGGCGATCCCGGCCATCTTGAATGGCCAGGACGTGCTGGGCCTGGCCCAGACCGGCTCGGGCAAGACTGCGGCATTTTCGCTGCCCTTGCTGCAGCGCTGGGCCCAGGCGCCGCGGCACCGCTCGCGCCGCACCGTCCATACCCTGGTACTGGTGCCCACGCGCGAACTGGCCGCCCAGGTGGGCGAGACGCTGCGCCTGCTGTCGGTGCGCCTGCATGAGCGTCCGAAGATTGCCGTGCTGTTCGGCGGCGTCTCCATCAACCCGCAGATGATGGGCTTGCGCGGCGGCGCCGACATCGCGGTGGCCACGCCGGGCCGGCTGCTCGACCTGCTGGAGCACAACGCGATCAAGCTGGATGGCGTGCAGGCGCTGGTGCTGGACGAAGCAGATCGCCTGCTCGACCTGGGCTTTGCCGAGGAGCTGAACCGCTTGCTGGCCGCGCTTCCGCAAAAGCGCCAGAACCTCTTTTTCTCGGCCACCTTCGCGCCGGCGGTCGAGGCGCTGGCCACGCAACTGCTGAACGACGATCCGCTGCGCATCGAGGTCGAGGCCACGCCCGAAACCACACCCGACATCGCGCAGCGCGCGATCGAGGTCGATGCCGGCCGCCGCACCCAGCTGCTGCGCCACCTGCTGGACCAGGAGAAATGGCCGCGCGTGCTGGCCTTCGTTGCCACCAAACATGCCGCCGAGGTGGTGGCCGACAAGTTGCGCAAGGTCGGCATTGCGGCCGAGCCCTTCCACGGCATGCTGGGCCAGGGCAAGCGCAATCAGGTGGTGCAGGACTTCAAGGCCAGCCGACTGCAGGTGGTGGTGGCCACCGACCTGGCGGCGCGCGGCATCGACATTGCACAGTTGCCGGTGGTGGTGAACTACGACCTGCCGCGCTCAGCCAGCGACTTCGTGCACCGCATCGGCCGTACCGGCCGCGCCGGCGAAAGCGGCCTGGCGCTGAGCTTCATACCGGCCGACAGCGAGGCGCACTTTCGCCTGATCGAGAAGCGCCAGGGCCTGCACGTGCCGCGCGAGCGCATCGCGGGCTTCGAGCCGGACGAGGTGGCGCCCTCACCATCGCCGTCCGAGGGTGCAGCGGGCGGCATCAAGGGCCGGCGGCCCAGCAAGAAGGACAAGCTGCGCGCTGCCGCTGCGCGAGGAGCGCTACCATGAGCCTTCGCTGGCTGGACTTCGACTACAGCGAAGGCGACGACGGCACCGGTGTGTTCGACGCCATGGCCTCGGTCGAGCTGCAGCACGCGTTCGAGGTGCAAGCGGAAATCGACGCCGTGCTGGCCTGGGCCGAGGCGAACTTCGCCGGCCGCCGCGCGCCGGTCGAGGAGGGCGGCGAGTGGGACGCCGAGCTGCAGGTGAGCGACGAAGAGACGCACCCGCCGCGCCGCTGCTTCAGCCTGACGATTGGCGGCACCCTGGCCTTCTGCCAAGCCTTGGGCGAGCGCTTTGGGTAAGTCACCCGCTCGAAAAATGGATCCACCTATGGAATCAGTCAGTGCCGTCGCTTTCGACGAGTCCTACTATCAGCGCTACTACTTCGACCAGAAGACCAAGGTGGCTGACCCGCAGCACGTCGAACGGCTCGGCGCCTTTGTCTGCGCCTATCTGAAATACCTGCGCGTGCCTGTGCGCCGGGTGCTGGACGTAGGCTGCGGCGTCGGGCTGTGGCGCGGCATTGTGGCGCGGCACTTCCCGCAAGCCAGCTATTGCGGCGTGGAGTTCAGCGAGTACCTTTGCGAACGCTACGGATGGGAGCGCGGTTCGGTGGTGGATTACCAGGCGCCGAAACCATTCGACTTCGTCATCTGCCAGGGCGTGCTCGCGTACCTGAGCCCGCCAGACTTGAAGCGCGCGCTGCACAACCTTGGAACGCTGAGCAAGGGCGCTCTGTACATGGAGGTCGTGACGCGTGAGGACTACGACCGCGACATCGTGGACGAAGACCTGACCGACCCGCAGCTCTTTCGCCATCGTGCCGAGGTATACCGCCGTGGCCTGTCGCAGCAGTTCAAGGAGATGGGCGGCGGCGTGTGGCTCAGCCGGCGATCAGACGTGCCGGTATTCTCGCTGGAGTGCGCGGCAGAGTGACTGTGACGCCAGGCGTTTTGCGGCGGCATCTGCTGATGCCTGCAAAATGAGCTCTTGCGAAAGAAGAAAGGAACGGCAATGAGCACCTTGTCCGCCAAGATCAAGGAAGAGTTCCTCGCGGTGCTTCCGCCGACGATCTTCTTCTTCATCGCGCTGCACCTCATTGCCGTTGTGCGAGTGTTGCTGGTCATGGATACCGGGATCGGAGTCCGCACGACGATGTCCATTGCCGTCGCGGCGCTCATTCTCGGAAAGGCCGTGCTGCTTGCAGACATGCTGCCCCTGATCAATCGCTTTCCTGACAAACCGTTGATCTACAACGTCGCCTGGAAGACGACGATCTATCTCATGGTGGCCACCATCATTCACTATCTCGAGCGGCTCTTCGATTTTTCGCGTCAGGCCGGCGGGCTGGTCGCAGGCCAGCACAAGCTGCTCGCCGAGATCGTCTGGCCGCACTTCTGGGCCATTCAGATCCTTGTCTTCATGCTCGTCCTGATCTACTGCGCGACCCGCGAACTGACGCGAGTGATCGGCAAGGACAAGGTGCTGCAGATCTTTTTCGGATCACCTCGGATTTCAGCGAACTGACCAATTTCACATGGGGGCCCGCGCGATGGGGAGCGCCCGCACTCGCGCCTACTGAAACGCCACTTCCGCGAAGCTGCGCAGCTTGCGGCTGTGCAGCCGGCTCGAGCCTTCGCGGCGCAGGATGTCGATGGCCGCCATGCCGATGCGCAGGTGCTGCTCGACCCGTTCGCGATAGAAGTGGTTGGCCATGCCGGGCAGCTTGATGTCGCCGTGCAGCGGCTTGTCGCTCACGCACAGCAAGGTGCCATAGGGCACCCGAAAGCGGAAGCCGTTGGCGGCGATGGTGGCGCTTTCCATGTCCAGCGCGACCGCGCGGCTCTGGCTGAAGCGGCGCTGCGGCTGGTTGCCCGGCAGCAGCTCCCAGTTGCGGTTGTCGGTGCTGGCCACGGTGCCGGTGCGCATGATCCTCTTCAGGTCAGGCCCGCTCACCTGCGTGATCTGCTCCACCGCCTGCTCCAGCGCCAGCTGAATCTCGGACAGCGCGGGGATCGGCACCCACAGCGGCAGCTCTTCGTCCAGCACGTGGTCCTCGCGCACGTAGGCGTGCGCCAGCACGTAATCGCCCAGCTGCTGGCTGGGGCGCAGGCCGGCGCAGTGGCCCAGCATCATCCAGGCATGCGGGCGCAGCACGGCGATGTGGTCGGTGATGGTCTTGGCATTGGCCGGGCCGACGCCGATGTTGACCATGGTGATGCCGCTGTGGTCCTCGCGCACCAGGTGGTAGGCCGGCATCTGCGGCAGCCGCGGCGGCGGCGTGCCCTGGGTGCCGTCGAGCAGGGCGGCAAATTCCTCGGAGCAGGCGCCAGCGGCCAGCCCGCGCCGGCGCGTCACCACGTTGCCCGGCTCGATGAAGGCGATGTACTCGCTCTTCGGGTCGGTCATGGCCTCGCGCCCCAGCCGCACGAACTCGTCGATATAGAACTGGTAGTTGGTGAACAGCACGAAGTTCTGGAACCAGTCGGGCGCGGTGCCGGTGTAGTGGCGCAGCCGGTGCAGCGAATAGTCCACCCGGGCGGCGGTGAACAGCGACAGCGGCTGCGCCTCGCCCGGCTTGGGCTCGTAGGTGCCGTTGGCGATGCCGTCGTCCATCGCGCCCAGGTCGGGCAGGTCGAACACGTCGCGCATCAGGGCGCGGCGCTCGGCGCTCATCTGGCCTTCGATGTGGTCGTTCTCGGCAAAGGAGAAGTGGATCGGGATGGGCTGGGTGCTGGTGCCCACCTCCAGCTCGATCCGGTGGTTTTCCAACAGCAGGCGGAACTGTTCGGCGTAGTAGCTGCGAAACAGGTCGGGCCGGGTCAGCGTGGTCTCGAACCGTCCGGGCCCGGCAACGAAGCCGTAGGACAGCCCCGCGTTGGCAACCGCCGCCGCGGGCCGCGAGGCGGTGTGCGTGTGCACCCGCACGAAGGGGTAGCAGGCGCGCACCCGGCCCGGCATGGTCTCGCCGGCCACGAAGCCCATCATCGCGTTGCGCAGGTGCGTGAGGCCGGTGCGGTAGATGTGCTCGACCTGGTCCAGGGCGGCATTGGCATCGTCGAAGCGCTGGGGGGCAATGAATTCGGGCATGTGCGACATATGAATCCATTGTGCAACGCCACTGCGTCGCTGGCTTGCGGCCGAACTTTTTAGCCTACGCTGGGCTCGCGCATCGTGACGAACTCTTCCGCCGAGGTGGGGTGGATGCCGATGGTGCGGTCGAAGTGCGCCTTGGTGGCGCCAGCTTGCATCGCCACGGCAAAGCCCTGCACGATCTCGCCGGCGTCGGCACCCACCATGTGCAGGCCGACCACGCGGTCCGAATCGTTTTCCACCAGGAGCTTCATGAAGGTGCGCTCGCTGCGCCCCGAAAGCGTGTGGCGCAGGCTCTTGAATTCGGTGCAGTAGACGGTGATCTTGTCATCGCCGAAGCGCACGCGCGCCGCGCGTTCCGTGTAGCCGCAGGTCGCGATGTTGGGGTGCGTGAAGACGGCCGTCGGCACGAAGTCGTAGTCCGGCGGCTGGCGCGGGCCGGCGCGCCGCTTGGGGTCGGGAAAGAGCGCGTCCACCACCACCATGGCCTCGGCCAGCGCCACCGGCGTGAGCTGCAGCCGGGTTGAGACGTCGCCCAGCGCGTAGACGGTGGGCACCGAGCTGCGGTACTGCGCGTCGACGCGGATGGCGCCTTTCTCGTCCAGCTGCACGCCGGCCGCGTCCAGCCCCAGGCCCTCGGTGTTGGGCACGCGGCCGGTGGCGAAGAGCACGGCGTCGGCGCGCAGGTCCTGGCCGCGGTCGAGCATCAGCACCAGCTCGGCGCCGTCGCGCCGGATCGAGCTCACCTGCACGTTGAAGCGGATGTCCACGCCGGTCTTGACCATCTCGGCGGCGACGAAATGGCGCAGGTCTTCATCAAAACCGGTCAGCACATGGGCGCGGCGCTGCAGCTGCGTGACCTGGGCGCCCAGGCCGTTGAAGATGGAGGCGAACTCGCAGGCGATGTAGCCGCCGCCCGCCACCACCAGGCGCTTGGGAAAGGGCTCCAGATCGAACATGGCGTCGGACACCAGCGCATGTTCGCGCCCCGGAAACTCGGGCACGAAGGGTCGGCCGCCGGTGGCGACGATCACATGCTGCGCCGTGTGGCGCTCGCCGTTCACCTCGATGGTGTGGGCGTTGTCCACGAAGCGGGCGTGCCCGCGCAGCACGCGCACACCCGGCCCGTTGAGCAGGTTGAGGTAGACCTCGTTGAGGCGGCCGATCTCCTTGGCGCGCTGCGCCTTGAGGTGCCGCCAGTTGAAGGTCGGCGCTTCGGCCAGATGCCAGCCGTAGCCTTCGGCCTCTTCGAAAGCCTCGGCATAGCCCGCCGCGTAACTGTAGAGCTTCTTGGGAATGCAGCCGACGTTGACGCAGGTGCCGCCCAGGGCGCCGGATTCGGCCAACGCCACGCGGGCGCCGCGCGCCGCCGCCATGCGCGCGGCGCGAACGCCGCCGCTGCCGCCGCCGATGACGAAGAGATCGAAGTCGTTGGGAGAAGAAGTGCGCATCGGGGTCCTCCGGAGCGGCTGACTGTAGCCGCATGCCGGGGACCGCGCTGCCGGTGCTCAGGGGCGCTGTTGCTGCTGCTGCGGATCGTTCGACTGGGGACCGCCGCCGCGTTGGCGCTGTTGCTGCGCCTGCTGCTGTTGCTGCTGCTGCTGGCGCTGTTGTTGCTCGCGTTGCCGGGCCTGCTGTTCGGCCTGTTGCTGCATCTGCTGCTGTTGTTGTTGCTGCCGCGCCGCCTGGTCGGCCTGGCGCCGCATCTGTTCCTGTTGCTGCTGTTGTTGTGCCTGGCGCTGCGCTTGGGCCTGCTGCTGTTCCATCTGGCGGCGCATCTGCTCCTGTTGCTGCTGCGCTTGCATCTGCGCCGCGCGCTGGGCTTGTTGCTGCTGCATCTGCTGCGCCTGTTGCTGCTGGGCCTGGCGCTGGGCGTTGGCCTGCTGCTGCTCGGCCTGGCGCCTCATTTGTTCCTGTTGCTGTTGCTGCGCCTGGCGCTGCGCTTGTGCCTGCTGCTGTTCAGCCTGTCGCCGCATCTGCTCCTGTTGTTGCTGCTGGGCCTGACGCTGGGCTTGTTGTTGCTGCTGGGCCTGACGCTGGGCTTGTTGTTGCTGCTGCTCGGCCTGGCGGCGTGCCTGTTCCTGCTGCTGCGCTTGCTGCTCCATCTGACGCCGCGACTGCTGCGCCTGCTGCTCCTGCTCCGCCTGGCGCCGGGCCTGCTGCTCTTGCTGCCGAGCCTGGCGCTGCGCGTTTTCCTGCTGCTGTTCGGCCTGGCGCCGCATCTGCTCTTGCTGTTGTTGCTGCTGCTGTGCCTGGCGCTGCGCATGGCCCTGCTGCTGCTCAGCCTGGCGGCGCGCCTGTTCCTGCTGCTGCGCTTGTTGTTCCAACTGACGGCGCGATTGCTGCTCCTGCTGCTCCGCCTGGCGCCTGGACTGCTGCTCCTGCTGCCGAGCCTGCCGTTGCGCGTTTTCCTGCTGCTGCTCGGCCTGGCGCCTCGCCTGCTCTTGCTGCTGCTGTGCCTGCTGCTGGTTGCGCAGTTGCTGCTGCTCCTGCATGCCACGGCGTTGGGCGTCCTGCTGATCGCGGGCCGCCCGCTCCTGCAGTTCCTGCTGGCGCTGCGCGGATCGAGCTTGATCGCGCTGCTCGCGTTGTTGCTGTTGCTGCCCTTGCGGCTCGAAGCGCTGGCGCCACTCCGGCTGCTGCCGTGCCTGGATCGCCGCGGGCGGTACCGCCGACGAGCGCCGGCCCGCGAATCCCATGGCGGCGGCCGCGCCGCCAGGGCTGGTGGTGGCACCCACCGCCGGCAATTGAACCGGCGGGCGGGGCAGCACTTGTGCCTGGTTCAGGACTCGCGGATCGGGCGGCCGCACATGGTCGCGCCGGCTGATCGGGCCGCGGCCGAAGCGGTTCGCCGGCACGGCGGTCACGGCGTTGGGGATGCCGCGGTTGGCATAGGCGGGCACGTCGCGCGGGGCGATCACCACGCGGTTGGCGCGTTCGATGTAGCGGTCGCTGGCGCGGTAGGCGGGCCGCCAGCGGTCGCCCGGCGCCAGCGGGAACCAGCCGACCGCCGGCTGGCTGCCGCGCACCGTGAAGCTGGCGCCTGGCTGGCCGCCAACGAAGGCCACCAGCGCCGGCGAATACACCGGACGCACGTGCCGTTGGCCGGGTACCCAGCACCAGCGTGCGCCGATGCGCGTCCAGCGGCCGTAGTGGAAAGGCGCGAAGCCCCAGGGGGCGCGGTCGACCCAGGTCAGGCCCCAGGGCGCCACGACGATCCAATAGCCGTCGCTGTACGGCGCCCAGCCGGGCGCGACCTGGCGCGGATACCAGACGGCGCCGTAGCCCGGCTCGGTCTGCCACTGCCCGTACGCGTCGAGTTGCTGATAGCCCGGCATTTCGGGCGACACGTAGCGTGCCGACTGCGACCGCTCTTCGGCCTGGTTGCGCGCCGCCAGCCAGCGCTCGAAGTCGTCGGACAGGGCCTGCGGCGCGCCGCCCGGCGCCAGGTCACGCCCGACAAAGACGGCCTGCTGCCGGCTGCCAAGTTCCTGCACCTGCCCGTTGGCGCCATAGACGGTGACGCTGCCCTGGGCCACCATGATCTGCGTGCTGTCGGCCGCAGGATCGACCAGCACGCGGTAGTCGCCGGGCGCGCGCACCTCCATGCGCAGGTTGCCGGTGCCCAGCTCGATGCGCTGATCGGCCAGGTCCTCGCGCACCCGCAGCTGCAGGCGGCCCTGCTGCACCGTGACGCGCAGCGACTGGTCGCCGAGTTCGTCGAAGGCCAGATCGGTCTGCCCATCCATGCGCAGCGCGTTGGCGCCGACATAGATCTCGGCGCGGCCGTTGCGGTCGACCCACAGGCGGTCGCCCTGGGTCAGCGGGCGGTTGGGAATGATGTCGTACCAGCTGTCGTCGCCGGCCGGCGACATGCTCAGGGTGCCCTGCTGGTGATTCAGGTAGGCCACGCGCCCGGGCGGGTCGGCGTCCTGGGCAAAGGCCTGCAGCGCCAAGCTGGCAGCCATCAGCAGCGCAAGGCATCCAAAAAGGGCTCGCAGCGTTCTCATATACCCCTTGGAACGTGCGAGCCGCGGCGTCGGCTGTCAGCCGACGCCTCATTTCGTGTCGCTCACTTGTAAAGAAGCTGCGGCAGCCACAGGCCAATTTGTGGCCAGATGTAAAGCAGCACGATCGCGATCACCTGGATGCCCATGAAGGGCAGCATGCCCAGAAAGATCTGGTTGAGCGTCACGTGCGGCGGGCTCACGCCCTTCAGGTAGAAGGCCGCCATCGCCACCGGCGGCGACAGGAAGGCGGTCTGCAGATTCATCGCGACCAAGAGGCCGAAGAACAGCGGGTCGACGCCGAAGTTGTCCAGCAAGGGGATGAAGATCGGCATGAAGATCACGATGATCTCGGTCCACTCCAGCGGCCAGCCCAGAAGGAAGATGATCACCTGGCTGAGCACCAGGAACTGCACCTTGCTCAGGTTCATGCTGAGCACCCATTCCTCCACCAGCGCCTGCCCGCCCAGGAGGGCAAAGGCGGCCGAGAAGATGGCCGAGCCGACGAACAGCCAGCACACCATGGCCGAGGTCTTGGCGGTGAGAAAGACCGATTCCTTCAGCACGCTCATGGTCAGGCGCCGGTAGGCCGCCGCCAGCAGAAAGCCGCCCAGCGCGCCCATGGCGGCCGCCTCGGTCGGCGTCGCCAGGCCCAGCACGATGGAGCCCAGCACCGCCAGGATCAGGATCATCAGCGGGAAGAAGGACGCCAGCAGCATCTTGAAGATCTCGAGCCGGGCGAAACTCAGGAACAGGTAGAACAGCGCGACGATGGCGCCGAGGACCGCGAAGCAGGCCCACCACCAGGTCGGCGCGGGCTGGGTCTTGGCACCTTCGGGCGCCGCTGGCGCGCCCGGCGCCTCCTGCGCGGTGGCGGCCGCCGCCGCCGGTGGCTGCTGTGCCGCGCTGGCGCCGGGCGGCTCGGCCAGGCCCGCGCCGGCCCCTGGTGGCTCTTGCAGGCCGCCTCCTTCCGAGGGGGGCTCCTGCAGGCCGCCTCCTTCGGACGGGGGCTCCTGCACGCCGCCTCCTTCGGACGGGGGCTCCTGCACGCCGCCGGCCGCGCCCTCTGCGGCGCTGCCACGCTCGCTGCCGATTTCCTGGATCTCGTACTCGGCAGCCGCCCGCACCGTGGTCACGGCCTCGTAGCTCGTGATGGCCGCCAGCGCGAACAGCGCCCCTGGCAGCAGCACGATGCCGAGCTGCTTGAGCAGATGCGACAGCGGCACGCCGGCATTGCGCTTGCCCTTCATCGCGCCGATGAGGCCTGCCAGCGCATGCTTGCCGCCGTCCAGCGTGATCTGCCGGGTCAGCGGCGGCAGCGTGACGGCGCGGTCGGCCGCCGACAGCGGCGGCGCCCAGGCCGGCTTGATCCAGGCCACCAGGATCACGTACACCACGTAGAGCGAAGCCAGCATCACGCCCGGGAAGAAGGCGCCCGCATAGAGCTGCACCACCGACACGCCGGCCGTGGCGCCGTAGACGATCAGCAGCACCGAGGGCGGAATCAGGATGCCCAGGCAGCCGCCGGCGGTGATGGAGCCGGCCGCCAGCGGAATGCTGTAGCCGGCGCGCAGCATGGCCGGCAGCGCCAGGAGGCCCATCAGCGTGACCACCGCGCCGACGATGCCGGTGGCGGTGGCGAACACCGTGCAGGTGACCAGGGTGGCCACCGCCAGCGCGCCGGGCAGGCGCGCCATCGCCAGGTGCAGGCTCTTGAACAGTGTCTCGATCAGGTTGGCGCGCTCCACCAGATAGCCCATGAAGACGAACAGCGGCACCGCGATCAGCACGTCGTTGGCCATGGTCTTGTAGGCCGCCTGCACCATCAGGTCGAGCGTGTGCGTGGTGTTCCTGTCGTAGGCAAACCAGGTGAAGATCATTCCCATGCCCATCAGCGTGAAGGCGGTGGGAAAGCCCAGCATGATGGCCACCACCACCAGCGACAGCATCAACAGGCCCAGGTGGCCGTTGGTGATGGTGTCGGCGCGCAAGAGCACGATGGCCGCTCCGGCCACGACGATGGCCATGAAAGTCAGGCCGAACCAGAGTTCCTTGCGGATCTTCATGCCTTGCCCTCCTTGGCTACCACCACCTGGTCGAGCGCCTGGATGTCGGCGTCCTGAACATGGACCATCTCCTTGAGCTTCTCCACGTCCACTTCCTCCACGTCCTGCTCGCGCGAAGGCCACTCGCCCGCCTTGATGCACTGCACGCAGCGCACGATCTCGACCAGGCCCTGCAGCAGCAGGGTGATGCCCGCCAGCGGAATGATGTACTTGAAGGGGTACAACGGCAGCGGCTCGGCCGAGAAGGTCTGCTCGCGGATGGCCAGCGACTCGCCGGCATAGATCCAGCCGGCCCAAGTCAGCGCCACGATGCCGGGCAGGAAGAACAGGATGTAGAGCGTCAGGTCGATGATGGCCTGCGTGCGCGGCTGGAAGAAGCCATACAGCACGTCGCCGCGCACGTGGCCGTTCTTGCTCAGCGTGTAGGCGCCGGCCGTCATGAACATGGTGCCGTACAGCATGATCTGCGCGTCGAGCACCCAGGCGTGCGGACGGTTGAGCACGTAGCGCGAGAACACTTCCCAGCTGATCAGCAGCGTGAGCCCGACGGCGCACCAGGCGAAGGTCTTGCCGATCCAGGTCGAGAAGCGGTCGACCCGCAGGAGAAAAGATTGCATGGCGAATCCCGGCGGCCATCGGGCCGCATAAAGGAAGGGGCACCCTGGGTGCCCCTCGTCGTCGATACCGGCAGCTTCAGCTCTTCTTGGTGCCGAAATAGTGGTTGTAGGCCATCTTGAAGTCAACCGTGTAGTCGTTGGCCCACTGGCCTGCGCGCTGGGCAAAGGCCTTCTGCGAGTCGAGCACCTTCTTGAACATCGGGTTCTCGGTCGATTTCTTGGCGATCGTCTTGTCCCACGATACGAGCTGCGCGCGAAGAATGGCGTCGGGCGTCTTGTAGAACTTGACGCCGGCCTTCTTCAGCTCGATGTAGTCCTGCGAATTGCGCTCGATCGCCTTCCAGCTCATGTCGGCGCTGGCGGCCTGCACGCCATACTCGATGATCGCCTTCAGCTCGGCGGGCAGCGCCGCAAGCTTGCCCTTGTTGAACAGGATCTCGAACTGCTCGCCCGACTGATGAAAGCTCTGCAGCATGCAGTTCTTCGACACGTCCGGGAAGCCCAGCACGCGGTCGCTGGAGGCGTTGTTGAACTCGGCCGCGTCGATCAGGCCGCGGTCCAGCGCCGGCACGATCTCGCCGCCCGGCAGCGGGTTGACCGCCACGCCCATGTCGGTGAACACGTCCACCGCCAGGCCCACGGTGCGGAACTTGAGGCCCTTCATTTCCTCGGCCTTGGCCACCGGCTTCTTGAACCAGCCCAGCGGCTGCACCGGCATCGGGCCGTAGAGGTAAGAGGCCACGTCCAGGTTGAGGCTCTTGTAGATTTCATCCAGCAGCGCCTTGCCGCCGCCGTAGTTGTGCCAGGCCAGCACCATGTTGGCGTCCATGCCGTAGCCGGGGCCGGAGCCCCATAGCGCCAGCGCCGAGTTCTTGCCGTACCAGTAGGCCACCACGCCATGGCCGCCATCGAGCGTGCCCTTGGCCACGGCGTCGAGCAGCTGGAAGGCCGGCACCACCGAGCCGGCCGGCAGCACCTCGATCTTCAGGCGGTTGCCCGCCATGTCATTCACCTTCTTGGCGAAGTCCTGCGCGTACTCATGGAAGATGTCCTTGGCCGGCCAGGTGCTCTGGAAGCGCAAGGTGGCGGTCTGCGCCATGCTGACCATGGGGGCGGACATCGCTCCGGCTGCCACGGCGGCGCCCTTGAGCAGACTGCGGCGGCGGGTCGACTTGTTCACTGTCATTGCACGTGTCTCCGTTGAAGATGGGATGCAGGGAAGAGAGGGGAGTCCAGCCGTCATCTTTGAACCCGTGACCATTCGTGACAAAGAGGGTTTTCACGAAGGGTCGAGAATTGAATGCGTACGAGGCGGGTGCGCGCAGCCCAATGCAATCCAAGCCTCGGCAGAAACCCTAGAACCTGAGGACGAAACGAGATGACGACGAAGCCTGATTCGACGATGGAACCCCAGCGCCAGGGCGTGCGCCCGGCCGAGGGCTATGCCGGCGACGTGACGCCGGAACAGGCCGCTGCCTGGGTGGCCCAGGGCGAAGCCGTGCTGGTCGATGTGCGCAGCGATGCCGAACGCGAGTGGGTCGGCTTCGTGCCCGGCGCGCTGAACCTGGCGTGGAAGCAGTGGCCGGGCATGGCGATGAACCCCGGCTTCGACGAAGCCCTGCGCGCTGCCGTGCCTGCGGGCAAGAAGGTGGTGATGCTTTGCCGCAGCGGCGTGCGATCGATCTCGACGGCGCGCCGGGCGACCGAACTGGGCCTTGAGGCCTACAACGTGCTGGAAGGTTTCGAAGGCGATGCTGACGGTGAAGGGCATCGCGGCAACAAGGGCGGCTGGCGCTACCGCGGCCTCCCTTGGAAGCAGAACTAAAGCTTCGGGATGCGCAGCTTCTGGCCCGGATAGATCTTGTCCGGGTGCGACAGCATCGGCTTGTTGGCCTCGAAGATCGCGTTGTACTTGTTGGCGTCGCCGTAGTACTTCTTCGAGATGGCCGACAGCGTGTCGCCCTTGGCGACGTCGTGATATTGCGCCTCTTCGGCCGGCGGAGCGTTGAGCAGGTTCTCGACCGACACCACGCCGCTCACGTTGCCGGCCGCCAAGCTCGCCTTTTCGCTCGCTTCCTGGCTGGGCGCGTCACCTTGCAAGGTGACCTTGCCCGAGGCGCCGTCGAACAGCACCATCAGGTTGGGAATGCCCAGGTTCTGCTTGTCGATATTGGTCTTGATCGCGGCCGATGCAGCGGCATTCGCGTCTGCCGGCGGCGTGGCGGCGTTGGCCGACGAACCACCGAACAGCTTTTCGCCGGCTTCCTTGATGAAACTGAGCAATCCCATGCGACTTCTCCTTGGATAACGAGGTTGTTGGAAGGGGGAGCGCGCCACTGTAGCGGCGAAACGTGACGGTTGCGAACTTTGCGCTTGGCCGGAACGCAAGCAAATGCAAGCAAGCCGATGGCGTCATCCAATGGCCATAATGCCGCGCATGGGATTCCTGGCGATCGATATCGGCAACACCCGGCTCAAGTGGTCCATGTTCGAGGCAGCACGCCCCGGCGCCGCGCTATTGGCCCATGGCGCCGAGTTTCTGGACCACATCGAGCGGCTGGCCGAAGGCCCCTGGGCCGAGCTGCCGGCGGCCACCTCGATGCTGGGGTGCGTGGTGGCCGGCGACGCGGTGCGCCGGCGCGCCGAAGAGCAGATCCACGAACGCTTCGACTGCGCCGCGCGCTGGGTGGTGCCCACCCTGGCCGAGGCCGGCATCGTCAACGGCTACGACCATCCGACGCGCCTGGGCGCAGACCGCTGGGTCGCCATGATCGGCGCGCGCCACCGCATGCTGGCCGAAGGCCCGGCGCGGCCGATGGTGGTGGTGCTGATCGGCACCGCGGTCACGGTCGAGGCGGTGGACCCCGATGGCAAGTTCCTGGGCGGCCTGATCCTGCCGGGACACGGCATCATGCTGCGCGCGCTCGAGTCCGGCACCGCCGGCTTGCACGTGCCCACAGGCGACGTGGTGCAGTTCCCCACCAACACCAGCGACGCGCTCACCAGCGGCGGCACCTACGCCATCGCCGGCGCGGTGGAGCGCATGGTGGCGCATGTGCGCGAGCACTGCGGCGCCGATCCGGCGCGCTACATGACCGGCGGCGCCGGCTGGAAGATGGCGCCGTCCATGTCGACCGAGTTCCAGCTCGTTGAAAGTCTCATCATGGATGGCCTCTTGGTCATCGCCGAGCAACGCGCGAACCTTTGACCTCCCGGCTTTTCACTTCGCTTCGCTGCGTGTAATTCGCCACCTCCCGAGGAGGGGACCCCACCTGCGGCCCGGCAAAGCCGGTTCCGCGGTGCGTGGCCTGAAAAAGAGCAGTCGTTCAGCTTGCGGTCAATCCGTCCACGGCCTGGAACATGGCTTGGCGTGCCTGGCTGATGATCTGGCCCTTCCACGCATCGGTGTCCGTGTAGAAGGCTTCCAGCATGCGCGCGCGGATCGACGCCGCGAGTTCGGGCGAGGCCTGGCCCGCATGCTTGTGCAGCCAATGGTCGGCGCGCAGCGCGCCGGTGACTTCCAGCATCGGCAGGGTGCCGTATTCCAGCGCGATGGCGGTGAACTCGGCCTCTGGGCATTCTTCGTAGATCGAATTCCACATCAGCCCGTTGAGCAGGGCCGAGCTGGAAGAGCCGTCGTAGGTCGAGGTGACCGGCGCCTGCTCGCTGCCCCACCAGGCATTGGCGCGCGCATAGGCCGCCTGGTCGTCCTTGCAGGCAAAGATGCGCTCGCCGTGGCCGTTGGGCCCCAGGCCGGTGTGCAGGTCGATCCAGGCGAGGCTGTGCGCGGCTTGCGCATGCGCGCGCAGCACCTGGCGGAAGGTCTTGTTGCTCCAGGTCGGCGCCGTGCCGCCGTAGAAGAGGCCATCGGCAAACTGGTACTGGCCGGCGGTGACGGCCGCCTGGTAGGCCTTGATGCCGTGCTCGCCGATCCAGGCATCGATGGCGGCCTGGTTTTCCGCCGTCGGCGGCCATTGCTCGGGCAGCAGCAGCGGGTGCAGCTGCGCGTAGTCTTCGTTGACCGGCAGCGGCCGGCCGCTGCCGAAATCGAAGAAGTTGCGATTCAGGTCCACGTTCTCCTGCGTGACCCGGCGGCCATGCGAGAAGCCATGCGGATTGAGCGCATGCACGTACAGCACCGCGACGCCGGCGGCGCGCGCCTTCTGCCGCCACTCTTCGTCATGCAGCGCGAACACCTGCACGCCGCTGCCGCAGTGGCCTTCCACGCCGTGGCAGGCGCTGGTGACGAGCAGCAGGTGCCGGGCTTCGGGGCTGCCGTCCAGGGCGACGTCCATCGACAGCTCTTCGCCGCCTCGGCCCTTGAGAGGATGGCGATGCGCTTTCACTGGCACGCCGGCCGCCAGGCAGGCCTGCAGGAATTTCTGGCGCGCTTGTGCGTAGCTGGGCGAAAAAGCCTCCACCACGCCGATCATTCCTGGCCCCCGCGCGGGGTGTTCAGGAACTGCTCGGCCAGCTGCACCCAGCAGGTGGCGCCCAGCGGAATCAAGCCGTCGTTGAAGTCGTAGCTCGCGTTGTGCAAGGTGCAGGGGCCGGCGCCGTGGTGCATGTCGCGGTGCATGCCGTCGCCGTTGCCGATCCAGGCATAGGCGCCGGGTTTGGCCTGCAGCATGAAGGAGAAGTCTTCGGCCGTCATGGCACCGTCCTGGCGCAGCACGTTGTCCTCGCCGACGATGCCGGCCATCACGCGCCGTGCGAAGTTGGCCTCGGCCTCGGTGTTGATGGTGGGCGGGTAGGTTCGCACGAAGTTGAAGTCGCACTTGGCACCGTGCGCCGCGCAGATGCCTTCGGCGATTTCCTTCATGCGCTTCTCGATCAGGTCGAGCACCTCCAGCGTGAAGGTGCGCACCGTGCCCTTGAGCTCGCAGTTGTCGGGCGTCACGGTGGGCGCCTCGCCGGCATGGAACATGGTGGTGGAGATCACGCCCGATTCGGTGGGCTTCATGTTGCGGGTGAGGATGGTCTGGAAGGCCATCACCATCTCCGCGCCGATCGGCACCGGATCGATGCTGGTGTGCGGCAGCGCCGCATGGCCGCCCTTGCCACGGATGGTGATGTGGAACTGGTTGCTCGAGGCCATCACCGGCCCCGGGCTCACGGCGAACTGGCCGGCCTCCATGCCGGGCCAGTTGTGCATGCCGAACACGGCCTCCATCGGGAATTGGTCGAACAGGCCGTCCTTGATCATTTCGCGCGCGCCGCCGCCGCCTTCTTCGGCTGGCTGGAAGACGAGGTAGACCGTGCCGTCGAAGTTGCGGTGCCTGGCCAGGTGCTGCGCGGCCGCCAGCAGCATGGCGGTGTGGCCGTCGTGGCCGCAGGCGTGCATCTTTCCTTTGATGGTGCTGGCGTGGGCGAAGGTGTTGAGCTCGGTCACCGGCAGCGCATCCATGTCGGCGCGCAGGCCGACGGCGCGCGTGCTCGTCCCGTTTTTCACGATCCCCACCACGCCGGTGGTGCCCATGCCGCGGTGGATGGGGATGCCCCATTCGGTGAGCTTGGCGGCCACCAGGTCGGCGGTGCGCACTTCCTCGAAGCACAGCTCCGGATGGGCATGAATTTCACGTCGCAGTGCGGCGATGCCCGACGCCTGGTCGACGAGTGAATCGATGAGTTTCATGGGCACAGTCTAGCCCTTGGCCAGGGGGCTTGCCGGCATTCAAGCGACTTGTCGGACAATGCTTCGCATGCCCCATGTCCTCTCGACCCGCGCCCTGGAAATGGCCCAGACCCTGGTGCGGATGAACACCGTGAGCAGCCACAGCAACCTCGAGCTGATCCACTACGTGCGCGACCATCTGCACGGCCTGGGGGTGCGCAGCCGCCTCACCTGGAACGCCGACAAGACCAAGGCCAACCTGTTCGCCACGCTGGGTGCCGGCAAGCCCTCTGGAATCATCCTTTCGGGCCATACCGACACCGTGCCGTGGGACGGGCAGCAGTGGACCGTGGCCCCGCTCTCGGGCAGCGTGCAGGACTGGCCGGGCGAAGAGCAGGCGGACGGCCGCGTGGACCAGATCGGCCCGCGCTTGTACGGCCGCGGCAGTGCCGACATGAAGGCCTTCATTGCCATCGCGCTGGCCAATGCGGAGCGCTTTCTGGAAAGCGAATCGCCTTTCGCCGTGCACTTCGCCTTCAGCTACGACGAGGAGGTGGGGTGCTTCGGCGTGCGCGAGCTGATCGCCGACATGAAGGAGGCCGGCGTCAAGCCGCTGGCCTGCATCGTCGGCGAGCCCACCAGCATGGTGCCGGCCATCGCCCACAAGGGCGTGTACCGCTGGCGCTGCTGCGTGCGCGGAAAAGAGGCGCATTCTTCGCTCACGCCGCAATCGGTCAACGCGATCGAGATGGCGGCGCGGCTGGTGGGCAAGGTGCGCGACATGGCCGAGAGCTTCGAGCACCACGAGCCGCGCTACGAGGGTTTCGACGTGCCCTTCAGCACCGCCAGCGTCGGCCAGTTCCATGGCGGCATTGCCGACAACGTGGTGCCGCGCGACGCCGAGTTTCGCTATGAATTTCGCAACCTGCCCACGGCCGACGCGCTGGCCATGCAAAAGGAAGTGCTGGCCTATGCCCAGCAGCTGGAGGCGGGCATGAAGAAGGTGGCGCCGGACGCCGGCGTGCGCTTCGAGACCATTTGCGAGATCCCCAGCTTCCTGGCCGCGGCGCACGACCCGGTCACCCGGCTGGCGCAGCGCCTGTCGGGCCACAACGAGACCACCCTGGTGGCCTTCGGCACCGAGGCCGGCATCTTCAAGGGCGCCGGCATCCCCACGGTGGTGTGCGGGCCCGGCAGCATCACCCAGGCCCACCAGCCGGACGAGTACGTCACGCTGGAGCAACTGGCGCGCTGCGAAGTGTTCATGCGCGGCCTGGCGCTGACGCGCGAGCTGGGCTGAGCCGGCGGCGCGGATGGTGGCTGCGGCGCAAGAAGACCTTCAGGCCCGGCGCCTCGCGCAGATGAAGCGCATCGCCCTCGGCTTGCTGGGCGCGGCCGCCTGCGTCTATGCGCTGGCCACGGCGATGGAAGGCCGGCACGTGACCTGGGGCTATGTGGCAGCCTTTGCCGAGGCGGCGATGGTGGGCGCGATGGCCGACTGGTTCGCGGTGGTGGCGCTGTTCCGCCACCCGCTGGGGTTGCCCATTCCGCACACGGCCATCATTCCGGCGAACAAGGCGCGCATCGGCGCCAACCTGGCCGGCTTCATCTGCAACAACTTTCTGTCGACGCCGCAGGTGCTGGCCAAGCTGGAGCAGTTCGATCCGGCTGGCCGGCTGGCGCAATGGCTGGCGCAGGCGGCCAGTGGGCAGCAGCTGGGCCGCCTGGGCGTGGCGGCGGCGCGCTACGGGCTTTCGGCCTTCGACGACGAACGGGTGCGGGCCTTCCTGGGGCAAGCGGCCTCGGCGGGCCTGGCCAAGGTCGATCTGTCGGTGCTGGCCGGGCAGGCGCTGGAGGCATTGACCGAGGGCGGGCGCCACCAGGCGCTGCTGGACGACGTGCTGCGGCAGGTGGCGACGCTGGTCGAAGGCGAGGCGGTGCAGGAGCACATCACCGACGCCATTGCGCGCGAGATCAAGGCGCTGCGCTATGTCGGCCTGGACCAGGTGGCGGCGCGCATGGCCACGCGCAAGGTGGTGGCGGTGGTGGCCAACACCATCGGCGACCTGGCGGCGCAGCCGGAGCATCCGCTGCGGCTGCGCTTCGACGCCTTCACGCATGACTTCATCGAGCGGCTGCAGCACGATCCGGCGTTTCACGCGCGCGGCGAGAAGCTGCGCGCCGACCTGCTGGCGCATCCGGCCCTGGGCGAATATCTGCATGGCTTGTGGGGCGAGCTGCTGGGCTGGCTGCATGCCGACCTGGGGCGGCCCGAATCGTCCATCGGTGCGCGCATCGCGGAGTTGGCGCAGGCCCTGGGTCAGCGGCTGGAGGCCGACGAGGCCATGCGCCGCTGGATCAACGAGCAGATCACCGGCGCCGCGCCGCTGGCGATCGAGCGCTACCGCGAGGACATCCGGCGCTACATCGTCGAGCGGGTCGACGCCTGGAACACTGACGAGATGACGCAGGAGCTGGAGCGCAACGTGGGGCGGGATCTGCAGTTCATCCGCATCAACGGTACGTTGGTGGGGGGGCTGGTGGGGCTCTCCATCCACGCGGCCACCCTGTGGCTGCGCGGCTGAGTCCCTAGACGCGGATGCGGCCGTCGCCGGTGATCATCGACAGCTCGACGAACTTCGACGCCACGTGATTGCGCGGCGAGAAGGACACATCGAAGCCGCCGAATTGCTGGCGCTCGATGCTTTCCAGCCCGGCGATCAGGCCGTCGCGGTTGACGCCGCGGCCCGGCGCGCGGCGCAGGCCTTCGGCCAGCACCTTGGCCGCCAGGTAGCCTTCCATGCTGGAGTAGTTGATGTTGCCGGCGCCGGCCTTGCGCACGGCTTCGGCAAATTCGCGGGTGATGGCATTGGCCGAGTTGTAGGGCGACGGCACGACCTGCGACACCACCACGCCGGCGCCGTCCTTGCCCAGCTCGTCGGCCAGCGCCTGCGTGCCGACGAAGGACACGTTGTAGAAGGTGCCGCCGTAGCCTGCCTTGCGCGCTTCGCGGATGAAGGCGGCGCAGGATTTGTAGGCGCTGATCTGCACCACCGCGTCCGGGCGCGCGGCCACCAGCGTCTTCACGGCGGCTGCCACGTCGACGGTGTTGCGTTCCACCGTGGCCTGCGCGACCGGCTTCAGGTTCTGTTGCGACAGCGCCAGGGTCACGCCGTCAAGGCCGGCCTTGCCATAGGCGTCGTTCTGATAGAAGACCGCGATCTTCTTCAGGCCAAGGTGGGTCAGCTGCTTGACGATCAGCCCGGTCTCGTCGTTGTAGGAGGCGCGCAGGTGGAACACATTGCGCTGGAAGGGCTCGCGCAGCCCCATGGCGCCGGTGAAGGGCGCGATGAAGGGCACCTTGGCGCTCACCGCCAGCGGCAGCGCGGCCAGGCTGGTGGGGGTGCCGATGTAGCCGAAGAGGGCGAATACGTCGTCTTCGATCAGCTTTTTGGTGTTGGCGGCGCAGCGGTCGGGCTCGTAGCCGTCATCCAGGAACTTGATCTCGACGCGGCGTGCGCCGGCCTGGGCGTTGTGCTGGTCGAACAGCAGCTTGGCGCCCTGGTAGAACTGGATGCCCAACTGGGCCGCCGGCCCGCTGAAGGCGGCCGACTGGCCCAGCACGATCGGGGCCTCGGACTGCGCGCGCGCGACGCCCTGAAACCCTGCCAGCGCAGCGGCGCCCGCCGCGATGGAAAATTGCCTGCGATTCAGCGTCATCGTAAAAACCCTTTTGCGCTGCCCACGGCGCATCAATCAACTACACAAAAACCACATGGATCTCGCCCCGGCCACATCCGAGACGCCTTCCCCCGCGCACACCGTGCGGGGCGCATGCCCGCACGACTGCCCCGACACTTGCGCACTCGTCACCACGGTGAAGGAGGGCGTCGCCGTCAAGCTTCAGGGCAACCCCGAGCACCCGCACACCGCCGGCGTGTTGTGCACCAAGGTTTCGCGCTATATCGAACGCAACGAACATGCCGGCCGGCTGGTGCAGCCGATGCGGCGCAACGGTCCCAAGGGCAGCGGCCGATTCGAGCCGGTGAGCTGGGACGAAGCACTGGACGACATTGCGGCCCGCCTGACGGTTTTGAAAGGTATCAATCCTGAAACGATTGTGCCGTACAGCTACGCGGGAACCATGGGTTTGGTGCAAGGCGAATCGATGGACCGTCGCTTTTTCCACAAGCTCGGCGCGTCGCTGTTGGACCGCACCATCTGCTCCACCGCCGGGGGTGAGGCCTTCGGTTTTACTTTGGGCGGCAAGGTGGGAATGCGGGTCGAATTTTTCAGCGAGGCCAAGCTGATCCTGATCTGGGGCAGCAACTCGATTGCCAGCAATCTGCACTTCTGGCGCCATGCCCAGGCAGCCAAGCGCGCCGGCGCCAGGCTGGTGTGCATCGACCCGCGCAAGACCGAGACGGCCGACAAGTGCGACGAGCACATCGCGCTCTTGCCCGGCACCGACGCGGCACTGGCCCTGGCGCTGATGCACGAGTTGATCGTCAACGACTGGCTGGACCACGACTACCTGGCGAACTACACGCTAGGCTGGGAGCAGCTGCGCGAGCGCGCGCTGCAGTGGCCACCGGCGCGCGCGGCGCAGGTGTGCGGCGTGCCCGAGGCACAGATCGTCGAGCTGGCGCGCGCCTACGGCACCACCAAGCCGGCCGCGATCCGCCTGAACTACGGCATGCAGCGGGTGCGCGGCGGCGGCAATGCGGCGCGCGCCGTGGCCTGCCTGCCGGCGCTCACCGGCGCCTGGCGCCATCGCGCCGGCGGCGTGCTGTTGAGCAGCTCGGGCCAGTTCCCGATCGACCGGGCGGCGCTGCAGCGGCCCGACCTGCTGGCCGGGCGCACGCCGCGCACCATCAACATGAGCACCATCGGCGATGCGCTGCTGGACGAGGCCAACCCGATCAAGGCGCTGGTGGTCTACAACAGCAACCCGGTGGCGGTGGCGCCCGAATCGGGCAAGGTGGTGGCCGGCTTCGAGCGCGAGGATCTGTTCACCGTGGTGATGGAGCAGTTCCAGACCGACACCGCCGACTACGCCGACTATCTGCTGCCCGCCACCACGCAGCTGGAGCACTGGGACATCCACTTCAGCTACGGCCACACCGACGTGTTGCTCAACCAACCGGCCCTGGCGCCGCGCGGCCAGGCGCGCAGCAACACCTGGGTGTTTCGCGAGCTGGCCAGGCGCATGGGCTTCGACGAGCCCTGCTTTTCCGACGACGACGAGGCGCTGTGCCGCGCCGCCTTTGCCGCCGGCAGCATCGACTACGAGCAACTGCAGGCCCAGGGCTTCACCAGCCTGCGCCTGCCCGAGGCGCCGTTTGCGCAAGGCAATTTCCCCACGCCTTCGGGCAAGTGCGAGTTCTACAGCGAGCGGCTGGCGGCCATGGGGCAGGACGGCTTGCCCGACCACCTGCCCAACCACGAGCCGGCCGGCAGTTCGGCGGCCTATCCGCTGGCCATGATCTCGCCGCCGGCGCGCAACTTTCTCAACTCCAGTTTTGTCAACGTGGCGAGCCTGCGTGCCATCGAGGGCGAGCCGCTGCTGGAGATCCACGAGGCCGATGCGGCCGAGCGCGGCATCCAGAGCGGCCAGGTGGTGCGCATCTTCAACCAGCGCGGCGAGCACCGCTGCCGCGCCGAAGTGTCGCGTCGCGCCCGGCCTGGCGTGGTGCACGGGCTGGGCATCTGGTGGCGCAAGCTCGGGCTGGACGGCAGCAACGTCAACCAGCTCACCAGCCAGCGCCTGACCGACATCGGCCGCGGCCCCACCTTCTACGATTGCCTGGTGCAGGTGGAGCCGGTGCTGGGCGCGGCCGATCAAGCATGACTGCGTTGCAGTCCCCCAGAGGGGGAAGGAGCAAGACGGCTCTTTTATCGAGCCTGATCGGCGCCACAGCTCTTCTGGTGGGCTGCACCGGCTGTACCAACCTGGGCTACTACTGGCAGGCCGCCACCGGCCACGCCGACCTGATGCGCGCCGCCAAGCCGGTGCCGCAGTGGTTGGAGGACCCGGCCACGTCCCAGGCGCTGAAAGACCGGCTCGAACTGGCGCAGCGCATTCGCCGCTATGCGAGCAGCGCGCTGAGCCTGCCCGACAACAGGAGCTACACCGCCTATGCCGACCTGAAGCGCCCGGCGGCGTTGTGGAACGTGGTGGCGGCGTCGCCTTACTCGCTGACCCTGCACACCTGGTGCTTTCCGGTGGCGGGCTGCGTCGGCTACCGCGGCTACTACGCGCTGGACGACGCCCAGGCCGAGGCGCAGCGGCTGCGGGCGGGGGGGCTGGAGGTCGCGGTGTACCCGGTGCCGGCCTACTCGACCCTGGGCCTGCTCAACTGGGCCGGTGGCGATCCGCTGCTGTCGTCCTTCATCGGTTATCCGGAGGGCGAGCTGGCGCGCATCCTGTTCCACGAGCTGGCGCACCAGGTGGTGTACGTGGCGAACGACACCACCTTCAACGAATCCTTCGCCACCGCGGTCGAGCGGCTGGGCGGCGAGCGCTGGCTGAGCACGCAGGCCGGCGCTGCCGCCCGCGAGGACTATGCCCGCTTCGATGCGCAGCGGCGCGCCTTCCGCCTGCTGGCGCTGGACACGCGCGCCCGCCTGCAGGCGGTGTATGCATCGAAGGAGGTCGCGGCGCAGGATTGGCCGGCAGTGGAGGCGCGCAAGCGCGCGGTGATGGAGGAGTTCCGCGCCCGCTATGCCGACTTGCGCGCCGGCTGGAGCGGGCCGCGCCAGAACGCCTACGACGCCTGGGTGGCGCGCGCCAACAATGCGCTGTTTGGCGCCCAGGCCGCCTACGATGAGCAGGTGCCGGGCTTCGAGGCGCTGTTCAGGGCCGAGAGCCGCGCCGGCGGCGACCCCTGGCCGCGCTTCTTCGCCCGGGTGAAGGAGCTGGCGGCGCAGCCCAAGGACGAGCGCGACGAGCAGTTGCGCGGCGGGCTACCGCAGCCACAACAGAACGCGTTGGGCCAATAGAAGAAGCGTCAAGCAAAGAACAACAAGACTGGAGACATCGGTGCCTGAAATCCACATCGAGCGCAGCCACGAGCTGGGCATGCAGAAAGCGCGCAAGGTCGCGGCGCAATGGGCCGAGCGGGTCGAGCAGGCGCACGGCGTGCGCTGCACTCACACGCAGGGCCGGGGCGAGGACGTCATCGTGATCAGCCGCGCCGGCGTGCACGGCACCGCCAGGGTGACCGGCAAGCGCTTCGAGCTGGACATGAAGCTGGGCTTTCTGTTCGGCCTGTTCAGCCAGCGCATCAGCGAGGGGGTGGCGCGCGAACTGGACGGCCTGCTGGGCGCGGCGAGCGCGCCGCCGGCCAAGCCGGTGCGCGCCAAGGCGGCTGCGGTGAAGAAGCCTCGCGCAAGTTCAGCAAAGCGCTGAAAGGCCGGTAGGCCTTTTTTACCCGCGCAGGGACTCGATCAGGTCAATGTAGCCCTGCTTCGCCTGATCGCTGGTCAGGCCCTTGTTGGCCGTCCACGCATCCCACTTGGCGCGGGCCACGAAATCGCTGAAGCTGGGTTTCTTCTCGGCGTTGTCGCCCAGTGTGGCCTGCTTGTACAGGCCGTAGATCTTCAGCAGCGTGGCGTTGTCGGGCTTCTCGGTCAGCAGCTTGGAATTGGCTTCGGCGGCTTCGAACAGGCTTTGCAGATCGGACATGGCGGGCGCTCTTTCTTGCCCCTTGAGGGGCGTCAAAAAGCGCCGATTGTGCTTGATCGCTCAGTCCGCCAGGCTCGCCTTGGCCAGTTCCACATCCAGCCGCTCGCGCGCATCGGCCGGCATGCAGGCCGCGGCCTGCTCGAACAGGCGCGTGGCCTGGGCCTGGTGCGAATCGCCGTGCAGCATCTGCAGGCCGTGCGCATATTCCATCAGGCCGCTGGCCGAGTGCGGGTTGAGCGCCAGCCCGCGCTCGAAGAACTCGATGGCGGTATCCAGCCGCACGCCGTAGGTCATGCGGCCCACCAGGGTGCCGACCTTGTCGATCACCTCGGCGTGGAAGGCGCCGAGTGCCAGGTGCGCATCGGCATGCGTCGGCTGCAGCTCGATCACCCGCTCCAGCGCGTCCTTGACCTTGCCGCCCAGCCCCTGGGCCAGGGCGCGGGCCACGCTGACGCCCTGGCTGTAGCGGCCCAGCGCGTAGGCGTGCCAGTAGTGGGCCTGGCAATCGTCGGGGTCCGCCTGCGCCTGCTCGCCGGCGCGGTCGGCCACCTCGCGCAGCAGCGCCTGACGAATCGCTTCGCGCGGCTCCAGGTAGTTGGCGTAGATGGCGATGGCGCGGTTGGCCAGCGCCAGGCCCTCGCGGCCGCCGAACGCAAGGCCGATCGCGGCGGCCTGCTCGAAATCGCCGCCGTGGTAAAGCGCCCAGCCATCGAGCAGGGTGCTGCCGGAAGGGGGAGGATCGAAGTCGCCCTGGCCGGCCTGCAGGCGGCGCCATTGGGCCAGCACGGAGGAGGCGTCGAAGCGCGGCACGCCGCGAAGGTCCATGCGCGTCCAGGGATCGGCCTTGGCTCCCGCTGCGCCGGACTGCGCTTGTTGTTGCGGTTGCTGAAGGAGCGAGAGAGGGGCGATCTTGGGGTCGGGCATGGTGCGCGGCTACCTCGCTCAATCTGCTTTGCTTGTGGTGAATCAGGTGGGCGCAAGGGCCGGGGAGGGCGCCGATGACGAGGTCGCCGGCAGTGAATCGTTGTTGTCCGCCGCGCCGCCCGCGTAGGCCTCGCTCAGCGCCAGCAGGTGCAGGCGCTGTTCGGGGGCCAGGTAGGGCGCCAGCAGCCGCAGCGTGTGATAGGCCCCGCGCAAGAGCGCGCCCTGGGCTTGGGCAGGCTCCAGCGCCTCGCGTGGATTGCGAACGTATTCGTAGCTCAGCCAGTAAGTGAGCACTACCACCATGCTCTGGGCCAAGGCGTCGACTTCGCGCGGATCGATGGCCAGGTGGCCGGCCCGGCTCATGCCGGCCACCAATGCGCGAATGGCGCGGGTCTTGTCGGCCAGTACCTGCTGCAGCTGGGTTTCGATGTGGCGGTTCTTGGTCAGCAGGTCGTTCAGGTCGCGGTAGAGGAAGCGGTAGCGCCAGATCAGCTCGAACAGGCTGTGCATGAAGAACCAGGCGTCTTCCACGTCCTGCACGCCGTCGGCCGCCTGCAGCAGCGGCTTGAGCTCGTGCGCGTAGCCGGCGTAGAGCCGGTTGACCAGCTCGTCCTTGGCCGGGTAGTGGTAGTAGAGGTTGCCGGGGCTGATGCCCAGTTCGGCGGCGATCAGGGTGGTGGGAACGTTCGGTTCCCCGAACCGGTTGAACAGGTCCAGCGAGGCTTCAAGGATGCGTTGCGCGGTGCGGCGTGGCGCTTTCTTGGTGGCCATTCTTTGTTCTGCCAAGCACGTCTGGTGGTCTCTTTGCTGTCTCCTGAAAAGACACTCTAGCGCAAAGGGTGGCCCAAGGGGAGGCTCGGGGATTCCCCCGGGCCGCTCCCTGTTGCCGCGGCCGGGCCGCTATTTCTTCTGTTGCTTGGCGCTGGCCGCCGCGCGGCGCGAGGGCTTGACCATGCCGGCGGTGCTTTTCGCCGCTGCTGAAGCGGTGCCGGTCTTGTGCGTGCCGGCCTTCTTGCGGGCGGCAGTGGCCCCGCGGGGCCCTTGCCCCTGAGCGACGAGCAGTTGCGCCTCCAGCGCCTCGATGCGTGCCTGCAAGACGGCGACGTCCTGCGCGGTCGGGATACCGAGCTTTTCGAGCGCACGGGCGACCCGTTCCTCGAAGATGTTCTCCAGCTTGCCCCAGCCCCCGGTCGCCTTGGCGCCGAACTCGCTGGCAAAGCCGGCCATGCGCGCCTGCGCCTGCGCCAGGCCTTCTTCGGCGGCATGCTGGGTTTTCTTCTGCACGCTGGCGCCGTCCTTGACCAGCGCCTCGAAGGCCTTGCTGCCTTCTTCCTGCATCTTGGCGAAGGCGCCCAGGCCGGCTAGCCAGATTTGTTGGGCGGAGTCTTTGATGCGGTCGGTGGGATTGGGTGGAGATTCGGAATCGGACTGCTTCATGGAAACTTCTCCGGGAGGTTCTTGGCTTCAGTGCAAATTTCTTCTGCGATTCTCTGGTTGGATGGGCCGTTCCTAGCGAACAAGGTCTCTGATCCAGCGCAACGGTGCGGTCATGCGCCAACTGGTGCTGGCATGCATTCGGGCAAGAGTTGTTTCGGTCTCTTGCCTGGCCACTTCAAGGCGGGAACGCAACTCGGTGGCCTCATCTTCCGCTCTTTCTAAATCAATCTCACGTCGTGCCAGCGCAGCATTGCACTCCTCCAGCGAATCGACTGTTGCGGTGTACTGCTGCGTCGTTCGCTCGATAGCCAATGCGTGGTCCTTTATCAATTGGGCTTGTGCCTCCACGCGTACGACAAGGCTGGTGGTCATGCCCTCGACTTCTCGTTTCAACAATTCGATCTCAGACTTGTGATCGGACGACTGCGCTTGTGAGGCCGCGGCCTCCTTCTGCAATTGGCGTATCTGCGCGCTTGGCGGCGTGGCGGAGACAAGCGGATTGCGCACGCCCCCCATCACCTTGCGTCCCGGCGTATGCGGCCAACGATGGAACCAAGACTCAAACGTGTCGATTTCCCAGCGCTCGACTGGAAGCCCCACTTCTCGTACCGCGAGATTGAAAGAGAGCTGGTCGCGCCTGGAATACCGCATTACGTGTAGCGCCCAAAAGTCCATGACGCGTCTGACTGTTGGGTTGAGGTGGTCACGCAGAAGTACACCAGTCCAATAGGGTCTTTCTTCGAGGGTGGATTCGCCATAGCTGAGATAGTGATTCAGCTGCTCGAAGATGCGGCTTTGATCGTCGAACCCAACTCTCGCGACCTCGATGAATTCGTCCATCACGCTGTCACGAAAGCTATGGGTTGGTACCGACAGGCCTGAAGACCATCCATACTTGCTGATGATGCTTTCGGGCGCTTGTTTGAGAATGACGGAGTTGTCGATGTACAGCGATCGATGATAGGCGTCCAGCGACGGGAGCATGTGCGGGCAGATCTTCAGCAAGCGCTGGCTTCGAATCGGATCCATGCTGAACGCTGCCGAGACTTGGACGACCTGCCAAGTTTCGCTTTTCAGGTTTGGATTGTCGGTCAGACATATGAATGGAATGGCCGACTGGCGAGACACGCTCTGCTCGTTGAGCGGCTCATAGTCGCCCATCATCACGGTGTAGACGCAGACCGTCGGTTCATTGGGAGGAGGTGACTGATTCATGGCTTACTTCTACTTGCGGCGACGCCGCACTACGATGTCCTGAAAATGGAATGCGCCCAAGCCGAGCACGCGTCTCAGCCGCTCCGATCCGCCGTGAATCGGAATGAGCTGGCCGGTCATCGGATCGAAGACTTCCGGTTGGAAGTGTGCGATCAGCCAATCAATGTCCGACAGCGGCAAGTGCAGAACCTCAACTAGGCAGGCAAAGTCTTCCAGTTGATCAAGCATGTCGCCGAGGCCGCGCAGCACGTCACATTCGGCGCCCTCCACGTCGATCTTGAGCAGGAGTCGTTTGGCCGTTGCGGGCTGTCGATCATCGAGGATCGCCGCCAGCGTGGTGGTCCGGACCTCGAACTGTTGTAGCCGGTGGTCCTGGCCCTCAGGGTGCGCCTCGATGCCCAGGCGGCTCAGGCCGGACCATGTTAGGTCCGCGCTCAGCATCGCAGAGCCTTCGGTCGCGGACAAGGCGGCCGATACGATCTGTACCGGTAGCGCCGCTTCCTTCATGGTTCGAGTCAGGATCGGCGTGAGCAGAGGGTTGGGTTCCACGGCAAACAGAGCCGCGCCGTCAGGCACATCGAGGTTGACGAGCATCTCGCCATAGTTGGCGCCCACATCAATGATGTGCGTCCAGCCTTCCGATGCCAGCACTTGCCATGCTCTAAGCGAGTTCGGATTGACATTGCCTTGAAACTCGCGCAATCGCTTGCCCCGCTCATCCTCGGGCAGCACATAGATGCGGCGACCGTTGCGGCAAACGGCATGGATTTCTGATTTCGTGTTCATGAGAGGTTCGGGTTTTGCGTTCTCGATTGGGCGTTCAGTTGGAGGAGCCGGAGCCGGAGCCGGAACCGGGTGCCTTGAAGGCGCCGAGGCTGGTGAACCAGGTCTGGTCGGACGTAGATTCGGATGCCCGCTGCTTGTCCATGCTCGGCCTCCTCAAAATCGGGGATGTGTCGACTCTAGAAGAAGTGGCGGCGAATTTTCAGGCGGTATCGCCCTGGCTCGACGCATCAGCCAAGAGTAAGGATGTTGCGCAAGATTTGTTAGCGTTTCGATACAAAGGTGGATGTGATAATCGCCCAACTGTCGGTAGTCGACTGTCCAAAAATGAGAGGGACTTGAATGATTTTGGTGACCGGCGGTGCCGGCTTTATTGGCGGCAATTTTGTCCTCGACTGGATCGCAAACAGTGATGAGGCCGTCGTGAATCTCGACAAGCTGACCTATGCCGGCAACCTCGAGACGCTGTCTTCGCTGAGCGGCAGTGCCAAACATGTCTTCGTGCGAGGCGACATCGGCGCCAGTGACCTAGTCGACAAGCTGCTGTTGGAGCATAAGCCTCGCGCCATCATCAACTTTGCCGCCGAATCGCACGTGGATCGCTCGATCCACGGCCCGGAAGATTTCGTGCAAACCAACGTGCTGGGCACCTTCCGCCTTCTCGAAAGCGTGCGCGGCTACTGGAGCGGTTTGCCGGCAGACCAGAGGGCCGCCTTCCGCTTCCTGCACGTGTCGACCGACGAGGTCTACGGTTCGCTCTCGCCGACCGATCCGGCCTTCACCGAAGAGAACACGTACGAGCCCAACAGCCCGTACTCGGCCAGCAAGGCGGCCAGCGATCATCTGGTGCGCGCCTGGCATCACACCTACGGGCTGCCGGTCCTGACGACCAACTGCTCGAACAACTACGGGCCCTTTCATTTCCCCGAAAAGCTCATCCCCCTGATGATCGTCAACGCGCTCGCCGGCAAGCCCTTGCCGGTCTATGGCGACGGCATGCAGGTGCGCGACTGGCTCTATGTGAAGGACCATTGCAGCGCGATCCGCCGCGTGTTGGACGTCGGCAAGCTCGGCGAGACCTACAACGTGGGCGGCTGGAATGAGAAGCCCAATATCGAGATCGTGAAGACGGTCTGCGCCCTGCTTGACGAACTCAAACCGCGTGCCGACGGCAAACGTTACGCCGAACAGATCAGCTATGTGGCCGACCGGCTTGGTCACGACCGTCGCTACGCCATTGACGCGCGCAAGCTGGAGCGCGAACTGGGCTGGAAGCCGGCCGAGACGTTTGATTCCGGCATTCGGAAGACCGTCGAGTGGTACCTGGCCAACGGCGAATGGGTGCGCAACGTGCAAAGCGGCGCCTATCGTGAGTGGGTGCAAAAGCAATACGCCTCCGAGGTGAAGGGCGCGACATGAAGGTGCTGCTGCTGGGCAGGGGCGGGCAGGTCGGCTGGGAACTGCAGCGTAGCTTGGCGCCACTGGGCGAACTGGTGGCGCTGGACCACGACAGCGTCGACTTTCCAGCGGACTTCAGTCGACCTGAGGAGTTGGCCGAGACCGTGCTCGCGATCCGGCCCGACGTGGTTGTCAATGCGGCAGCCCACACTGCCGTAGACAAGGCCGAGGGCGAGCCTGAGCTGGCGCGCAAGCTCAATGCCACCTCGCCAGGTGTGCTGGCCGGGGCCGCGCAGAAGGTCGGCGCGTTGATGGTGCACTACTCGACGGACTATGTTTTCGATGGGAGTGGTAGCACGCCGTGGTGCGAAGAAGATGCCACGGGGCCATTGTCTGTGTACGGGCAAACCAAGCTCGAAGGCGAGCAGCTTGTGGCGCGCAACTGCGCCAACCATCTGATCTTCCGGACCAGTTGGGTCTATGCCGCGCGCGGTGGCAACTTTGCCAAGACCATGCTGCGGCTCGCCAAGGAGCGCGAAAGGCTCACTGTCATCGACGACCAGTACGGTGCGCCGACTGGCGCCGAATTGCTGGCCGACGTGACAGCGCATGCCATCCGACAGGCCTTGGACCAGCCGGCCAAAGCGGGCCTGTATCACCTAGTTGCAGCGGGTGAGACCACGTGGTGCGGCTATGCCAGATTCGTCCTTGAGCAGGCGCAGGCGGCTGGCATCTATCTCAAGGCGACTTCTCAAGCTGTTGAGGCGGTGCCCACGAGCGCTTTTCCTACGCCGGCCAAGCGCCCCCATAACTCAAGATTGAATACTGCCAAGCTTCGGTCAACCTTCGGCCTGAACCTGCCGCATTGGCAATCGGGCGTGGCGAGGATGCTGCGGGAAACCTTATGACGAACCGAGACCCGGAAAAACACACAACACGACGCAAGGGCATCATTTTGGCGGGTGGCTCAGGGACTCGCTTGCACCCCGCCACCTTGGCGATGAGCAAGCAACTGCTCCCGGTGTATGACAAGCCGATGATCTACTACCCGCTGAGCACGCTGATGCTGGGCGGCATCCGAGACATTCTCGTTATCAGCACGCCACAAGACACGCCGCGCTTTCAGCAACTGTTGGGTGACGGCAGTCAATGGGGCATCAACCTGCAATATGCCGTGCAGCCCAGTCCGGACGGCTTGGCGCAGGCGTTCATCATTGGCGACAAATTTATCGGCAACGCGACGAGCGCGCTGGTGCTGGGCGACAACATTTTCTATGGGCACGACTTCGTGAATCTGCTCCAGAGCGCTGACGCTCATCAGAATGGGGCCACGGTGTTTGCCTATCACGTGCACGATCCGGAGCGCTACGGCGTCGTCGCCTTTGACGCCGATGGAAAGGCCAGCAGCATCGAGGAAAAGCCAGCGCAGCCCAAGAGCAGCTACGCGGTCACCGGGTTGTATTTCTATGACAACCAAGTCGTCGACATCGCCAAGGCCGTCAAGCCTAGCGCGCGAGGTGAACTGGAAATCACGGCGGTCAATCAGTCCTACCTGGAACGTGGTCAACTCAACGTGCAAATCATGCAGCGCGGCTATGCCTGGCTGGACACCGGAACGCACGAGAGCTTGCTGGAGGCGGGGCAGTTTATTGCGACGCTTGAGCATCGGCAGGGCCTGAAGATCGCATGCCCTGAGGAGATTGCCTGGCGCCACGGCTTCATTGATGTCGAACAGCTTGCGCGCCTTGCGGCACCCCTGCAGAAGAACGGCTATGGCAAGTACCTGACGCAGCTTCTGATGGACGAGGTGCGGTCGTGAAGGCAACGCCAACTTCCATTCCAGACGTTCTCGTCTTCGAGCCCAAGTTGTTTGGCGACGCGCGCGGTTTCTTTTGCGAGAGCTTTAACCAAAAGGTCTTTGACGAGGCGGTTGGTCGGCCTGTGACTTTCGTGCAGGACAATCACTCTCGATCCGCCAGGGGAGTCTTGCGGGGGTTGCACTACCAGATTCAGCAGCCGCAGGGCAAACTGGTAAGGGTGACTCGCGGCGTGGTGTTCGATGTGGCGGTCGATATTCGCAAGTCGTCACCGGCATTCGGAAAGTGGGTGGGCATCGAGCTGAGCGAGCACAACCACAAGCAATTCTGGGTTCCGCCAGGCTTTGCGCACGGATTCCTGGTGCTGAGCGAATCGGCCGACTTCCTCTACAAAACCACCGACTACTACGCGCCCCCATACGAGCGGAGCATCGCTTGGAACGATCCCGCGCTTGGCATCGAATGGCCGGACATTGGCATGGCCCCCGTCCTTTCCGCGAAGGACGCTGTCGGCGCCTCTCTTGGAAATGCAGAGACTTTTCCCTGACTAGGCCATCCGCAGGTTCTTTTTCAGGAAGTCCTCGTAGGCCATCCGGATTCCTCCTTCCAGGGTGACCTGCGGGCGCCAGCCCAACGCATGCATACGCGAAACGTCGAGGAGCTTTCTTGGCGTTCCGTCCGGCTTGCTTCGGTCGCATCTGATTTCGCCTTCGAAGCCGACGATGCGCGCTACCAATGTGGCCAGCTCAAGAATGGAAAGGTCCTCGCCGGTTCCGATGTTGATGTGGCTTTCCATGGTTTCCGTGTTTGCCGCGTATGCCTCGCGCGGCAACTGCATCAGGTGGACGCAACCACGGGCCATGTCGTCCACGTACAGGAATTCCCGCTTTGGGGTGCCGCTGCCCCAGATGGTGACTTCGCGCGCGCCCGTTTGCTTCGCTTCGTGGAAGCGGCGAAGCAATGCGGGCAGCACGTGGCTGTTGTCCTTGTGATAGTTGTCGCCCGGGCCATAGAGATTGGTCGGCATGACGCTTCTGAAGTCGCAGTCGTACTGCCGGTTGTAGCTCTCGCATAGCTTGATGCCGGCGATCTTTGCAATCGCGTACGGCTCATTGGTGGGCTCCAGCTTGCCGGTGAGCAATGCACTCTCGTTTATTGGCTGCGACGCCAGCCGCGGATAGATGCAACTTGAACCCAGCAAGAGCAGCTTGCGCACACCGGCGCGCCACGCCTCGTGGATCACATTTGCCTCGACCATGAGGTTCTCGTAGATGAATTCCGCGGGGTAAGTGTTGTTGGCATGAATTCCGCCGACCTTGGCCGCCGCGAGGTATACCTGCTCGGGACGCGCAATCTCAAAGAATTTGCGGACCTCCGCTTGGTCGGTTAGGTCGAGTTCTGACCTGGCACGAGTGATTAGGTTTCGGTGCCCTTGCTGTGCGAGACAGCGGGTGATTGCCCCACCTACCATGCCAGCGTGCCCGGCGATGTAGATGCGGTCGTTCAGTTCGTTCATGAGGTCGCTTTCAATCTGACTTGGCCGGCACACCGAGTCCGTTGCTCAACTTTGCTATCGAGATAGTTTCGCCTCCATTGCATAGTTGCGTTGTCAGCCAGAGCGGTGGGCCGAGCCCTAGAGAAGGGCAATCTTAAACGCGGTCTCCTGGGGAGTGTTGCTAGGTCGGCACGCAGCCGGCGGAGCGGCGGCGCCGTCCTACATTGCGTCACCCGCCGCCGAGGTGGGAGGTCCGTTAACGTATAAACGTAGGGTCACGCCTAACATCGCAAACGCGCCGAGGCTGGCGCGACAACTGTCAGGCTTCGCTCTTCGACGGGACCCAGCGCGGCGAATGCCGCGAGAGTGCAATCCCGCTGCAAGCAACGCACATTTAAGTAAAACGACGTAATGAATTCTGTTCGAAATGAGTCCTCCCCGGAACTGGCGTTCGCAGGGGCGCTTTCCCCTGCCGCGTTCATCCTTCCGGGCACAAAGCTCGCCTCAACTTGGCTAGAGCACACGCCATTTGCACTTTGGCTTGTCGAGGCACTCAGGCCCGCTCGCTTCGTTGAATTGGGCACGTTGCATGGAGTTTCCTATTTCACTTTTTGCGAGGCGGTGCAACGCCTCGGCTGCGGCACGCGTTGCTTCGCAATCGACACTTGGGCAGGCGACGAACACACGGGCTTCTACGACGAGGCGGTCTGGCGCCATGTCTCTGAACTGAACAGGAGCAACTACGCCGCTTTTTCCACCTTGCTCAGAAGAACCTTTGATGACGCCCTGGTGGAGTTCCCAGATGGCAGCATTGATCTGCTTCACGTTGACGGCCGTCACTTTTACGAGGACGTCAAACATGATTTCGAAAGTTGGATTCCCAAGCTGACTCCATCCGCAGTGGTCATCTTCCACGACACCAATGTTCACGAAAGAAACTTTGGGGTGGCGCGCTACTGGCGCGAACTGAAGGGGCAGTACCCGACCTTCGAGTTCGACCATGGAAGTGGATTGGGAGTCCTGGCGTTCGGCCAAGTCCCGCCTGGATTGAATGGGCTGTTTGCAGCATCGCAAGACCCTGTCAGGAGCGCTGCGGTGCGTACGGCGTATGCGCGATTGGGCGCAGCGGTTGCGGATCGCCTATCGCTTCGTCACGAAGAGAGCCTCGTCGCGCGTTTGCGATCGGACATTGCGATCGTTCAGGCGGATGGCGCGGCATCGGCGTCGGAGGTTGTTCGCCTGACCGAGAGCCTTCAGTCCGAAGCGCAGGCTTCGACGACACTGAGAGCCCAACTCGAGCAAGCCCTGGCGGAGCAGAAGGTCTACACCGAGCAAGCCTTGACGAAGCAGAAGGTCTACACCGAGCAAGCCTTGACGAAGCAGGGGGCCGACTATGAGCAAAGGATCGAGGTCCTGCGCGGGCGACGTGTCGCGCTGGAGGCGGAGGTCGAGCGCTTCCAGCACGAAGCTAGGGGTCACGACGCCGCCGCGGCAAATCTGCGCGTCGAGTCTGAGCGGCTCGCTGGCGAAGTGGCCGAGTTGCATCAGCTGGTTGACGCGCTGCGCAACTCGACCAGTTGGCGAATCACTGCCCCGATGCGTTGGCTGACCGGTCATTTTCGGCGACCCACTCGCTTGGTGCGGCGCGCACTGGGTGCGTTGCGACGTGGTCAGGTCGGAGCGCAGGTGCGCAAAGCGATTCACGATGTGCATGCTTGGCGCGAGTTAGGAGCTTCCTGCTTGCTCGACCGCGATTGGTACCTGGGCACATACCCTGACGTGGCGAACCAAGGTCGGGACGCGTTGTGGCACTTCATCAGAAGCGGCGCGGCAGAAGGTCGTCAGCCCTCCGCACTGTTTGATGTCCGCTGGTACCTCGACATGAACCCGGACGTCAGGGACGTCGGCGTCAATCCGCTCTTGCACTACCTACGCTCGGGAGCGGCGGAGGGTCGCGACCCGAGCCCGGGGTTTGATTCTGATTGGTACTTGTCCGCCTACAAAGACGTCGCAGCGGCAGGCATCAATCCACTGGCTCACTATCAAGCATTCGGTAAGGCGGAAGGGCGCCTTCCGAAGCTGCCGCAATCGCAGGCTGAGGTGAGAGTGCGCGCGCCAGGCTCCTCGCCAAAGTTCAAATTCGAGCCGCTGATCTCCATAGTGACCCCCGTTTACAACGTGGAAGGACGCTGGCTGAGGCGCGCCATTGAGTCGGTCCAGGCGCAGACCTATGCAAAGTGGGAGTTCTGCATTTGCGACGATGGGTCGACGAATCCGGACACCATCCAGACGTTGGCCGAGTTGGAGAGTCATGATTCGCGCATCCGGGTGGTCCGTCCAGGGTGCAATGCCGGCATCTCAAGAGCCACGAATCAAGCGCTGGAGCTTGCGGGCGGGGAGTTCGTCGCCCTCTTGGACAACGACGATGAGCTGACGGCGGATGCTCTGGAGACCTGTGTCGCGGTGCTGAACCGAAACCCGTCCATCGACGTCATGTACAGCGATGAAGACAAACTGGACGCTTCTGGGCAATGTGAAGAGCCCTTCTTCAAGCCTGACTGGTCGGCCCATCTTCTGCGGGAGGTGATGTATGTGGGACATCTTCTGGTGGCGCGGCGAAGCCTGGTTCTCGAAGTGGGAGGGTTGGATGCCACTTACGATGGCGTCCAGGATTTCGAGCTCATGCTGCGCCTTTCGGAGCGCACCCGTAACATCCATCACGTCCGCAAGATTCTCTACCATTGGCGGCGAATCCCCGGCAGCGTTGCTGATCACAGCGATGCCAAGCCCGGGTTGGGGCTCAAGCAAGTGGCGGCGGTGAACGCGCACTTGGCGCGACTGGGTGAAAGGGCGCGGGCCGTGCCGCATCCCAACCTGCAGCACAGAGCCGTGATTCAGCCCGAAGCGCGTAGCCAGTTTCCGAAGATTTCCATCGTGATTCCTACGAAGGATGCCGGCGAGCATATCTCGCGCTGCCTCGATTCGATCTACGCGAAGACCGCCTATCCGGATTTTGAAGTCGTAGTCGTCGACAACGGGACGACCGACCCCGTCGCTTTGGCGGCGATGCAGCGTCACCCGATTGTTCACGTCCCATTCGTTGAGCCCTTCAACTTCTCGCGGGCAAACAACGTCGGGGTGGCCGCGGCGAGCGGCGAAATTCTCGTTCTGCTCAACAACGATACGGAGGTCGTGCGAGAAGACTGGCTTGAGCAAATGGCCTACCTTCTCGAGCAACCAGAGGTCGGTGCTGTCGGGCCGCTGCTGCTGTACCCGGATGGCACGGTGCAGCACGCGGGCGTGGCACTTGGTATGCGCGGTACGGCCGATCACGTCATGCGGTGCCTGACTGCTGATGCCGATGGCTACTTCGGGGCGCTTGCATGCACGCGAGAGGTGTCGGCCGTCACCTTTGCCTGCGTCATGCTTCGCAAGGTGGACTATCTCGCGGTCGGCGGACTGGTGGAACTCTATCGAACCCACTACCAGGACGTGGATCTTTGCCTACGCCTGATAGGGATCGGTCGCAAGATTCTCTATACCCCGCGTACGCGACTTGTTCACTACGAAAGCGCGACCCGTGGCACTACCTATGACCACATGGACAGAGCACTCTTTCTTGACGCATGGGCAGACAAGCTTGCAGAGGGCGACCCGTACTCCCGCTGGGAGCCGGAAGCCCGCAGTGCCGAGGCACTCGCATGAACTTGCTCTTCGTCCAACACAACGCGCTATGGAGCAATAGCGGAATCCATGTGACCAGTTTGGCCAATGGACTGACGGAGTTGGGTGTCAACGTTGTGGTGGCTGTGCCCACTGACGCTGATCGCAAGGCGCCAGATTGCCCAATTGCGTTCAAGGTCGTCACATGGGCCGAAGCCGAATGCGCCCGCTTCGACGATGGCTGCGGGCCGGACTTGATCCACGCATGGACACCGCGGCAACATGTGTCGGCCGCTGCGCGCCGCATTGCCGCTTCCAATCAATGCCGCTATGTGGTGCACCTCGAGGACAATGAGCATTCGTTGGCGGCGTCCGCGCTGAGCCTGAGCATCGAACAGCTTCTGGCGCGCGCGAAAGACAATCTGTCTGTTCCGGGGAACCTGGCGGAACCAGGGGACATGCATCGCTTTCTCTGCGAGTCGGCAGGGGTCACCGCGCTTGTCGATACCCTGTTGGAGTTCAAGCCCGGACAACTGCCAGGCATTGAGATTCCGCCGGCCGCCGACGACTCGATGTTCTACCCGCGCCCGACCGATGAGGCGGTGCGCTCGTCGCTCGGCGTGGCAGGGGATACGAAGCTGCTCGTCTATCACGGAAATACGCACTTCGCCAACGTAAAGGAGGTGCGCGCCCTGTACCTTGCCGTTGCCGCGCTGGCCCAGCAAGGACGCAACATCAAGTTGATCCGGCTTGGCTCGGATTTCGCTGAAATCGTTCCGGAGGAATTGAAAGAACTTGAGCAATACATCGTCAAGGTCCCGTTCCAGGCCCGTGAACGACTGCCGCTGTACTTGGCGCTGGCCGACGTTTTCGTCCAACCTGGCCGGATCGATGCGTTCAACGCCTATCGCTTTCCTTCGAAGCTGCCAGAGTTCTTTGCCATGGGGCGTCCGGTGATCTTGCCGGCGACGAACATCGGCTTGCGGGTAAGAGACGGCGAAGAAGGCCTGCTATTGCATACCGGCGATGCAATCGAGATTGCTCGCGCCATCGAACAAGTGCTCGATTCGCCTGAGCTGGCAACAAGACTGGCGACCGGCGCCAGGCGATTCTACGAGCGAGAGCTGAATTGGAAGAAGAGCGCGAGCAGCCTGCTCGAGTTCTATCAACGCCTTGGCGCAGAGTGAGCCATGACTTGCAAAGTGATGCCGGATTGAGGCGGGCGGCTGAGTACTATTGCAATCGGCGGGCGCCGCCCACTCTCGTGATCGGACGCGACCGGCAGCTCAGTGCTTACTCCCCGAGTAGTCAGCCGGGGGCGGCGGACGTCCCGTCCAGCATGCGCTGGATCAGCGCGGGCAGGTTGGTGTGCACCGGATCGACACCCTTGGACCTCAAGAGAGCATTCAATTTTTCTGGGCTGCCGCAGAGGCGGTGTACTTCGTTGGGCCGAACGAGCGAAGGGTTTACGGAGACTTGCACTGAGCGGCCGCTCAAGCGGCTGAAGATATCAATCACTTCCTGCAGGCGATATGGCTGACCTGAGCACACGTTGTAGGTCTCTCCTGCGACCCCGTGTTCCAGAAGCTGGAGATAGGCGTGGCAAACCATGTGCACATCGTTAAACTCGCGCTCCACCTGCAGGTTCCCAAGTGCAATAGTGGGCAGGCCTCGAGCAAAGTGAGCAGCCAACTTGGGAACGACGAAGTTGGGGTCCTGTCCTGGGCCGGTGTAGTTGAAGGGCCGGGTGATCACGATGCTTAGCCGGTCCATGTAAGTGCGAGCCATGAGTTCCATGGCGAGCTTGCTCATGGCGTAGTGGTTGACCGGCGCAGGTGGCTGCGTCTCGACGATGGGTGACTGCTCGGTATTGCCATAGACGTTTGCGCTACTCGCTAACAGCACGATACGCGGCGGCGTTTCGAGCTGAGCAAGGGCATCCAGCAGGTTTGTGGTTCCAACCGCGTTGACTGCGTAGAAGGCATCCTCATGGGTGTGTCCCACGAAACTAATGGCGGCCAGATGCACCACCGCCTGTGGCCGCGCCGCCTTCACTTCCGTCGCAAGCGCCTCGGCATCAGTGAGATCGGCTCGCAACGGAACGACCTCATGCCCTCCGGCCATTGCCATCTCGGCAAAAGGCTGTCCGGTGAAGCCGCCTGCGCCAGTGAGGAGAATCCTCAAAATGAAAAGCCCAGCTTGTTGCGCCGCAGGTCCGCCTCCACCATCATCTGGCACAACTGCTCCAGCGTGGTCGTGGGCGCCCAGCCTAGCTTGGCCTTGGCCTTGGCCGGGTTGCCAATGAGCAGCTCGACTTCCGCTGGGCGGTAGAACTTCGGGTTGATGCGCATCACGGTCTTGCCCGTGGCGGTGTCCACGGCTGATTCGGCTTCGGCGCTACCCTTGAATTCCACTTCCATGCCCGCGCCCTTGAATGCCATGCGTACGAAGTCGCGCACGGTTTCGGTGCGGTTGGTGGCCAGCACAAAGGTGTCGGGTTCGTCGGCTTGCAGCATGCGCCACATGCCTTCCACGTATTCCTTGGCGTAGCCCCAGTCGCGCTTGGCGTCGAGGTTGCCCAGCTCCAACACGTCCAGCTTGCCGAGCTTGATCTTCGCCACGCTATCAGTGATCTTGCGCGTCACGAACTCGCGCCCGCGCAAAGGGCTTTCATGGTTGAACAGGATCCCGCTGGATCCGAAGATGCCGTAGCTCTCGCGGTAGTTCACCGTGATCCAGTGCGCATACAGCTTGGCGACGCCGTAGGGGCTGCGCGGATAGAAGGGGGTGTCTTCCACCTGTGGAATGGCCTGGACCTTGCCGAACATTTCCGAGGTACTGGCCTGGTAGAAGCGGATTTTGGGGTTCACTAGGCGGATCGCCTCGAGCAGATTAAGAGCGCCAATGGCGGTGATCTGCGCAGTGGTGGTGGGCTGGTCGAAGCTCACACCCACGAAGCTTTGTGCCGCCAGGTTGTAGACCTCGCCCGGGGCCGTGTCCTTGATCAGACTGAGCGAGCTACCTAGATCGGTCAGGTCGTACTCCACCAGGTGCAAATCGGGATGGTTCTGAATCCCGAGTTCCTCGATGCGCCAGAAGTTGACCGAACTGGTGCGGCGATAGGTGCCGTAGACCACATAGCCTTTGCTCAAAAGAAGTTCGGCCAGGTAGGCCCCGTCTTGCCCTGTGATGCCGGTCACGACCGCGCGCTTTGATGTCATGAATCCCTCAAATGTCAAATAGTCCGGGCACGCCCGCCAGGGCGCGTGCGAAAGCAGGGATTCTGCCCGATCGCGCGGGACCGCCCGCGCCTTGTAGGTGTGTCTTTGGATGCAGTTGGTAACACTTACGTCGGCGAGAATTTGCGCTTGCTGCCAGGGGTCGCCGGTCGAGGCGACCCAATTCAGAACAAGGAACCAATGCCCCATCTCGCGCCGCTGCAAACCACTGAGGAGATCGTCCTTCATGCCCTTGGCGGCATCGACCGCTTTTTTCGACTCGAAGTGTCCGCAGGGGCGCGGCTGGAAAGTGCGGAGGTCGGGGCCGTCAGCCTGGTGCCGGCAGAGGCGCAAGTGGAGGTAGAGGCGCGGGCCGGAAGTGCCGCCGCGCTGTCGACCGGCACCGGGCAACTGTGGGTGCGTGCGGACTTCGTCGGGCCCGAATCTCACGCAGGTGGGCGGGAACCTGCACCGACTGGCGCCGTCGATATGCCGCGAGACGCCAACTTGGGAGAGGCGCTGTCACGGCTGGTGCCGCCGGGGCAGGCACTACACCTGCTGAGGCTGAGGTGCGATCGGCCCAGTGCCGTGCTGGCCGGGAATGACCTGCAGGCGCACCGGCCCTGGATCATTGCGCTTGCCGGCGCGCCTCGCGGCATCGATGGCGGAGCGCACGACCTGCTGCAGAGCAGTGGCTATCGGCTGGTCGGCGCCTTGGACGCGGAGCGCATCTATGTGGCGAGCGAACGGACGGATCTCGTCGAGCGCTTGGAACTGGTCTGCGGCGCTGCGCCGGCGGCCGGCGATCCAAGTGCTGACATCCAGTTGCTGAAGGAGCGCTTGGCGCAGGCGCAGCGGCTGGAATTCGAAACGCGTGTCAAGGCGAATGCCCCAGTCCGGGCGCGCGAGGCACCCGCCAAGGATCTGGACGACGCGCAACTGGAACTGTTGGCCCAACAGCGCGCCATGATGGGTTCTGCCGCCTGGCGGCTGGCGTCCACGCTGCAGCGGGTTTCAGGCAAGTTTCCGCCGCCGGTGCGGCGGCTTGCCAAGCGGACGCTGCGCGCCGCCTGGTGGACGGTGACTCCGCATCGCTACGGCGAGCGCTGGAACTATCTGCGTGCGCGCTGGGCAGAGCCCGAGGGCGTGCCGCAAATCCCGACGGAAGCTGAACCGCCGATTGCCCGTGCCGGGACCACGTATGGTGATTGGACTTCTCGCGTCGAGAGCCGTTCGGCGCTGGTGCTGCGCGCCAAGGACGCCCCCTTGCTGGCCAGCCTGTTGTTGTCCGGTGAGGCGGTCGAGCCAGCTGCGGTGCGGCGCACCGTCGAGTCGTTGCGCCGACAGTCGCAGGCAGCATGGGAGTTGATCGCCTGCGCGCCAATACCGCCCGCGCTGCGTGAGCTGGCGCAGCGAGATGCCCGAATCCGGCTCGTCGAATTTGATGGCCTGGCCGGCGCGCTCAGGCACGCCAAGGGCCAGTTCATCGCCTTCGTCGATGTCGGCGACGTGCTCGCCGAACACGCGCTCAATGAACTGGCCGCAGCGCTGAGGGGCAATCCGGGAGCCAGCATCCTCTATGGCGACGAAGACATGCTGGACGCCGATGGCCGGCGCACCGCCCCTTGCTTCAAGCCCGGCTGGTCGCCTGATCTGCTGTTTGCCCACAACTATTTCGGGCGCTTGTGCTTTCTGCGGCGCGAGCTGGTGGCATCCGCCGGCGGTTTGGCGATCGATGCCGGCGTCGCGTTTGAATGGGACCTGAACCTGCGCTGCAGCGACTTGACTCAGGACATCGTGCGCATTCCTAAGGTGCTGTGCCATCGAGGGGCGGCCGCGCGGCTGCAACGGCCGGCGCCGGGCTCGTCCGGCTCGGCAGATCATCGGGCGGTATTGGCCCGCTACTGGGCGCGCCATGGCTTCGAAGCGACCATCCAGACCCAGCCGGACGGAACACAGCGCGCCGTTTGGAGTACGCCGGCGCAAGCGCTTGTGTCGGTGATCATCCCGACCAAGGACAAGGTCGATCTGCTTCGAATGTGCGTGCAAGGCCTGCTGGATCGCACCGACTACGACAACAAGGAAATCATCATTGTCGATACCGGCTCCACCGAGCCGCAGACACATGACTATTACGCCGAGCTTGCCGCCAACCCGGCGGTGCGCATTGTGCGGTTCGAGCGGCGCTTCAACTATTCGGCCGCCTGCAACTATGGCGCCGCCTGTGCGCAAGGTGAATTGCTCCTGTTTCTCAACAACGATATCGAGGTTGTCCATAGCGATTGGCTGGCCGAAATGGTGCGCTTTGCGCAGCGCCCAGGCGTCGGCGTGGTGGGGACTCGCCTGGACTATCCAACGGGGGAGCTGCAGCACGCCGGGGTGGGGATCGGGCCCCATTTGTGCGCCCTCATGTACCGCAGCGCCGAGGCAGAAGCTTGGGGCCTGTTTGGTTCTGCCAACCACCCGCGCAACTGGCTGGCCATCATGGGAGCCTGCCAGTTGGTGCGGCGCGACGTATTCGAGCGCGTGGGCGGCTTCGACGAAGCCTATCTGGTCGCCATGAGTGACGTGGCGTTGTGCTTGCAGGCTTGGCGCCTGGGCTATCGCACTGCCTACGCGCCACAGGCACGACTGATCCACCACGAAGGCGCGACGCGCGGCAAGAGCAACCCCCAAGACGACGTGCGCCGCATCGCCGACGACATTCGTCTGCTGGGCATCGACGACGATCCCTACCTGCATCCGGAGCTCGACGGCCACGCCGCGATTCCCGCGCTACGCTCGGCCGCCGCTGCACCCGGTCCGCGGCAGGTGTTGAAAGAGCGCGTCGCGGCCGATGGCTCGATTGTCTTGCCTGTGCTCGCGCTCGACTTGTGCGTGGACGGCGATTGCATCGCAGCAGCCGAAGCGCCCCGCGATCAGGTGCTGTGGTTGCCGCAGGCGGCTCATTCGGTCAACGACAAGTGGTCGGCGGCCCGCTGGTGCCTGGACCAGCTGCGCCACAGCGAGGCGATTCGTGACGCCTTCCCGTTGGCATTGTCGCAAGGCGCCCAAGGCGATTTCCCGGGCTGGCTGCGCGAAGGCGGGGCGGCCGCCCTGGGGCTGGGCGAGGCCGGGCTGGCCGCCATCGAGGCGCTCTTTTCACAGGACCTCGCCACGCGGGCGCGCCAGGCATTTCTGCAACACCCTGAAGTGCGCGATGCGCTACCGCATGGCCTCACGCCGGCCGGACGCGCCTTGTTGCTCCGTTGGTTCATGCGCCACGGCCGAGCGGATGCCGGGTTGCGGCTCGAGGAGGTCTGGTGGCTGTTGTGGCAGGCGGCGGAAGAACCGGCCCAGGAGCTGATGAACGCCTGGCGCTTCACGCCGGAATGGCAACGCATGTACCCCGATGGCAACACGGCATTTGGCGCGCAGGCCTTTGCGGCCTGGTTCAAGGCGACCTTCCGCGCCAGCGGCAATTGGACCGACCCCTCGCGCTGGCCACTGGAGCCCTCTGCCGCCATTCAGATCCGGCAGGCCTATCTTGCGCGCCAGCCCTGGCGGGCGCGCTTCCCAATGGCTCTGCACGATGCTGCCGAGGCCGGCGAACTCGTCGACTGGCTGAGTGGCCCCGGCGCGGGATTGTCCCGGGAGACGCGCGACTGGTGCAACGCTCTGGACCGGGATGCCATTGGGCGAGAGCTTGTCGCTCCAGGTGTCAACGTCATCGGCCATTTCTGTTACCCCTCGGGCTTGCGCGTTTCGGTGGAGGCGCTGGTCGGGGGCTTGCAACAAGTGGGCGTCCAAACTTCTCTGCGCGACATCCGAACCGACCGCAAGGACGATCCGCACCACGCGAACTTCGGCGGCATGGAGGTTTTCGACGCCACCATCATCCATACCCAGCCGGAGCCCTTCTTCGATTCGGCCTACGCGCTCGCGGATGTCGCACGGCGCAGCCCTCGCAGTTACCGCATCGCCTACTGGTACTGGGAATTCGACTCGATCCCCGAGTCCTGGCTTGCGCACGCGGATCAGGTCGACGAGGTGTGGGCCGCCACCGAATTCGTCGCCAAGGGGTTGCGCGAGCGCCTGTCCCTGCCCGTGAGAACGCTGTTCCCTGGCGTGAAGTTGGGCGAGTACAAGCAGCGGCCGCGTGAATACTTCGGCCTGGATACGGACAAGTACACCTTCCTGTTCACCTTCCACATGATGAGCATCATGGAGCGTAAGAACCCGCTGGGGCTCATCCGCGCGTTCAAGCTCGCCTTCAAGCCGGATGAGCCGGTATGCCTGGTCTTGAAGACATCCTTCGGCGATCGGCATCCGGTGCAGATCCAGGAACTGCATCGCGCGGCCGAAGGCGGCAACATCAAGATCATCGATGCGGTCTACAGCCCGGACGAAGTGCTGTCCATCATGGACTGTTGCGACGCCTACGTGTCGCTGCACCGAAGCGAGGGGCTGGGTTTGACCATGGCCGAAGCGATGCTGATGGGCAAGCCGGTGATTGCCACCAACTTCTCGGGCAACGTCGACTTCATGAACGACGACAACAGCCTGCTGGTGCCCTACAAGCTCGAAAAACTGGGGCGCCCCATTCCGCCCTACGACGCGGATTTCGAGTGGGCCGAACCTTCGGTCGAGCATGCTGCGAAATACATGCGGCGCGTATTCGACGACCAGGCATGGGCCAAGGAATTGGGCGCCCGCGCGAAGGCGAGTGCGCTGGCGAATCTGTCATTGGAGAGCGCTGGCCATCGTGTCGCAAGACGCCTTGAAGAAATCCGATCTCTCAGAACACAAAGCTTTTCATCATGAAGGCCATTGCCAAGTCGATTCTGCGCCCGGCTTGGAGGCCGATCAGGCGCAAGATCCAGCAGCTTGTCGATACCGCGCTGGCGTCGCGCCTGTCGCCAGGCGGCACGCTGGACGCAGCACCTGAGGCTCTCGCCGCGCTCGTTCATCGGCAAGGCCAGGAGATCGATGCGCTGCGAAGCGAGCTCAAGGCGCTTCGCAGTTCCACCTTCTCGCCTGATCCGAGCTGGAGCCAGGCGCCTCAGGAATCCCCTTTTTTCGCCTACTCCAACTGCCAGGCGGCCGACTTCTACCATCCGCGCTTCATTGCGTTGTGCAAGCTCATCGGCGAACGGCCTCGTTTCCACCGCAAGCAATGGGAGTGGGTGTTCGTCCTGCACAAGTTGCTTGAATCAGGGGTCATCAAGGCCGGCGCGCGTGGTCTCGTGTTTGGCGTGGGGCGCGAGCCTCTGCCAGCGACCTTTGCGTCGCTGAACGCATTCGTCACCGCGACCGACGCGCCGCTCGACATGCCGACGGCAACCTCCTGGACCACCACCAATCAGCACAGCGCCAGCCTCGATGCGCTGGCCTATCCCGAGATCGTGCCGACCGACAAGCTGCGCCAGCATGTCGTGCACGACTACTGCGACATGAACGCGATCGATCCGAAGTTTCGGGGTTTCGATTTCAACTGGTCCAGCTGCTGCTTCGAGCATCTGGGGTCGCTCGAGGTCGGCGTTCAGTTCGTGATCAATGCTGTCGAGAAGACGCTCCGTCCGGGTGGCGTGGCCGTCCACACCACTGAGTTCAATGTGTCGTCAAACGAGCAAACGCTCGAAGTTGGCGAAACGGTGATTTACCGTAAGCACGCGGCGAACACATCTTGACGATGGCCGCAACGGACGGCAGCGTGCGTGACGGGGTGGTCAGCTTTGCTGCCAGCGATGCGGCAGCAGTTCGTCGATGCGGCTGTGTGGGTGCGTCGGTA
>NZ_JBIXJS010000005.1:0-393343 GCF_052871435.1 Variovorax sp. LARHSF232 | reverse complement strand
GCCACGTCCGATCGTCCATCACGACCTTGCGGCTGCTTATCGCCGCAGCCTTGATCGCGACGCTGCCCCGATGTCCGTGCTGCCTGCGCGCAAACGCAAGGCTTCTCTTATGACACAGTAAGACTAGTTCGTTGTCTTCTGGATAGACCGATCTATAGGTGGCTGCATCGCCGTGAATTACGAGCGCTCCTTCTTCAATGACGCCATTTCGTGTCCAGTACCCGTCGTCCGATGCCATCGGATTGCTGGTTACTTCAAGCTGAAAGAGGGCTTGGCCACCCGACGCAGGTCCAAGCCTCAGCAGCCCGGTTTCGCGGCCACCGGAAGGAAACATATGAGACTGCGTGACGCGTTCGAACAAGCGCTCGTTGCCCGGCCGTTCCTCTGCGTGCGCACCTGCACATAGACAGGATGCCAGTACAAAAATTGCTGTGTTAACAGCGTTGGCTGACTGCGAGCGAGAGCCGAAGATGCTCAGCCGGACGTCACCGGTGTCTTTGCCGGCGCCAAAGGCGTCAACGATTGAGGTGTTCTCGACGGTCATCAGGTGGTTCGCGGGAAGGTCCGTTCCTGGCCGACTGCGGCCGGCCGGCCAGCATGCCACAAGCGGGCATAGGGTACCCCCGCACGCGCCGCGCCAGGGATTTTGACTCTCTACAGCCTCCAAGCTGAAGCCCTCAGTAACGCTTACTACCGATAAGAAACCATGCTGACCGTCAACGCCGACGGCCAACCGGTGATGCAGCGCTTCCACAAAGCCGAGGACGAGAAGCGCATGGTGGTGATCCTGGACCCCAGCGACTACGACGAGTGGCTGACGTGCCCGCTGCCCCAGGCGCCGAAGTTCTTCCGACAGTGGATGGGGCCGCTGGAGTCTTACGCCGCCCCTCTGCCCCCGCGAGCGCCGCGGGCCCACAGCGGGCAGATCATTGCGCCAAAGCGTGCCGACGATCCAGGCCTGTTCTAGGATCGGCGGCGCATCGTCCTGAGCCCGCTTCGGCGAGCTTTTCTATGCCCGTCCGCGAATGCCAGCAGACAGCCTTGCTCCATCATTTGGCGCGCCGACGCAGCCCCTCGCGGTAGAGCACACCGCCGATCTGCCCCAGGAAGGCCATGTCGTCGTCGGTGAGCTTGTAGCGGGCCAGATCCATCCACGCCGCCAGTTCGGAGATTGCGTCGTCCAGATCCCACATGCTGCCCTGACGATCCAGCAGGGCCGCACGCCGCTCGAATTGTTTGATGGTAGGGTGTGCCACGGGACGGGACTGTGCCACCGCCATGTCACGGTAGGCAAGCCCCTTCGCGAGCCGTTCATTTGCCCATCAGCCGCACCCACAGCCGGCGCAGTGGCGGCAGCTTCACCCCCACGAAGCCCTGCCCGACGACGAACCGGGCATCCCAGAGCCAAGCTCGTGCCCAGCGCCACATCAGTCGGCCGCTCTGCTCAGGAAATCACGGATCCAATGCCGTGCCTTGTTGGCAAGGACATGCCTGACGGCCACTTCATCGCCCACGACCGGCGCGACCGACAGCCGGCACATTTGCATGCCAGCGCGCTTCACTACGATGATGGACTGGTCCTCTTCCTGCTGAACTTCCATTGTCCATTCCGGAGGTGCCAGCCAGTCCGCGCTCTCCGGCGGGTGGTCCTTCTCTAGATTCATGGCCTCTCTCACCTCCCCAGCGCAAGCGTCGGTGCACGCCGAAAGGTCATCTTCGCCGCAGGAATTCGCCATCCTGCTGCGCAGCGGGTTAGATCCCACCTTGCACGCGTGAAGAGGTGCGCACCATTCATGGCATGCCGGATGCGTAGGCAGCTAGCTGTCGTCGTTGCCGACCCCGCCGAGAAACACGATCCTTCAGGCAACGTTTTCATTGGGTTCCCTAGCAATAAGTGACGCGAGTGGCGATCCGGAACAATGCGTCGCGCCTCGGGCGCATGGTATGAGCGGCGGCGTTCAAAGAGAACAGGACATTTGCCCTGTCTACTCAAACCTTCCGGCAACTGCCGTTCAAACCACTCCGGGGTGAAAGTCTCGCAAGGCGACCGCGATAGGGAAGGGTTCACCAGAAGCAGCGAAACACGCCACGATCCGGGCTTTTTCATTGGGGCGTCGCGCAGGGAGATCGACGAATTTGTCGTCAAACCGTGCGGTAGTGCCTATTCGAAGGCCGGCGCGTAACTTCCAGTGCGCGGGGTTGTTGATCGGCACCGTCTAAGCGCCCATGATGAAGTTTCTCGTGTGGGAACCCTTCTCCAAGGTCGTGACCACCGACCTCTTGCCCCGACTGGAAACAGCCGGGGCTTTTTCGTTTCAGCAGCGTCGTTCAGAGTTGAGCGCGACCGCGATAGGGAAGGCGCCTCCAACCTCGCCCAGACCAAGGCGAGGCTCGAGGCATTCAAGACCCTGCGCAATCGCATCGTCCACCATCTTTTGGAGGAGCATGACCTCGCCACACAGGCGAGCTGCGACAGTGCGCTCGCGCTTCTTGCCTGAGGGATCGCGACCGCCCAGGCGTCCTATGCGGAACTCCATCAGTGGGCGAAGACCGCCATGGAAGCCCAGCAAAACTTTGCCGCCTTCGTCCCGGGCCCGCAGTTTGACGAGTTCCTGCACGGCATCCTGCCCGATGGGACGGTTGATTGGCCAAACTGTACGGCCGTCCAGCTCCTTCGCCGGCAAGAAGAAAAGACGCCGCGCGGTGAGATGACGCGCTTGGAAGAGGCGGTGGAGGCGATTCGGACATCCCACCCCGGGCACAGCCCTCGCAAGTACTTCTGCAGCAAATGGCGGGAGCTCCTCAAGAAGTCCGGGCAGTTCGAGATACGCAAGGAAAAGGGTAGTGCCGATGAGCGCGGGATCACCTGGTACCGCAGCCTGGGCACCTCGGACATCGCACGATTTCGGACGACGCCCGGTTCCACCGAGAGCTGCAGATCGACGCGGCTCTGGCATGAGCAGCGTCAACATGCAAACGTCGAGGCGACCGGGCCACGTCGCCAGCCGATCGAAATGCCGGGCTTGATGTCGTTTGAAACTGGTCCAGGCCGGCGATCGGCTTCTAATCAGCCTCCTCGAAAAAGGAGTACCGCGTCGATCTCCCCGGCGGGAGGGTGAAGCTGCGCGGCGTCCATGACCGCAGCGGGAATGCGCACCGACGTGCTGTTTCCCGCTACGCCATCGTCGGTTGCACCGGCACCGGTGCCGTCGATTTCTCATGCAGTTGCACGGCGGGCCTTCGCGCCGGGCGTGAGCGGGCCGCATAGGCGTCGCCGGAGGCAATGCGCGGATCGCCCGCATCGGGCAGGCGCCCGAGCCACAGGGACGTCAACTGGGCCCTATTGTGCACCCCGAACTTGGCATAGATCGACTTGACGTGGATGTGTGTCGTGTTGGGGCTCTGGCCCAGGAGCGCCGCGATGATCTTTTCCGTTCTGCCGTCCAGGAGCTCCATCAGCACCTTGCGTTCAGTCGCCGTCAGGGGCGCCGTGGCGATGAGCAGCCCGTGGCTGAGGACCTGTTGCCGGTAGAACCAGCGCAGCCCGCGCAGGGCGAGGCCGAAGGGCGCCTTGTCGGTGGCGGCGAACCGGGGCGCCTGCGCGCCGCGAAAGACGAAGATGTGCACGCGCACGTCCTCGTTGAGGGCGCAGCGCATCGACATGCTGTCCGCATGGCCCACGTCCAGGTAGTGGCGCCGGTAATGCGCGCCGTCGAACCACTCGGGCGGGAGCGCCTCGAACAGCAGCCGGGTGCGGAAGGCCTCATCGCCCGCCATGGCGAGGACCTGCGAGATGTCCAGCGACGGCGACCACAACGCGTCGAACTGCTCCTGGAAGGATTGGGCCACCGGCGCGAGCGGCTTGAGCAGCTCGACGATGCGTGGGCGCCAGCCGTTCAGGGGATCGTCGGTGGCCGGACTCGGCAGGCGCACGACCACCGACCAGAGGGCGTTCTGCGCGGCGAAGATGGCACACAGCCGTGACAGCAGATGCGCAACGGCGGCGTCGCCGTCACCGGCGCCGAAGTCCGCGAGCTCGTCCCAGAGCGCGAACATCGCGGCCTCGGGCTGCCTGTCGGAAGTGGACGGAAAGGCGGCCGTCGGCTCGGGCTGGTCAGGGCTCACGCGATCACCTGTTGAGGTTATGTTCGAGCGTCATTGGACTCCCTACGATCCCGCGGATGGTCCAACACACTACCGCCCTGCAGGATACCGCTCGCGGCATGAAGCGCGCCGGCATCGCCCGCCATCTCATCGCCGCCGTGCTCGCGCTCGCTTTCAACGCGCAGGCCCAGGATGGGATGTCCTACCCCGAACGGCTCGCGCAGTTTGCTTCGCAGCTCGAGCGCGCGAGGACATCGCAGCTCGAATTCACGCGCGTGGCCCAGTGCCTGCGGCAGCACGAGGTGAACCTTGAGCAGCGCAGCAAGGACCTGCAGCTGCAGCTGGGCCCGCTGCTCACGCAGGAGAACGACCTGAACGCTCAGGTGCAGTCGCTGGCGGTGGCCAGCCAGGCGCATGGGCGGGACCTCGCAGCCGCCGCGACCAGCGTGGCCGAGCATGAAAAGAAGATCGCGTCGATGCCGAACCGAAAGCGGTACGAGCAGTACGAGAAGCTGTGCAACGTGTCCTATGTCGCCCCCTTTGATCGCAGATGGTGCGCCTTCAACGACAAGTACAAGGTCTCCACCTTGGCAACGGCCAAGGCAGACCTCGAGGCGGCCCGAAGACGAAGGGACATCGCACAGGGAACCCTGGACAAGGCCAAGGCGGACCACGACACGGCCGACGCTAGCCTCGTGAGAACCAGGGCCCAACTGGCGTTCACGCGTTCGAACGTCGTCGAGACGACAGGGAAGATCGTCAGCACCAAGAAGTCGATCCTCGAAGTAACGCTGCTGGACCAGCCCCTGCTGGTTTCCATCGACCAGTTCGCCAGCGAGTTGGCCGCGGCCGCCCAAGTCGACCTGGCCGATGAGCGTCCGCGCACGCTGCGCAAGCTCGACGACATCTCGCGAGGCATCGACGGCACCACCCAGAGCGGTCGCGCTGCATCCTCGCGGGTTGACCAGGCGCTGGGCGCGGGCTGGGTGACGACATGCCTTTCAAACTGAACCCAACGGAGAAGAAAAACATGGACAACACCGCATCCCGGCTTGACAGCGACATCGACGCCCGGCTGACGCACCTCATCGCGGCAGTTCCGCTGAAGCTCCCGCCGGCAGACGAGGAGGTCTGCGCCCTGTACGTCAACAAGATCGAGGGCAAGTACGACGTTCTGCGCTCGAAGCAGGACACCGACTACGCCATCGATCTTCTCTACATCGCCTACAACACCACGCCCCGCGAGGAAGGGGAGATCCGCGCGCAGATCGAAGAGGTCATGAACAACCTGACCGTGGCGCAAAAGCAGAGCGACCTGGCGATGCGCCGCGCCATGACGGCGGCCGGCGGGGTCGTCGTCTCGATCGGCCAGGTGTTCCCCGAATGGGAGGAAGTGCGCGAATGCAGGAGCGTGGAGGACCTCAGTGGCGTCGCCGAGGTCAAGGACTTCATCAAGGATGAAATCCTCGCCCTGTCCAGGAAGATCAAGGCAACAGCGCTCGCGGTGAAGAAGGAGCTGGATGGCGTTGCCGCGGTCTACGACGGCATCATCAAGGGCACCTCCGCGGCGACGAAGAAGAGCGAGCTGGCGCTGGCCGATCAGCTCAAAGGCGACGCTGCCATCCAGGAGGAGATCAACCAGGCCAACGCCAAGCGGGCCGGCCTGGAAGCGCTGGTCGCCGACCTGCAAGCCGAGGTCACGAAGTACGACAAGTTGGCGCTCAAGTACGAGGGCGAGGCGCATACGGCTGAAGAGCGCGCGTTCATCATGTCCATTGTCCAGGTCGGCGCGCAGGTGCTGTCGGCCGCGATTCCCGCGGCCGTCACGGCCCTGACGGCCTCGGCCACCGGCGGCGCGTCGGTGATTGGCGCCGCGGCGGCCAATACGGTCAAGCGGGTCGTCGGCGACAAGAACCCGGACGACAAGGGCGCTGGCGGCACGGACGCCGATGTGGTGAAGACCAAGGTCGAAATCGCGGAGAAAAAGGCGGCGGCAGAGCAGTCCGAAAAGAAGATCGCCGAAGCCAGGAAGAACCTGACGGACCTGAAGAAGGAGCTCGACAAGGAGCTCCAGAAGGAAGCGAAGAAGCCGGGCGAGGCTGCGGACAATCCCGCCGGGAAAGCCCAGGACAAGGAAACCGGCAAGGAAGCCGGCAAGGAACCGGGCAAGGCGGCCGCGAAGGACCACCCCGAGGCCGAGGGGCAGGCGCAGGAGTCCGCGGCGGTCAAGGGATTCAAGGCCCGCATTGCCGCCGCCGACAAGGCGTTGGAAGCCGAAGAGGCCACCTATGCAAAGCTGATCGGCGCCTTGTCCGGCCTGCAGGCTTCGCTGGTCGCGCTGGACAAGGGGCTGGGCAAGTTGAGCGAGGCGCAGCAGAGCGCCGCCGCCGAACTGCGCGTGATGCAGATGAAGATGCTCGACAAGGTCGAGGCCTATGAGAAGGAGAGGCGCACCCAGAACGCCGAACTCGTGAAGATCAAGGCGCTTCTCACGGGCCAGCTCAACAAGCAGCAGACCATTCAGCTTGCCGTGCAGTCACTGAATCTGAGCATCAGCGCATTGAAGCGGGCGCGGGAGATCATCGAGGAAATCTCGGCTTTCTTCCTCTCGTTTGCCCAGTTCATGGATGCCGTGGTGAGCGAAACGACGCTGGACATCGAACTGTTCGAAGGCTTCGTTGCCCGGGACAAGGTTCGGCAAAAGCCCTTCGACCACCTCATCGCGAGTACCGATAGGTTCTTCCTCAGCCGTGTGGCGGAATGGCGGGCGATCGGTTTCGTTTCAGAGAAGTTCGCCACCTGCTTTGCCGATGGCTACACGAAGCTTGCAAAGGCGAAAGCCCACTACCTGTACGACCAGGAACTCAAGGACTACCTCAAGTCGGCGGCCTCGCGGCTCGACGACATCGTCGCGGACCGGGAGCGGGCATCGAAGCAGAAGATTCTCGAGCTCGATGGTTATCGCCAAAACATGCTCAGAGGCGATATGGGCACGAAGACGGCCTGAAACAGCGCCGTGGTTTAAGCAAGCACGATTTTCACTTGTTATCTTTCAAGAGGTCAAACATGGCTACATGGAGCGCGAATGCACGGGCGGACTGGGCAGCAGGAATGCGGTCGGAACAGTCCAACAGCCTCAACGGTACGGCACAAGTCGCGTTGAGGGGAAAAGTCGAAACGTGGGCGGATGGCGCCGGCCAACTGCTGCAGTCCAAGTTGTTCCCGGTTGGGGACAGAAATGGCGTGAAGCTCGGCGTTAAGGTGACCGCCCAGAACGCGGAGGTGGGCAGCGTCCGGTTCGGCGACCTGATGACCCTGGGGGTCTAGCAAGATCAGCCGTGCATGGCTAGTTCCGAGCCCGCACAAGCTGCGCGGCCGGCAAGATTCGTGAACGCAGATCCTGCTTCGGCGCGCCAGTCGGCTCGATTCCGTCGGGCGAGTTGCGCTGCTGCCCTCGGCTGTGCGGCGGCCCGCGCCGTTGCAACCGCCGATTGCCGGCTGACCTCACCTTCGCTCCCGAGGTTGAACACGCTGACAGCCTGCACGAGGCTGGTCGCCTGTTCCTGCAGGGATCCGACCGCGGCAGCCGCCTCCTCGACGAGAGCAGCGTTCTGCTGCGTCACCTGATCCATCTGGGTGACGGCCTGGTTGATCTGCTCGATGCCCTGGGTCTGCTCGTGGCTGGCCGCAGTGATCTCGCCCATGATGTCCGTCACGCGCTTCACGCTGTCGACGATCTCTTCCATGAGGCGGATGGGGGGTGCGGCAGAAATCTTGGACTACCTGAAGGTAGTTCATGTACTCATACGAAGAGCGAATTCGAGCGGTCAAGCGCTACATCGAGCTCTAGAACTGCAATGCTGAAACTTGATCCGGATGCCCGCAAATGGCGGAATCCTAACTCTATGGCGTTGGTGAGCCTTGGTTGGCGCCGGCGCCGCCGCCGCGACACAGGTCAGACGCGAGGCTCAACAGTTCATCAGCATCCCAGTGGTCGTCCGCATGAAGGCCGTACTTGACCGCTACGACATGACCCCTCCAGTCGATAAGGAAATCTGCAGGCAAGCCTAGGATTCCATTCTCGGCCTTGTTGTAGAAGCGGCCGGTAGTCAGGACCCAACGCAAACCGCTCCAGAAAACGCGTGGGTGCAACACCGCAAGTCCAGAGGTTTCCACCCCGAACCGGCGGTAGTGTTGCTTGGTTGGGTCGGCGACGCAGTCAAAGGGGAGCTGCGCCTGATACTTGAGCATCTCGTTATGCGACGAATGGAAGAGGATGACTTCACGAATGCCCGCCGCCTCGAGGTCTTCGCGCCTTCTCGCGAGACTCAGAAGATGGAAGTTGCATACCGGACAGCCAGCGAAGCGCCGGAACTGCATATGAACAAGCCGCCCGGAGGTATCCGGCACAGTCAGATGCTCCCCGCGTATGGTTTTCAGGGTCGTTGCGGGTGCTATGTCGCCTATTGAGAGCCTCATGAATTTTCCTTGAACGAGATGCAGATCCGGGCCTCAGCTGAGGCAGATCCCTAAGTGGAATATTTGCGTACAATGTACGTCAACCGAATGTACCTTCCTATTCAGAATGGAGTCAAGTGTGGGACGCCCTGCGAAATTCACCCGTGAGCAGCTCCAGCGAGCCGCACTCGCGCTCGTCGATGCGCACGGACTCGGGGGCCTTACCATGCGCGCGTTGGCCAGCGAGCTCGGAACCGGGGCAATGACCCTCTACAACTACGTCTCGCAGCGAGAGGAGTTGGAAGTCCTAGTGGTCGAAGCGGTTGTCGGAGATGCTCGATGGGCGCCCGACGGCAAACTCGCCTGGTACGAGGAGCTGGAGGACATCGCGGTGATGCTGTGGCGTTCCATCAGAGCTCACCCGCATGTCATACCCCTCATCCTGACCAGGCGCAGCCGTTCGCCGGAAGTGTTCGGAGTGGCCGAGGCACTGCTGCAAACGTTGGCGCGCGGCGGACACACCGGACACCGCCTTCTCGTTGCCTTCAGAGCGGTGTCTGCGCTCATCATGGGCGCCGCGCAAGCCGAGCTCGCTGGTCCGCTTACGCTACAGGCCGGCGAGTCCGTCAGCGAGACAATTGCTCGATTTCAAGCTCTCCCTCCGGACCGATTTCCGCATCTGATTGAAATCGCCACGGCGGCTTCGGCCAGTGATGCTGAGACCGAGTTTCGCGCGGTGCTCGCCATCCTCGTCGATGGGCTGCGCAACGAAATTGCTTCAGGCCGCTGAGCGCCGTCGGAGCAAGCAGTGTCGGGCCGCGCTCTCTTCACAGTGAGCGAAAGTGATTCTGAGTCCCCCGAAAAGGCCCATGCGGAAAGCCCCGCGCGACTCAGCGAATGTCTGCTCGCAGCCTAGCTGAACTTCTGCCGTTCGATTACGTAGCCTTAAGGCCCGGCCCTTGTCAATGTGGGCTGCGCAGGTCCGACAGGGCGGATAGGTCGCAATCGGGGATGCCCTCCTTGAAGCACCGCTCGGGTTCACTGTCCGTTAAGTTCCATGACCCCGTGCTCAATGTGTCCCCACGACTGCGATGCCGCGAATCTGCCCGGCCATTGCCTCCGTCGCAGGCCTCGGATAGCGCTCGGGCGAGAAACGGTGCATTAGCTCAGCCTCTCTGCCGCGCGCCAGTGCGAGATTGGCCAGCTTCACATGGCCATAGCCTCGAATCGACAGGGGCACTGCGGCGATCTGCGCAGCAAGCCTCTGGTTGTCTAACGACAGTTCAGCCAGTAATTCGTCGAGCCGCGCATCGAAGTGGTCAATCAGTGAGCGCTCCAGTCGGCGTTCCTCCGTATGCCCGAACAAGTCGAAAGCCGTGCCGCGCAGGCGCTTGCCGTGGGCCAGCCACTTCATGGCCGATAGCATCCACGCGCCCAGTCTGATCTTGGCCGGGGGCTGCCCGTTCCTGGGCCGCGACAGGAACGGCGGGGCCATATAGAACTCGAGCTTGACGTCGCCTTCGAACTGATCGGCCAACCTGTCGCGGAAGGTACCGTCGCTGTACAGGCGTGCCACCTCGTATTCGTCCTTGTAACTCATGAGCCTGAGCAGGCTGTGCGCCGCATTGCGCGTGAGCGGCAATGCAGGGTCGCCGCCGGCCAGCGCCGCCTCGCGCTGCTGCACGGCGCGTACGCGCGTCTCGAAGCGTTGCGCCCACGCTGCGTTCTGATAGCCGGTCAGATGCACTCGTGCGCGGGCAATCAGAGCATCCAGGGGCTCATCCACCGCCGCTTGCGCGGTTGCGACACGCAATCCTTCGACGGCCTGCGGCGCACCGGCGGCGAGCCGACCGAGCGAGAAGGCCATGAGATTCGAAGCGACCGCGACACCGTTGAGTTCGATCGCGCGCGTCACTGCCTCCAGGCTCAGTGGAATCAACCCGCGCTGCCATGCGTACCCGGTGGCAAGGATGTTCGATGCCAGCGTGTCGCCGAGGAACTCCTCAGCCATCGTTTGCGCATCGAAGGTCTCGACCTGATCTCTGCCGGCGACAAACCGCATCTTCTCGAGCAGCAGCTCGACCTTGAGATCGGCATCCGGATTGCGCAGCGATTCGGCCACCGGGATCTCGTGCGTGTTTGCCAGAATGCGAGTGCGTCCATGGCGCACGGTCTGCAACGCATCGGGCGACGCGCCCACGACGACGTCGCAAGCCAGGATCGCATCGGCCTGCTGCGTGTCGATACGCACCTGGTTGAGCCGCGCGCGCGTGTCGGCCAGGCGCACAAAACTCAGCACGGCACCGCCCTTCTGTGCGAAGCCCATGAAGTCCAGCACGCTGGCCGATTTACCTTCGAGGTGCGCGGCCATCGCGATCACCGCACCCACGGTCACCACGCCGGTGCCACCGACGCCGGTCACGAGCAAATCGTAGGGTGCATCCCACGTGTGCGCGGCCGGCCGGGGCAGGTCGGCCACATGCCGCATGAAGGCATCGCCGCCCGAAGCCAGCGCTCCGCTCTTCTTGCGAAGCGCACCGCCGGTCACGCCGACGAAGCTGGGGCAAAAGCCCTGGGCGCACGAGTAGTCCTTGTTGCAGCTCGTCTGGTCGATCTTGCGCTTGCGGCCCAGATCAGTTTCGTGCGGCAACACCGCCACGCAGTTGCTCTGCACGCTGCAATCGCCGCAGCCCTCGCAGACGGCCTCGTTGATGAACAGTCGCTTGGCCGGATCGACCATCTCGCCCTTCTTGCGACGGCGGCGCTTCTCGGCCGCGCAAGTCTGCTCGTAGATCAGAACGGTCACGCCGCTGATCTCGCGCAGGCGCCGCTGCACCGCATCGAGTTCGCTGCGGTCATGGAACTCGGTGCCGGTCGGGAACCTGTGCTTGATGTGCTCATACTTTCCGATCGCGTCGCTGACGACCACGACCTGCTTCACACCTTCGGACTCGACCTGTCGTGCAATCGCATCGACGCTGATGACGCCGTCCACCGGCTGCCCGCCGGTCATCGCGACCGCGTCGTTGAACAGGATTTTGTAGGTCAGCGTCGCCTTGGCCGCGACCGCCTGCCGAATCGCGAGATAGCCCGAGTGGTAGTAGGTGCCATCGCCAAGGTTCTGGAACACGTGCGGCGTGCGCGTGAACATCGAGTGCGAGACCCAATCGACGCCCTCCCCGCCCATCTGGATCAGGCCGGCGGTGCTGCGATCCATCCAGTTGGCCATGAAGTGGCAGCCGATGCCGGCGCGCGCGGTCGAGCCTTCGGGGACCTTGGTGCTGGTGTTGTGCGGGCAGCCGGCACAGAAGTACGGCAGGCGCTTGACGCTGTCCCCGTCGTTGCTCAGCAACGGCGGCAAAGTGAAGTCGCGCACATGCTGGAAGTGATTTCCGAGTTCGGCGTTGTCCGGGAAATGGATCGCCAGCCAGTGAGCAACGAGCTCGATCAGCCGCGAGGGGCGCAGCTCGCCGAGCGCCGACACCAGCGGCCGTCCGTCGCGGTCGTGCTTTCCGACCAGCGCGGGACGCGCACCGGGCGGCGCGTTGTAAAACAGGTCGCGCAACTGGGTTTCGACGATCGCGCCCTTCTCCTCGACGATCAGGATTTCGTCAAGGCCCTCGGCGAATGCCCGCATGCGCGTCTGTTCGACCGGAAAGCTCAGCCCGACTTTGTAGAGCTTGACGCCGACGCGCGCGAGGCTGTCCGGCGTCACTTCGAGGCGGCGCAGAACTTCCATCAGGTCGTAGTGCGCCTTGCCGCAGGTCACGATGCCGACCTTGGCATGCGGACTCTCGATCACATGGCGGTCGATGCTGTTGACACGCGCGAAGGCGGTCACAGCCTCCAGCTTGTCGGCCAGGCGCGATTCGATGCGAAGCGAAGGCAGGTCGGGCCAGCGGTAGTGAAGACCATCGTGCGGCGCGCGATAACCGGTGGCGGCGCACACGGCGTCGGGATCAGCCCATGCGGCGATGCGTCCATTGATCAGGTCAAGGTCCACTGTGCCCGCACTCTCGACCACTTCGGACAGGGCCGCCATTGCGACCCACGCACCCGAAAAGCGCGACAGTGCGTAGCCGTACAGGCCGAACTCCAGGTATTCGGCGACGCAAGCCGGCTGCAAGATTGGCATGCTCCAGGCCACGAAGGCATGATCGCTCTGGTGCGGCATCGAGGACGAGACGCAACCGTGGTCATCGCCGGCCACCACCAGCACACCGCCATGTGGCGACGAGCCGTAGGCGTTGCCGTGCTTGAGTGCGTCGCCGGCGCGATCGACGCCCGGCCCTTTGCCGTACCACATCGCAAACACACCCTCGACCGTGCGCTCGGGATCGGATTCCACGCGCTGTGTGCCCAGCACCTGGGTCGCCGCGAGCTCCTCGTTGATCGCCGGGACGAAGCGGATGCCGGCGTCGCTGAAAGCCGGACCGGCCTTCCAGATCGCCTGGTCGACCATGCCCAGCGGCGAACCGCGATACCCGCTGACGAAGCCCTGCGTATCGAAACGGCGATCCTGATCGCGCTGACGCTGCATCAGGAGCACACGTACCAGGGCCTGCGTGCCGGTCAGAAAAACGGCGCCGGAGCGGGCCCACAGGCTGTCGGACAGCTGGTACGCGGGACGCTGGATTGGAGAGGGATTCGCCAGAGAACTCATTCGAGGATTGTTCTTCCCGCCAGCGAGGAATATCCTCCCGAATGCACCCGAATCGACCCTAGATTCGAGAATGCCATTCTCCAATAAACCCATGAATGAAGATTCCATTCCTCTTGACAACTACTCGCTGCAAATCCTTCTGGAGTTGCAGCGCGATGCCCGGCAAACGGTGCAGCAGATCGCGGACAAAGTCGGCCTCTCCTCCACACCCTGCTGGCGCCGCATCAAGGAGATGGAGGCTTCGGGCGTGATTCGCGGCTACACCGTCGTGATCGATCGCGAGAAGGTCGGCCTCAATCTCGCGGCGGTGACGGAGGTGAATCTCGACCGGCACCATGAATCAAAGGTGCGTGACTTCGAGAAGGCGGTCGAAGCCAGCCCTGAGATCGTGCGCTGCGTTTCGGCCACCGGACCGGCCGACTACATCCTTACGGTGCATGTGCCGGGCATCAAGCACTACGAGAAATTCCTGCACACCACGTTGTTCGAGCAGGCCGGCGTCACGCACGTACGGTCAGCAATTGTCTTGAGGGAAGTGAAATCGGAGGGGAGCTTGCCGGTTGACTTTGGACCGCCCCGCCGCGCCCGTACCTCCACACAGTAGCCGCGCAACTGAACCTGATCGCGTTCAACCACCTCGGTGCCCGCCGAATAGGCCTCACCCGAAATCTGGACCATCTCGACGGGCGGATAGTCGATCCTCGGCACATGGCTGCCGCCTGGCATGGCAAATCCAGACCTGGCGCGGCAGCTGTGTGGTCAGCGCATGCAATTGCAGGGCGGTGAGCAGACAGAACAACTGCCTGGGGGACCTTGGCGGCAATCGCCACCAGGCGCTCTTGCTCGGCGCCTTCGCGCTCGGGCAGGCGGTAAACAGTAAAAGGCCAGGTCCGACTTTCTCCAGCAGGCCGGTCGCGGTCATGCGCGTCAGGGCCACCCGGGGCGCGTCGATGGCGTCCAGATCGCTGGGACGCAGCATCCCCTTTCTGCGCAAGCAGACCAAGGACGCGCCGGGCGTGGGCGTCCTGCCGAGAACTGCGCACTAGTATTGCCCATTCCCGATAAAGAGCATAAATACACCAAAGCAAGTATCTTGTAAATATATGCTAAAGCCAGTATATTGGCTTTCAAAGATGACGATGCGCATGGACTTCCCCATTCACCTTCCCAGCCAACTGCGTGAGCACCTGCGCGCGCTCAGGAAGGCGCGCGGCCTGACCCAGGCCGCCCTCGGGCAGTTGCTCGGCGTGGGCCAGGCCCGTATCGCAGAGATCGAGAACAACCCGGGGGTCGTGAGCGTCGACCAGTTGATGAAGCTGCTCTCCGCGCTTCGCGCATCCCTGGTCTTGCGCGACGATGGGTTGGAAATGATCGCGGCCAGCCTCCCTGGCAAGCTTGCGTCGCCAAAATCTGTCTCGCCACATCCTTCCAAGAAAGCATTGAGGCGCCCCTCCACCAACGAGCCCCCGGCTGGCCAGGGGCAAGTGCAGCCTTTGCCCCGTGGAGGCAGGTACTCTGCGAAGTCGACCTCTGCGCGCCGCGGCAGCACCCAGGCCCCCTCCGACGCACCAGCGCACCAGGACGCGAATCCTGCGCCCGCCGGAATCCGCTCCACGTCCAGTGCTTTCATCATCCGCCCGAAAAAGGGCTCCTGGTGATGGCGACGCTCAATGCCTGGATGAACGGCGAATGGGTAGGTACCTGGCGCGTCCACCGGGGGTCCCACAGCTTTGAATACACCCCTTCTTGGCTGGAATCAGAGAAGTCGCGGCCGCTGTCCCTGTCGCTGCCGCTCACCCGCACCCTGGAGATCAAGGGCGATGTCGTCGCCAACTACTTCGACAACCTGCTCCCTGACAACCAGCGGATCCGCGAGCGCATCGGGCGACGGTTCAAGACCAAGACGCTGGAAGCCTTCGCGCTGCTGGAAGCCATCGGGCGCGACTGCGTGGGCGCCGTGCAGTTGCTGCCGGAAGGCACAACGCCCGACGGATGGGATCGCGTCGAGTGCGAAGCGCTGTCCGAGGACGAGGTGGCCAAGGCACTTCGTGACGTTCCCGCCGACCCGATCGCGCGCCATGGCGACGCAACGCCGGCTTTTCGGATTTCCCTGGCGGGCGCTCAGGAGAAGACCGCTTTCACGCGCGTCAATGGCCAATGGTGCCGCCCCCTCGGGGCCACACCCAGCACCCATATCTTCAAGCTCCCGCTGGGCGTGATCGCCAACACGAGCCGGGTCGAGATGTTCGACTCCGTGGAGAACGAATGGGTGTGCGCCCAGATCATTGAGGCGCTGGGTCTTCCGATGGCGCGCACCGAGATGGCCCGCTTCGGCGACCAACGCGCGCTGGTCGTTGAGCGCTTCGACCGCGCATGGATGGGTGACGGGCAATGGATCGTTCGCATGCCCCAGGAGGACTTCTGCCAGGCCTTGGGCCTGCCCCCGCGCCTGAGATATGAAGACGATGGAGGCCCCTCTGCCGCCCAAGGTCTTCAGCTACTGGCCGGGAGCACCGATGCGACCACGGACCGGATAGCCTTCCAACTCGCCCAACTGGCGTTCTGGCTCATGGCCGCGCCTGACGGGCACGCCAAGAACTTTTCGATCTTCCTGCGCCAAGGCAATGCCTACGAGCTGACTCCCCTGTACGACATCCTGTCCGTGTGGCCCTATGTCGGCAAGGGCCGTGGCCAACTCCACCTGCGCAACGTGCGGCTCGCCATGGCGCTGCGCTCGAAGAACACCCACTACGACATCTACGGCATCCGCGCCCGGCACTGGCACGGCTTGGCCTTGAAGAACGGCGGGCCCGCAGTGTGGGAGACGATGCTGGGGCTGGTCGAACAGGTCAACCCGGCACTGAGTTCGGTCGAGACACGTTTGCCCAAAGATTTCCCCGACCGCATCTGGGCACCCATCGCCAAGGGCATGCGCAGCCAGGCCGAGAAGTTTCTGAAGGAAGCCCAAGCCCTGGCCTGATCACCGCTCGGTGGGCAGAGCAAGTGCGCAATCCGGACACGCCTGACCACTGGACCCAGTTCAACGCGACCAGTCAGGTTCCCGGTCGACACCTACCCCCTACGCCGTTTGCTCTCACCTTGAGCCCCCCAGCGGCTCCGCGAGTCTCGAAGACCGCGCCACAAGAAGCGTCGCTCGACCAAGGCGTTGGTGAAGCCGGCCGCTTCCAGGCAGCGCGCCGCGACCCCGACCTTGAACTGCCCTGCCGTTCTGCCAGTTCGGGCTCGCTGCCCCCGAAGTGACGCGTCATGCGACGTCATTCAGCCTTGGGTTTCGCTACCTTGATCCGCAGCGCCCTGAAGCCCCTGTCACGCGCGATGAACGCGGCGAGCATGTGCGGCACCAGCGCCACCGCATCCACCGGCCCATGCAGCCCGCTGTGCACCTCAGCATAGGCCTCGAGCTGCGCCTTGAGTTCCGCCGGAACCGTGATCGTCAGCTTCACGCTGTCCGCGCGTGGCAGCGCGCCCAGGCTCAATCGACTCGCACCTTTGCTCATTGCGGCCTCCCGCGCGTAAAAAACAACGGCTGGTACGGCCGCAAGATGAGGTCCTTGTTCACCATCACGCGCATCGGAAACCCGGGCCGGATCGTCAGCGTCGGCTGAATGCTCGCGTTGCGCTTGGTGATCTCCTGCCCAACCTGGTTCACCGTGTCCTGCGCCCCTTCGCGCACAGCGATCACGAGGCGGTTGCCGTCCTGATCTGTCCGGCTCTGCGGCGCCGCCAACTCGGCCCCCACGCCGAGCAGCGTGGACAACGCCGCCCCGGCGAGGATGCGGTCCCAGTGCCAGTCGACCGCATCCTCCAGCCCGGCGTAGCCCGCCGGATCAATCCCCGGCAACCGGTCCAGCACCACCGACGACGTGTCCGGCAGGATCAGCCGTGTCCACACCAGCAGCACGCGTCGCTGCCCGAAGGCCACCTGGCTGTCGTAGCGACCGATCAGCCGCGAGCCCTGCGGGATCAACAAATGGCGCCCCGTGGCCGTGTCATAGACCGCCTCGGTCACGTTGGCGATCACCTGCCCCGGCAGATCGGAGTTGATGCCCGTCACCAGCGCTGCCGTGATGATGGTTCCCGCCATCACCTGGTATGGCGAAGCCGGCAACTGCAGGCCGCCCGGGTTGCGCGTGGCCGTGTCACCGGCCTTCGCAAGAAAGGCTTCCTTTCGATCCTGGCGGTTCTGTGCCACAGCAGGGTCGGTCGGCGAAGCCATGGTCGGGCTCATCGAGCTCAACGGGTTGAACGGCTGGCCCGCCGTCAGCCCGGACGCATCAATGGCAGTTTCGGGCGTAGCCCTCTCGGCGACCGACCCCCGCTTCGCAGCGGCACCGTCGCCGCTGCGCCGGAAGAACACCGAGGACCGCGCCGCATCCTCGGCCGCCAAACCCTCGGCCTGCGCCGGATCGACGCCTTGGCCCGTCCTCTCCTCCATCGGCTGCTGTGCCTTCACGATGGCCGAGCCGAGGTCTCCTGGCAGTGGCGGACCCAGCACCGGCGTCGACGCCGGCGGCATCCCGGCATAGTCCTTCGGCAGCTGGTCCAGGCCATCGGCCCGGGCCACGCGGTCTACGTTGTACAGCTCGGCGGCCGGGTTGCGCTCGCGCTTCTGCGACTGCAGCGACCACAGGGTGCCACCCAGCACGGCCGCGGCCAAGGTGCCGGCGACGCCCGCCAGCATGCGACGGTTGAGCCGCACGACCGACCGGGGCTGCGCGCGCAGGGCCACCGTCTCCGGCGCGACCTTGGGCGCGACCTGGGACGACAGGGGCGGCAAGGTGTCTTCCGCACTCATGATCCATCGCTCCGCGCGCCCCGCACACTGCCGTTCGCGCCATCCGTGCGCTCGATGCGCACGACCGCGGCCTTGCCGCCCTTGAAGCCGCCCAGACGCAACTCCGCCGCGCCGAAGAGGCGGTCCACCACGTAGTACGGCGAGCGGAAGCGGTAGTTCACGAGCTGCCCATCGCCCTGCGGCCCGATCACGAACAGCGGCGGCAGTTCGCCCTGCGCGATGCCGCCCGGAAACTGGATGTAGACCCGCTGCCCGTCGTCGAAGGCGCGCAGCGGCTTCCAGGACGGCGCATCGCCGTTGATCGCATAGCGGAACCGGATCTGTTCCACCGACAGGCCCGAATCCACCGGCGCCGCGGCCTGCGCCTCCCTCGCCTGCTTCTGCAATGCCAGCATCCGGTCCTTCGGATAGTCCCAGGATACCGACGCCATCCAGGCCTGCGGCGTCGAGGACAGTTCCAGCAGGTAGGTGCGCCGGTTCGTGGTGATGACCAGGTTGGTCTTCAGCCCCACGCGCGTGGGTTTCACCAGAACATGAACCCGCTGGTTCGCACCGCTGCCGCTGACCGTATCTCCCACGATCCAGCGCACCGTATCGCCGGCCGAGACCGCCACCAGTTCCTCGCCCTCCTGCAGCGCGACGAGCGTCACGCGGCCCGGACTGGTGTAGACCTGATAGAGCGCGCCGTCCGCATACGGCCAGACCTGGATCGCGTTGACGTAGCCCTCGCGCGACGGCGCGATGCGGGCCTGCGCATTGGCCCGGGAGACGCGCACCTTCTCGTCGGAGGGCTCCTGCATCGGCTTGGCTTCCTGCACGCTTGGCAGCGCTTTCATCTGCCCGGGCAGCGGCATGGGCTTCGGTATCTCCAACACCTCGACCGGCTGGGGCGGTTGCGGCAACGGCTGCGCGGCGACGGCCACCGGCTCGTCCAGAGAGATCGCCGGCGGCGGCTTGCCCTGCGTGGCACAACCGCAGACGCTCACGACTGTGGCCGCCACCGCGACCAGCAGGATCGGCGCAGATGCGCACCTACGTAAATCAGTCTTCATGGCTTGGTTCCCTTGGCTGTGTCCGTCGCATCGAGTTCGCGACTCCAGGACAGACCATTGACGTAGATGCCCAGCGGGTTTCTTCGCAGTCGTTCCTCGGTGCGCGGCGCCTGCAGCACGATCGCCAGCACTGCGGTCCAGCGCTCCAGCCCGGCCGCTTCACCGTTGACATAGCGGCGCTCCGTCCAGCGCACTTGGAACGAGGCCTCGCTGGCACGCACCACGCTGTTGATCTGCACCGCCACCGAGCTGTGCCCGATGCGCGAGAACGGATCGTTGGCGCGCGCGTAGTCGTTCAGGACCGCGGCGCCACGGTCCGTCGTGTATTCGTAGGCCTCGAGCCAGTTGTGCCGCACCACGATCGGATCGATCGAAAGCGAGCGCACGTCGGTGACGAAGCGCGCCAGGTGATGCGCGATCTGCGCGTCGCTGGGCTTGTACGGCGTGGCGGCTTCGCCGACCGCGCGCACCTGGCCGGCGCTGTCGACCTCGACGACATAGGGCGTCACGATGGACTGCGCCGAGCGCCACAACAACCCACCGGCCATCAGCAGAGCCAGCGAGAGGCAACCGAAGGCCATGCACCGCCAGTTCCTGGCCTGCACGCGCGCGCTGCCGATGCGCTGGTCCCAGACCTGCGCCGCAGCCTGGTACGGGGTGAGGGGCTCGGGCGTTTCCGAGTACCGCACCTGGGGTCGTTTGAATCGCATGGATGGTTCTCCTCAGGAATCCGGATCAGGCGTTGGAGCTGTCGTGCAGGCTCGGGCCGGTGCCGCTGCCGCCGTGGTCGCCCGAGCGCAGGACGTGCGCCGTCGTCGAGGCCGCATGGCTCAGTTGCTGCTTGCGGCGCATTTGTTTGGCCCATGCAGGCTCGGGAGGCGGTGCGCCGGCCTCGTCCGCACCGGTAAATGCCGCATTCCCCGTAGTCGCAGGCGCAGCGGCATCGACCACGAAGCTCGCCACGCGGTCCTTGACCGACCTGGCACCGGACGCGACGCGCTGGCCGACAGCCCCTGCTCCGCTTTTCGCGACATGGGCGAGGCCGGCACCGGCCGCGCGCACGCCGCCACCGCCGGATGCCGCAACGCCGGCCTCGTAGGCCGACTGCGTCGCGCCGCTCGCCAGCCCACTGGCCGAGCGCGCGGCCGCAGCGCCGCCGACGATGACCGCTCGCGCTGCGCCAGGCGCCATGCGAGCCCCCGCGGCGACGGCCGAACCCGAACTCGCCATGGCCGCGCCACCGGCGACGGCCAGGCCTGCCGCACCCAGAGCCGTCCCCGCCGCCGCACCGGCACCGAGCTGTGGCGCGCCCGACACTAGTCCGGTCGCGATCCCGGGCCCGAAGATTCCCAACCCAAGCATCGCGAGCGCTGCCAGCATGATGGTCAGCGCATGGTCGATGGAGGGCTCGGCACCGGCCGGCGTGCGGAACTCGGCGAACAGGCCCGTCCCGATCCCCACGATCACGGCCAGCACCAGCACCTTGATGCCTGAGGACACCACGTTGCCCAGCACCTTCTCGGCCAGGAACGCAGTCTTGTTCCACAGGGCAAAGGGAACGAGCACGAAGCCCGCCAAGGTCGTCAGCTTGAACTCGATCAAGGTGACGAAGAGTTGCACCGCGAGCAAGAAGAAGCTCACGATCAGCACCAGCCAGGCCAGGAACAGGACGGCAATGGTGTCCAGATGAGCGAACGTTTCGGGGAAACCCGTCATCTCGCTGATCTGTTCCATGATCGGTCGGCCGGCGTCGATGCCGACCTGCGCGAGCCGGCCGGGCTGCAGAAACTGCGACTGTGTCAGGCTGGAGCCCGACGCCACCAAGCCGAGCCCCGCGAACGACCGGAACAGGACCGCGGCCAGCTGGTTGAAGTTGCCGATGATGAACGCGAACGCTCCCACGTAGAGCACCTTGCGGATCAGCCGGGCGATCACGTCGTCGCCCTGCCCCGCCGCATGGCTCATGGCCCAGAACAACCCGGCCAAGGTCATGTCGATCACGACCAGCGTGGCCGTGAGGAACGCCACCTCGCCACGCAGCAGGCCGAAGCCCGAGTCGATGTAGCGCGAGAAGACATCGAGGAAGCGATCGATGATCGCGACGTCATCCATGGCGTCAGTCCTTCAAGCCTGCGCCGGTCGGCGGTGAGGCAGGTGCTGCTGGCGGCTGGACCGGGTCGCTGGCGTAAGGCGACTTGTCGCCGCGCATGAAGCGCCGGCGCATGGCCTCGGCCGCCGCATTGCACTGCGCGTCGCCGACCCCAGCGTGATCGGCCTTGCACAGCGCTCGTAGCTCCCTGAGGCGCTCGGGATTCCCGACCGGGGATTCGACGGACTCGATCGCGGAGTGGGTCGGCTCGGACTTGCCGCAGCCGGCGAGCACCAGGGCTGCGGTGGCACTGATGATGAGGAGAAGATTCTTCATGGAGGCCCCTCAGTTGCCGTAGAAATTCACGCTGTAGGGCGTGTACGGCGTGCCGCTGCCCATGAAACGGCGACGCACCTCGCGCGCGCGCTCCTGCACCGCCACGTGCCGCACCTGCTCCAGCGCCGCGGCGCGGTCCTGCGTGATCTGCAACTGCTGCGCCTGCATCGCCTGGCGTGACTGCAGAGCCAACAGCTGATTGGTCGCCTGCATCGCCTGCAAGGCCCCTGTGGCCGACTGGCTGCGACTCACGAGATCCGTGAGCGCCTGCTCGTCGGATGCCAGGTTCTGCAGCGCCTGCGACTGCACCTGGGTCGCGGTGCGCAGGGCTTCGAGCGAATTGCGCCAGCGCTGCCGTGCATCGCCGGCCATCTGGGCGCCGGACACTGCCGCCGACAAGGACTCGGGGTACAGGCGCTTGAACTCGTCCTCCATGCGCGAGACATTGAAGGCGAGCCCCTGCGCATGCTGGATCAGCCGGTTCGTCGCCGACAGGGTCGACTTGAGTTCGGACAGCGCGCTGAAGTCCAGGCCTGCAAGGTTCCTGGTCTGGTTCCTGAGCATCTCGGCCTGGTTCTGCAGCTGCTTGATCTGGTTGTTGATCTGCTCCAGCGTGTTGGCCGCCGTCAGGAGGTTCTGAGCGAGGTTCGCGGGGTCGACCACGACCCACTGCGCGCGTGCATCGGGCATGGCGCCGATCAGTGCGGCGGCGGCAACGGCGATCAAACTCTTCTTCATGGCGATTCCTCCTGCGGGGTTGCGGAAATGGACGGGAATGGAGTCGGAAACGAAGCAATGAGATCGGCGGCCCAGTCCAAGCCGCAGTGGCGTAGCCAGGCGGCCGCAAATCCGAAAGTTGGTACAGAAGCGCAGACGGCATCGATGGCCCGCTGGTCCTGCGGCGAGGACGCACCTGCAAAGGCCAACGCCGCCGGTCCGAGCCCCAGCTCGAAGACCCGGTTGCCCAGCCTCGACTGGTAGTAGTAGTCGCGCTTTGGCTGCGCCGTGGCGACGATCTCGATCTGCCGGCCGTTGAGCCCGAAGCCCTCGTAGATCACCCGGATCTGCGGCTCGGTGGCCTGCGGGTTGGGCAGGAAGATCCGGCTCGCGCAGCTCTCGACGATGGCCGGCGCGATGCTGGAGCCCTGGATGTCGGCCAGGCTCTGCGTCGCGAAAATGACCGACACGTTCTTCTTGCGCAGCGTCTTGAGCCACTGACGGATGCGCGCGGCGAACACCGGGTCGTCGAGGAACAGCCAGGCCTCGTCGAGGATGAGAAGGGTCGGCGCACCATCGAAGCGTTCATCGAAGCGCGCGAAGAGATAGCCCAGCACGGCCAGCACCGCGGCCTTGCTGTGCATCAGATCTTCCATCTCGAAGCCCTGCACCGATGCGCTGCCGAGGCGATCGACGTCGGCATCGAGCAGGCGGCCGTGGGCGCCGCCCAGGACATAGGGTTGCAGGGCCTGGCGCAAGGCGTTCGATTGCAGCAGCACCGACAGGCCCGTCATCGTCCGCTGCTCAACCGGCGCGCTCGCGAGGCTGTTGAGGGCCGACCAGACCGCGGCCTTTTCCGGCGGGCCAACGGCCACGCCTTCCTGCAGCAAGCGGCCCTCGACCCACTCGGCCGCCCAGCTGAGATAGCCCTCCTGATCGATGCGTGCCAATGGCTGAAAGGCGATCGCCCCATCGCTGCCCAGCTCATAGTGCTCGCCCCCCAGTCCGAGGATCGTGGCGCGCATCGAGCGCCCCATGTCGAAGGCCAGGATGCGCGAGCCGGCATAGCGGCGAAACTGCAGCGCCAGCGTGGCGAGCAGCACCGACTTGCCCATGCCGGTGGGCCCGACCACCAGCGTATGCCCAACGTCGCCGATGTGCGTCACGAGCCGGAATTGCGTCGCGCCGTCGGTGCGCGTGACGATCAGCGGCGGGCCATTGAGATGCGCGTTGCGCTCGGGCCCGGCCCAGACGGCCGACACCGGCATCATGTGCGCGAGGTTCAAGGTCGAGACGATGGGCTGGCGCACGTTCGCGTAGGGGTGACCCGGGATCGACGACAACCAGGCCTCGACCGCGTTGAGGGTTTCGGGGATCGTGACGAAGCCCCGGCCCTGGATCGTGCGCTCGATCGCGCGCAGCTTCTCGTCGGCCGCAGCCGCCTCGGCGTCGAGCACCGTCACGGTGGCGGTCACGTAGCCGAAGGCCACCTGGTCGCTGCCCAGCTCCTGCAGCGCCGCGTCGGCGTCCGCCGCCTTGTTCGAGGCGTCGGAGTCGACCAGTGGGCTCTCCTGCTGGAAGAGGGTCTCGCGCAGCAGCGCGACGATGTTCTTGCGCTTGGCAAACCACTGGCGGCGCAGGCGCACGAGCTCCTTTTGCGCTTCGGCCTTGTCCAGACACAGGAAGCGCGTGCTCCAGCGGTAGGCGAAGCCCAGGCGGTTCAGGTCATCGAGCAGGCCCGGCCAGGTCGAGGTCGGAAAGCCCCGCACCGACAGCACACGCAGGTGCAGTCTCCCGAGCATCGGCGCCAGCCCGCCCGTCAGCGGCTCGTCGGCCAGCAGCGCATCGAGGTGCATCGGCACCTCGGGCACGGCCACCGCATGTCGGCGCGTGGACACGCAGCCGTGCAGGTAGGTCAGGGTTTGCGCATCGTCGAGCCAGGCTAACTCGGGCATCACGCCCTCAAGCAGGCCCAGGAAGCGCTCGGTCTCGCAGACGAAGGCCTCCAGCCGCCCTTGCCAGTGCGTCCCGTTCGATCCACCCGACCCGCCCGCGCCACCCTGCCCCTCCATCCCGCCGTTCATCTGGCCGTTCATCCCGGCGTTCTCGTAGAGCAGGCCCGCGGCGCGCGCCTTCGACTCCTCGGGCGGCAGGTACAGGAGGGTCAGGTGGTAGCGGCTCTCGAAGTGGCTGGCATCCTCTTCGAAGGCGGCGCGGCGCTCCTCGTCGATCAGCCAGGACAGCGGCTCCGGGAACGACGAAGCGGGATAGCCGGCCGCCTCGCATCGCTCGGCCTCTACGAACAGCGCCCAGCCCGAGCCAAGCCGGCGCAGCGCGTTGTTCAGGCGCGCCGAGGTGGCGACGAGCTCGCCCTGGGTGGCGCTGTCCAGGTCGGGCCCTCTGAAACGCGCCGTGCGCTGGAACGATCCGTCCTTGTTGAGCACGACCCCGGGTGCGACCAGGCCGGCCCAGGGCAGCCAGTCGGCCAGCAGCGCCGGGCGCCTGCGGTATTCGGCGAGGTTCAACATGGTGGGTTTTCCATGGATGCCTCACGCGTCCAGCAGCGGCCGGTGCTTGATGTGCCGCGCGAAGACCTGCATGAACTGCGGGTCCAGACGCGCGCCCCGCACCGCCAGCGTGTGCCCCAGGCTCCACAGCACCAGGCCCGGCAGCCACAGCTGCAGGCCCAAGCCCACGGCGGCGGCCAGAGTGCCGTTGACGATCGCCACAGTGCGCGGCGCGCCGCCCAGCAAGATTGGCTCGGTGAGCGCGCGGTGCAGCGCGATCTCGAAGCCGTTCACCGGCGCGAAGGAATCGATGGACGCACTCATGTCAGCACCGCGCCGCCGCTGAAGCTGAAAAAGGCCAGGAAGAAGGACGAGGCCGCAAAGGCGATCGACAGGCCAAAGACGATCTGGATCAGCCGCCTGAAGCCTCCCGAGGTGTCGCCGAAGGCGAGCGTGAGGCCGGTGGTGATGATGATGATCACCGCCACGATGCGCGCCACCGGTCCCTGCACCGAGTCCAGGATGGACTGCAGGGGGCCCTCCCAAGGCATGTTCGAACCGGCTGCGCGCGCCGGCGCCGCCAGGGCCAGCAGCACAGCGGACAGCAGCAGCCTGCGCGGGACGCGACGCATCGCGCGAAGGCGCCAGCGCACGCAAAAGTGCGCCCGAAAGCGCGCCCGCCAGGCGCCGCAGATGAAGGTCGTCATGCCATGTCTCCTGGAAGTGCCCCTGAATCAGGATCGAACGGTGCCGCTGGCGCGGCAGGAAGCGGCCGCACCGCCGGGTCCGGCTGCGGCCGCGTGAGATCGCCGCGCAGGTGGTAGCCCAGCGCGTCGTGGCCCGTCACCCGCACGATCTCGCGCAGGCGGCGCGCGCGACCGCGCCCGTGCAGGACCACCACCACGTGCACGGCCTCGGCGATCAGCGCGCGCGGCACCACCACCGACACCTCCTGCACCAGCTGCTCCAGCCGCACGAGCGCGCCCGCGGCCGTGCCCGCATGCACGGTGGCGATGCCGCCCGGGTGCCCGGTGCCCCAGGCCTTGAGCAGCTCCAGCGCCTCGGCGCCGCGCACTTCGCCCACCACGATGCGGTCGGGCCGCAGGCGCAAGGTGGCGCGCACCAGGTCCGCGAGCGTCGCCACCCCGGGTTCGGTGCGCATGCTCACGTGGTCGTCGCACAGGCAGCGCAGCTCCAGCGTGTCCTCCAGCACCAGCACGCGGTCGCGCGTGCGAGCGATCTCGGCCAGCAGCGCGTTCGCGAAGGTGGTCTTGCCGGTGCTGGTGCCGCCGGCCACGAGGATGTTCCAGCGCTCGCGCACGGCCTCGCGCAAGAAGGCCGCTTGCTGGGCGCTCAGGATGCCGTCGGCCTGGTAGTCGTCCAGCGTGAGCACGCGAAGCGCGTGCTTGCGGATTGCAAAGGAAGGGGCGCGCACCACCGGCGGCAGCACCCCGAGGAAGCGCTCGCCGCTTTCCGGGAGCTCGGCCGAGAGGATGGGCTGGCCGGCATGCACCTCGGCGCGCACGTGCGCGGCCACCAGCCGCACGATGCGCTCGGCCACCGGCGGCGCGAGCGATACGCCGGTGGGCGAGCGGCCCGCGCCCAGCCGGTCCACCCACAGCGTGCCGTCCGGGTTGAGCAGGACCTCCACCACGTCCGGGTCGTCCAGCGCCGCGGCGATCTCCGGGCCCATGGCGGTGCGCAGCATGCGCAGGCGCCGCTGCGCCGGCTCGGCGGCCGCAGCCCCCGGCATCTGCGCGGCCGCCGGACCGGGATGCGCGGGGCCGATGTCAGGATCACGCGCCATGGGGGTCCTGCCTCCCGCGCGCGGCGGTGTCGTCCGATTCTGCTGGGGTCTGCGGCGCCTGCGTCGCACCCATCGTGCCCGTCGCTCCGGTCGCGCCAGGGATGTCGGGCATGTCGGGCATGTCGGGCATGTCGGCCGCCGCCGTTGCCCGAGCCGCGCCGCGGCCCACGGTCGCTGCGGCGGCCGCCGCCTCGAGCTCCTCGCCCAGCTCGCGCGCCAGGCTCTGGCCGCGCTGCAGCTGACGGCCCAGCTGGTCCACGTACTGGGCATAGCGCGCCCGCCCCTGGGCGCGCGCGGCCTCCTGCTCCTCCTGCGGCACCGGCAGGGAGAGGGTCAGGTAGATGCGCACATAGAGGGCCAGGGCCTCCACCAGCAGGTTCTGGTCGCGCTCGAGCCGGTCGAACTGGCGCGACAGGCGATCGAGCCGCCGAAGGACGGTGAGCTCGCGCTGCTCCAGCGTCTCGGGCGAGGCCAGGAAGACGGACAGAGCCGCGGCGATGAGCGCCGACTTGGACACGCCCCGGTGCGCGGCCAGCGCCTGCAGCCGCCTGGCATGGTCCGGCTCCAGGAAGATGTTCAGGCGCGCGCGGCTCACAGCGCCACCCCGTCATCGACATCGCCGGCGATGTGCCGGGCCGGCACGTCGCCACGCGTTGACGCCATGGCCCCATCCGGGGCCCGCCGCCCATCGAGCGCTCCACGTCCGCGCTCCTTCACGCTGGCGCCCCGCCCCGCGCCGATCGCCGCCCGATCCGCCAGAGCGCCGCTCGCCCAGGGCTCGAGCGCCGGCGCGCCGGTCCGCGCGGGCCCGGCGATGGACTGGAGCTCCAACTCCCGCACCCACCCGCAATCGTCCGCCATGCCCGGCGCGGCGTCGGCGCAGGCCTCGTCCGGGCCCATGTCCGGCGGCGGCGGCGGCGCCGGCAGCGCGCTCCAGTCGTCAGGCCGTGGCGGCGGACGGTCCGCGAAGCCACCCTCGGCAAGCGCCGGGGGCGGGCGCAGGCGCCGCAGGAAGTTGCGGTCCTCGTAGTAACGGAGCTTGCGTGCGCGGATGGGCGGCTGCCCAGCCACCAGCACCAGGGATTCATGCGCGGGCAGCTGCATCACCTCGCCGGGCGTGAGCAGAGCCCGCGCGCTCTCCTGGCGCGACACCATCAGGTGGCCCAGCCAGGGCGCGAGCCGGTGGCCCGCGTAGTTGGCCTGTGCGCGCAGCTCGGTGGCGGTGCCCAGCGCATCGGAGATGCGCCGCGCGGTGCGCTCGTCGTTGGTCGCGAAGGCCACCCGCACGTGGCAGTTGTCGAGGATCGCGTGGTGCGGCCCGTAGGCACGGTCGATCTGGTTGAGCGACTGCGCGATCAGGAAGGCCCGCAGACCATAGCCCGCCATGAAGGCCAGCGCCGACTCGAAGAAGTCCAGGCGCCCGAGCGCGGGAAATTCGTCGAGCATCAGTAGCAGGCGGTGGCGCCGCGCGATCCCGTCGCTGCCATCGAGCGACTCGGTCAGGCGCCGCCCGATCTGGTTGAGCAGCAGGCGGATCAGGGGCTTGGTGCGGCTGATGTCCGAGGGCGGCACCACCAGGTACAGCGACACCGGATGCTCGGCGGCGATCAGATCGGCGATGCGCCAGTCGCAGCGCGAGGTGACCGCGGCCACCGTCGGGTCGCGGTACAGCCCCAGAAAGCTCATCGCGGTGGACAGCACGCCCGAGCGCTCGTTGTCGCTCTTGTTGAGCAGCTCCCGCGCGGCCGAGGCAACTACCGGGTGCACGCCGAGCCCGCCGAGGTGGGGCGTGTCCATCATGCGCCGCAGCGCGACCTCGAAGGGGCAGGCCGGATCGGACAGGAAGTTGGCCACCCCGCGCAGCGTCTTGTCGGCGCTGGCGTAGAGCACGTGCAAGATGGCGCCCACCAGCAGCGCGTGCGAGGTCTTCTCCCAGTGGTTGCGCCGCTCCAGCGCCCCTTCCGGGTCGACCAGGATGTCGGCGATGTTCTGCACGTCGCGCACCTCGTGCGCGCCGCGGCGCACCTCCAGCAGCGGGTTGTAGGCGGCCGAGCGCGCATCGGTGGGGTTGAACAGCAGGCAGTGCGAGAAGCGCGCGCGCCAGCCTGCGGTGAGCTGCCAGTTCTCCCCCTTGATGTCGTGCACCACCGCCGAGGCCGGCCAGGTGAGCAGCGTGGGCACCACCAGTCCCACGCCCTTGCCCGAGCGGGTCGGCGCGAAGGCCATCACGTGTGCGGGTCCCTCGTGGCGCAGGTAGCGCGCCCGCCGCCCGGCCGTGCAGCCCAGCAGCACCCCGCGCCCCGCCAGCAGGCCCGCGCGCTCGATCTCGTCGAGCCGCGCCCAGCGCGCGGAGCCGTAGGTGGTGGCCGCGCGCCGCAGGCGCGCACGCCGCAGCGACAGACCCACGGCGGCCAGTGCCGCCACCCAGCCCCCCGAGGCGGCGATGACCCCGCCGATCCGAAAGACACCCGGCGCATAGGGCTCGAAGGCGTACCACCACTGGAAGAGCTTCCAGGGCGCGTACACCGCAACGCCGGCCACGTGCCCCCAGGGGGCGCCCAGGCGCGCCTGGTGGCCGAGCGCGCCGGCGGTCCACTGCGTGCCCGCCCAGACGCCGGCGAACGCCAGGCCCAGCACGGCCCCCACCTGGCCGTAGAGGAGGCCGGTGGGGGGCGTGGCGATGCGCGGTGGGGTCATGGAAGCGTCTCTCCTTCAGCTGCAGCGGTGCATGCATCGAAGTCTTCGCGATGGCGCCGTTTGCACCCACCCACGCGGTCGCAGCGTGGCGCAGCCCGTCGCAGATCCACCCAGACCTACGGTCCACACCGTTCGGTCCAAGCGCTCACCACCTGTGACGTCGCACGCGGATGCGAGGAACGCGCGACCCATCATTGGCAGTGCATCGGCATGCGCCAACTATCAGAACGGGTGGCACGGCCGACGTGGCGCGCGCCACGCCACGCCACGCCGCGACGCCTCGCCACGGTCAAGAGGTCGGGGCCTAGTCGCGCGCCGCCAGGGTGACGAGCAGGTAGCTGGCGGGGTGCGCGAGCACGGCCTCCACACCGTGCGGCACGCGCGCCTCGAACAGCAGCGCGTCGCCCCGGGCGAGCACCAGCACCCGGGCGCCGTGCCGGTAGCGCAGGCCGCCCTCGAGCAGGTAGAGGAACTGCAGGCCCGGCTGCTGGAAGTCGGCATAGGGCCGCGCGCCGGGGGCCAGGCGCACCAGGTAGGGCTCCACCCCCAGGTTGCCCGACAGCACGTGGCCCAGCAGCTCGTAGCCCAGGCCGGCCACCTCGCCCATGCGCCGGATCTGGATACCCTGGCCGGCCGGCACGAAGGACAGGTCCGCGCGGCCGTTTCTGCGGCAAAAGAAGCGCGAGGGCGGCACCTGCAGCGCCTCGGCCAGCCGCACCAGGGTGTCGACCGAGGGCGAGACGAGGCCCCGCTCGATGCGCGAGAGCATGGAGGCGGACACGCCCCCCTCGCGCGCGAGTGCCGCGGCGCTGCGACCGCTGGCGATGCGCAGCGCGCGCACCTCCTCGCCCAGGCGCAGGGCGGCCTCGCTCACCGCCGGGCCCCGCGACGGCGCGGCTGCGTGAGCGAGGCCGGCAGGCGCGGCCGACGCGCCGTCGGCAAGGGCGAAGGGGGCGCGGCCCGGCGACTCATGGCGGCGCGCTCCCCTCCCCGCCCCCCTCCTCGCTCCCCTCCCCGCCCCCCTCCTCGCGCCCAGCCTTGCGCCCGGCCTTGCGCCCAGCCTCGCCGCTGCGCGGACCGTGCGCGCCCGGCCCCTCGCAGGCCCCCGGCCAGCGCTGTGGCGCCAGCCGCCCGGGCGGCCCGAACGGCCCCGGCGGCCGGGACGACCCGCGCGGACCCCGCGCCCCGCCAGGGACCCGATCCACCCCCTGCGGCGCGGCGCGCCCCTCGGTTGGCGACGGCGCGCGCACCCCCGCGCCGCGCGGCGACCCCGCGCGAGCGCGCCGGGCGCCACCCAACGCCGCCGGCTCAGGCACCGCGTCGCCAGACCCCGACCAGGATTGCATCGTCACGTCCCATGAAGGCCAGTTTGGCCTTTTTCAAGGACCGAATGATAGCGTGAATATGCCAATTTGGCCTATTCTTCAACTGCGGCGAACATCGGGCCCGTGCAGACTCTCACCGCCCATCGCCGCCGCCAGGAGGCCCTCTGCCGGCACCTGCGCAAACTGCGCCGCCTGGCCGGCCTCACCCAGCTCGAGCTGGGCCAGCGGCTCAAGGTGGACCAGTCCCACGTCTCCAAGATCGAGCGCGGCGAGCGCCACGTGGACGTGCTGTTCTACCTGGACTGGTGCCGCGCCTGCCGCCTCGCGCCCGAGGCGACGCTGGTCGAGCTCATGCAATCGGGCGGCTAGCCGCCGACCGGCCCACCAACCGGCCAACCGGCCCCGCCTCCCGCCCGCGCCGGGCCAGCCGCCACCGCCGGCGGCTGCCCTGCGCACGCGCGGCAGGTCCCCACCCAAACAGGTAGTTGGACGCCGCGCGCGGCGACTCCACCATCGGCGCACCTTCCCTCCTGTTTCCTCACCTTCTCCCGAGGTCCGGCCATGCGCACGCTGCTCATCGACAACTACGACTCCTTCACCTACAACCTCTACCAGTACCTGGCGGCCAGCAACGGCCAGGCGCCCACGGTGGTGCGCAACGACGAGCGCCGCTGGCAGGAGCTGCGCACCCAGGACTTCGACAACATCGTGATCTCGCCGGGCCCGGGGCGCCCGCAGCGCGCCAGCGACCTGGGTCTGTCGGCCGACGCGCTGCGCCACGCGGACATGCCCATCCTGGGCGTGTGCCTGGGCCACCAGGCCATGGCCCACTACTGCGGCGCCACGGTGGAGCTGGCCTGCCGCCCCATGCACGGGCGCCTGGACCAGGTCTCGCACACCGACAGCGAGCTCTTTCGTGGGATCCCGTCGCCCTTCCAGGCCGTGCGCTACCACTCGCTGGCCGCCACGCGGCTGCCGCCGGACCTGGAGGAGCTGGCCTGGACACCCGACGGCACGCTGATGGCGCTGCGCCACCGCCACCTGCCCTGGTGGGGCGTGCAGTTCCATCCCGAGTCGGTGTGCACCGAGTTCGGGGCGCGCCTCTTGGCCAACTTCACGCAGCTCAGTCGCGAGTGGCTCGCCCGCCACCGCGACGCGGCCGGCGGGGACGATTTCCCGAGCCGCGCGCCCCACCATGAGTCGGGCGGCGAGACCACCATCCGCCTCAGCCTGCATGTGCATCGGCTGGACGGCTTTCCGGATCCAGAGGCCGTATTCACGCAGTGCTTCGCCGACGCGGACGCTGCCTTCTGGCTGGACAGCAGCGCGCACCAGCAGCCTCAGGGGCGCTTTTCCTACATGGGCGATGCGCGCGGCCCGGCGGCCGAGGTGCTGCGCTACCGCACCGCGCCGCGCGAGCTGCAAGTGCAGCGGTACGCCCAGCCGTCGCTCGCCAGCACCACCGACGAGAGCGTGCTCGACCACCTGGCCTCGGGTCTCACGCGCCGCTCGGTCCCCACCGGCGCCTGGCCCTTCGAGTTCGTCGGCGGCTACGTGGGCTACTTCGGCTACGAGCTCAAGGGCGAGCTGCAGGGCGAGGCCGCGCACCCGGCCACGACGCCCGACGCGCTGTGGCTCTTCGCCGACCGCCTGGTCGCCTTCGACCACAGCGAATGCGAAGCCTGGCTGCTGTGCCTGGACGAAGGGCCCTTGTCGCCCGCCAACGCGCAGTGGATGGCGCAGATGCGCGAGCGCCTGCAGCAGCCCGCGCTGGCGGTTCCGCCACCGCCGGCGCCGCCCGACGCCAACGCGCCGCTGGCGGACCTGAACTGGCGCATCGAGCTCGAGCGCTACCGCGAGCTCATCTTGCGCTGCCAGCAGGAGATCGTGCAGGGCGAGACCTACGAGGTGTGCCTGACCAACCAGCTGCGCGGCGCGGGGCGCATCGACACGCTGGCCGCCTACCGGTGGCTGCGCCAGCGCAACCCGGCGCCCTTCGCGGCCTACCTCAAGGCGGGGAATCTGGAAGTGCTGTGCGCCTCGCCCGAGCTGTTCCTGCAGCTGTCGGCGGACCGCACCCTGGAGTCCAAGCCGATCAAGGGCACCACGGCGCGCGGCGCGACACCCGAGCAGGACGCGCTCAACGCCCAGTTCCTCACCGAGGACGAGAAGACGCTGGCGGAGAACCTGATGATTGTGGACCTGCTGCGCAACGACCTCACCCGCGTGTGCGAGGTCGGCAGCGTGCACGTGCCGCGCCTGTTCCATGTCGAGTCCTTCGCGACGGTCCACCAGCTCGTGAGCACCATCCGCGGACGGCTGCGCGAGGACCTGTCCATCATCGACGTTGTGCGGGCCACCTTTCCGGGGGGCTCGATGACCGGCGCGCCCAAGGTGCGCACGATGCGCATCCTCGACGGTCTGGAGGCCGGCCCGCGCGGCATTTATTCCGGCAGCCTGGGCTTCCTTTCGCTGGACGGCCAGGCCAAGCTCAACATCGTGATCCGCACCATCGTCTGTGATGGCCAGGAAGTCTCCATCGGCGCGGGCGGCGCGATTGTGGCGATGTCCGACCCGGACGCCGAGGTCCAGGAGGTGCAGCTCAAGGTGCGCGCCCAGGTGGAGGCGCTGCGCGCCAGCGGCGCCCTGCCCGCCGTGCCTGGACACGACACCGCGCCGCCGCCCGATGGCCGCGCCCACTGAGAACCGGCGCGGCATCGCGCTGATGCTGCTGGCCATGGCCTGCTACGTGGCCAACGACGCGCTCATCAAGCTCGCGGCGCCGCACTGCACGGCCGGCCAGATCCTCCTGCTGCGCGGGGTCTGCGCCAGCGCCATCGTGCTCGCCCTGGCCATCCCCGCGCGGGCCCTTGCCACCTGGCGCGCCGGCCTGCGCCCCATCGTGGGCCTGCGGGTCCTGCTGGAAGTCAGCACCGCCCTCACCTCCGTCCTGGCCCTGGCCCGCATCCCGCTGGCCACCGTCACCGCCCTCATGATGAGCGCGCCCCTGATCGTCACGGCGCTGAGCATGGCCAGCGGCATGGAGCCACGGCGCATGGGCCGCATCGTTGCCACCGCCCTGGGCTTCGCCGGCGTGTTGATGGTGCTGCAGCCCGCGGCGCAATCCAGCGACCCGGGCAGCGGCCCCGGCCTGCTGCTGGCCCTCGCCTGCACCGCCTCCCTGGCCGCGCGCGAATGGGTGAACCGGCGCGTGCCGACACAAGTGCCTTCCCTGCTTCTGGCCGTGCTCACCACCGCGGCGGTCACGGCGGCGGGCGGACTCATGGCCGCCGCCGAGCCCTGGCGGTCTCCCGCGACCACGAACGCGCTGGCCTGGATCGCGGGCGCGGCGGTCTTCACCGCCATCGGCAACTACGCGGTCATCGCCGCCACCCGCCGCGCCGACCTGTCGGCGGTCGCGCCCTTTCGGTACAGTGCCATCGTGTGGGCCTTGCTGCTGGGCTATCTGCTGTGGAACGACACCCCCGACCGGATGGCCTGGATCGGGATCCTCTTGATCGTCGGCAGCGGCGCGGGAATGTTGCGGGCACTCAATCTTCCGCCCGCCCGGCCGACGAGCCGGGGCCAGGGCAGCAAATAGCCCAGTCCCCCCGCTCGCTCTACAGTTCGCTGAATTCACTGTCCGAGAGGTGTTCGCGCCGTCGCCAGTCGTCGATGAATGCCTTGGATTTGCGTCGCAAGGCATCGGTCGCTTCATCAGCCACTTCGAACTCTCCTCTCAAGGCGATTCGGCACTTCAAAGTGCCCGCTTGAAACAATTCGGCCCTACCTGCGTAGCGCCGCTCGGGCCAGTCCCAGCTGAGGTAAACCAGCACCTGCCAATCTTCGACTTCCAGGCGCTCCGGCAACTGAGACGCGTCCATGTGGTTGCCCCATGAATAGAGGTCATGATGAATTGCTTCCAAGTCCAACGACAGGCGGCAGACCATGGTTGTCGCTCAAACGGTTGGTGCACACACGCTCCGGCAACAAGGATCTCGATGCGAATTTCGAGTCTCCAAGGATCGCAAGGTCTGCGGCTAGATGCCGCTTTTTGACGACTCGCGCCGATTCGAGCATCGCCCGCGATGTCGCTTCAAGACTGTCGCCGCTGGTTGCCATGCGCATGGAGCACGTTGCTTGGTTTCCACGGGCTGACGCATACGTTGATATGACTTCTCGACGCATTGGCTTCATGAAGCCTGCACGCTTGCTTTCTCAATGGGTCCTTTTCGCAGCGCGACCCATGGGGCAAGGTCAATCCGACTTCATCAACGCAGCAATGCATCTGCCCCGCACGTAGAGTCCCTCTGGAGCAGCGCCCCCTTGCCAAGCCTCAACGGCGATTGGCAACTGCGTCGTCATCGATCTCCTTGAACAACGCCGCAGCAGGACTCGACGTCCACACCAGGGTCTGGCCGCGGTCCACAGGGCGCGGCCCGTAGACGATCCACGCATCGCACACCGCGCCGATGGGCTGCACTATCTGCAACCGATCGGGGTAGTCGCGGGCCAGTGACTCGAAAGCAATGCCTGCCGCATACCGCCCGCACAGCAACCCCTCACCGACCTTCGAGACCGTGGGCTCGAAAACTCGGTTCGGCCACCGCGAAAGGTCGACGTAGTGTTCGGTGGCCGGCTGCAGGCCCACGGCGTCATGCGCCTCACCTTCAGCAGCCGCCGGGTGCGTGGAACGCAGCAGCGCCATCGGCTGGCTGGGCGAGACGAAGGCATCCACCACGAAGAGCGAATTGCGGTACCGGCCGGTGATCTCCGGCGCGGCCGGATGGACGGCGCACTGCAACAGGAAATCCGCCTCCCCGGCCATGACCTGCCCTGCCCCGTCGTGGAAATCCTGGACATAGCCGATGATGGCCCGCTCCTGCAAGCGTAGGCCGTGCGCCGCCAGGTAGCGCCGCAGCACGAAACCGTGGTTGCCGCCCTTGGGGCCCAGGGTCAGGAATCTCAGCATGCCGGTTACCTCGTCACAACAAAACTCGATGCGGTGCAGCCCTGGCACGGCCACGCGCACGCAACGACGGCCAGTATGAAGGACCCGCCGCGCTTCCCGCAGCGCATGCGCCTCAGCTCCTTACCGTGAAAACGATCGACAGGTAGGCCACCGGCCCGTCCTCGATGTGCTCCACGCCGTGCAGCGCCGTGGCGTCGAACATCAGCGTGTCGCCGCGCCCGAGCACGACCGCCCTTGTGCCGTAGCGGTAGCGCAGCCGGCCCGAGACCACATACAGCAGTTTGACTCCCGGATGCTGAAAGCTGGTGTAGGGCTGCGCCTGCGGCGCCAGTTGCACCAGGTAGGGCTCCACAAACAGATTGCCCGACAGCAGGTGCCCGACCAGCTCGTAGCGGTAGCCGGCGGCCACGCCCACCCGTTCGACCACCAGGCCGCCGCCCGCCGGCACATAGGAGAAGTCGAAGCGCTCGGCCTGGTCGGAGAACAGGCGCGACAGCGGCGCACCGAGTCCGCTCGCCAGGCGCTCGAGCGTCTCGATGGAAGGCGAGGCCGTCCCCCGCTCGATGCGCGAGATCATGGAGCGCGACACCCCGCTCTCGCGCGCCAACGCACCACCGGACAGGCCTGCCGCCACCCGCAGCGCCTTCACCTGCTCGCCCAGGCGTCGCGCCGCCTCGCTGCGCGGCGGCGTGGCGTTCTCGCGCGGCCGGTACAGCCCCTCGGGCAACCGCAGCTTGCGCGCCGTGGGGAACGGCGAGGCGACGCTGCGCCGACTCACCGCGCGGCACCCGCCCGCACGAGGAGAAGGACCGGAGCACCGAATGCAGCCATGGAAACCGTCGCGCGCCCCGGGATCAGCCGCGCGCCGGGCTGCCGTCATCCGCCCCCTGCGCACCGATGATCGCGTCCTCCAGGCGGCAGGTCTCCTCGATGATGAGTGCGTACAGCCGGCGCAGGAGCTCGCCGCTCAGGCCATGGGCCATCGCGAAGGCGGCCGCCCGCTCCTGCACCACGCCGATGCGCGCGGGCTGCATCATGGGCACGCCGTGCTGCTTCTTCCAGTGGCCGATGCGGCAGCAGCATTCCAGGCGCTCGCGCACCAGCTCCAGCAGACGCTGGTCGATGGCGTCGAGTTCGCCGCGCAAGACCTGCAGCTGCGCCGACATGTCCGACTGCGGCGGCGCCGAGGAAAGAGTATTCGCCATGGCGCTCACTCCACCTTCACCGCGCCCGAATCGATCAGTGCGCGCACCTGCGCCGTGTCCTGGCGCAGCCGCTTGGCGAAGTCGTCGGCAGGGATGCCCGCCGCCTGGTAGCCCTGCTGGAAGAGCTTCTCGCGCACCTCCGGGCGGTGCACGATCCCGGTCAGCAGCAGCGACAGGCGCTGCACCAGGGCGGCCGGCAGGGTGGCCGGGCCGGCGACCGCCGTCCAGATCTCCAGCCGGAAATCGCGCGCCCCCAGTTCCTGAAGCGGGGGCACCAGCGGCGCCAGGGGGCTGCGCGTGGTCGAGGTCACGCCGATCGCCCGCAGCTTGCCCGTCTGCACCTGCGCCTGTGCGAGGCCCGGCGGCAGCAGCGCCAGGTGGATCTGCCCCGAGAGCATGGCATTGACCACCTGCGGGTTGCCCTGATAGGGCACGTGCACCGGCGCGATCCCGGTGCGGGTCTTGAGCAGCTCCATGCCCAGGTGGCCGATCGTGCCCATGCCGGGCGAGCCGTAGCTCCAGCGATCGCCGGCCTCGCGCGCCGCCGCGAGGAACTCCACCCCGCCCCGACCGGGCGCGTCCGCCGGCGCGGCGAGCACCAGAGGCGCGGTGCACAGCAGGTTAATGGGCGCCAGGTCCTTCTGCGGGTCGTACGGCGTGGCCGGGTTCAGCAGCTTGGCCGTCGTCATGTTGCCGTTGATCAGGATGCCCAACGTGTGCTGGTCGGTGGACTTGGCCACGATGGCGGCGGCGATGTTGCCGCTGGCACCCGTGTGGTTGTCGACGATGACCGGCTGGCCCAGTTCCTTGGACAAGGACTCGGCCAGCGCACGGGCGACCAGGTCGGGCGACGAGCCGCCGCCGAAACCCACCACCAGCCGCACCGGCTTGCTGGGCCACGAGGCGCCCTGGGCGGCCTGCGCACGCGCCGGGCGCATGAAGACGGCGGCGCCCACGACGACGGCCCCGGCCAGCCCGACCTCCAGCAGCAGGCGACGGCCCACGCGGTGCCCGGGACCGACGACAGCGGCCGGCGCCGGTGCAAGCGCCGCGCGCAGGGCCTCCGACACATGCACCGCACGCGACCGGGCAGCCGCACCCGAGACATCGACCCGCTCCGACATCTCGGGCGTCTCGGGCGTCCCGGGCGGCCCGCGCATCTCGACAGTCCCGGTCGTATCGACGGTGTCAAGCGCATCGGCGCTGGCGCCAGCCCGCTCGGGCACGTTGGTGGAAGAAGACAAATCGCGCATGGTTCACTCGGTGGTTGGGTGAACCGATCGTCCGCCGCCGCCCCCGGCGCCTCAACGCTTGCATGCCGTGCGAGGACGGCATCGCCTGCGCCCCGGGCGTGTTGCATGGCATGCACACACGTGCCGGTACATGGCACCCGCCGACGTCGCGCGCCACCCCACCTCTCAGGTAGTACCGCGCTGCGGGGCAAGGTGTTTCCGCAATTGATGGGAGGTCACCCGCCGCCACGCAGCGCGCGGGTGTAGGAGCTGTCGCGCTTTGCCGCGTTCGATCCCGAGCGCGACGGCGCGAGCGGCCCTCGCCTCGCCGCTGGTCGTCGCGCTGCTGCGGGCGGGCCCTGCACCGGACGGGCGGCCGGCACCTGATCACGGTCTCGCCGCCGGGTGTCGGGCGTCTGTTGCGCCGCTCGGGCTTCAGCGAACGGGCGTAAGCGTCCGGCTATCCCGTCTCGGACCCGTGACTAGGCAGCCACGGCAAATACTGGATATGCGCGCCGGCGTATGACGTTGCGCTGTCGTTGCGCGAGACTGGCGGTTGGCGCCCCCACGTGCACACACAAGCGAGTCCCCATGTCCACTCCGCAGACCTCTCACATTGACCGACTGCGTGCCCTGCCGAAGGCCGAGGTCCATGCTCATCTCGAAGGCTGCTTCGAACCGCTGGTTCTGGAGCAATGGGCAGCGCGGGCGGGCGTGGCCATGCCCAGGCCTCCCGATCGCTTGTTCGAGTTCACAGGCCTGGCTGACTTCCTGCACTTCCTCGACTGGGCTTGCGGTCTGGCGTCGACACGCGAACGCCTTGCAGAACTGAGCTACGGCTTCAGCAAGCGGCTCGCCGACAGCGGTGCAGGCTACGCGGACGTAATCGTCAATCCGACCCACTGGAAGGCGTGGCACGGCCGACTGCCCGAGATGATCGACGCGATCGATGCCGGCTTCAGCGCCGCGGAGCAGGACGGTCTTCCGCCAGTGGGCTTGTGCATCAGTCTGCTGCGCACGCAATCTTCGGACGCCGCGGCCGAACTGGTCGATACGCTGATCGCGCTGCGGCATCCGCGCGTCGTGGCGCTCTCCATCGATGGCAACGAAGCTGCTGCCGGACGCACCGGCCCACGTTTCGCAGAGGCGTTTCGCCGCGCTGGCCAAGCGGGGCTGCGCCGCACCGTGCATGCGGGCGAGTCCAGCGGCCCCGAGGGCGTGCGGGACGCCATCGAACTGCTGGGTGCCGATCGCATCGACCATGGCGTGCGAGCGATCGAGGACCCCGAACTGGTCGAACTGCTGGTCGATCGACAGATACCCCTTGCCATCTGCCCGACTTCCAATCTCAAACTGGGTGTGTATGCCTCCATCGAGGATCACCCGATCGATCGCCTGCGCCATGCCGGCGCCGTGGTGTCCATCAATACGGACGATCCAGTCTTGCTGGGTGCCAGCCTGGAGGGAGAGTACGCGCTATGCAGCAAGGCCTTTGGTTGGTCGGATGACGACCTGCGGGCACTGGCGCGCAACTCGATCGAAGCAAGCTTTGCGAACCCTGACCTCAAGGCAAGGCTGATCCAGGCGCTGTCGAGCTGGTGAAGCGCGCGTGCTGGTTCGACCAGCGATGCGGCAACAGATCCTGGATACGGCTGGCGGGCTGAGTAGGCAGCTGCTCATTGCTCACTCGACCAGTTCGTCGATGCGAATCATGAGTGAGGGCGAAATTGCCATTCCAGCGCGCCGAACGGCCCTCCTATTTACAACCAGCTCGAATCTTGTTGGCTGTTGGATGGGTAGGTCACCTGGCTTCTCACCCTTCATGATGCGATCAACATACGTCGCCGCTTGACGGTAGTTTGCCCCGATGTTCACTCCGTAGCTGATCATTCCCCCGCTGACCGTGTACTCCCGAAACGGATAGATAGCGGGAAGTTTGGAGGCAGTGACGACGGCAACAACTCTTTCGCGAGCCGCGACCAGCACTGGATCGGGAAATACTATCAATCCATCGGGTCTGACTTCGTCAATCATTCTTTGTAGACGCTCCAGGTCATCTGCTCCACCAAGCATGAGAGGCAGAATCTTGACGCCAAACTTCTTTGCCGCCTCCTCGGCTTCACGTTGGAAGGTATTCGCCACCGGATCTTTGATTCGGCGAACGACACCGATGCGTCGTACGGTGGGCGCGAAATCCAGGAGCAGCGAAAGTTGCTTCTGAATTAGACCCTCTGTCAGGCTCGACATCCCCGTCACGTTGCCTCCAGGTCTGGCAAGGCTCCCAACAAGTCCGGACTCGACCAAGCCCCCACCGTTCGCGATGACGATTGGAAGCGTCTGCGTGGCCTGCTTCATAGCCAGCGCCACAGGTGTGGAGCTCACCACGATGACGACAGGTCCCTTCTGAACAATTTCTTCTGCGAGAGCAGGGAGCCTGGAGAAGTCTCCGTCCAGATAGTGCTGCTCAACAACAATATCGTGGCCCTCCCGGTATCCGAGTCCGCGTAGCGCGCTTCGAAACGCATCGACAAGGTGGCCGAAGGTGTGCTGTGACCCCGGAAGTAACATGCTGATGCGCCGGACAGAACTTTGCGCGCCGGCATGCATCGACGCGACTGCACCAATCACTAGCAAAAGCTCTCGCCTGCTTGCCATGGAAAGAGGATACCCGTTGAGGCTGCGCAAGCGCAAAGCTTCGGTCAGCGGTTGGCCGCGTGTGGAACGGGGTGCCGATGTGAGGACACTACTTGTCCAGCAATTGGTCCAAGGCCAGCTTTGCCGCGGTCAAGGCTGCCTGGTAGGCAGCCTCTTGCGTTGCATACGTGCCCTTTTCGGAGCCCTGAAGGACGGCCTGATAGTTGCTGCTGGCTGGCTCGTGCCGCCAGCAAGAGTAGAGCGCAGAGAACGGACCGTCTCCGAGACCCGCTGGAATGGCAAAGATCGCGTGACCGCGGTACGGCGTAAAGAACGGATGCAAGGAGAAGCCTCTCTGGTGGAGACCACAGTATGAAAGAGCGCCCCATCCTCTTCAGACTGGGCGAGCTACGCCCCTTTCTCCGAGGCGTCTTCGTTCGGCGTCAAGTGTCGTACCGCCAGTTCGAACCCCTGGTCGAAAGCACTGTCCAAGCTCCTCGCCCAGTACTTGGTCGGAAGATCGCTCAGACGGTCCGTTTGCCCGCTGCTTCTACTCACGTAGATGTGAAACAGCCATCCGTCCGTCTCAATGTCGTAGCCAGCAACCACCTCGACGCGGACGCCCAGATAGGTGCCCTGCATCACGTGACGCGGCCCCGTCTCCGTTTGCACCATGTTCTCGACTCTGCTCGGCATGGCATCTCCCTTCGAAAGACCCAGTATGACTGAGCCCATCCTCTTCAGCGCGCCAGGGCCGACCCAGTCACCCAAGCGGCACGTATTGCCAATAGACCATGACGACGCGAACACGCGGTGGCACGCCGGCATTTACTCCTTCGGCGACCGCGGTGGGCGTCAGAGGAAGGACGTTCACGGACACAATATCCGACTCGTCGAGTCTCATTTCAAGGATGTGGTCATTGCATGCATCGATGGCGTCGGCCAGCTCAACAGCGTGCGAATCGAATATGCAGAGGTCACGGAGCATGAATAGTCAACCTGTGAGGGAAAGGCCGATTTTCTGTATGCGTCCGGGGATCTCGCCTTGACCGACTGCAGGAGTCAGTTTGTGAGAGATGCGAGCTGCTTAGCGAGCGACTGCCGCTGTTGCTCCAGGCCCATGTTGCTTGCAGCCAAGAGAAGCGGTTGGATGAGGGGCGGAACCGCGCAGTGAGCGTCCTCCACAATGCCGAGCAGCGTGTCGAAGGCCAAGCTAAGCTCGTTGTGCGCGAGGAATTCAACGAACTGTTCAAGCTGTGAAGAGAACTCGGCAGCAACGTCTGCAGGCAGCGCAGTTCTCGCCTCGCGTAGGAAGGCTTCGGTTCGTGCCCAAGACTGGATCAGTTCAGGGGTTGCCACTGGATCACCTTCGCGCTTGATGAACGGAGAGCATAGCCGCTAGCCCCCTCGCTCTGTAGAGCTTGGCCGAGTTGATCAGGCTCACGACAGCAGCGGGGCGGCATGCGTCTGATGAACTAGTCTTGACGACGGTGGCGCGTCTCAGCTGCCGCGGTGCGGCAATAGATTCGACTATTAATGCCTCAGAACGAAGTCGCCTGTTACCTCGGAAGTCGGGGCGCCGAGTTCCCGAATAAAGGCGTCTCGAATTTTCTGAAGCGACTCAGAGGCGTTTGATGTGGATCCCGCCTCCAGCGCGTTGGCGACATGTCTCGCGGAATCTGCGAGTATCGTTCCCCAAGCCTTCTCTTCCGGGATGTTCGTCGTCTCCCGGTACATGCCAATCTTCATGGAGCAATGAAGGCGTTGCTCAGCGATCCACACGCGTAGCATTTCCACTGCGTCGCCATCGCGTAGCGCGGCTTCCGGTATTGGGCGTTGATTGAGTTTCATGGCTTCATGTGTCATTTCTTCGGCTCCTATGTTCCCGTCTCAGTATGCGTCCGCTGACGCGTCTTGACGGGCGGAGATGTAATCAGATTGCGGCAGGCCGCCAGCGATGCGGCAACAGATCCTGGATGCGACTCGCAGGCTGAGTAGGCAGTCGCTCGAGCACGTCCTTCAAGTAGGCGTACGGGTCATGCGCGTTCAGTCGCGCGGAATGCACGAGACTCATGACCGCAGCGGCGCGCTTGCCCGCTCGCAATGAGCCAGCAAACAGCCAGTTCGAGCGTCCGATGGCAATGGGCCGGATCTGGTTTTCAACCCAGTTGTTGTCGATGGGCAAGTCGCCGTTAGTGATGTAGCGCGTCAGCGCCTCCCATCGTTTCAGGCTGTAGTCGATCGCCTTGGCGGTCTCCGACCCGTCGGGCACCTTTTGCCGCTGCTGCGTCAACCACTGTTGCAAAGCATCGGCGATCGGTTTGGACTTTTCCTCTCTGATCTCGTCCTTGAGTGCCACCTCCGCTTGCAGCGCGCGCAGAACCTGGCGCAGTTGCTCCGGATTCAGCGAGTCGATGTTCTCGTTGGCGATCACGGACAGTGATCGTGCCGGGCCATCGGCCGACGCGCATCGGCACATCCGGCAATTGCGCGATCCACGGCCCCTCGTTCTACAGCACTGTGATGATCCCGGCCTCGCCGACGCGCTGCCAGGGCAGCCCCAGAACGAGGGCATTGAGCTGCGCATGGGTCAGTGCCAGCGTCGAGCCGCTGTCCTTGGGCCAGACGAACTTGCCGCTGTTCAAGCGCCGCGCTGCGAGCCATACGCCGATGCCATCGTGCACGAGCACCTTCATGCGGTTGGCGCGCCGATTGGCAAACAGGTAGGCGTGGTGCGGCCGAGCTGAGCCGAAGACGTTGACGACGCGCACCAGTGCTGCTTCGGTGCCGGCACGCATGTCCAGCGGCTCGATGGCCAGCCACACCGCGTCCACGCGAATCACCGCAGCAATTCGCGCATCCAGCCCGCGAAGTCGGCAACCGCTGACACCGGCCATGTGATCGTCATCGAGGTCGTGCCGCGGCGCAACTGGATCTGGATGTCGCTCGTGTTCGTGGATGTCGACACGGCCGGCAGCGACACCGGCACGAACTCACCGCTGCCCGCCGGCACCGCAGGCCGTCCTTCGCGGGCGAGTTGTCGCCACCGGTGCACGACGTTCGCATTGATGCCGTGTGCCATCGCCACCTTGGCGACCGAGGCGCCGGGCGCATCGCATTCCGACAGCACCTGCGCCTGCATCTCTGCGGTATAGCGCCGCCTCGATCCAGATCCCGATGCAGACTTGTCGCTTGTCATCATGTCCACCTATTTTTGAGTGGACACGATCCTTCACGTCGCGAGGCCCCGATTCAAGATGGGATTACCGGACGCATACGAACGGGCTGCGGGCGAGCCGCAGCGGCTGCAGGGCCATCCACTCGTGGCCTACTGGATCGCCACCCGCCAGCGGGCGCAGCAGTCGCCCGCACCCGCCTCAGATCCCGTTCAGGCTTGCGCGCTGCCCTGTGGGGCGGTGTCCTAGCGCGGGATTCGTTCGATCTATCGAATGGCTGGGCGGCGTGCCGCGAACGGCCATGACCCATCGGGCGCACGTCCGCAGGCTACTACCGACCTAGACTGATTGCGGTCGCTCACGCCTCGCAATGGGGGGACAGGATCGGGCTCGAAGCGGACGGTCGTGTTTGCCTGAAGCGGACGTTGAAGGCCGCTTAATCCGCTCGGTTCTAGGTCTGCGCGTTTGTCGTGCCATGCCCGACCTCGGGGCGGAAGACCACCTCGAAGTGCTCGCCGTCCCAACGAGTCACCCGGCCAATCATGTCGGGCCGCGCCGAAAACTTGCCAGCCCCGTGGCGAATGCCCAACCGGGCAACTTTCACTCCAGCGTTCAGTTCGTCCACCCAGCAGCGCGAGGTCGCGTGAGTGCTCAGGCCCTTCCACTCGCTGACCTTCGAGCGGTGGACTAATGCATCGCCCTGGGGAGTCAATTCTTCGTGCTTAAAAACCATCACGGCCGAACCGTCCGGGCAACGTCCAATGCAGTAGTAGACCGAGACGCGTGGCAGCGCCTTGTAGCTGTCGAAGACTTCGAAGAGCTTCATGATGTCTCCAAGAGGGTATGGGGCGCCGGTGAGCAACGGAGTTGCCGGTGGCAAGCGACAGGTACTGGGCCGCGTCCAGTCCCTATCGCGTACGTCCGGCGGTGGCCGGAACTCGAAAGTCAATGCGCGCCGGCTTGAACGGGCTCCTCCCGCCGCATAGCCTCCGCAGCGAGGCCCCGTCAAGGCGTTCAACCCTGCGGGCGCGCCGCAAGCACGTTGATCGAAGCCGCAGTTGGCCGAGCAGGCGTGGTCACAGGTCTTGGTCAGTGACATCGGCTTGCCTGGGCGCACGGCTATGACCTGGTTCGGCAGTTGCGCCATCTGGGGCGGTCGAACGCGCAACCCCGTTTCTTTGCGGTAGCCGCTAACGACGTTCTCGCGTCCGAAAGCCAACATCAGCGACGTATTGAACTTGCAGACTCAGACACCAATGCCGGCGTAAGCGCTGTTAGTGAAGCGTGTTGTGGACCAATCGCGTTCCAAAAGTAGATCAAATTCTCCATGGTCACGGGGACGCGTGGACGGGCAGCAAACATGCACTTTATGAGCTTGGATCGATCGACCCGAATAAGATCCTTTGCGGCGGCGGCATCTGAATTCAACACCCGAGTTAACTCATCGGATACCTGCCCTCGCATCCGAATCTTTATCAGATTGGGGAGCATTGCAGACCAGTTCTTGCGTTTGTAGTGTCGGTACGCGAGTTCGTCAAATATCCTGCCCATACTCCATTCTGAAGTCTCCAGTGTTGCGACGACCCCGTTCAGAGCTCTGCTCAAGTCATCATGCTCCTGCCAACTCTCCTTGGCCTTATAGCGGAGGTCATGTTCAACCTCGTGCCATCCCTCGGAGAGAATGCTTCGCAATTGCACCTCGAAGCAAGTATCAAGAGGCCCGTCCGCCGCCGCGCGTTGAAAGTTGCCTATGAAATCTTCAGGCAACTTGAAAACCAAGTTGTATCGTGTGACTGAGAACTGGTCGCGTTCTGGCGTATCAATGGTAGATGATGGGAGATCAAGATGGTATTTCGCTTCTAGGATTGACTTTACAAGCGGAATGTCTTCGGAAAAATAAAGAGCAACTCTAACTCCAATGGAGTCCTGAACGAGTTTCCCGCCGATACTATATTTATCCGGCTCGCGCCGCAATTTTTCACTCAGCGAAACGGGATCCTTGCCTCTGGCAAAGACTCTGGCCAGAAGGCCGAGACTAAAAAGAGAGTCCTCAACTTGGCGGCGCAGATCCTCCGCAATATGCCTAAAATTGCTCCGCATCACGGTCTCCCGAGAATTTGCCGAATCTCGGGTAGGCGGTCGAAGTTCAGTTCAACAAACGATGTATTGTTGGGCTGAAGAAGAAGTCCACTCTTCTTGAGGCGAACTACTGCCTCAAAAATTTCGTTCGGCTTGTAATCTCCGCTTGCTGTACAAATTCCTGAAATTGGCCGATGTTTGTGCATCAGTTTCTCTCGACCGATAGGCCAAAATTTCTCAAGAACATGTCGCTCGAGTAGCTGCGGATGATCTTTCTGTTGCGCTGGCTCTACTGCGCTGGCCTGGATTGCCTCGCGAAGGAATGCGGTATCACCTGACTCTCCCAGAAGATAAATCTTGCTGTCTGACGTACCGACGGCGACATTGGACCCGTAGAACTTGCAATTCAGAAATGTGACATTTGCCATAGATGACAGGGTGAACTGACAATTCCTGAAGGTGCAATCATTAAACTGAAAATCAGTTATAGGCAGGGATCCCAGATTGACATCATCCAAATCCAGTCCTTCGGCCTCGTCGGAGGAAAGCGGGAAGTCCACTGCGCCGCTTAACTTGGCGGTAAAATCTATTCGGTAGGAGATCGAGGCGAATTCGAGCGACGTTCGGATTCGATCAAGGAGTGCGGTCTTGTCCTCACGGGTTCGAGGTCCATAGGATGTCACCGCCGGCTCAAGAAATCTTAGGTCGTCGTTCAACCAGTCCGGTTGGCGCAAGATATTAGATGAGACAAAATAGCCCAAGACGAATTCGTTTATGAAGCCGATTTTGCTCTCTTCCTTGTTGCTTCGATCTAGCAGCGCGTGGCTGGCGATCTTGTTCGCAAGAAACTCTCTATCAGGGCGTTCTGCGGCCGGATACAGAGTCAGAGAAGCTTCGAGTTCTTGCAGGCATGACCTTAGTACTAATTCGACGATGTAGTCACGTTGCTCCGACGTGTAGCCTCGGGAGATCATATCTCCTGCTATTAGGGCTAGTATTGACTTTTGGGTGTCAACACTCATCTTTAAATCTTGGCGGACCTGTTCGCGCTCGAGTAAGAAGCTAAAGTACCTCTCCACAAGGTCCTGTGGTGATTGAACCACCGCATCAAACTTATCCTTGGGAATGCATCTCAGATATGAAAGCAGGACTGGATTTGACAGGCCATTTTTTATGTTGAGTGTGGTAGCGTTTATGGCGCTGAGGCGGTCTTCTGGCAGCCAGTCGGAAATGGACGGCTCTCCAATTCTGATGCGGACTAGCTCAAAGTTGTCAGCGTGATTTGCGGCCCATGTATGGAACGCATCGCCTTCAAACAATACGGTCCGTCTCGTTGTGAGAACGATCTTCGCGCTTCCAGTCAGGAATTGCCCAATCGTCTCTAACATTGGCTCTTGCTTGTCAAACTCGTCTGTGTCGTCTGCTTTGCGCAGTAGTTCGTCAAAGCCATCAAGTATCGTGAGAACTCGACCTTTGACCATCTCGGTCTGTACTAACCGCGAACTAAGTGTTGGAAATTTCCTGTCTATCTCGTCAAGCAAAACGTATCTGAAGATGGGAGCCTTCCTGTTGCGAGAAAGCTCGGAGAATAGCGGCAAGTAGTCGGCGTTGCGTATTAGAAGGTGGACAATTTCATATGCGGTACACGTCTTTCCAAATCCTGCTGCTGCTTCAATCAGGAAAAGCATTGGCTTGTTTGCGCCTAGCCGCGAAACAACTTCCTCGGCAGGAGATAGCTCTCCTTTCTTTCCGTTGACGCTGTAGGGTGCATTTATATACGTGTACTTGGCGTCGTCCGCGAATGGGCGAACAATGCTGCTGGTAAATTGGGAGTAATCTCTCCCTAGGCGATCTAGGATGGATGATACAGAGAAGAAGCCCTTGAACAGCTCATGCTCGGTCTGTTTGGCTGTGAGGTAGTTTCGAACCGTGCACGCAAAGCCGGCGGCCGAGAAGTCGTTAAATGCTTTCTCTGTTTGGGCCTCTTCGCTAAGAGGTACTATGTCGGCGTTGTCAAAATAGCCAGTCTTCAGAGTGAATACGATAACGCCTTCTGGGTCGTATAGTTTTGCGACTTCAAAGCCGTAGCGCTTATATATCTCTTCCAATTCGCGCCTAAGAGGGGTGCTCAATGCGTACCTTTCAACGGTGTGCTGCGCCAGTAAACTGGCAGAAGGAGCCTTTGCAATGCGCTCGTCATCGCATGCTATCTGTGGCTTGTCTCGACCTGCCACGGCGCCGAGGATCTGTAATTCTGAGGCCTGAAGAAGTGAGTGTCGAAGTGTGATTTAAGCAGTGCCGTCCTAGCGTGCCATCTGTGAATTTTTCCCGATTTCCGCCTGCCTTTTTGAGCATGCGTCTCCTACGTAGAGCAGCCGCTTACGAACTGGACGCGCGCGCCAAGCTTCGGATGCCAAGCCCGCGCCGCCCCGGAGTTCGGAAGGATCGGCACTCGTCAGCTGACTGGGAGCGACTCCTGGTCCTTGCACTTCGAGCCTAACCGGCGAGACGTGGGGCAGCATCGAGTGTCTGGGGACGGCGCACTCCGGATGTGCGACGGCGTCGAACGCGTGTGGTGCGACGTGCGAGAAATGGTCCCGCGCTGGGTCGGAGCCAATTGCATTGATGGGAAGCTAGCGAGCGCTCATTGGAAAGCACCCGCTCCAAGCCGACCCCAAGATCCGGGAGGGGGCCGCTTCGCTCAAAGCGGGCTGACAGCAACGGGCCCGGACTACCATTCCGACGGCCAGGATTGCGGCCGTTCGGTCGGACTTCGACGTATGGCTCGGCACAACTTTGAAACCGGTCATCGATGCTGCCTCTTGCCGCACCGAATGACTGCAACCTGGGTCTCAGCCTCAGTCAGGCAACCGGGCCGCGAGAGGCAGCAACCGCTGCGCGGCCGTCTAACGCGACAGCCGCTGTCAAGTCCCGCGGGTCCGCTCCTATACAGTCCTTGGGCCTTGGTAGAGGAACTCAACTGACGAGGCGATTGGCCCGCGCCAGCAGAGACTGCGGTAGCTTGAGGCCTATCGCGTTGGCGGTCTTCACGTTCAGCACCAACTCGAAAGTGGTGGGCCGCTCGATCGGCAAGTCTGCCGGTTTTGCACCCTTGGCGATTCGGTCGACATACGAGGCGAGCCGTGCGTACGAGTCCACGAGGCGCGGCCCGTAGGTGCAAAGCGCACCGCTGTCCGCGAAGATCGGCCAGCCCGTCATGACCGGCATCTTTCGCGCAATCGCGAAATCGAGGATCTGCCGCCGGTTGGACACCGCGAAGCTGTCGCTGAAGATCGCCAGGGCCCGCGCCGGCGAATCGGCCATCGCTTGAAGCGACGACGTCAACTCGTCGCGCGTTCGCGCGGGAAAGTATTCGGTCCGCATGCCAAGCTGCCTTGCCGCGCCCTCGGTGTAGTCGCGCTCGAGATTGAAACCGGGGTGTTCGGGGTTGGCCACGATGGCCACATCGCGCACCGCCGGAAGTATCTCGCGCAGGATCTCCAGTAGCTTGCCATTCATCTCGGCCGCCAGCAGCGTCAGGCCGGTCATATTTGATTCGGGATACGCGAGGCTCTTCGCAAATCCGGCCGAGACAGGGTCGCCGCTGTAGACATAGGCCACAGGAACGGATACCGGGATGCCGGCCACGACGGTCAACGCCGGGCCGCCTTGCACGAGCAAGATGTCAACGGGCAGGCGCTCAAGTTCCGCGACCATTTCAGGCACACGATCGGCGGAGCCGTCGCCATATCTAAACGCGATGGAGACGTTCTTTCCTTCGACATAGCCCAGCCTGGCCAGCGAGGCGCGCAGCGCCGTGACCATCGGCGTAAGGCTGGCGGCCTCCTGCGCAGTCACCCACCCCAGGCGCAGCACCTTGTCGGCCGCGTCCGCATGCGGACTGTTCTGCGCCAATGCAAGCGCGCAGGCAGTGCCCAGGACCGTCCGGCGTTTCATGGCGTAGAGCGTGCACCATCGGCGGCAGCCGTGCAATATGCCGAAGCGCATCAGCCGCGGTGCTGCCACTCCCCCGGCTTGTCGCGCAGGAAAACCTGTCCGCGGTTCAAGTTCTGCTGTCGTTGGACCGACCGCTGTCCGCCGAGTAGCGGTCGGCTTGCCGTGCATCGCCACCTTCGGCTTTCGCTGCATATGCGACCTTGCTCATGAGGAATCGATCAGCCAGAGGCGGGCCAAGACTCGAGTCGATCCCAGCACCACCAGCTGGATGTCGATCGGGCACATGGACCAATTGATCAGTGTGCATGTTGTCATTCTGCGTTGGTGGCGGCCACTCGGCTCGCCATGATCTCGGTCGAGAAACGTTCCTCGGGCGCGCAGGGCATTGCGGCCCTCTGGGCGCGCACTTGCGGGCAACGCTATCACCCGGGTCTCTTGCAGAGCAGGGTCAGCCCGGAGCAACCGGATAGCCGCAATGCGACAGAAGCGCCGCAGCCCACCGCCGAGCAGCGCAAGCACCTGAAACGACGAGCATGGGCGCTGCGCAGCGAGCTATCAACCCTCCGTACACCCGCCGCGCCGGAGCACTGGCAGCAGCTGCGGGCCAAGCGATTTCAGCAACTGCACCGGCAGCGCGCTCGTGAACCGGTAGCGTGCGGCATAGGGTTCGCGCGCGTAGACCATGATGGTGCCGAAGTAACGATCGCCGATCATGAACACGAAGGTGGCGGTGCGGGTGATCTTGCGCTCCGATACTACCCGCCCGCCGCGGCCGATGACCTCGTAGCGGTGATCGCCCGTGCCGGTCTTGCCGCCGATCTCGATTGAGCGGCCGCTCGCGTCGGTGAGCGCCCCCTCGAGGCGCCGGGCAGTGCCATCGTTCACCACCTCGACGAGCGCGCGGCGCACCGTCGCGGCCACTTCGGCGGGCAGCAGCTGCTCGGCCGCCGCGTTGCGCGGCTCGAGCCGCGTCTCGTAGGGCGTGTCGCGGGCGAAGTGCAGCGCGCCGACCCGTTGCGTCGGCAGCCGTGCGCCGTCGCTAGCGATGATGCCCATCAAGTCCGCCAACGCGGCCGGCCGGTCGCCCGAGGCGCCGATTGCGCTTGCGTAGGAGGGCGTGAGCGATGCGAACGGATACCCCAGTCGCCGCCACGAACGATGAATCTGCGCGAAGGCGTCGAGTTCGATCAGTTCGCGGATGCGCTTGTCCTGCGCGTTTTTGTGGCGCGTCTTGAAGAGCCAGGCGTAGGTCTCCTCGCGTTCGCGCGCGCTGGCGTCCAGCACGTCGGTCAATGTCGCGCCCGGGTGACGCCGCAAGAAGCCCACCAACCAGAGCTCGAGCGGGTGCACGCGTGCGACATAGCCGCGATCGGCGAGCGACAGGGCGCTGTAGGTGTTCCGCATTGCCCGCAGTGCGCGCGGCGAGCCGGCGCCCTGGCCGAGTTGTCGGGTCAGCAATTCGTCCAGCTGCGCCTCGCTGGCTTCGGGCTCGATGGTGAACAGCACACTCGCCAGGCGCGGCGCCATTGGCCTCACGCCGCGCAGCAGCAGCGCTTCGGCGTCCGCGGCCGACTTGCCCTGGTACTTGCGATAGAAGCGGACAAGGAAGGCTGAGCCTTCGCGGTCGGCAAAGCGAGCGAGCATTTCGCGCCGGCCCGGATCGGCACGATCCCTCAGCAGGCGCTCGGCATTCGACTCACCGCCGAACATCCGGTGACGCACCAGGTCGCGCATCAGGCGGATAAACACCAGGTTGACCGAATGCTTGAAACCCTCCCGCACCGTCATCGAGCTGCTGTTGCGCGAGCGCTCGAAGTTCTCGAACTGATGCAGGCCGCCGCCGGTGAAGAAGGCCTCCGCCGGGCTTGCTGAGTACCGGCGCTCCATGGACGCCTCGAGCATCGGCGCGAGGTTGCGGTCCTTGGCGCGCAGCAGGTGCTGCCGCGCCCAAGCGCCCAGCGGGTCGCGCGGGCTCACCGCCAGTGCCGACAGCTCGGTGGGGCTCAGATCGGCCCAGCTCGCGTGCAGCTCGGCGACGAGTTCCAGGTAGCTCACCAGGGTGCGCAGCTTGGCCGTGGAGCCGAGGTCCAGCCGCGCGCCCTGGTTCACGTCGAAGGGCTGGTCGATGTTGTCGGCTTGAACGCGCAGCAGGTTCGCTTGTGCGCCGCGCTCGAACAGCGTGAAGCTGTAGACCAGGGGAGCGGGGTCGGCGCCCGGGTCGAGCATGTGGAAGCCGACCAGTCCCGCCTCCTTCGCCGCGGCGGGCTTGCGCAGTCCCGCCAGCACCCGCGCCGCGAGCGCCTGCGCCTGGCCGTCCAGGCTGGTTTCGGCCTCGAGGTCGAGGCGCTCGAGGTCGTAGGCGGCGCGCCTTCGATGCACGCCGCGCGGCCGGCAACACCGCGCGTGAGGTACTGAGATGCGCGCCGTCTATCTCGTGAGCGCGAGGAACTGTGGCCTGTTGCCTAAGGCCGGGAAGTTGACGCCCGTGCCGAGCGCGCCGGTGGCCCTGTCGATCGTGAAGAAGGTGATCGTGTTGTCGCCTTGGTTGGCCGTGTAGGCAAAGCGGCCCGTGCGGTCCACGGTCACGGAGTCGGGCACGTTTCCGGTCGCAAACGGCTGGCCCGGCACCGCTGTGAGCGCACCCGTGCGCGGTTCGATGGCATAGGCGGAGACACTGTTGCTGCTGCGGTTCACCACATAGACGAAGCGGCCGGTTGGATCGACCGTCAAGCTGAATGGGGTGACGCCGGTGGGCACCGAGCCGATGAGTGTCAAGGCGCCAGTCGCGGCATTGATCGCGTATGCCGACAAGGTGCCGGCGCCGCCGGTTCCGCTGATGCTGTCAACGTAGGCGAAGCGGCCGGTGGGCTCAATCACGATGTCTTGCAGCAAGGGCTGAGCGACCGATGCAGGCGCCAGGGTCGGATCCCCGGTGGCTTGGTCCAGCAGGTACACGCCGATCGACCCGTTGTTGGGCGCGAAGGCGAAGCGCCCTTCTGGATCGAAGCTGATCTTGCGCGAGCCGACGGCACCGGGGAAGGTGGCGCCGTTGACGAGGTTGCCCGTCGCATCAATGCCGAAGCGGTGGATTGCGCCATTACCGACCACGTAGGCAAAGCGTCCCTTCGGTTCGATGCCCACGAAGAGCGGGTACGAGCCGACATTGGCAGTGACCTCTGGTAGCCGGGTCAGCGCGCCTGCGGCGTCGATACTGTACTGTGTGACGGTCCCGCCCAAGATATTGGCAACGTAGACACTCTTTCCTTCAGGGTGGACCGAGACGTGTTGCGGCGTATCGCCTGCGGCAAATGATGTTGCGTTGCTCAATTGGCCGTCCGCAGCCACGGTGTAACGCGTCAGGGTGTCGGAGCCCTCGTTGGCCGTGAAGGCAAAGCGGTCGATGCCTGGCACTGTGCAAGCAACCGTCACCGAGGCAATCGGTCCCGTGGTCACCGTGCCGAATGCTTGGCGCGCAATGCACACCTGGAGTGCACTGGGCTGCGTCTTCACCGTCACGCCGTAATCGGCGCCGCTGGCCACCGGCACGGAAAAGCTGAACGCACCATTGGCGGCGACGGCAAGATCGTCGCCCGCGTTGTTCCGCAGAGCCAAACCGCTGCCAACGAGGCCGCTCACTGTCCCGCTCACGGTGAAGCTGCGCGTCGAGCACATCACCGTAAGATCGCTCACCGCGCTCGCGCTCACGGTGCCGCTGGCGCGGCTGACGGAGCACGTCTGCGCGGGGGCGCCGGGTTGCGTCTTGACGGTGACGGCATACGCCGCACCGCTGGCCACCGGCTGCGCAAAAACAAACGAGCCATCGGCGGCCACGGCGAGATCGTCCGCGCCGTTGTTCTGCAGCAGCAGGCCAGAGCCGCCCAGGCCGGAGACGGTGCCGCCGACGAGATAGCTGTTGGTCGCGCAGATGACCTTCACGTTGTCCACTTCGGCGCTGGCAATGGTTCCACTGCCGTTGTTGACGGTGCAGGTCTGGGCCGGACTGGAAGGCTGGGCCTTCACCGTCACGGCATAGGCCGCACCACCGGGCAGGGCCGTGGCGAAACGGAAGCTGCCGTCTGCGGCCTGATGCAGATCGTCGCCCGCGTTGTTCTGCAGCACGAGGCCCGAGCCGCTCAGGCCGGAGATGATGCCGCCGATCGCGTGGGTCGCCGCGGGTGGCTCTGGCGCAGTGGGTGAAACAGGGGAAACAGACGAAGCGGCAGAGATCGGAGGGCTGCTCCCGCCGTCCGAGCCACCCCCACAGGAAGCCAGAACGGCCAACAGGCCCATCAGGAAGGCCCCGCGAGCCAGGCGGCGAAGGCCGGCAGACTGTGAGCGGGCAAGATTCGAAGTGATTGGAAACATGGGCGACACGTCCTGAGTTGACCAGAGCGTATGTCGGTTAACAATCAGAAACAATCACGGAAAACTGGTAGCTGTCGCACGACCGCCTGCTTGATGAAACCGATGATCTGCTTCTCTGATCGGGCCCGTTTGTCAACAGCGGGCTATCTCCGTGTCGTGGGCATTGTGCTGGAATCGTCTCGGTGCAGTTCGCGCTTCTCTACGCAGTCGGGGCCGGGGCGTTTCAGTCCGGCGCTGCACGCATTGGTCAGACGGAGCGGAGAGCCACGCTTTTGGGCGCGCTTTGATGCGCAGCAGACATTTGCGGCTTCATCCGGACCATCGTCCACACCTCAACGAATCTCGTCACAACAACCATTGATGCTTCTTGGTTTCTGGTCGGCGCTCAGACAGCTACCTCCTGAGCCCCCCAGCGGAACACCGTGCCATCGGTCCACATGCGGTGCAGGATGATGGCGAGCTTGCGTGCCACCGCGATCACCGCGCGCCGGTGACCTCGCGTCTTGGCCAGCCGCATACCCCAGGCTTTCAGTGACGACCACTGCTCGTTGCGCGTGAGTAGCGAGTGCGCCGCCACATAAAGTGCCGAGCGAACGTCTGCGTCACCGGCGCGCGAGATATGGCCGGGGTTGTCGCTCTCGCCGGACTGGAAGCGCCTGGCGTGAGTCCGAAGTGCGCAGCCACGGTGCGGGAGGACTTGAAACGGCTCGGATCGTCCACGCCCGCCTTGAACGACAAGGCAGTCACTGGGCCGACGCCAGGCACCGACATCAGCAGCTTGCATACCGGATCGGCCTTCACCAGCGCCTTGATGGCGTTGTCGAGCTTCAGGTAGGTCTTGTAGAGCATCGTTCGGGCGTCCAGAAGAGGGTTGAGCGCACATGCGAGCATCTCGTCCTCTGCAAAGGTCTGACGAACTTCGCCATCGAAGCTGCCGTGCCCCACGCGCGGTGGCAGACAGACACCGAACACGCGAAGCAATCCGCGCAACTCGTTCTCCAGATCAACGCACTTCTTGAGGATCGCCTTGCGGCTGGCCAGCAGTGCCCGCACGCGGTGGCTATGCATGCTCTTGATGTGCACACGGCTATACCAGCCGGTGCGCAGGATCTGCGCGATGCCACGGGCGTCGTTGCGATCGGTCTTGTTGCGCATGGCAGCCAACGTGTTTTTGACCTGCCGGGCTTCCATGCAGATCACTTCGAAACCGGCCGCCTGCAGGCCGTACGTAAGGTATTGGGTGAGCGTTTCCGCCTCCAAGCCCACTGACTTCACATCGGCGTTGAAGCTGTTCAAGCACTGGGCAATCGCCGCCGGCTGTGCGGCCGTCTTGGCTTCGTGGCACACCTCGCCACGCTCATCCACGATGCAAATCGAGACGGAGCGCAGCGACACATCGATTCCTGTGAAGTACGTCATTCGAGCTCTCCTTCGTAAAGGGACTACGAGTCTAGAGAGACAACTCCGCGCGCTACTGGGGCCCGCCCGATCACCGATGCTCCTCCTGGCCGGTGAGAGCCGACCGAGGAAGGAAGGTCTAGGCTGAGAAAGACTGATTGCCGACACCCTGCTTCGGGAATCGAATTGCCGCTCGGACTAAAAGCGGAAAATGCGCCGGGACGGGCTGCGCCAACTAAGGCCAAGGCAGCGATCGATGCGCTCCCCGATCAGAATGACCTGGGCGAGATCGCGCCTGGCGCGAGCGCATAAAAGCGGGCGCCCGGTTCGCCCAGGCGTTGGCTTGGCTGCTCTTTACTTCGGAGGAGACTCCGGCCCGCGCAAAGTCAGCCCACGCTGGCAGGCACAGGCGTGTTGAGCAACTGCTGCTCCCACAGGTACGCGATGCCGCTGGCGCCGGCATGCTGCGTGATCACTTTCGTCAACTCAGCAGCGCTTTCGGTCCGGGCCCAGTCGCGCTGCCATTCGGCGGTCACCGCGAGCCAGGTCAGCATGTTCGCGCCCGCCGCGATCATCCGTTGGATGGCAACCTGATGAGCCTCGACGGACATCCCGCCGGACGCATCGGTGACGACGGTGACATCCCAGCCTTCGCCCAGCGCGTGGATGGCCGGCATCGCGACGCAGACTTCGGTCCACAGCCCCGCGATGATGAGTTGCTTGCGACCCGTTGCCTTGACGGCGTCCACCGTCTTCTTGTCCTGCCAGGTGTTGACGAACGTTCGGTCGATGACCTCCTGGTCGGGGAAGACGTCCGTGATCTGCGGGAACAGGCGCCCGCCGCGTTCCGCAATCACGCTCGTCAGAATGGTGGGAACGCCGAAGGCCTTGGCAGCCTTTGCCAGCCCCACGGTGTTGTTGATGACCATCTGCGGGTCGTGACTGTTCAGGTTGGCAAGCTGGTAGGGCTGGTGGTCGATCAGAAGAAGGACCGAATCTTCAGGGCGGAGAAGGGACGAGAGGCCGTTGCGAGGGTTCATGGTTGGTTCCTTGTTGCCGCGGTGAGCGGAGGGGTTTCCGGCGGTCGATGCGCTCGGGGCGATGTCGCCAGCGATGAGTATTCCGTTCCCCTCACTCGAACGGTAGTACCATCTTTTGGCGAGCTGTGTCGCGCTTTAAGGAACGCCAGAGTGGACATCGAGGACCTGCGTACATTCGTCGACGTGGCCCAGGCGGGCGGGGTCTCGGCCGCAGCCGTTCGGCTCGGGATCTCCAAGTCGATGGTGAGCCGGCGACTGGTCCGGCTGGAAGGGGAACTCGGCGTCCAGCTCCTGGCGCGCTCCACGCGCGGAGCCGCACTCACCGAGGCCGGCGCAATGTTCCGAGACCACGCGGCCAGGGTCTGTACCGAAATCGACGTGGCGAAAGAGACGATCCTGCCTGAAGGCGACCTCCGTGGCCGCTTGAGGATCGCGGTGCCGCTGTCCTTCGGCCCCACCCACTTCGCACCCATGCTCGCCGAGATGGCGCGGCGACATCCCCAACTGCAAATGCAGACGTGCTACAGCGACCGTTTCGTGGACCTCATCGCGGAAGGCTTTGACTGCGCGATACGGGTGGGCTACCTGGAGGATTCCAACCTCATCGTACGGCGCGTTGGCCCGGTCTACGGAAAGTTCGTCGCGAGTCCGGGTTATGTCAGCGCACACGGGGCGCCGGAGACGCCGGAAGAATTGGTGGCCCACGAAGCCCTGATGCAGGGAACCGAGGCCTGGAAGTTGATGGATGGCGACCGGATCGTCACCGTGCGACCGCAGGGGCGGTTCAAGGCCGACAACGGCATCGCACTGGTCGCTGCGGCGGTCGCAGGACTCGGTATCGCGTATGTGCCCGATTGGCTCACGGACGAGCATGTGGCCGCCGGCGCACTGGTGCCCGTCATGACCCGGTATCCACCGCCGCCGGCCGGCGCCTTCGTCGTCCGGCCACCGGGCCAGCACCCCGCCCGGAAGATACGTGTCCTGACCGAGCTCCTGATCGACTACTGCGATCCGCTTTACAAATCAGGCTGGACTGCCAATGCTTGAAGAGTGTCTCGGGGGCGTGCTGCGGGGCTGGGCTCTGCCCAGAAGATGCGGGCGGACTGTCAGCGAAACACTGGAACGTTCCCGGTGGGTGTTCGCCGGTTTCCGGCCGCAACCATCTGCTCGCGCAGCGCCTCGATGCGACGCTCGCCGGTTTCGAGCGCCTGCGCGGAGGTGTGTACCGAATAGCTGCCCAAATGCAGTTCATGCGGGTGCGGGATGGCAGATGCCAGCACGAACACCGCATCGCCACCCATACCGGCCTGCACGGTGATCGCATCCTCTGCGTCCTCGAAGACCACCATGTCGCCCGTGGGCACGGACGTACTGGCCTCCAGGGTTCCGCGTGCCACCGCCAGCCAGCCGACCGCATGGCCAGCGGGTGGCTGGTAAGTCCAGGATTCGCCGGCCTTGAGGGTCACGAGCAGGTAGTTGATGCCCGCGGGCGCAGGCGTTGGGCTGCGCACGCCGGCATGCTCTCCGAGGATGACGCGGGCAGGGCCAGCCGACGGAATGCTTTGCGGCTCAAGATAGCGGCTTTCCGGCTGACCGTTTTCCAGCTCCGGCGGCAGTGCGATCCACAGCTGGAAGCCCTGCACCAGCGGCACGTCGTCCGGCGTGAGTTCCTTCCCGTGCCACACGCCGCTGCCCGCGCGCAACCATTCGACTCCCCCGTACGACAGCATGCCAGTGCCGGAAGAGGGGTCGTCGAACTTCATCCGGCCTTCGGTGAGCACGGTCACAGTGGCGATCCCCGAATGCGGATGAATCGACATGCCGGCGCCGGCGCGCATCGCTTCGAGCAGCGGGCGCTCCATGTTGAAAATGTCCAGAAACACAAACGGCTTCAAACTTTCGCCGAGGTCGGACGGGCTCATCAGGCGAGTGATCCCGCCGTGGCCGTGTCCGCGGGTGCGATAGACGATGCTCCTGTTCCGGGTTGCGATGGCTTGCATGATTTCACTCCTTGTGTGGTGCAAATCTAAGATTGCGAAGCGTGCCGCACTAGCCCCGCAACACGGACATCAGTGTCGCGAAAGACGGAACGCTGCGCTAAGTGCTTTCGGCCCTAAGCTGCCTCTGATCTGCGCTGCCAGTTGTGAGGAAGCAACTCGTCGATACGGCTGTCCAGTTGCGTCGGCAGCGCCTCCGCCTTTGCTCACCCACGTAACAGTTACGGCTATTGAGAAACCATGCTGACCGTCAACGCCGACGGCCACCCGGTGATGCAGCGCTTTCACAAAGCCGAGGACGAGAAGCGCATGGTGTGGAAATCGGGATAGATGGCGTCAGAGAGTTCGAACCCGGGGCTTTTCGTATTCGATCCCCACGAGTGCGCGCGGACAGGTAATTGTTGCGCACCGCTCTGTCATAGCGTCCATATCGACGTGGCCTTCGGCGTCGCAAGAAAACGCCCAGCTCCCCCCGGGGCGCTGCAATGACAGGAAGTGCAGTTCGTAGGAGACGACCGGTTGCGAGTTGCTCGTCGAATTCATATCACGCTCTTTTGACGCAGCTCGCTAGCCATGCTGGCGAGCCCTTCCACATCGCCGGAAAGCAGGTCCAGCCTGCCCCCAGTCGAAACGCTCTCGACCTTCGCGCAAGGTGAGGCGACCCGGACGCATACGGCGCTTTCCCAAAGCTGGTCGACATCCTCGCCCAGCATCAGGCGCACAGGCGTCTGATCGCTTTAGTTGCGGCGCTCGCGTCCCCCGATCTGAAGACATTGAGAGTCCCGCTGCGGTGGACGTGCCGTGCCAAGGCTTACTGCCTACAGGCCGGCTTGGCTCGCGGCCTCGAGCGCAGGCTTGACGCTTTCAATGGCCCCACCCCCATCGCAGGGGATCAGCGCACCCGAGATATAGCTTGCATAGGGCGAAGCTAGGAATAGCGCGAGGTTGGCAATGTCGTCGAGCGAGCCGAAGCGTTGCAGCGGTACATGGCCCAGCGCAGCGGTATGGTCCTCCGGCGTCGGCGCCATCAATTTCCTGAAACCTACCGTGCCTTCGATCGGGCCGGGCGATATGGAGTTGACGCGGATGCCTTCGCCGCCCCATTCCAGCGCCAGCACTCGCGTCAACTGGTCCACGCCGGCCTTGGCCGCGCAGGCATGAGCCTGGTAGCGCATTGGCACGAAGGATTGCGGCGCGGTGATGTTGATCACCGCCGCGCCGGGCTTGCGCAGATGCGCATGTGCTTGTCGCAGTACGTGGAAGGTGCCGACGAGGTCGATGTCGACCACTGCGCGAAAGCCGTTCGACGACATGTCGCGCGCCGCGCACAGGAAGTTGCCGGCCGCGCCCGAGACGAGCACGTCGACCGGCCCGAATCGCCCGACCGCCCCCTCGAATGCGCGGCCGACGGCGTCGAAGTCGCGCACGTCGGCGCACGTGCCATGCACCGGGCCACCGGCGTCGGAAAGCGTCCGGCAGGCGCTGTCGACGTTCTCCTGCTTGCGGCTCGCGACCGTCACGGCGGCACCTTGCCGCGCGAACGCCAGCGCGATGCCGAAGTTGATGCCGGTGGTGCCGCCGAACACGAAGACATGGCGGCCGTGGTAATCGAGGTTCATTTGCATGGGGTGTCTTTCAGCGATTGCGGGAGAGCCGGGCGGGCCGTCAGGTAAAGCACGGGGCGCGCTTCCCCCGGAAAGCGGCAATGCCCTCGGCCGCCAGCACGATGTCCGCGCACAGCGCAAGGCCGATGCCGCCGCCGACCGGCCCGTTGACGGCACTGATCACCGGCACCGGCAGCGTCGCCAGCTTGTGGATGGCGGCGTGGAGCGGACCGATGAATTGCTCCAGCAGCGCAGGCAGCGCCGCGCCGGCCTGGTCGAAGAACGCGATGCTGCCGCCGGCACAGAAGTGCCTGCCGGCGGCGCGCAGCATCATGGCGCGGACCGACGCATCGGCCGCCACGGTATCGATGCACACGTTCAAAGCCTGCGCCGCGTCCGGGTCGATGGCGTTGGATTGTTCGGGGCGGCTTAGCACGATGGCGGCCACATGGCCGTCGCGTTCGAGCACGACAGGTGCGGTCATTCGGGTTCTCTTTCTCTTCTCTTTCGGTTCGATCTCGGGTCAATCGCGCCGCCGCAGGATGGCCACCGACACCGCCGTGCCCAACCCGCCGTTGTGCTGCAGGGCCAGGCGTGCGCCCTCAACCTGCCGCATGCCGGCCTGGCCGCGCAATTGCGTGGTGAGTTCGGTGATCTGCGCCAGCCCGGTCGCGCCGAGCGGATGGCCCTTGGACAGCAGCCCGCCCGAGGGGCAGACCACCACTTGCCCGCCGTAGGTGTTGCGCCCTTCGAGGACGAAGCCGGCCAGGTCTTCCTCGGCGCAGAAGCCCAGGCTCGCGCAACTGAGCAGTTCGTTGCTGACGAAGCAATCGTGTACTTCCGCAACGTCGATGTCCGCCGGTGCCACGCCGGCGCGCGCGTACGCACGCGCCGCGACGCGGCGCGTGGCGGCCCGGCTCAGCGCATCGGGCACGTTGGGCGGATCGAGGTCGGTGGCGATGTCGCTGCCCATCTCGTGGGCGAGGATCACTACATCGGTGCGCAGGCCATGGCGCCTTGCGAAATCGGGACTGCACACGATCACTGCGGCGGCGCCACAGCTCGGCGCGCAGGCATACAGCTTTCGCAGGCGCCCCCAAACGGTGGGCGCGGCCAGCACCCCTTCCACGGTCAGCGGATCGCGGAAGATCGCGAAGGGATTGTGCCTCGCGTGTGCGCGCGCCTTCACGGCCACGCGCGCGAACACCTCGTCGGTCAGCTGCAGTTCGCGCGCGGCCCATTCGAGCTGGGAGCCGAACATCAGCAGCGCGGGCGGCAGCGCCTGCTCCTGCGCACTGAGGCCCATCGCGGCGATCACGCTGGCGCGGTGGTGCTCGAGCGGGTCCGCATGCGTGGGAAAGATGCGGTCCAGCGCGCCGGGCCGCATCTCCTCGAAGCCGACCGCCAGCGCGCACTCCGAGACACCCGACAAGACGGCCTGCCGTGCCAGGAACAGCGCCGACGATCCCGAGGCGCAGTTGTTGTTCACGTTGGTGATCGGGATGCCGGTGATGCCCACGCGGTAGAGAGCGCGCTCGCCCGAGCACGAGTCGCCATAGACGAAGCTCGCGAAAGCCTGCTCGACCAGGCCGTAGTCGATGCCGGCATCGACCAGTGCCGCCTGCACGGCCTTCTGCGCCATCACGTCATAGCGTTCGCTGCGGCCGGGGCGCACAAAAGGCACCATGCCGACGCCGGCGATGAGGATTTCCTGGGTCATCGGTTGCTCGCTTCCCGCCACGGCGGATCAGATGTTGCGGTCCTGCGCCGTCCAGTAGAGTGCGCGCAGATCCTTTTTCAGGACCTTGCCGTTGGCACTGCGCGGCAGCGATGCCACGAAGTCCACCGACTTGGGTGCCTTCACGCTGCCCAGCTTCTGCTTGCACAGGGCGATCAGCTCGTCGTCCGAGACCTGCATGCCGGGCGTCAGCTCGACGACGGCCTTCACCGCCTCGCCCCATGCGGCATCGGGCACGCCGATCACGGCGCAGTCCTGCACGGCGGGGTGAGCCCAGATCACCTGCTCGACCTCGCTCGGGTAGACGTTGAAGCCGCCGCTGATCACCATGTCCTTCTTGCGGTCGGTGATGCGCAGGTAGCCATCGCGGTCCAGGTGCCCCACGTCGCCGGTGTGCAGCCAGCCATCGACGATGGTTTCGGCCGTCTTCTCGGGCGCCTTGTAGTAGCCCTTCATGACGAGGTCTCCGCGCACGCAGATCTCGCCGGTCTCGCCGACGCCGAGCGGCTCGTTGTTCTCTCCCATGATCGCCACGCGGGTCAGCGGGCTGGCACGGCCGCAGGACAGCAGCCGCGCATCGCCGGCAAGCTGCCCGCCGACGAAGTTCTCCTCCGGCCGCTTCATCGCGATCGCGCCGGGCGCCTCGGTCTGGCCGTAGGCCTCCATCATCACGGGTCCGAACAGCGCGATGGCGCGGCGCAGCTTCTCGGCCGACATCGGCGCAGCGCCGCACAGGAAGTACTTCAGCGAAGAAAAATCGCGCGCCTCGATGCCCGGCATGTCCAGCAGCCGGTAGATGACCGTCGGCGGCAGGAAGAACTCGGTCACGCGGTGCGCCTCGATGGCATCGAGCAAGGCGGAAGGGTCGGGCTTGGTCAGCACCACCACCGTGCCGCCGCGCGCCGTGCAGGGCAGCGACAGCACGCCCGCGGTGTGCGTCATCGGGGCCGCGGCGAGGTTGACGATCTTCTCGTCGGCCTGATAGCTGCACGCGATCATGAACTGGGCGCAGAAGGCCTGGAAGCTGCGGTGCGTGTTCATCACGCCCTTGGGCAGACCCGTGGTGCCCCCGGTCGGCATCACGGCCACCGTGTCGTCGGGCTGGTAGGCCACCTGTGGCCTGCTCACCGGCTGGCCTTCGATCCAGTCGGCCAGCCCGACCGCCCCCGGCACAGGGCCTTCGATGCAGACGAACAACTTGATCTTCGGCAGGCTGGCGCGCAGTGCCTCCACGGCCGGCGCGAAGGCCTGCTGGAAGAACAATACCTCGCAGTCGAACGCGTCGAGCAACTGCCGGTTTTCTTCCAGCGCGCCGCGCGGATTGACGGGCATCCACGCCATGCCGGCGCGCCACAGCCCCAGCGTGCAGGTCCAGGGCACCGGATGGTTCGCGGCCCAGACGGCACCGACCTTCTCGCGCCCCAGGCCCATCGCCAGCAAGGCGTTCGCGATGCGGCACGAGAGCGTGCCGACGTCATCGAAGCTGTAGACCGTGTCGTCCATCACGTAGGCGGGCGCTTGCGGATCGATCTCCCATCCGCGGTCAAAGAAGTCGATGATGGCCATGTGGGTCTCCTGTGGGCGTCTGGCTTGTCTCGGTGGTATGCAGTCTGCCGAGGCGCACGGTTTTTTTCGCCCCTCGAATGGAGTGGCGCGAAGGCGCCGGGATGCGCGAAGGCCCCTCTTTCGCGGTGGGGAAGGCAGCGCCAGGCACTGTCCCCCGTGCACTCATTCGGCCCAGACGACGGGCTCGCCAAGGCTTGCCCAGCGCTCGAAATGCGGTCCATAGCGTGTTTCGAACACGTTGCGGCGCAGCTTGAGCGTCGGGGTCATGAGTCCGTTCTCGACGGTCCACGGCTGCGCGGCGACGACCAGGAAATCGAGTCGCTCGTGCGGGTCCAGGGTCTCGTTGACAGCCTGCCGCAGCGCATCGAGCGTTTGCGTGAGTTCGGGGCTTCGCGTGGCGCCCGGCGCCAGCAGCACGACGGCAAACGGCTGCGGAAAGCCGACGCCCGTCACGCAGCAGGCCTCGACCAGCGGATTGCCGCACAAAGCATTCTCGATGGGCGCAGGCGCCACGTACTTGCCCTTGCTGGTCTTGAAGATCTCCTTGGCACGGCCAGTGAGCTTCAGGTAGCCCTCGGCATCGATGTCGCCGACGTCGCCGGTGCGCAGGAAGCCGTCCTCGGTCATGACCTCGGCGGTGCGCTGCGGATCGTTGAAGTAGCCGCGCATGTTGCCCGGGAAGCGGACCAGAATCTCGCCGTCGTCGGTACGCCGCACTTCGGCGCCGGGTCGCGGCTGGCCCACGTAACCCACTCGTCCCTTTCCAGGGCGGCTCGCATGCGTGCCCATGTTCTCCGTCATGCCGTAGACCTCGAGCAGCTCCAGGCCGAGGTCGAGGTACCACTGATGCAGTTCTTGCGACAGCGGCGCCGCACCCGACAGCGCATAGCGGGTCTCGGCCAGGCCCAGCTGTGCCAGCACCTGCCGGCGCACGGCCGGCCCTTTCTCGGGGTCGGCCAGCATCGCCGCCAACTGCGGCGGTGGAATGCGCGCCAGCACGGCCTGGCGGAACTTGGACCACAGCCGCGGCACTGCGATGAAGAAAGTGGGCCGGGTCTTCTGGAGATCGGTGGCGAAGGTCTCGACACTTTCGTTGAAGGTCACGCTGCAGCCGCTTGCCAGCGATACCATCTCGGAAAACATCCGGTCGGCGCTGTGCGCCAATGGCAGGTAGGACAGCATGCGGTCCTGCGGGCCGAAGCCATAGTCGTCCATCAGGATGCCCAGCGATGCCCCCAGCGTGCCGAAGGTGTGCATCACGCCCTTGGGCACGCCGGTGGTGCCCGAGGTGTAGACGATGGTGGCCAGCTCGTCGACCCCGCGCGAGCGCTCGCCGGTCAGCGGCGGGGTGCGGGCGATCACGGTGTCCCAGTCGGCCACGAGCTGGTCGGGCAGCTCCCCGTCCGCGCACAGCGGAAACCGCACCACCGGCATCCCCTCGGGGATACCGGCGCGCATGGCGCCCCAGTCCTCGGAATCGAGTTTGCCCAGGAACAGTGCCTTGGCGCCCGAGTGCTCGAGGATGTGGCGTACCGATGCCCCGGTGAGCGAGGGATAGATCGGCACCGAGACATGCCCGGCCAGCAGGATCGCGAAATCGGCGAGGAACCACCAGGCGCAGTTCTTCGACATGATCGCGACCCGCGAACCGGGCTCCCAGCCGAAGGACGCGAGATGTGCGGCCATGCGCCGCGCCTCTTCCGAAGCCTGCGCCCAGGTGAAGTGGCGCTCCTGTCCGCCGCCCAGGGGCTGGGTGAGGTAGCGCTGGTCGGGCCGTTCCTGCACGTGGCGTTGCAGCCACGCAATGGGGTCGAGAGGGGCGTGGATGTGCGGCATGTCATGTCTCCTTTTGCTGTAAGTGCCGAGTGGCTTTCGCCCTCTTGCCTCAGGCCATCGGCCTGAAATAACGGATATCCCAAATATTGCCGTGCCGCTCTTCAGCCAGCACGGCGCGCACGCGCATGCCGACCTTCACGGCCTCGGGCGCGACTTCGCCGAGGTAGTGAACAAGTGCGGTGTCCGCGCCGTCGAGCTTGACCAGACCGACCACATAGGGAAGGGGCATCTGCTGGAGCATGCCGGGCTCGCGCACGATGGTGAACGCCGTGAGCGTGCCGGTATCGCCCGCATCCACCCATTCGTCCAGCTCGGCGAAGCATTCGGGGCAGCTGATGCGCGGTGGCAGGTAGCTGCGGTCGCAGGCCGCGCAGCGGGTGGCCGTGATGCGGCCCTCGTCGCGCAGCGCGGCGAAGAACCGGCCATTGATCCGGCCCACGTCGTAGTTGATGTCGCAGTACAGCACCGGCTGGCGCAGGACCAGTGGCTCGGCGGCTTCGAGTTCGGCTGGATACATCGTCATTCTCCTGTTGGCACCCAGTTCAGGATGTCGGTCATCAGGCCCTTGCGTTCGTTGCGGGGGCGGTAGATCGCACGCACGCGCATGCCGTTGCGCAGCTGGCTGGCATCGGCCTCGCCGATGAAATGCCAGAGGAAACCGCTGGTGCGGCCCGGTGAGTCGACCATCAGCTGGCCGACCGTGTAGTGGCCCTTTTGCACCGAGAGGTCGTTGGTGTCGATGAAGGGCATGTTGAAGGTCATGAAGCCGGCGACCGTCGCTTCCGGCCCCATCTCCACCCAGTTGGGGTCCTTGATGTTCTCGCCGTGGCAGACCGTGCACACCGCCTGGGGCGGCAGCATGCTGAAACCGCAGTGGCGGCAGACGATGCCGATCAGCCGGCCGTTGTCGCGCATCTCGCGCGCGAAGCGGCCATTGAACAGGCCCACCGGGTAGTCCATCGAGAAGTACGTGCGCAACCGCGTCGGCGGCACGGGCTTGTGCGTGGTATCGCTCATGGCTTGTCCTTGGAGAGAAGTAGCAGCGGGGTCCATCCGGTACCGCCGAACCCGGTGGCGATGCCCAGCCGGGGCTCGCGCGGCACCTGGTGCGCGCCGGCGTCGCCGCGGATCTGCAGCGCCAGTTCGCCGAAGCGCTGGGTCGTGGAGGGCACGCCACCGTTGGTGCAGGTGACGCCGCCGGAGGGATTGATCGGCAGCGCGCCGTCGATGGCGGTGGCGCCGCTGGCGGCCATCCGCCAGGCCTGGTTGGGCTCCGCCAGACCCATGGTTTCCATCCACACCAGCTCGGCCCAGGTGCAGGGCTCGTACATCTCGACCACGTCCAGTTGCTGAGCGGGGCGGGTGATGCCATTGCGCTTGTAGAGAATCTCGCAGGCCTTTTGCAGGCTGGGCAGCACGCATCGCTCCTTGGGTGCGATGAAGTCCTGCAGGGCAGACCAGTGCTGCGCGGAATGGATGCTCACGATGTCCTGCACCCAGACCGGCTTGTCGGTGATCTGGTCCACCACATCCTCGCTGGCGAAGATGATCGAGGCAGAGCCTTCGGTGATCGGACACATGTGCAGCTGGCGCATGGGCGCCGTCAGCATCGGCGATTGCATCACCTGTTCGACGCTGAGGCGCTCGCGCAGATGGGCATAGGGGTTCCGAGCGGCGTTCTCGGAGGCCTTGACGCGCGCGATGGCCACCGCTTCCTCGGGGCAGCCCGAGAGCTTGGCGTAGGCCGCGGCCATCAACGACAGCGTGCCGACCGCGCCGATGGCGCACCATTTTTCGGTGAGCGCATGCACGCCGGAGGAGATGCCAGCCTGCAGGAACGGACCGCGCGGCATCACGTCGCCCGGCGGGCCGACGAACTTCGAGGTGGTGGAGATCATGGCCACGTCGCAAGCGCCCGCGGCCACGTGGTGGATGGCCGACATTGCGGCCGAGCCGCCGACGGTGCCGCCGGTTTCGATCTTGACCAGGGGTTTGCGGTAGTGGCCGACGAAATCGGCCAGCTCCATTTCCGATTCGGCGGTGCCGGAAACCCAGTCGATGTCGCCGAGGACAATCTCCTCGACCTGCTTCATCGTGATCCGGGCATCCGCGAGCGCGCGGCGCACGGCCTGGTTGGCCAGCTCCGCCTTTGTCAGCGGGCTGTGGGCGGTCATTTCGGTCTGGCCGAAACCGACGATGGCGACGCGGCGCTTCATGGATTGACTCCCAGAATCATCACTTGCTGGAATTGCCCGGCGGGGCCGGAGGCGAGGTGCGCAAGGCCGGTGTGGGCACAGTCCACCTGCCGCGCGCCGGCTTCGCCGCGCAGCTGCAGCACGATTTCAGCGACCCGCGACATGCCGATGGTGGTGTGGCTGGTGCCGCAGAGGGCGCCGCCGGAGAGATTGACCGGCTGCCGCCCATCGGGGCCGCTGACGCCGGACTCCAGCCAGCGAGCGCCTTCGCCCGCTGCGCAGAGTCCCAGCCCCTCGTAGGCCATCAGTTCCTGGTAGGCGAACTCGTCGGTGACCTCCAGCAGGTCGATGTCGGTGCGCGGGTTCTCGATGCCGGCCATGCGGTAGGCCTTCTTGGCCGCCATGGCCAGCACCTCCGACTCGGCGAGATCGCGGTCGCCCAGGAAATAACCGTCGCAGCAGTTGGCCAGGCCCTTGATCCAGACTGGCTTGTCCGTCAGTTGTGGAGCGCGCTGCTCATTGGCCAGCAGCATCACGATGGCGCTGTCGCCTTGCGGACGCGACTGCAGCGTGGTGATCGGGTCGGCCAGCATCTTCGCGCCGAGCACATCGGCGATGCTGAAGTCGCCCTCGCGCAAGGCCTGGGGATTGTTGCGGGCGTTGCCGAGATTCTTGACCGACACCGCGGCGAGCTGTTCCGGCGTGATGCCGTACTTGTGCGCGTAGCGCTGTGCCTGGAGCGCAGCGGCCTGCACGTTGTCCAGGCCCAGCGGCCGGCAGAAGAAGGGGTCGAACACCTTGTTCTCGATGGCATTGCCGCCACTGGCCGCCGTGGAATCCTGGCCGACCGCGACCACGAGCACGGTCTCGAATTCGCCCGAGGCGATTTGCCAGAAGGCTTCAAGTACGCCGACGGCACCGTCCTGGTCCACCTTCTCGTCGGGCCGCAGATTGGCGCCCGCCACATCGACGATCAGCGAAGCCGAGAACGGGCGCGCAATGCGCGAGTGCTCATGGCAGATCAGGCTCGCGTCGATGCCACCCTTCTCGTAGGCCGGCAGGAAGCGCAGGCCGGTTTCCTGCAGCACCGGCCGGATTGCCCGGTAGGCCAGCTCTTCGGGTGAGTACGCCCGCTTCTCGCTGTAGTTGACTTGCGCCATCGATACGATGGCCACACGGTTGGACATATTCATCCTCTCTGGGTTGATCGGGCCCGGCCCTCGGCGGGACGGCTCATGGACAGTCAGACGGTGCGGGCACGCCGGAGAAGCGGTCCCCCAGCCAGTCCAGGGCGAGCGGGTAGCCCAGCAGCATCCCGGTCGCGTGCTCGGTGATGCCGATGGTGCGGAAACTCACCTTCGCGCCGCCGGCGCACCACGCGGTGAAGGTCTTCTTCGTGTTCTCGTAGGGCACGATCTCGTCGAGCAGGCCGGCGTAGACGAGCGCGGGCACGGCCGGCGTGGCGGTGCCGGTGCGCTGCTGCTGGAAGCGCGCCTTCCAGTCGGGCCGATCCAGCAGGCCCGGGCCATCGATCAGCACCGCATCGCCGAGTCCCGGATAGCTGGCGGCCATGGCGAGCAGGCACTTGTTGTTGCGCGCATCCGCGATGACGGCGCGGCCATAGGCGCTCAGGATGGCGTCGAGGCCCAGCTCGGGATAGGCCGCGTTCAGCCCCACCAGCAGGTACGGGATCGCGCCGCCGAAGAGGCCGCCGTTGTTGGCCGCGTACAGGCCGTCGATGCTCGACGGCCCGGCGCCCGAAGCCACGCCCTTGACCTTCAACGCCGGTGCATAGCTCGGCTGCAGTTCGGCAGCGATGGCCGAGGCGTGCCCGCCCTGCGAGTAGCCGGCGAGGCCGACCGGCGCCTGGGCCGACAGGTTCGCCCCGCCCAGTTGCTGAGCCGCGATCACGGCATCGAGCATGGCCCGGCCCGTGGGCGCCGCGACGCCGTAGGTGTGGTCGCCCGGCGTGCCCAGGCCCTGGTAGTCGGTCATGGCGATGGCCCAGCCGCGCGCCAGCGTCCAGCCGATGGGCCCGGCGATCGCTTCATACTCTGTGCCGATGGCGAGCTGGTGCGAGGGAGCACAGCGGTCCGCGACGCCCTGCGTGCCCGATGCCCATCCGATGATCGGCCGCGGCGAGGGCTGGAACCAGGGCAGCCACGGCACCATCACGTTGCCGGTGACGGCGATGGCGTTGCCATTGACGTCGGTCGACTTGTACATGATCTGCCAGCCCCAGGCGGGCTGCCCCACCGGCACATAGGCGCGCGAACGGATGAGCGTGCCGTGCGGTCCCTCGGGCAGCGGCGACGGCGGTGCGTAGAAGGCATCGCCCGCCGGGTCCTGCAGCGGGCCAGTCAGCGCTGCGGCCGATGCGCCGAGGCAGAGCACCAGCGCTGCCATCCAGCGGGCCAGCACCTGGCCCCAGGACCGGGCGCGGCGAGCAACCGGCAGATTCATCGAGCGATTCATTCGTTGCCTCGTGTTGTTCAGCGCCATGGACCGGCGTGCCGGCGCCCGTTAGACGCCCCGGAAGACGGGCGCGCGCTTCTCGCCGTAGGCGGCGAGCCCCTCGTGGAAGTCGTGGGAGCGCGTGTGCTGCAGGCATTCGAGCAGCTCGTCGCGCAGCGCCAGGTCGAGCGGCTGGTCCAGGGCACGGTCGGCGACGGTCTTCATGCGGCGCAGCACCAGAGGGCTCTTGCCGGCCATGCGTGCCGCCAGGGCGGCGACCCTCGGCTGCAGTTCGGTATCGGCGACCACCTCGTTCAGCAGGCCCCAGGCCTGCATCTGCGCGGCGCTCATCAGGTCGCCGCTGAACAGCAGCTGCTTCGCGCGCTGCAGGCCGATCCGGCGCGGCAGCACCGCCGCGCCGCCGCCGCCGGGGAAGACGCCGAAGTTGGCGTGGCCGTCGCCGATCTTCGCGCTCGCCGCGCCTACAAGGAAGTCGCAGCACATCGCCAGTTCGAGGCCGCCGGCAATCGTCAAGCCGTTCACCGCACCGATGACCGGCTTGGGCATGCCGCGCAATTGCGAGAGCGTGAACAGGGTCAGGTCGGAGAAGTTCGGCTCGCCCGGGGCGGCGTCGATGGCGCCGCGCAGGGCCTTGAGGTCGGCACCGGCACAGAAGGCCCTGCCTGACCCGGTCAGCACCAGCACTTTTTGAGAAGCGTCGGCCGCAACCTCCGCCAGCGCCGCCGACAGCTCCTGCAGCATGTGCAGATTCACCGCATTGAGTTCGGCGGGGCGGTCGAGCGTGATCCATGCGACGGACTCCCGCTGCTCGTGGATGATGGTTTGGTAGGGCATGGCGGTCTGTCTCCTGGCATGGACGCGTCGCCATGGTGCGGCGGCGCCCCGGCCGGCGCACCCCTCGTGTCGAGGGGGCGGGTTGTGGCGGAGAGCGTTCGGTGGGGGTCGCTCCTAGAATTTCGTGCGCAAGGAGCCCTCTGTTTGCCGCTCGACCACCTTCTCATTCCGACCAAGTTCGCGCCACCGCGCATCAGCCCCAAGTCGACGGCGCGGACCCGGCTGCTGTCGCGTCTTCGCGAAGCGCGTGACTGCCGGCTGGCGCTGGTGTGCGGCAGCGCGGGCTTCGGCAAGACGACGCTGCTGGCGCAGTGGCGCCAGGAACTGCTGAAGGCCGGCGAGCAGGTGTCATGGCTTTCGCTTTCGCAGGATGAGCAGCAGTTCCCCCAGTTCCGCGCCTACCTCCTGGGCGCGCTGCAGCGGGCGGGCCTGGCCGTCGATGACAGCACCGCCCTGCCCTCCGAGGCGCGCGCCGAGCTGCCGGTGGCGCAGACCGTCGCCACCATCGTCGATGCGGCCTGTCAGTCGAGCAAGGCGCTCTACCTCTTCATCGACGACTACCACCATGTCGACGACGCACTGACACATGCGCTGATCCAGGGCCTTTTGGATCACTGCCCAGACGAAGTGCACCTGATCCTCGCGTCGCGCACCTCCCCGCCGCTTGCCGTGAGCCGCATGCGCCTGACCGGCGAGCTGACCGAGATCGGTCTGGCGGAGCTGCCCTTCGATTTCCAGGAGACGCAGGACTTCCTGGCCAAGCAGCTCGGCGAAGTCACGCCCGACGACGCGCGCCTGATCCACGACATCACCGACGGCTGGCCGCTGTGCGTGCAGATGATCTGCATCCGGCTCAAGCGCGCGCCAGGCAATCGCGCGCTGCTGTCCCAACTGGTGCACCACCGCAGCGACCTGCAGCGCTACCTGTCGGAGGACGTGGTGCGCGGCCTGGCGCCCGAACTCGTCGACTTCATCGAGAAGATCTCGATCTGCCGGCGCTTCAATGCCGACCTGGTCCGCCACGTCACGGAGAACCCGCAAGCGCGAACCCTGCTCGACCATCTGGAGCGCGACAACTTGCTGGTGTTGCCGGTCGAGATCGACAGTCCCACGCCGTGGTATCGCCTGCATCCGCTGTTCGCCAGCTTTCTGCAAGATCGCCTGTCGGCGCGCGATCCGCAGCAGGTGCGCGCGGTCCATGCGCGCGCGAGCCACTGGTTCGAGGCACATGGCTCGCTGATCGAGGCCCTGCGACACGCCTACCACGCGGACGATCTCGAGACCGCAGCACGTCTAGTGGAGCGCGCTGACCTGTCGATGCGCAGCATGAGCTTTATCAGCACGCTGCAGCGCTGGATGAACCAGCTCTCGGCCGAGGTGCTGATGGCCCATCCCCGGCTACTCGTGCTCGGTTGCTGGGCGCTGGTCGCCACCTGTCGATGGCGCGATGCACAGGCCTGGCTCAATCGGCTGCAACAAAGCCCCGCGGCGCCAGCCCCCGAGTTCGCGCTCCATGCGCGCTACCTGCGTGCCAGCATCGCGCTGCAGCGCGACGACACCGATGCCGCGCTGGCCCTGGTCGCACCGTCGGACTTCGATGGCTTGGGGGACCGTTTCCTGCGCCAGGCCCATCTGGCCGTGCTAAGCCTGGCCTACTGCGCTGCGGGCCGCCATGCTGACGCACGCACGCTACACCGCAGCCTCGCTCGCCTGTCGCGCGCCGAATTACTGGACGACATGGCGCTGGTGGCCGAGTCCACCCTCTTGCTGAGCCATCTTCTGGAAGGCACCAATGACGAAGCCTTGCGGATCGCCGGCCCGCTGCTCGTGCGCGCCGAGAACGCGCACGGCCGCCGCTCGGTGTCGGCGGTGAACTGCGCGGCCTTCGCCGCCGACGCGTACTACGAGGCTGATCGCCTCGCCGAGGCGCGCGAGGTACTGGCCCACCGTCTCGATCTGCTGCGCTTCTCGTCGCCGGAACCGATGATTCGTGCGCTGATCGTGCGCAACCGGCTGGCGGCCGCGCAGCTGTCGCTCGAGGATGCGCTGCAAGGCTTGGCCGAAGACGAATCCCAGTGCCGCGAACAAGCGCTCGATCGCCCGCTTGCGCATGTCCTGGCCGAGCAGGCGCGCCTGCACCTGCTGCACGGTCGCAAGGAGCGCGCGCAGGCGCTGCAGGTCGAGCTTGATGCACTGGCCGAGCGCCATCGCGCCGCCGCAGGCTTTCTGGCCGAGATTGCCGCCATCGCGGCGCTGGCGTCGGCACGCCTCGCGCTGGCCGAGGGTCGGGTGGAGGCGGCCTTGCCGGCGCTCCAGCATCTGCGACAGCACGGCGTCGCATTCGCACGCCAGAAGAGCGTGGTGCTGGCCGACCTGTTGTCAGGCTGCGCCTTCGACCAGATGGGGCGCGGCGCGGAATCGAGGCACGGGCTGACGGTCGGCATCGAGGCGGCGCTGCGCCTGGGCCTCGTGCGCACGATTCTGGACGAGGGCGAAGCCTTGCAGGCCCTGCTCAAGAAGCTGGTGCCAACGCTGGAGTCCGGCGACACCCGGGATTACCTCGCCGACCTGCTGCAACGCGCCGATACCGCGCGCACGGCCCGGCTGCCATCGCGAGAGGCCGCGGCGCAGGACCAGAAAATGAAGCCGCGCGAGATCGAAATCCTGCAGCTGCTCGGTCAATCGATGTCCAACAAGCGCATCGCCCTCACCTTGAACATCACGCTCGAAACCGTGAAGTGGAACCTGAAGAACATCTTCGGCAAGCTCGGCGTCCCGAGCCGGTACGACGCGGTGATGGTGGCACGCAAGCGCGGGCTGATCGACTGAGGCGCTTGCCGCGGGTTCCCCTCGAAAAGAGGGGTGATCGCTTTTCGGGGGCACACCAGAATCTTCGTCACGGTCCAGAAGTCGGACTGCCACACACGAGAGAGACACATGGCTGGAGAAGAACGCACTGCGCCTGCCCCCGAAATGCTGCCGAGCGACGAAGAGCGGGAGATGCTGCGCGAAAGCCTGCGCCGTCTGCTCGAACGGCTCTGGCCCGCCGAGCGCGCCGTAGCGCTGGCCACCGACACGCAGGCGGTTGCGTCGATCTGGCACGCACTGGCGGAACAGGGCGTGGCAAGCCTGGGCCGCGATCCGCTCGAAGGCGGTCTGCGCGAGACTACTGTGGTGCTGGAAGAACTGGGGCGTGCGGGCTGTCCCGCGCCGCTGGTCGGCGCCGTGCTTGCGAACTTGGCGCTTTCGCCCCTGCGAAACAGCTCGCAGGAAGCTGATGCTTTGCTGGACGCACTCCATCGGGGCGACGCCGCCGTCGCCTTCGCGCTGGGCAGCTTTGATGGCGACCCGCGCGCGGGAGGACTTCGTTGGGTCGATGGTCGTCTGCAGGGACGCGTGGCCTTTGCCGAGGGCGTCGCGACAGCCACCCATCTGCTCGTGTTGGTCGATCAGGAGCCCTTGCTGGCGATCGTGCCGCGAAGCGCGCCAGGCCTGGGGATTGAGGAAACGCCGGGCCTGGTGGCCCCGGCCCTGGGGCTGCTGACCTTCGACAGCGTGGCTGCAGCTCCGCTGGCCATCTCGCAACGGCTGGCCGAGGACCTCCACCAGATCGCAGGGCTGGCCTTGCTGGCGCGCGCGCTGGGCGCCGCGCGGCGCGGCTTCGACATGGCCGTGGAGTACGCCAAGGAACGCCGGCAGTTCGGTCAGCCCATCGGCCGTTTCCAGGCACTCCAGCACAAGCTCGCGAATGGCCTGATGAGCCTGGACGCAGCGCAGCTCCTGCTGAACAACGCGGCTCGCAGCCACGACCTTGGCATGGACAACTGGCGCGTGCTCGGTGCGAGCGCGCGCGCCTTTTCCGGTCCTGGTCTGCGCCAAGTGGCGCTCGAGGTGCACCACACCTTCGGTGCCATCGGCTACTCGGAAGAACATGAGGCACCCCGGCATTTCCGGCGCATCCACGCCGACCTGGCGCGCCTGGGCGGGGTGCGCCAGGCTCGGGAGCAATTGGCCGAGGCATTGATCGACCAGGGGCAGGCACTTCCCGAGCAGGACCTGGGCGCCGCGGGCAATGCCTTTCGCATGGAAGTGCGCGATTGGCTGAAGGACAACTGGCGGCCGGAGAACCAGACGAATGACGTCGACCGGCCGTACGAGGAATGGGGTTACGACACCCGGTTCACTGCGTTGCTGGGACGCAAGGGGTGGAACAACCTGAGCTGGCCCAGTGCCTACGGCGGCGAAGGGCGCTCGCCTCGCGAGCAGCTGGCTTTCATGGAAGAGATCCAGCGCGCCGGTGCGCCGATGGGTGGCCGCGGGGACATCCAGGCCCATGCCCTGATGTCATTCGGCACACCTGCGCAGAAGGCCGAATTCCTTCCCAAGCTCGCTCGCGGCGAAATCACCTTCTGCCTCGGCTACAGCGAACCCGGCTCCGGCTCCGACCTCGCCTCGATGCAGACCACGGCCGAGCGCGACGGCGACGAATGGGTGATCAACGGCCAGAAGATCTGGACCACGGCCGCAGAGAAGGCCGACTACATGTGGCTCGCGGCGCGCACCGACCGGACAGCGCAGCGTCCGCACGCCGGCATCAGCCTCTTCATCGTGCCCATGAAGACCCCGGGTCTCACGGTGCGTCCGTCGATGGCCATGTACGGCCACACCTTCTGCCAGGAATTCCTCGACAACGTGCGGGTACCTGCGCATGCGCTGGTCGGTGAGATCAACCAAGGTTGGAAGATCCTCACCTCCGCGCTGGCCACCGAGCGAATGATGATGGGCAGCTTCATCGCCAACGCGCGCGCCGAATTCGAGTGCCTGGTCCGATGCGTGCGCGAGGTCGACGACAGCCTGCAATCGGGCCGTACCGATGGTGCCGTGCGCGATCGTATCGGAGCGCTCGCCGCCCAGGTTGAGGCCGGGCGGCAGTTGTTCATGCACAGTATTGAGATGGCGGAGAAAGGCAAGGCCCCGATCCATGAAGCCGCCATGAGCAAGGCCTATACCGGCGAACTGATGGAACAGTTGGGGCAGGCCTCGCTCGATATTCTGGGCGCTGCGGCGACGCTGTCCAAGGGGGCGCATGGCGCGGTCGCCGCGGGCCGGTTCGAGCAACTGCTGCGCTTTTCAATCGTCACCGTGATCGGTGGAGGCACGGCGGAGATTCAGCGCAACTTGATAGCTCAGCACGGGCTGGGACTGCCACGCTCCTGATCGAAGCTGGCTACTCATGGCGAAAAGGACGAATACGGATCTACGCGCCCTCCCTTGAACTGATCGGCAGCACAGCAGCAGCCCGATACATGTTGGAAATTCTTTCCGAGGTTGGGCATGTGCCGCACCGGGAGCGGCCGCGAACAATATAGAAGCTGGTGTCAGAACTGATTCGATAGGCCCGTATTTCAGCGACTGGCTGAATCACTTTAGAGCTTGTATGCCAGTCTAGATAGTCAGCCTAGGCTGACGTCCAATCTCCCAGGACACTCCACTACCGCGCACCGTCGCGGCAAGCTGCTGCCCCAGCCGTTGTTCGATCACCGGCGTCCACGGCACCAGGCAGAACCCCATGCCGTCATCGAGCATCAGCGCCCGCTTGCGAGAATGACACTGCGCCGGCAGATGGAAGCTCAGCTCGCCCTCGCCGTCCTCGGGCTTGAAGATGGTCAGGTCCGGCCAGAAGCGGATCGTGGTGCCGTGACCCGAGGCGGAGCCGATACGCTTGAGCTTCTCGGGGTTGCCGCCATGCTGAAGGCCAGGAAGAACTGGCCACCATTGCGCTCGATGGTCATCTCGAAGCGGGTCGACAGGGCATTGACCACCGAGGCGCCGACGCCGTGCAGGCCGCCGCTGGTCTTGTAGGCACTCTCGCCGGTCTCGTTCTCGAACTTCCCGCCGGCATGCAGCACAGTCATGACGACGGTGGCGGTTGCGACCTTTTCCTCAGGGTGAATGTCCACCGGAATGCCCCGCCCGTTGTCCTTCACTGAGACCGAGCCATCGGCGTGCACGCGGACCTCGATGCGATCGCAGTGGCCGCCCAGGTGCTCGTCGATGCTGTTGTCCAGGATTTCCCAGACACAGTGGTGGAAGCCCTTCCTGCCGGTGTCACCGATGTACATGCCGGGGCGCCTGCGCACGGCCTCCAGTCCGCGTAGGACCTTGATCTGGGAGTCGTCATAGGCGGCGGGGGTGCTCGACATCGAAACTTGTGGCGTGTGCTGGGTGTCGTCGTTGACCCCCAAGAATAAAGTCAGTCGAAGCAGATACTGCTAAATTGTTGAACGCAAGGATCCTTTTCGCGCGAGGCCAGCTGGTTGGTTGCAAACCGAAGCAGAACGGGCAGTTGGCCATTGTTCGCGCCGACCAGTTTGTGTGCACGCGCTTCAGGAGACCCGCCCTCAATCTTGAGCTCAATCGTTGTGCGGGCGCTGCGAATGACCGTTATGTCGCGAGTTTTGCGGCGCCCGCCGACCGGCTGCCCTTGGCCCCGCATCCTGCCTAGTCGACCGTCTGCCAACTTCTTCCCACGCCGTTGGTTGCCACCTCGGCAAAGACTGTGAACTCACGGTTCGCGATTCGGATGTCGCCATGGCCGACCTGGCTTCGGAGGTAAGGGACGACCTCGTCAATCGGCAACAGATTCCCGACCTTCCGATGAACCTCTATCAGCACCTCTTCGACGCCTCGTTCCACGAACTGGTTCAGGAGCACGACTTTCGCCCGGTCTTCCATGAGAAGGCCTCGTTCGTCAACGAGGTTGGTCCACTCCATTTTCTCGACGCCCGTCTTCGCAAAGTGAGCTCGCATGAGTTCGTGGACGCGACGTGGGTTCATCTTGGTAACTGGGAATTGGAAGGCGCGGGTGAAGGTCTACTGTTGGCCGGGGGCCGCCTATCGCAGCACTGCCCATCCCAGCCAGCAAACAACAGCAATTCCAGAGGTCATGTTTCCGAGTCGGCACAGCCGACGGCCTTCCTGGTTGTAGCCTTCTCGGTCCAGCGACCAAAGGAGCGTCGCGCCAATGAACTTGTCGCTCGGGCTGGCTGTGCGGTCGTTCCGGTGTGAGGACGCGCTAAGGCCAAGGCCGAAGTAGACAAGCCCAGCCACTGTCCCGAAGCCTGCCAGCAAGAGGGCCATGAAGTTCATCAAGTACAAGCGTGTTTGAAGGATGGAGAGCTATGGCTCATGGCCGACTGTAGCCAACGCGGTCTGGAGGTCGTGACGACCTTCCGTTTCTGGCCGAACCCGGAAGTCTAGCTTCGGCTAACGACAGTCCGCTTCCGCTGCAGACGCGACCTTGCATCGATCAGCTTGAGTCAACTGTCTGGCTAATGAGCTCAGCCGCCGCTCAAGTGCCTGAGCCTGGCTCGGCCTGTCGCGCCACGGGACCTTCGCACGGTGCGCCACTGAACATTCGCCAAGCCCATGTATCGTGTCAGCGGAGACACTTTAAAGATCTGAGATCGGTGCGCCAGCCTTCGCTTGTGCACTGCTTGCATGGCTCAGTGCGTCGACGGCCCGTGCGGGAAGCGCGCGATCAGGCAGGCCACTGCGGACGCCTTGGTCGCGGCGCCGAGCTTGGCCAGTGCATGCTTGACATGGAAGTTTACGGTGTTGACCGACAACTGCAGAATCTGCGCGATCTCCGGCGATGTCTTACCGTCGGCGGTCCAGCGCAGGATCTCGTCCTCGCGCCCGGTCAGGAGCGAACGGGGTTGTTCCTCACGCAGCAACGCCGCCGACAGCGCCAAGTGCGCGACGTTGACCAGCCAGCGCAGGGCCGGCTCCTTCTCGCGCAGTTCGATGGCGCTCAGCGCCTCGTGCGAACGCGCCACCGACACCAGACCGCCATTGCCCTGCGCGTCGAAGCAGGACTGTGACCAACCGACGGCCAGGCCGAAGCCGCGCGCCTCCTCCCACATCTGCGGGCTTCGCCTGAACAGGGCATCGCTCCAGATCACCGGCTCGGCGTGTCGGCCGCCATGCGCCACCACCGGATCGATCGCCAGGTAGCCAGCCGCCACGTAGCGATGCTGCCAACGGGAGTCGTAGCTGTTGAGCAGCAACGTGCGGGGCCGCGCCATCGGTAGCGGCCGGCGCGCGCCGTAGGCGCAGTGCTCGAAACCCAAGGCTGCGGCGGCCCGCACCACGCACCCGAATATGTCCTCGGCATCGCTGGCGCTATCCAGGCCGTGACAGAAGTGTTCCATCCAGATATCCATGCGGACCTCCTCGTCAGTCACCCTCGCCCGTCAGCCCTGCACGGCAACCGCGCCGACGCAGATACCGCTGCGCGTGATGGCATGTCAGACCCGCGAGCACCGCGCAGGCAGTACTGCCCGCGCCCAGCCACGCCGCGCCGCAGCAGACGACGAGGAAGGTCGATGCCGGGGCCAGCGAAGCGTCCCACCCCGCCCAAGCAGCTCGCGCGGTGGTCCGGATCGCCGTCAGGAAGGTGGACAGCAGCGCCAGCGCCGCCACGGTACCGACCACCTCCCCGGGCAAGGCCAACAGACTTGGCGCAATGAGGCCGGCCGCCAATCCCAGCACGACCTGGCACAGGCCCGCCACCCCTGCCGCCGCCCATCGGCGCCCCCGGTGGGCGCCGGAGTCGGGGCCGGCACACATCGCTGCCGTGACGGTGGCGAGCCCCACCCCCAGGCAGCCGAAGAACGCGCCCGCCATCGAGGCGGCGCCAGTGCAAAGCAGCACCGGGCGCGGTCGAGCCCGATAGCCGTGCGCGCGCAGCAAGCCCAGCGCGGGCGCGTTCTGTGACAGCATGGTCACCACGAACAGCGGCAGCGCCAGCGACACGGCGCCATGCAGGTCCAGCCGGGGCTGCAACATACCGGGCGAAGGCGGCGCCCAGGAGGTGATCGTCGACAGCCCGGCCGACGGTGTCACCCACACGGCCACCGCGAGCGCGACCGGCACCGCCCAGGGACGCGAAATGCAGCGCACCACAATCCAGGCCAGAGCGATCGGCAGCCCAGGGTCGGGCCTGCCAATGAGGGCCCACAAGGGTGCGAGGCAGGGCTGCACCAGCACCCCCGCCAGCATCGCGCTGCACACGCCCGCCGGCACCGTCCGCAGTGCCCTCACCAGGGGCCGGCACAGGCCCGACAGCGCGGTGAGCAGGCCCGCGAGCAAAAAGGCCCCCGCGGCTGAGCGCAGCCCACCCTGCACCGGCCCGTGCGCCACGAGCAAGGCCGCAGCGCCGGTGGACCAGCCCACGCTGAGGGGACTGCGGTAGCAAATGCTCAGCACCATCGCGGGCAGCCCCATGCACAGCCCGAGCACGGCGAGCGCCGCGATCATTTCCTGCGGCTGCGCGCCAGCGGCCACCAAGGCGGCAATCACCAGCGGCACCGTGCTCACATAGCCCGTGATCCCTACCAGCAGGCCATTGGTCACAGGCCGGCACCACGCGCGCAGCGCCCCGGCGCCCACGCGCGAGACAGTGCGCGCGCCCGCCATGTGTACCTCCAGGGTCAGGCGGCGCGCACTTGCGCCTCGTGCGCACCGAAGTGCGCCCAGAACCGGATCCAGGCCTGTTGCATGCGTTCGACCTGGTGCTTGAAGCCCAGCGCATCCTGCGCGGAGCGCACCAGCCGACCGGCCATCTGGAAGGCGCCCTGTTCATGCCCGGCCTCCTGCACCACATGTGTCGAAAAGAAGATCAGTTCCTCGGGCGTGAAGCCCAAGGCCTGCAGACGCTCGAGCATCAACGGATAGGACAGCACGGCCGAGCGCTCGAGGAAGCAATAGGTGGCCAGCATCACGCCCGGCTCCGTGCTGCGGTATCCCGTCTCGATCGCCTGCAGGTAGCCGAGCACACCGGGAAGCACGTCGCGCGAAGGCAACGGCAACTGCGCCGTGTCCAACCCGAGCGCCGCGCAGAAGCGGGCGAACAGGCGGCTGTGCACGGCATCGCGTTCGCCGCTGCCGTACTCCTCGAAAAGCGCCTTGGTGACTTCCACCAGCGAGTCGTGGTCGCGCATGTCGAGCGCGCCCACCACCAGCGCCAGCAGGCGAGCCTGCGACACCGAGAAGAAGTGGTAGTGGCGGGCCCAACGCGCGAGCGCCGGATCGTCGCGCCCTTGCAGCCCGGCGAAGAAGGCCTCCTCGGGCGCGGGCACGTCGAGGGCCTGCAGGGTGTTCAGCGGCATGTCTTCTCTCCAATTCGTTGTGGGTGATGCGCTTGGGCATCGAAGGGCCGCGGTACGCGTTCGCACGGCCTCCTGCGACCGCGCATGCGACGTCCCACGGCGTCCTGCGACCGGCTTGGATCGGCCGAGATCGCCGATCGAAGATATCGACGCGCATGCCATCGAGGCAAACCAGATTTGCTGCGGCCTCCCGCAGAAAATCTGTTCGCCCAACCGCCCGCGCAACAATTGGAGACGCATGAAGTCTCTGCAAGAATGGGCAGCCCGATTCGAGGTAGCCGACGCGAGGTTCTATGCGCCCATGACGATCGACCGCATCAGCCTTCCGCCCCTGAAGGCGGTGCGCATGTTCGAAGCTGCGGCTCGCCATCTCAACTTCGCCCGTGCCGCCGAGGAGTTGTTCGTGACCGCGAACGCTGTGGGCCAGCAGGTGCGGCAGCTCGAATCGCATCTGGGCCTGAAACTGTTCGTGCGCCGTGCCGGCGCCCTGGCCCTGACCTCGGCGGGCGAGTCCTATGCCCGCGCGGTGCGCCCGGCGTTGCACCAGATCTCGCGGGCCACCGCGGAGCTCACCGGCACCAAGCGCACGCTGACCATCTGGGCACCGCCGACGCTGGCCAGCCGCTGGCTGCTGCCGCGCCTAGGCATCTTTCAGTCGGTGCGCGGCGACATCGACATCCGCATCTGCGCCGACATCGCACAGGCCGACCTCGCGCGGCCGGACATCGACCTGGTGGTCGAGCACACCGACCGCCCCAGCACGCCTGGCACGCTGACCCTGTTCGAGGAGGAGGTCTATCCCGTGTGCAGCCCGGCGCTGCTCGCGCACCTGCCGCGCCCGCTCGATCCCCACGCACTGCGCTCGCTGACCCTCCTTCACACCTCGCTTCACGACTTCTGGGAAACCTGGCTGCAAGCCGAGGGCGTGGCCACCCACGGGATGCGGCGCGGTCCGTTCTTCAACCAGGCCACCCTGGCGCTGGAAGCGGCCGCCGCGGGCCAAGGCGTCGCGCTCGCCTGCGATCCGCTGGTCGCGCGCGACCTGCAGGAAGGCCGGCTGGTGCAGCCTTTCGAACGGCGATTGCGCACGGGATGGTCCTATCGCCTGGTGGCGCCCCAAGGCCGGTTGTCGGCGCAGGAACTGGAGGCCATGCGCGCCCTGCTGCTGTCCACACCCGGCCACTGAGTGCGATGGGCTGCGGCCGCTCGCTTTACAAGGCGAGGCCGCGCCGACGGCCCAGCCGCCATGACACCGCCTCGCCCTCCACCAGGGCCTGCACGCGGGCGCCCCGATGCCGCTCCAGCGCCGGCCGCCAGGGCAGCAGCGAAAAGCCACGCTCCTGCTCGATCAGCGCGAAGCGACCGCTGATCAGTTGCAGGCTGCGGCGGTAGACGCCGGCCACTCGTGCGCGCGGCACCAGCGGCCGGTACACACGCCCGCTGCGCGCCTGCAGCGACCGACCGACCACGTTCAGCTCGCGCTCGCGCAGCGCCCTGAGCAGATCGCGCGCCAGCACCACGCGGGCGGCACGCCGCACCGCCAGGCCTTGCGCAATCAGGAAGTCCTCCCGCAGGCGCAGCGCATTCCGCACCTGCGCGCCGAAGCCGCGCGTGGACAGGCCGGCATCGCCGGCGAGCAGCTGCCGGTCGAGCCAGGTCGCGCCCAAGGCACGCCGCTGCCGCTCCAGCCCCAGGTGTGAACAGATCTCGAGGGTGTGCGCGCCACTGGCGCGTGCTGCCGCCTCGTGGCCGCGAAGTACGGGCCGGGCCTGCACGATGGCGTCGATCGGCAGTGCCTCGACCTGCGCAGGATCGACCGAGGCGGCCAGCCGCAGGTAGTGGACACGCCCATCCAGGCCGTCGACCACCGCGTAGCCGCGCCCCAGCAGTTCGTCGGCCATCCCCTTGCCCGCCAGACGTCCGGTCACCGCCCCCTCCAGCGGCACGCCGAGCGCCATCTCGCGCGCCTCGCCCCGCAGCGCGCGGTGCATGGCCCGCACGATGTCCTCGCGCTCGCCCATCTGCCGCAGTGTCTGCTCCATGGCGGGCGCCAATTGCCAGCGCTGCTGCGCCGCCGGCTGCGCCAAACCGAGCGTCTGCAGGCGCGCCAGCCGGCCGCGCAGCAGCGCGCGGCGCGGCTCGCTCACGCGCGCCGCGTGCAGGTCGATGTCACCGTCCACCGCCAGTTGCCGCAAGGCCCGGTCCAGGCTGGTGAGCCGCGCCGGGTCCACCTCGCGCCACTGCGCCTGGCGGATCTCCAGCGTGGAGCGTGGCCCCAGCCATTCGGTCGCGAGCTCGCTGGCGCGTCCACGCATGCCATGCGCCATGTAGTCGGGCGCGATCACGAGGTCGCGCGCCGCCGCACCTGCCCCCACCCGGCCGCGCAGTACGACATGGGTGTGCGGGTTGTCGGTGTCCCAGTGATCGACCGCCACCCAGTCCAGCGGCGTCTGCAAGTCCACGCCGAGGCGGCGCATCCATTCCCGCGTGAAGTCGCGCAGCGTCTCGAGCTGCCCCGCGTCCTCGAGCGAAACGATCAGGCGAAACTGGTGCCGATCCTCTCGCCCCCGCGCCTGAAAGGCGCGCAGGTCGACCTGCTCGGTGTCGGGACCGTAGGCCTGCCCACGCCGGCCATCCCGTGTGGTTCCATCGCGCTCGATGTAGCGCAGGTGCGCCGCTGCGGCGGCGCCGCCGCCGGCGCGCCCCAGCAGCGCGTAGCGCGACTTGACGACCACCCGGCGCAGCCGCGGATCGGGCCGGCCTGGCGTCAGCCCCACCGCTCGGCCTCGCCCGAAAGTGGAGGCCGGGCGACCCTCCATCCAACGCGTGGCGCGCGCCCCCGCACGCGAGGCCGAGCGCAGCGCACGGGACACGAAACGCGGTGCATCGGGCCCACGCCGATCGCGCGGCGGTCCCGGGCGGACACGCAAGCGCCCATCGTCCCTGTCGTCCCTGTCTTTCCTGTCTTTCGGCGGCGCGGCCATCTCAGCGATCTCCGGGGCGAAGGCTGCCGAATGCGCCCGATCGCGCCGGCGCCAGCGCCAACGGGCCTGTCGCCGGCACGCGCGGCGCCGGGCGCCGTGCCGCCGCCAGGGCGCATCGCGCCTGGCGCTGGGCAGGGGCACGTGCCTGCCCTTTTATCTTGCCCACCTAATCGGGGCTCCCTGGTTCGCGGCTTTCTTCATGGAATTCTCCTTCAGGACATCGTCGTTTGCACGTGGTCAAGATGCACGCACGGCAGCACGGACGTGCGCGTGTGTGCGCCATGGATCGCTTGGCCGGCAGCGCCGCCCGTGTCGCGGGATCGTGCGTTCGCGTGGTGGTCGAGCTTCGGTGCGCCGTGCACACCTCCGCGCTCATCGCGAGCCGTTGAATGTCGCTGCGCAAGCCGCGAGGCTGGCAGCGCGAGTGGCTCATGAGGCGCATGTCGCCATCGGATGGACGGAGCCTTATCACAAGCACTCGAGCGTGGTCCGCTTGCGCGGCCACAGGCAAGATATCGAGCTTTCCGTCTTCCAGGATCTGCACCGATGCTCTCCAGTTCGCGTGGGAACGCCTTGACCCTCGCGGGTGTTCAGGGGGTGTCGACAGCGCGGCAGCCCGGCTGCAGCGCTGATGTGTTGTAGGTGGTCATGTGCCGGCTCATGTCGGTGTGCCGGTCACGACCGCTTCGGTGGGATGTGCCGGCGTCGCTGGCGTCTTGGCATGGCGCCCGAGATGCTTGCGCTCCTTGTCGCGGGCGCACTGCGCCTGCTGCGCCGGTGATGCATCGGCATCGCCGCAGTAGCACGTGCCATCGCTCCACATCGCGTGCATGATCACCGCCAGCTTGCGCGCCACCGCGACGGCGGCCTTGTGGTGGCAACTGCGCTTGGCGATCAGCAGCCCCCAGGTCTTGACCTTGTCGCGGCCGCGGAAGCGCTTGAGCAGCACGGTGGCCGCTTCATACAGCGAGCGCCGTACATCCGGATCGCCGGCTTTGCTGATGCGGCCCTGAATGTCGATAGACGTGCCCGACTGCCAGCGTTTGGAGGTCAATCCGAAGTACGCGGCAACGTCGCGCGAGCGCTTGAAGCGCGTCGGGTCTTCCACTGCGGTGCGGAAGGCCAGCGCCGTCACGGGGCCAACGCCAGGGATACCCATGAAGCGTCGGCACAGCTCGTCCTGCGCCACCTGGACGACCACCAACTGGTGCAGATGCAGGTACTCCTTCCACAACGCCGCGCGTGCAGTGAGCATGCTGTTCATCAGTTCGGCGGTGAACGCGTCGCCTTGCACCGCGGCGCGCACGGCTGCGTCGAAGCCGGCGCGGCCAACCTTGTGCAGGCGAATGCCGAACGTCTTGAGCGAATGGCGGATGGCGTTCTCCAGATCGAGGAACTTGCGCTTCAGATTGCGCCGGTGCGTGAGCAGCAGGCGCAAGCGGTAGCACGCCTCGCTCTTGACGTGCGCACTCTTGTACCAGCCGGTGCGCACGAGATGGGCGATGCCCAGCGCGTCGGACGCGTCGGTCTTGTTGCGCTGCGCATTCAGTGCCGAGCGCACGTGCAGCGCCTCCAGACAGACCACCGGCAGGCCCAACGCGAGCAGTTGCGGCTGCAGCCACGGCGACAGCGCGCCGGCTTCGTGTCCGACGCGGCGAAGCTGACGCACAAACGGCGCCAGCGCATCGCGGATCGCCATCGGGTCGGTTTCCACCGAAGTGCGCAGTAGCACCTGCCCGTCGCCGTCGATCACGCAGATCGCGGTCTCTGTCACCGAAACATCCAGTCCACTAAAGCATTGCATCGTCGCTCTCCTGGAAGGTTAAACAGGACGATCAGTATCCGCAGCAGGGCCTGTCCCCGCACGTTGTCTCGACGCACTCCGGCGCCGCCGCGGCGCTGGTTCTGGGGCGCTTGCCCCGATTACCGCAGCACTCGCCCTCCCCTTCATCGTCTGCCTTGCCGTTTCCGCTGTCGTTTTGCTCGCTTCCCGGCGCGCCGCGGGAATGCGGGCGATTGCCCGCACGCCATCGCGACTCGTACACGCGTTGCATGCCAGCGGCTTGCGGCGCGGATCTCATCGCGCCTCCCAGGTCCACAGCGGCCATGCGCGGGCGATCAAGGCAGACGCAGGGAGCGGGCCGAAATAGCGGCTGTCGAAGGACATCGCACGCGCATCGCCCAGCACGAAGACCTCGTCGTCGCGCAGGAGCCGGCAATGCGCCCAGGGACGCAGGGGCCGGTGCTGTGCGTCGTGCAGCCGCACGGCGCCCACCGGCACGCCGTCGATGCGCGCCCACGAGGCGCGCACGCACACCGGCTGCGGCGCGACGGCCGCCACGCGCTTGAGCAGCGGCACGTCCGCCGGCAGGTAGCCGCGCCGCGCAGCGCAGGCCGCCGCCTCGGCGGGAAGGCGCACCAGCACGATGCGGCCGACCGCCGCAGTACCGGGCGGCGCGGCGAGGTACCAGCCGCGCGGCATGCTGTCGCTGGCGTTGTAGACCAGGCGCGGCGTCAGCGGCGGCAGCAGCACTGGCAGGCCCAACGCCGCCAAGCCGAGCGCGGCGCACGCGGCGATCGCGCTGCGTTGCGGCAATTTCACGAGGCCTCCAGCGGGCACTGGCACGACCGCCCTTCGCGCCGCATCCGCGTCACGGCGAACACGCGCCTCCGGGGGATGCATCGGATGCGAGTCTGCGGCGCCAACCGAGGATCGACGGTGGGCCCGTCGGCGTGGATACGGCCCTTGGACCACGCCACGAGGCACTGCGAATGCCGCGTCCGGGACGCGGCTGGATCGGCGCCTCGCCGGCGTACGACCGGCACACGACGGCATTCATGGCCGCGCGCGATCGGTGCGGCCAGCGCCGTCATCGCAATGCCTCCCGGACCGCCTGCGCCAGTGCCGCGATCTCGCGCGCGGCGGTGCTCAGCGGCGCGGCTTCGCAGGCGAGCCGCCCCGCCGCAACGCTGGCGGCAAACACGATGCGCTGGCAGACATCGGCCCGCAGCGTGGGCAGCGGCTGCTCGGCGAGCGCCGCACGCACCTCCCGCCCGATCCGCGTGCGCACGACAAGCCGGTTGATGACGAAGGCCGCGCGCAGCATCGGCCGCAGCACCTGCACCTCGGCCACCAGCCGGACCATGTCCTGGATGGCCCAGACGTCGTAGGCGCTGGGCTGCACCGGAATGAGCACCAAGTCGGCGGCCAGCAGCGCCGAGCGCGCGAGCGCGGCAACGCGCGGCGGCCCGTCGATCAGCACCAGATCCGCCTGCTGCGCGAGCAACGGTGCTTCCTGATGCAGCGCGTCGCGCGCCAGGCCATAGATGCCGCACAGGCGCGGCAGGTCGCACTGCGCTCGGCGCTGCGCCCAATCCAGCGCCGAGCCCCGAGGATCGGCATCCAGCAAGATCACGCGCCGGCCCTGCATGGCGAACTCGCCCGCCAGGTGCGTAGCCAGCGTGGTCTTGCCGGCGCCGCCCTTCTGACTCAGCACTGCGACCACCCGGCCGCGATGCGCGTCCTGACGATGCGCTCGCGCCTGCTGCGGCATGGGTCGGCTTGTGTGCATGGGACTGGTCATCGCGCGCCCTCCGTTGGCTTGTGCGCCACGCCGCTCAGCGCACCGAGTCGCGCTGCACGTAGCCGGGGTCGGAGGTCATGCCGTAGGCACGACTGTCGGCCCAGGCGCGCAGGTCCTGCACGGCGTAGACCACGCGCGCGCCGAACTTCCGAAAGCGCGGTCCGCCGCCCAGAACACGCTGCTTCTCCAGCGTGCGCGGCGACAGGCGCAGGAAGCGACCGGCCTCCTCGGTGGTCAGGAACTGCGGCTGCCCCTCGGTCGGTGGTGCAGCGGCCGCAACGGCGTGCGAAGAAATCGAATGTCCTGCAGCCATGAAGGCCTCCATCGCATGGAATCGGCCGCGAACCGCTCGCAGCCCGGTGCAGGCAGTCTGCGCAAAGCCGGGCGAGCCGCGCAGGGAGAGATTCAAGAGGACACTTCGTCTCCCTGCACGGCCACCATGGCGCCCTGGATGCCGGCCAGGGCGAGGTAGCCTCCGTGCATCAGGCCGGCGGCCCGGGCCAGCAGGTGCCGCACCTGCGCCCGCAACTCACCGTCGGCATGCCAGCGCAGCGCCACCGCATCCGCGCCGAACAAGGTCTGGGCAATGTCGCGCTGGGACGCGCCGGCCTGGGCACCGTCGAGCGCCTGCAGGGCGCGCAGGTGCAGCAGCGCGGAGCGGGAGGCGGCACGCGTTTGGCCCTCGGCGGGCGGGCGCGCGTCCAGGGCGCGCGCCTGCGCATGGAAGTCGTCGAGGCGGGCGCGCAGGCCAGGGCCCAGCGGCACGGCGCAGGCATAGGCCGCGCCGTGGGCGAGCCCCTCGGCCAGCAGCGCACGCAGGCGCAGGGCCGGCATGGCCGCCAGCAGGATCAGGCCCGCATCGTCGGGCGCCAGGCGCTTGCGGCCGGGAACGCGCCAGAGGTCGAAGCGGGAGCAGGTGGTGGACGGCGCTGCAAGCCGGCGCGCATGCGCCGCACGCACATGCAGAAGCTCATCGGCGTGCGTCACCCACAGCGGTTGCGCCTCGCGCGCATCGAGTCGCGGGTCCTCGGCGCATTCGCAACCCCCATCGACCGGGGTTCATGGCGCGCCGCCGCGCCCAGTCGGCGCGGTAAAGCGGATGACGACGAAGGTACTCCCACGCGAGCTCGGGACCGTCCAGGTCCAGCGTGTAAAAGTAGGCGGCCGAAGGACGCCAGTGCGAATGCACCAGGTGGTCATCGATGCGATGGACGGCCATGAGGCGCCCCCTTCCGGTACTGAACCTCGACTGCACGGGGCAGCGCCCAGTAGCGGCGTGGCTCCGGGCGCGTGCGCAGCGACGATAGCCCGCGCGCCGCGTATGCGACATCACCAGTTTTGGTCGCGGATCCGTAGAAGAACACCGTGCCTTCATGACCGCCTCGGAGCGGTCACGGACCTTGCGCCACTCGGGGAAGCCCTGTCCCGGGTCGCACAGCCCGAACGCGCGATCTTCATCGTGCGGATCCAACTCGGTCAGCAGCCGGGTCGCGCCCGCATCGGGCGTGAACAGCTTGACCACGGGTGGCGCAAGCGAAGCGCGCAGCACGCAGGTGCGAAGGCGTCAGCGATGGAAGCCCGAACGGGACGAGACAGCATGGGTGGCTCGATGCGCAGCACGACAGCGCGATCCGGCAACGCCGGAGACGCATGGAACCGTGGAGCCTTGGGAACGCATCTGCTGACACGCGCAGAACACAAGATCCGGCTTGGCGCATCCCAGCAAAGCCGCAGACATACGAAACAGGAAACAGTTTTACGACGATGCGCGATCACGACATCACGCTCCTGCGCTGATCCATGCTTTCGCAAGGGATCACAGAACGCAACGACTCGAAGTCCAGCCACGGCAGGGCCTGCGAACACGCGCAGGCCCTCGAAGCGAACGTTGAAGACGGCGCCCCGCCGCAGCGGGGCGTCGAGGGCGACGAGGATCAGTCGCCCTTGCTGCGCGACCAGATCAGCTTGTGCGCACCGTCCTCGCCTTCGACCAGGCGGGCATAGATGGTCGCCGGGAACGACGGATCGTCCACCCAAAGGCTGTAGGCGCGTGGATCACGCCGCAGCGTCTATTGCTACTGGCCTTCTGTCGATGAGACTGGCCGCAAAGAACGTCTTCCACTGGCCGGGTGCGGCACCCCACAACTGCTGCTCCTGCTCAACATGGGCGCCGTCCTTTCGATAGCCACCCCATGCGGTCAGGGCACCACACGCTGAAATCTCAATCCGATCGGCATAGACGAAGACAGGTCCGCCATCGCCTGCAACACACCAGTAGTGCGTGCCATAGTCGTTTGCAGAGCTCATGATCAACTCCATTGCTGCCGCAGTACCGCCCAAACCAGCCTACTCCCCTCACCCCACGTGCCCGGACGAACGCGCCGCCGAACCATTCTGCGCGTTTTGGGTCGGGTCAGTGTCGAGCGCGTGGTCAACGTGCGTGAAGTGTAGAAAGATGCTCCTTTTGCGCAATCCATTCGAATTTCTTGACGCATCGTCTTCTCAGCTATCGGCCAGGGGCGGCGGATTGGCTCGCTGGATTTTTGTCGGCTGGCGCGCACCAGGACCGCCAGGTTTTGCTCCGCTCCCAGGTGGCGACGTGCCACGGGTTCGTCGCGAACCCGCGTGGAAACCTTCGCGCTCAAGTCGGTCGGTTCAACCAGAGACACTCTTTGTGTGGCGGAAGAAGTTTTCGGGGTCGTACTTGCGCTTGAGCGCCGCGAGTCTGTCCAGGTTGGATCGGCCGTACGCGGCCTCGATGCGATCCTGGCCCTCGTCCTCAGTAAGGAAATTGATGTATGCCCCGCCTGTCGAGCAGAAGCGCGTCGCTTCGAAGCAGTCCCGCGCCCACTTGACATTGATGTCGTCATCGCCTGGCTTCTCCCAGGAACCAGCGATGTTCAGCACATAGGCCGCGTCTCGATTGCCTGCCGGCGAGTACCCGGCAGTCAGCTCGCCCAGCGCACCCTGTATCTGGAACAGCAGGATGGCCGAATGGGGCGATCGAATTCGGCCCGCATGCTCCACGGCGACGTCAATGGTCTGACGATCGATGCCTGGCAGGTAGTGTGACTTCCAGTAGTAGCGCCGTCCTTTGGGCTGCGTGGCATCAAGCAGACTCTGCATCTGCGTATAGGGCCGACGCGTCACTGTGTCGGCCACTGGCCGACCCAGCCCGCGCAGCGGCGCGATCAGTGCTTCTCCGTCTTCGACCTTGCCGGAGTAGCAGACGAAGATGGCAACGATCGGCTTGCCGTGCACATCCTTCGGGAGCCAAGGTGCCGGCGGCGCAATCCGCAGAACAGCCACGCTGGCCAGTTCGCGCGGCGCCCCGGCGCTGAACTCACGGTAGGCGTCGAGAACTTGCTTGGCGTCGTCGCCGTGCCACGCAATCGCACCTCCCAGGATTTCGGGGCCGACGGGAAAGAGTCGGTACTCAAAGGATGTGACGATTCCGAAGTTGCCGCTGCCGCCACGCAGCGCCCAGAACAGGTCCTCGTTCTCGTCCGCAGACACACGCAAGACGTCGCCGCCGGCGGTTACCACTTCCATGGAGACCACGTTGTCGCAGGTCCAGCCGTGGCGACGCGTGAGGTAGCCGAAACCGCCGCCGACGGTGAGGCCTGCAATCCCGGTGGCAGAAACAAAACCGAGCACGGCTGCGAGCCCGTGCAGCTGTGTCTCGCGGTCGACCTCGGCCAGTGTGCAGCCGGCTTGCGCGCGAGCCGTGCGGCGCACTGGATCGACCCAAACGCCTCTCAGCAGCGACATGTCGATCATGAGGCCGCTCTCGCAGACCGCAAGCCCTGCGATGTTGTGGCCGCCGCCGCGCACGGAACTGAGAAGCCCGTGCTGACGCGCGAACCGAACGGCCTGCACGACATCGACCGTCCCGGTGCAACGAGCCACCAGGCCAGGGCGACGATCGATCATCGCGTTCCAGATCTTGCGCGATTCCTCGTATTCCGGGTCATCCGCAGTCAGCACCTGGCCTTTGAATGCGGCCTTGAACGACTGCAGGACCTCCGGCGAAAGGTCCACTGTCCCGCCGTCCATTCGTGTGAGCTTGATCGCCATGAGTCATCTCCGAGAAGAGTGATGAAATTCTTGGTCTTCCTGCCGGTTGCCGGCCGCCATCCTGGCAAGTGTTCGAGCGACGGAATGGGTCGGCTGGTCCTGCAATCCATCCGGGCGCGCGGCGCTTACCCGTCAACGTAGCGCACGGGTGTCGCCGGCGCGCGGCGCACCTGTAGCTCGAAGATGTCCGGGCGCGCGTAGTGCCCGGTGACGTCGAGCGTTCGGCGTGACGGCGCGACGCGCGCCGTATCGATCTCTGCATACAAGATGCCGGCCTCTCGGCGCAATGGGCCCGCGACGACCTTCCCCATGGGATCGACCACCACCGAATCGCCGTCGTTGATCCATTCCTCGGGATCGGGGAACAGCTCTGCGCGGGCCGGGAAGTCCTGCGGAATGTCACTGGCACGCAGCGCCGTGCCGCTACCGACCACCCAGCACCGACCTTCGAGCGCGATATGGCGCATCGTGCCGATCCAGGCGTCCCCACTGTCGTAGGTGGGCGCGACGTAGATCTCCACGCCCTGGGCGTAGAGCGCATAGCGCGCCAGCGGCATGTAGTTCTCCCAGCAGATGAGGCCGCCGACCCGGCCGGCAGGCGTGTCGACCACGCGCAACCCGGACGCGTCGCCCAAGCCATGAACCATGCGTTCAGGGTTGGTTGGCATCAACTTGCGGTGCCGGTTCTGCACCCTGCCGTCGGTGCCAACGATAACGACGGTGTTGTAGAGCGTCCCGCCGCCATGCTCCCGATCCCGTTCATTGATGCCGCACACGATCGTCACGTTGCGGGCGCGGGCGGCCTCACACAGTTCGGCCAAGTCGCCGCCACCGAGGTCAACCGCGTTGGCGAGCAAGCGGGCGTGCAATTGGCCCATGACGGCGCCATTCCTTCCTGCCGCGAGCCGCCATACCCAGGACGGGTAGCCCGGTATGAACGACTCGGGAAAAACGATCAGCGATGCCCCTGCCGCTGCGGCTTCGGCGACCCATTGCACTGCCCTTGTGATGGTGGCGCCGCGATCGAGCAAGACCGGCGGGCGCTGAATGATGGCGATCATCGTCATGGCGTCTTTCCTGGGCAAGCATTGCCCGACATGGACAGCTTGCGCGTGACTGGGCGCCCAGACCAGTCCAGAATCTGAAGCGTTTACGCTCTGGAGACGATGCAATGGAAAAAACCTACGGTCAGTTCTGCACCGTTGCAAGGGGTGCCGAGGTGTTGTGCGAGCGATGGACGCCGCTGGTTGTGCGCGAGTTGTTGTGCGGCAGCAAGCGCTTCAATGACCTGCATCGCGGCGTACCGCGTATGTCCACCAGCCTGCTGGCGCAGCGGCTTCAACGTCTCGAGGAATTCGGTGTCGTGCGCCGAGACGCCGTCGGCAAGGTTTGGGAATACAGCCTCACAGAGGCGGGCGAGGCACTTCGACCCATTGTCATGGCGCTTGGCCATTGGGGTGCGCAGTGGATTGGCAGCCGCCTGCGCGACGATGAACTGGATGCGGGCTTGCTCATGTGGGATATGCGCCGATTCGCGTGCATCCAGGAGTTCCCGTCCAGGCCCGTGGTCATCCACTTCCAGCTCCGCGACGCACGGGCTCGCGAGCGTGCCTGGTGGCTCGTCGTGGAGGACGGCGTGGCCGACCTGTGTCGCGACGACCCAGGGCGCGAGCTGACGCTCGTGGTGGATGCGTCGGTCCGCGCTTTGACCGAAGTGTGGGCGGGTGACCGCACGCCTCAGCAGGCCCTCCAGTCGCGCGAGATCCGTGTTGATGGGGCGAAGCGCGACGCGAAAGACCTATGGCGGTGGCTGGGCACGAGCGCGTTCGCCTCGACGCGACGCGCCGCTGGACGGATGTCCCCGGGCGGCCAATCTCTGACACCATAGCTGGCTGGCCGCAGACCCGAAGCGCACCTGTGCGTCGAGGAGGACGCGCAGGCCAGGTCGGCCGTGGCCGCACTGGGTGGTCGCCCGAAAGTCGCCGGTCGCCACCGGCAGCAACTGGCCGTTCACGAGGACTTCCCATCTCTCCGAACGTCTATTGCGCCTCGAAGACCGCGAACACCTTGTTCGAGTTGAAAATGTGCGTCTCGACGAACTCGCTCCATTCGAGCTTCGCCCCGAGCGCCTCCATTGCGCCGACGAGCGTCCACCAGTTGAGCACCTCCTGCTGGCCCGCTTCCTCGACCTGCTGAAGCGACGTCGATCGCCAGAAGTCGTAGTCGCCGGCGACCATTGAGTCGTAGAGGTGGCGATCGCTCTCCGTGTCCGGTCTCAGGCGCCACGTCTTGTCGACAAGAAACGCGTGCGACCATGACGATGAGGCGATCAGGGCGACCCGGTAGGGACTATGCCTCAAGATCCGCGCGGTCGCTGCCCCGAGAGCCATGAAGCGCCTGGGCGACGGAGACGGCGGATCGAAATCCACAGGCTGGTCCATTCGCGTCATAAAGCCGCGGCACGAGACAACACGGCGCCCATAGCAATTCAAGGGAAAACAGATCGTCGGGTGGTCATAGCCCTTCCGGTGGTAGTCGAGAAAGAGAACCGAATTCGTGAAGGCGTGCGGCACGCTGCCATGGTGAAGCGGCTTGTACGCGTAGGAGACGTCGAAATCCCGTTCGATGAGCGTGGTGACGAGTTGCTTCGCAATGTCGGGCCGCCCGCGCAAGCGGTAGCCGAACAACTCGTCCTCGTTCCACACATTGGCCTTGCCCTTCATCATTGACGAAGTCTTTGTCTCCGCCCAGGGCCGCAGGTCCAAATCCTCATAGGCGAGGACCGCGAAAGGCGGAATCAGGTCTTCTTGGAAGTTCTCGTATTGGTCGTCACCCCAAATGACGACCACATCCGGCTTGAACTCGTCGAGACGAGCGCGCACGCGATCAAGGCCGGCAACGAGTGCGCCGCGATGCCTGGTAGCTGCACCCGCGCCCTGGTCGTCCGCCCACTCCTTGCGCATCGCCGCTGGCCAATTGCCCGGATCCTTGGCGCCGGCGGGGATCGCGGGGTCGTCGAGCGTCCAGCGCAGGATGCCCGACATCGCGGCGTCCGGAAGGCAAAGCGGCGGATAGTGAGTGATGCCCAGTCCAAGGATTTCAGCCATGAATGTGCCTCCTCGATTGGTTGCGCGACGGGTAATCGACTGCGTGCGTATCGCCGCGACTTCTAGGATATGCCGAATGCGCCTCAAGGGCTCCAGCGCTTCCTCAAGCTGGATCCGAAGCGTCTTCCTACGAAGGCGCCAGGGCGCCTGTGAAAAAGTGTGACCCGGTTCAGTCCAAGTCGTAGATCGGCCATCAGCAAGCCAGCCCCCTCCCTTTGCCTGCCCCGGGGTTTCCGCAAGCGAAGCGCGCAGCGCCGCAGGCGCGAAGGCGTCAGCGATAGGCGCCCGGATGGGTCGAGACGCCCGGCGGCTCGATGCGCAGCACAAGAGCGCGGTCCGGCACTGCCGGAGACGCACGGAATCGCCAAACCTCCAAGCCACTTCTCACCCAACCCGACGAAGAACAAGACCTTCTGTACTTCTCTGCGACGATCCGTCAAAGCACGAAACAACAGAATCGGCTTTACGACGAATGCGCGAAGTCCAGCAGACGCACATGGCACGGCCCCAGGATCAGCCGACCATCGAATCAGATAGACGGTCGGTTCCGGACACCGCAAAGCGCCCCGCCGAAGCGGGGCGCCGAGGGCGGCGCTCAGTCGCCCTTGCTGCGCGACCAGATCAGGTTGTGCGCGCCGTCCTCGCCTTCGACCAGACGGGCATAGATGGTCGCCGGGAACGACGGATCGTCCAGTGTCACCGACAGGTAGGGCCGCTCCGCCTTGCTGACCTTCTTCCATGCCGCGCCGATCTCAAGCCCGTTGCCGGCGATGACGCGATAGTCCGGGGCGTTCTCGCTCGCCTTGTCGCTGGCGGTGATCCTGACCTTGACGTTCAAGGTCAGGGTGCGAACCGAGCCGGTGTAGCCGTTGCCCGAAGGGGTGAAATTGCCGATGGTGCTCATGATGAAGTCCTTTCGAGGTGATTCCCAAGTCCGCGCCCATCGCGGCCTTGGCGTGATCCGATCGGCGCGGGTCCGGGCGCGCCGCACCCCAAAGCAAAGCGGAGGGGCCGCAGCGCAGCGAAGGACCGGCAGGCACGAGAAATTTGCCTCGCGAGGAATCTGCACAGCAGAGGGGAAATTTGTCGGGCCGGACGGTTGCGGCGATGAAGCCCGAGGTCAGCGAAACGCAGTGCAGTGCCGCCGTGCCCGCGCCAGGATTCACGACCAATACAAGGCCGTGGGCGTGGACCTGTGCTCGCAAGGGACGCATGAGCCCGGCACTCGCCCGAGGCGACAGCCTTCCGACATGGATTCGGGCCCTGCCGAATGCCAAGCCGGCCCAACAGCGAAGACGAAGGAGAACGCTCCGCCGCATCCAAGCCGTGGGCGTGGTTGGCGGCGGTGGCATTGAAGGGAGGCATGGTGGATGGCCCTATCGGGCAAGCGACCGTCGTTCCCGATCACCCGTCCGCCAGCATCGACCAGGACGGCGCGCCGAACAACCGTGCGCAGCAAGGTCCGTCGCAGCCCCGCGCACCGCCTGCCGGCGGGGCGCCATGCCGAGGGAAATCGGGCAACGCCCGCTGGAAATCAAATGAAACGCGCGCGGCACCCCGGCCGCGCGCGAGCGCCGATGACATCGACCGAATAGGAAAGGAAACGCCCCGGCCAAGGCCGGGGCATCATGCTCACGCCGTGGCATGCGTATCGATAGCTCCTTGTCCCGCTCGGGGACGTTGAACAGGAAGATGGAACAGGCGAAAGGGATGGATTCATTCGGTGCTCTGCGTGGGTGCGCTCCTTGAGGGTTTTGGCTCCGCAGGGGCCGCGAAGCCCTTTCGCGGCCATGCGGGGCCGGCTAGGGCCGGCGCGGGTGCGCCGTCGAGGGACGAAGCGAAGGCGCTGGCGCGGCCCGCAGGCGAAGCCGAGCCCACGAGAGCAGTAGCGGCCCTTGACGGAAGGAGCGCCTATAGAGGCCAGGCAAGCCGCCGAAGGCGGCGCGCAGGTGGCAGGCACTGCCACCGGGGAGAACACGGTCGACCCGCAGGGGGGCACCGAGACCCGATGAGTAGCAAGAGAAACGGTGCGCCGCACCCGCGATCCGCGGCACGACGCACGGAGCGTTTCAGCGCACGCTCAATCCGCCACCGGCGACACCATCGCGTGCAATTGCTCAATCACGCCGGGTTCGACGAATACGCACGGCTGATCGGCTGCGATCGGCACGTTGAACACCCTGGCGAACACCTCGCGCTTCAGATGGGCCAGACGCCCCGTCCGATAGGCCTGCTCCGGCTTCATGCGGCCGTTGCCCGACGGCGAACCGCTGCGCTTCGGGTCGCACTCGACCAGCGCGACAAAGCCGTCATCGGACAGTTTCTGGTGTTCGGCGCACAGCCCCCAGCCCGTTACCGTGTGGCGCTTCATGCTCGCGCGCAGGCGCCTGTCGAGCAGGATGCTGCCGGTATCGAAGCTGGCGCCGCATACCAGGCAGACGCGCTGCTCCAGCGAAACGTGCGATTTCTCGTTCATGATGATCTCCGGTTGCTCGGGCGGAATTGCCCGGAACCGTGGCCAGCACGACGCAGCGCAGCAGTCAGGGGTCAACGACGGCCGAACGGCCGCAAGCGCTATGGCGCGCAGCCCTTGACGGCGAGCACGTCGTGCTACGGTGTAGGAGCCAGCAAGACCGCCCCTGACCTCCAGCGAATGCACGGACCGGCGAGCGCAGCAAAATGTGGGGCCGAAGCCCCTGGGTTCACAGCAGCCCGCGCTCGGCAAAGCTGAGCACGTCGGCCCCGGCCACGATCAAGTGGTCCAACACCTGTACGTCCACCAGCGCAGCCGCCTGCTTGAGCATCTGGGTCAGATGCTCATCGGCCCGCGACGGTTCGACGCAGCCGCTCGGGTGGCAGTGCACCAGCAGCAGCGTCGAGCTGTTGAGCCTCAGCGCATCCTTGACCACCTCGCGCGGATAGACCGAGGTCTGCGTCACTGTGCCGCGGAACATCTCCACGTAGTCGATCACCCGGTGCTGAGCGTCCAAGTGAACCACCGCAAAGATCTCATGCGGAAGTGCCCCGAGCCGCGCCCGCAGGAAGTCCCTGACCACCGCCGGCGAGTTCAGCACATCGCTCCCACGCACCCGGCCTGCCAGCACCCGCTGCGCCGCGGCCAGCACCTCATCGGCCTCGGCCGGCCGGCACGCGCCCGCGACGTCACGGACCAGCAGCGAGAACGAAGCGACGGAAACGAAGGAATCGAGGGAAGACAACAGATCGTGCGCCATGGCCAACTCCAGTGATCGGGCGGGATTGCCCGAGGCCGGAGACGGCACGCCGCAGCGCAGCGGTCACAGGTTCGAAGACGGCCGGCAGGACGCCAGCGTGCGCAGCACGCGCAGACCTTGACCGCGAGACCGGTGTGCGAGGATGAAGGGAACAGCAAGCCGCCTAACCACAGCAAAAAGCGCAAGCAAGCGCAGCGCGCAGGCCCGCGGGAAGCGAAGGCCGAAGACGTCAGCGATGGAAGCCGAAAGGTCGAGACGCATCTTGCGGCTCGATGCGAAGCACGCACAGCGCGGCCGGGCCGGGCCGGGGATCGTTACCACGTTGATTCCACACATGCTGGAGGCGTTCGTGGCTAGGGACCGGGGATTCCGATCCCGTTCGCCGAGCTCTCCAACACGAGCGGTTCCGAGGAGCACGCCCTCAACCTGGCGCCGGCGTCGATCGCGGCGCGAAGCGGCGCGCATTTCAAATGCGTGACTTGGATGGCGCCCTTTCCGCTTGGCCCCAGCGGGTTGTTCCGATCGCTGTCGATAGCCACCATGGCTTCTATGGACAGAGAACTATTTGGCCCCATCGATGGATGCTCGCATGGAACACAGCGCTGAAAACAAAGTGCCGACTCAGCCCAGGCAAACACCGCTCCCGGGCACTGATGGCTATGACAACTTGCCGCAGTTTCCCGCCAGGTTCCCCCTGCCCTTTCGTCGAACCATCCGACGCCATGAACTCCACCAGATCGTCCCCTTGGCGCAGACGACTGTCTACGAAATGGAGCAACGCGGCGAGTTTCCGCGTCGGTTCAATCTCACCGCCCGCTGCGTCGTCTGGGACTTGGAGGAAGTCCAGGCCTGGATCGACACGCGCAAGCAGGCATCGCGATCGGGACAGGAGGGTAAGACCTTCGGCCCGGACGTCTCGCAACGAAAGCACCGCCCCGTGCGCAGCGCCGGTTTCTGCTGATGATCGTTTCAGCGACTCAATCCCCAATGGTTTAAGAAGTCCTTGAATTGATCATCTGGAGTGCTCTTTCCATGAGTTTCATGAACTCCTGAGCAGGGCCAGCGCAAAGACCTGCCCGGCGCGGCGGCCAGGATCGGCCTTCGCCAATCCCTCCCTCAAGGTGCGACCAAAAAGCGGCGCTCATACTGACGCCCTCAGCACCGGCACCGCCACGTTGTCCGGCATCAGCGTCGGCACATAGGTCTGGCCATCGACCCACGCATCGATGAGGTTGGCCCACTCTTGCAGCATGTGGCGCCGTTGCTCGGCGTATTCGGCCTTGTTGTAGACCGAGCGTGACGAACGGCCGTCCTCATGCGCCAGGCACTTCTCGATCCAGTCGCCGTTGAAGCCGATTTCGTTGAGCAGCGTCGAGCCGGTACGACGAAGATCGTGCACCGTGAACGGTTCCAGCGGCAGGCCAGCCGCCCTCGCCCGCTCGGACACGATCTGGGTGACCCGGTTGAGCGTTGCCTTCGACATGCAGCGGTCCGCGTCGTAGCGCGACGGCAGAACGTACTTCGACCCCGCCGCGCAGGTGTGCAGCGCGACGAAGATGTCCACGGCCTGGGAGGACAGGTAGACGACGTGGGGGTTGCGCCCCTTCATCCGTGACTTCGGGATCGTCCAGGTCGCGTTCTCGAAATCGACCTCCGACCAGGTCGCCTCGATGAGTTCGCTCTTGCGTACCAGCGTCAGCAGGATCAGCCGCAGCGCCAGGCGAATGGTCGGGTACGTGGCCACCGACTCCATCTGCCTGCACATCAGGCGGATCTCCATCGGCGACAACGACCGATCCTTCGGCACGAAGGTCGCGATCGAGGCCGCGCCGACGTCGTCGGCTGGATTGGCCACCTTCTCCCCGTGCAGGATGGCGAAGGCGTAGACCTGCTTGACGATGTCGCGAACATGGACGGCCGTGGCCGGCGCTCCGCGGGCCTTGACCTTGTTGCACAAGGCTCGCAGGTCATCGGCGCTGATCTCGGTGAGCAGCCGGTTCTTGAAGGCCGGCAGGATGTCGCGATCGACGATGCTCTTGCGCATCGCCCGGGTGCTGTCGGCCATGCGGGCATCGACCAGCCAGCGGCCGGTCATGTCGCCGAAGGTCTTGGCGGCCGTGAGACGCCGCTTCTCACGCTGTTTTTCATGGGCCGGGGACTCGCCCCGGGCAACGGCCCGCTTGGCGTCCAGCAATTTCTCCCGAGCCAAGGCGAGCGAGATGCCGGCAGGACCGTACCTACCAAGGGTGAGCGTCTCCCGGCGGCCGTTGAGACGGTAGTCGTAACGGAAAGCGATGGTGCCTGCCGTCGATACCGTCACGTACATGCCGTCGCGGTCGAAAGCCTTGTACGGCGCGGCTTTTGGCTTGAGGTTGCGTAGCGCGGTGTCGGTCAACATCGAGGTTTTACCTCCTGGTTGTGACGGTTTTTACCGTCAGGGGTCAGGAGACCTGAAGATGCCTTGGAACCCGCATGAAACCTAGCTTTTCATCGAGCTTTTTACCGTCCAGACCGAAAAAAACTGGATAGTAAACAAGCGGGTCTGAATCCGGGCCTCAGTTCTTACCGTCAGCTTTACCGCCAAACCGTTCCGCTGGCCGGCGATAGCCAACGATAGTCGCCGTGACGTAAATCTTTTTAAATCAATGACTTACGGCGACTTTTCGATTGCTGGCGATAGTCCCTGAAGGACCCGATTTCACTCCCATTCGATCGTCGCCGGCGGCTTGCTCGAGACGTCGTAGGTCACGCGGTTGATGCCGCGCACTTCATTGATGATGCGGCCCGACACCTTCTTCAACAGCGCATAAGGAAGCTCGGCCCAGTCGGCGGTCATGAAGTCGCTGGTCTGCACCGCGCGCAGCGCCACGACGTAGTCGTAGGTGCGGCCGTCGCCCATCACGCCCACGCTCTTGACCGGCAGGAAGACGGTGAAGGCTTGGCTGGTGAGGTCGTACCAGGTCTTGCCGCTGGACGCATCCTTGAAGTTGCGCAGTTCCTCGATGAAGATCGCATCGGCACGGCGCAGCAGGTCGGCGTACTCCTTCTTCACTTCGCCCAGGATGCGCACACCCAGGCCGGGGCCCGGGAACGGGTGGCGATACACCATCTCGGGCGGCAGGCCCAGGGCCACGCCCAGCTCGCGCACCTCGTCCTTGAACAGGTCGCGCAGCGGCTCCAGCAGCTTCAGACCCAGTTGCTCCGGCAGGCCGCCCACGTTGTGGTGGCTCTTGATGGTGACGGCCTTCTTGCTTTTGGCGCCGCCCGACTCGATCACGTCCGGGTAGATGGTGCCTTGGGCCAGCCACTTGGCGCCCTTGGCGCCGGCACTGGTGAGCTTGGCCGCTTCCTGCTTGAACACGGTGACGAACTCGCCGCCGATGATCTTGCGCTTGGCTTCCGGGTCGCTCACGCCGGCCAGCTTGCCCAGGAACAGCTCGCTGGCATCCACGCGGATCACCTTGGCGTGCAGCTTGCCGACGAACATGTCCATCACCATGTCGCCTTCGTTCAGGCGCAACAGGCCATGGTCGACGAACACGCAGGTGAGCTGGTCGCCGATGGCGCGATGGATGAGGGCCGCCGCCACCGAGGAGTCGACGCCGCCCGACAGGCCGAGGATCACTTCCTCGTCGCCCACCTGCTCGCGGATCTTTTCCACCGCTTCGGCAATGTGGTCGCGCATCACCCAGTCGGGCTTGACCTTGCAGATGCCCAGCACGAAGCGCTCCAGCAGTGCCTTGCCCTGCACCGTGTGGGTGACTTCGGGGTGGAACTGCACGCCGTAGAAATGGCGCTCCTCGTCGGCCATGCCGGCGATCGGGCAGGACTCGGTGGAGGCCATCAGCTTGAAGCCGGGCGGCAGCTCGGTGACCTTGTCGCCGTGGCTCATCCACACGTTGAGCATGCCGTGGCCTTCGGGCGTGGTGAAGTCCGCGATGTCCTTCAAGAGCGCGGTATGGCCGCGCGCGCGCACCGCGGCAAAGCCGAACTCGCGCTTGTGGCCACCTTCGACCTTGCCGCCCAGCTGGTGCGCCATGGCCTGCATGCCATAGCAGATGCCCAGCACCGGCACGCCCAGTTCGAACACGGCGGCAGGCGCCTTGTCGGTGCTTTCTTCATAGACGCTGGCGTGGCTGCCCGAGAGGATCACGCCCTTGAGCGCGCCGTCTTTCGCGTATTCGCGGATCCATTCGTCGCTCACATCGCAGGGATGAACTTCAGAATAGACATGTGCTTCGCGCACGCGCCGCGCGATCAGCTGGGTGACTTGCGAGCCGAAGTCGAGGATGAGGATTTTCTGGTGTTGCATTAGAGGTGAACCATGCTTGAATCGGTGAATCGGACGCGGCCCGCGGTGATGTCGGTTGCGAGCAGCTTCACCAGCTCGTCGAAGAACATGTTGATCAGGTTGCGCGTGATGATCTCTTGCTCGTCATTGGAAAGTGCGATCTCGGACTTGCGCGTGCGCTCGGCACTGCGGTAGTCGACCAGGCTCTTCAAGGTGAGCAACGTGGACGGAAAATCCACGTAGCGCAGCCTGGCCTGCGTGCCACCCTCGAGGCTTTCGACCACCAGCACGTCGCGAACCCGCTTGCCCTCGCCCTCCAGGTGCCGCACCGATGAGCGATAGCCGCGCTCGACGATCTTCTGCTTGAAGCCTTTCACGGCGCCATCCTCCAGCTGGGCCAGCCCTTCGGGCCGGAACACGACGAAAGTGCCTTCGGGCGAAAGCGTCTTGAGGTCATCGATGGCCTGGCGGGCGAAGTTGCTGACGTAGCCGTGGGCCAGCGCAAACGCGAGCGAGTAGTTCTCGTCGAAGTTGGCCTTCATGCTCATGCGGATCACCGTGAGCGCGGCGAAGATGGCCGACAGCAGCGTGAAGAGGCTGGCCCAGGAACCCGGCTTGTCGGGCTCGGCCGCCACGCCCAACAAGATTGCGATGAAGGCCAGCAAGGCGAACGAAGCGGCGAGCAAGCCCCGCGTCCGGATGCTGGCGGCCACCAGCTTCAGATAGAGCCAATAGTCGTGAGCCAGCCGCAACAACGACACGCTCTTGGCCTCACTCTGCCCGATAGTTGGGCGCTTCCTTCGTGATCTGCACGTCGTGTACGTGGCTCTCACGGATGCCGGCGGCGGTGATCTCGACGAACTCCGCCTTGGCCTTCATGTCGTCGATGGTGGCGCAGCCGCAGTAGCCCATGCTGGCGCGCAGGCCGCCCGACATCTGGTAGACGATGGAGACCATCGAGCCCTTGTAGGGCACCCGGCCTTCGATGCCTTCGGGCACCAGCTTGTCGGCGTTCGGATTGCCGGTGGTGGCTTCCTGGAAGTAGCGGTCGGCGCTGCCCTGCTGCATGGCGCCGATGGAGCCCATGCCGCGGTAGCTCTTGTAGCTGCGGCCCTGGTACAGCACGATTTCGCCCGGCGCCTCTTCGGTGCCGGCGAACATGCCACCCATCATCACGGTGCTGGCGCCGGCGGCGATGGCCTTGGCGATGTCGCCCGAATAGCGGATGCCGCCGTCTGCGATCAGCGGCACGCCGCTGCCCTGCAGCGCGGTGGCCACGTTGTCGATGGCCATGATCTGCGGCACGCCCACGCCGGCCACGATGCGGGTGGTGCAGATCGAGCCGGGGCCGATGCCCACCTTGACCGCGTCGGCACCGGCATCGGCCAGGGCGCGCGCCGCGTCGCCGGTGGCGATGTTGCCGCCGATCACGTCGACCTGCGGATAGTTCTGCTTGACCCAGCGCACGCGTTCGATCACGCCGGCGCTGTGGCCGTGCGCGGTGTCGACCACGATGGCGTCGACGCCGGCCTTCACCAGGGCCTCCACGCGCTCCTCGGTGCCCGCGCCCACGCCGACCGCCGCCCCCACGCGCAGGCGCCCCGAGGGGTCGCGCGCGGCGTTCGGGAAGCTGGTCTGCTTGGTGATGTCCTTGACGGTGATGAGGCCCTTGAGCGCCCATTCCTTGTTGATGACCAGGAGGCGCTCCAGCTTGTGCTTGTTCAGCAGGGCCTTGGCCTCGGCCAGCGTGGTGCCGTCGGGCACCGTGATCAGCTTCTCGCGCGGCGTCATGATCTCGCTCACCGGTACGTCGTAGCGCGTTTCGAAGCGCAGGTCGCGGCCGGTGACGATGCCGACCACCTTGCCGCCATCCAGCACCGGGAAGCCCGAGATGCCGAGCTCTTCCGACAGCTGCATCACCTGCAGCACGGTGTGCGTGGGGGTGATCACCACCGGATCGCGCAGCACGCCCGATTCGTAGCGCTTGACCTTCGCCACTTCGCTCGCCTGCTGCGCCGGCGTGAGGTTCTTGTGGACGATGCCGATGCCGCCTTCTTGCGCGATCGCGATCGCAAGGCGCGCTTCGGTCACGGTGTCCATCGCCGCGGACACCAGCGGCAGGTTCAAGGTGATGTTGCGCGAGAGGCGGGTGGCGAGGGAGGTGTCCTTGGGCAGGACCTGGGAGAACGCTGGCACCAGCAACACGTCGTCGAAGGTGAGCGCTTTGCCGAGAAGGCGCATGGGTGAGGCTCCAAAAGACGGATTGTAACGATTGATCGGTACTTACCCGCTCGCGCCAAGAGAAGACCTGCGCCGCCCAAGTCATACAAATGTATGTGGCGAATTCACAGCGCCCGACGCTCGGCGCGCCGACCAAACACGTTGCAAAAGGTAAGCCGGCGCTAAACTTCCGAGCATGAAACTCGTCTTGCGTCAGCTCTTGTCCGGATGCCTTGGCTGCTGTCTGTTGCTGCCCCTGGCAGCCCAGGCCCAATGGCAATGGATCGACAAGAGCGGCAAGCCCGTGTTCAGCGACACGGCACCGCCGCCCGACATTCCAGAGAAGAACATCCAGCGCCGCGGCAACCTGCCGCCACCGCGCCCCAATCCGGCCATCGTGCTGCCGGATGGCGACGGCGCTAGCGCTGACAACAACGGCAACAAGACGCAGTCGGCCAAGGCGCCCTCCTCCTCGGCACCCGCACCCGAGGCCAAGCCGCGGGTCGACAAGGAACTGGACGAGAAGATCAAGAAGCAGGAAGAAGCCGAAAAGGCCAAGAAGGCCGCCGAAGCGCAGAAGCTCGCGCAGGCCAAGGCCGAAAACTGCGGCCGTGCCCGCCAAGCCAAGGCCACCTATGACAGCGGCATCCGCGTGGCGCGCCTGAACGCCCAGGGCGAGCGCGAGATCATCGACGACAACACGCGGGCGCAGGAGCAGAAGCGCCTGCAGTCGGTCATCGACAGCGACTGCGCCAAGTAGCGACAGCCTTCAGTAGCCTGCCTTGGCGCCGGCCCGGCGCTTGGCGAACAGGCCGGTGCCACGGGCACCCTGGCGCGCGAAGCGTTCGCGCCGCGCCACTTTCGGGTCGACCGTGAGATCGCGGCACAGTTCGATGCGGTCGCCGTCCTTGAGCCGCTGCTCCCAATCCACCGCCTTGCCCCAGACACCCGGCTGCAGCGCCTGCCAATCCAGCTGCGCGAACTCGGCGGCGGCCAGGCGGCTGGCCAGCACCGCATCGCGCGCGCTGGCGCCGTCTTTCAGCAGCAGCACTTCTTCGTACACCACGCGAGGCGCCGGAGAACATGCGAGGGTGATCTGAATGCTCATGGCACCTCAGCGTACACCTGCTCGGCCCGCTTGACGAAGGCATCGACCAGGGTGGAGGCCACCTTGTCGAACACCGGCCCGACCAGGGTCTGCAAGGTGACGCTGTCGAAGCCGTAGTGCAGCTCCAGCTCGACCCGGCAGGCGCGCTCGCCCTCGCCGCCCACCGGCGCGAACTTCCAGGTGCCGTCCAGGCGCGAGAACGGGCCGTCGACCAGCTTCAGGTGCACCTCGCGCCCCGGCACATGGGTGTTGCGGGTGGTGAAGGAATGGTGAAAGCCGCCGAAGGCGAGGCCCACTTGAGCCGTCATGCCGGCTTCGTCTTCCTCGATGACGCGCGCCTTGTCGCACCAGGGCAAAAACTCGGGATAGCGCGCCACATCGGTGACCAGTGCATACATCTCCTCTGCGCTGAACCAGATGAGAACGGACTTGTGAACGGTTTTCATAGAATCGAGAGGCAGGGCGCGAAGCATTGTATTGAAGCCATGCCGACCCCATCTCTCCCCTCACATGGCCACCAACAAGAAACCCGACCCCTCCACCCGCATCGCCGACAACAAGAAGGCGGCCTACAACTATTTCTTCGAAGAGCGCTTCGAGGCCGGCATGGTGCTGGAAGGCTGGGAAGTGAAGGCCTTGCGCGAAGGCAAGGTGCAACTGACCGACGGCTACGTGGTGATCCGCAACGGCGAGCTGTTCGTGCTGGGCTGCCAGATCAACCCGCTCAAGAGCGCCTCGACCCACGTCAATCCTGATTCGGTGCGCACCAAGAAGCTGCTGCTGCACAAGGAGCAGATCCGCCGCCTGATCGGAAAAATCGAGCAGAAGGGCTACACCCTGGTGCCGCTCAACCTTCACTGGAAGGCCGGCAAGGTCAAGTGCGAGATCGCGCTGGCCAAGGGCAAGGCCGAGCACGACAAGCGCGACACCATCAAGGACCGCGAAGGCAAGCGCGAGGTGGAGCGCGCGATGAAGAGCCGCAACCGCTGAGAAGCTGTGAAGTTTTTTTTTGCGGGGTGGCGGAATAATCCGCCGGCGCCAGGTGTTCATGCAGAAAGAACGCCCTAAGCACGCACCTGCATGAACACCGCCCCCATCGTCGCCTGCATTCCGGCCCTGCGCCGTTATGCGCGCGCGCTCACCGGCGATGCCTGGGCGGCGGACGACCTGGTGCAGGACACGCTCGAACGCGCCTGCGCCAAGTGGCGCTTGTGGCGCGTGGGCAGCGACCTGCGGGCCTGGCTCTTCACCATCATGCACAACGTCTGGCTCAATCAGGCGCGGCAGGCGCCGCCTCGTGGCACACGGGTCGACATCGATGACGCCGCCCAGACGCTGTGCGCGCCCGAAGCCGAGCCCGGCCTTCTGATCGACCTGCAGCGCTGCCTGCTGCAGCTCCCGCAGGAGCAGCGCGCGGTGCTGCTGCTGGCCGCACTGGAAGACTTCAGCTATGACGAGATCGCCAAGGTGCTGGCCATTCCGGCCGGCACGGTGATGTCCCGGCTGTCGCGCGCTCGCGCGCGCCTGGCTGAGCTCATGGATGGCGGCCAGACGCCGGCACCGGCGCGCCCGCAACTGCGCCGCTTGAAGTAGGAAGACTGGCATGAGCGCTCCCACCGCCCCCCAAGACGACGACGCCCGTGCCTGGGCCGCGCAGCGCGAGGCCCTGCGTGGCCTGCATCGCGAGGTGCTGGACGAGCCGGTGCCTGCGCATCTGCTCGATGCCGTGCAACGCAAGCATCCGGCGCCGCGACGCTGGCTGCAGGCCGCCGCCCTCGCCGCCTCCGTCCTGCTCGCTTTCGGGGCCGGCTGGATGGGTCATGGCCAGTGGGCGCAAAGCCAGGGCGGCGGCTTGGCCGCACGCCCTGCGACACCGCCCGCGGCCCTTGCCTTTGCGCATGACGCGGCACTGGCCCATGCCGTCTATTCGCCCGAGAAGCGCCATCCAGTCGAGGTGGCCGCGGCCGAGCAGCAACATCTGGTGCAATGGCTGTCGCGCCGGCTCGACAAGCCCTTGCAGGTGCCCGACCTGTCGGCACAGGGCTACACGCTGGTGGGCGGCAGGCTGCTGCCCGGCGAGGCCGGCGCGCGCGCCCAATTCATGTTCGAGGATGCCGCAGGCCAACGGGTCACGCTCTACATCGGCGCACTCGCGGCACGCGACGGCATCGCCGCCCAGGAAAGCGCTTTTCGTTTCGCAGCCGACGACCCGGTCTCCAGTTTCTACTGGGCCGACCAGGGTTTCGGCTACGCCCTGGCCGGCAAGCTGCCTCGCGAGGCGCTGCTGGCAATTGCCACCGCGGTGTACAAGCAGCTCTGATATCAAGATCAGGCCGCATACACTGCAGCGTCGACTTTCATTCGTCGTCAACCAAAGGAGAAAAACCTCATGAAACTGCTCAGTGCTTCGATCCTCGCTGCCGCCCTTCTGGCCGGCTGCGGCAGCATGTCCACGGCACCCGCCGACACGCCGACCAAGACGGTCGACAACGTGCTGATCGGCCCGAACGGCATGACGCTCTACACCTTTGCGCGCGATACCGAAGGCAGTGGCAAGTCGGCCTGCAATGGCCAATGCGCCGCCAACTGGCCGCCGCTGCTGGCCGCCGACAATGCCAAGCCCATGGGCGGCTACACCATCGTCACGCGCGACGACGGCAAGAAGCAGTGGGCCTACAAGGGCTCGCCGCTGTACTACTGGGCGAAGGACGCGAAGGCCGGCGACCGCACCGGCGACGGCGTCGCCGGCGCGTGGAAGATCGCGCGCCCCTGAAAGAAGCTGCGGGCGGTCGTCAGTAGACCGCCGTCATGCCAAGGCGCTGCTCTTCAGCAGCGCCCTTTTTTTGCCTGGCCGGGCGGGCAATGATCGGAGCCTTGGCCACCGCCCTTGCCCTTGGACTTCCAGTTGCCTTCGACCCAGCGGTAGCCGCCGTCGGCCTTCACCCAGCGGCCGGGTGCGTAGTCGTAGTCCGGTCGCGCCGGCTCCCAGCGGCCCGGCCGCCAGACGTAGTCGTTGTTGCCCCAATACCAGTTGCCCTGGATCCAGATCTGTCCGGAGCGTGGCGAGGGCATGACCTCGTAGCGCGGCGCCGGCGGCGCAACGGCAATGATGCCGGGCACGTTGATGTTCACCGAAACCTGGGCCGGTGCCACCAGCGGCGTGGCAGCCACGGCGCAAGCAAGCGCCAAGAAGATTTTGCGCATAGGTCAATTCGCTCCTGTTGTTGTCAACTTCAGTATCGCCTTCGATCAATCGTCGTCGCGATCGCGATGGCGGTGATGGTGGCGATGGCCGCGGCGATGATCGTCGTCATCGTCGTAGTCATGGCGGTCATGCCGTTGATGATGATGCTTGCCGTGCGGCCTCCAGCCGCCGTCGACCCAGCGGTAGCCGCCGCCCACGGGCACCCAGCGGCCGGCCGCCCAGGCATGGTCGGGACGGGCCCGCTGCCAGTACCCCGGCCGCCAGGCGTAGTCGCCCTGGTGCCAGTGCCAATTCCCTTGAACCCACAGATGACCCGGCCGCGGCGCCGGCATGTACTCGACGCGCGGTGCCGGCGGAGCCACCGAGATGATGCCCGGCACGTTGATGTTGACCGAGACCTGCGCCGAGGCCGCCATCGGCAACAGCGCCGCAGCGGTGGCCAGGCTCACAACCAAAGTTCGCATTCCTTGTCCTTTTTGTCTTTCAAGGCCCTGAATTGAACGCGGCAGCCGTGCATGGCGTTGTCAGCCAACGCCGCATCCGCGCGCTTTCAGGCGAGCTGCAGGCGTGCGCGCCAACCAAGAAATTCATTGATCACCAGCGCGCCGATCACGAGCGCACCGCCGGTCAGCACCTGCGGTGCCGGCACCTCGTTCGCGCCGATCCAGGCAAAGCCGATGCCGAAGATCACCTCGAGCAAGGCCAGGAGCGACACCTCCGGCGCCTTCAGAACGCGCGCGCAGATCACCGACAGCGAGCAGGGAATCGCCAGCTGCACCAGCCCCAGGAAGGCCAGCAGGCCGATGTCGTGAGCGCTGGCGCGCAACGGCCAGGCCAGCGGCAAGGTACTGGCCGCCGAGATGAGCGCGCCAACCAGCACCGCGGGCACCAGGTCGATCTTGTGGCCCTGGGCGCCGGCATGCTGCACCACCGTCCAGTTGCATGCGGCCGCCAGCGGCACGCACAGCGCCACGAAGGTGCCCAGCGCCTGGCCCTGCTCCAGCTTGGTGGCGTACATCCAGGCGATGCCGGCGCCGGCCACGAAAATCGCGCCCCAGGTGCGCGCCGGCAGCCGGTGGCCGATGAAAAAGCGCGACGCCAGTGCAGTGAACAGCGGCCCCAGGGCCATGGTCACCAGCACGTTCGCGGTGGAGGTGAGCGTGAGCGCCACCATGAAGGCGGTGAACATCACGCTCCAGCACAGGCCCGAGAGCCACAGCGCCCGGCCGCCTTCGCGCAGCTTGCGCGCAAGCACTGCACGGCCCTGCCAGAGCGTCAGGATGACCAGCAGCGAGATGGCGGTGAAGAGACTACGCCAGAAGGTCACCTCGAAGCTGCGCGCATGCTCCAGGTGGCGCGTGACGACGCCGGCCGTGGCCCACATGAGGGTCACAGCGACCATCATCCAGACCGCGCGGCCGTGCGACAGCGCCATGCTGTTTAGGCGGCGGTCTCGCGGCTGGCGCGCTTGCGCTCGTGCTCCTTGAGGAAGCGCTTGCGCAGGCGCACGCTCTTGGGCGTGATCTCGACCAGCTCGTCGTCCTCGATGAACTCGACGCCGTATTCCAGCGTGAGGTCGATCGGCGGCGTGATCTTGATCGCGTCTTCCTTGCCCGAGACACGGAAGTTGGTGAGCTGCTTGGTGCGGGTGGCGTTCACCACCAGGTCGTTGTCGCGGCTGTGGATGCCGACGATCATGCCTTCGTAGACGGGATCGTTGGCGCGCACGAACATGCGGCCGCGGTCGTCCAGCTTGCCCAGGGCGTAGGTGAAGATTTCACCGTCGTCCATCGAGATCAGCACGCCGTTCTTGCGGCTGCCGATGTCGCCCTTGTGCGGCTCGTAGCTGTCGAAGATGTTGGAGATGAGGCCCGAGCCGCGCGTCAGGTTCAGGAACTCGTTGGTGAAGCCGATCAGGCCACGCGCCGGAATGCGGTACTCCAGGCGCACGCGGCCACGGCCGTCCGGTTCCATGTTGACCAGTTCGCCCTTGCGCTCGCCCAGGGCCTGCATCACGCCGCCCTGGTGCTGGTCTTCGATGTCGGCAGTCACCATTTCGATCGGCTCGTGGCGCACGCCATCGACGTCGCGGAACACCACGCGCGGTTTCGACACGGCCATCTCGTAGCCTTCGCGGCGCATGTTTTCCAACAGGATGGTCAGGTGCAGTTCACCGCGGCCCATGACTTCGAAGACGCCTTCTTCGCCGGTTTCCTTCACGCGCAGCGCCACGTTGTGCTGCAGTTCCTTCTGCAGGCGGTCCCAGATCTGGCGGCTGGTGACGAACTTGCCTTCGCGGCCGGCCAGCGGGCTGGTGTTGACGCAGAAGTTCATGGTCAAAGTCGGCTCGTCGACCTTGAGCATGGGCAGCGGCGCCGGGTTGACCGGATCGGTGATGGTGCTGCCGATGTTGATGTCGGCCAAGCCGTTGATCAGCACGATCTCGCCCGGGCCGGCCTCGGCGGCCTGCACGCGGTCCAGACCCTGGAAGGTCAGCACCTGATTGACCCGACCTTTGACTTGCTTGCCGTCCGGGCCTTCCATCACCACCACGTCCATCATGGGGCGGACGGTGCCGGCGTTGACGCGGCCCACGCCGATGCGGCCCACGAAGGTCGAGAAGTCGAGCGCCGAGATCTGCAGCTGCAGCGGCGCGGCGGGGTCGCCTGCATGTGCCGGCACGTGCTTCAGGACGGTGTCGAACAGGGCCGACATGTCGGGGCCCCACTGCTCGCCCGGTGCGCCCTCTTCCAGCGAAGACCAGCCGTTGATGCCCGAGGCATAGACCACCGGGAAGTCGAGCTGCTCATCGGTCGCGCCCAGCTTGTCGAACAGGTCGAAGGCGGCGTTCACCACCTGGTCGGGGCGTGCGCCCGGCTTGTCGACCTTGTTGACCACCAGGATGGGCTTGAGGCCCAGGGCCAGCGCCTTCTTGGTCACGAAGCGCGTCTGCGGCATCGGGCCTTCCTGTGCGTCGATCAGCAGCACCACGCCGTCCACCATCGACAGTGCACGCTCCACCTCGCCGCCGAAGTCCGCGTGGCCGGGGGTGTCGACGATGTTGATGTGCATGCCCTTCCAGGTCACCGCGCAGTTCTTGGCCAGGATGGTGATGCCGCGCTCTTTTTCGATGGCGTTGTTGTCCATCACCGTGTCGACCACCTTCTCGTGCTCGGCGAAGGTGCCGGACTGGCGCAGCAGCTGGTCGACCATCGTGGTCTTGCCGTGGTCCACGTGGGCAATGATGGCGATATTGCGGATTTGGTTGGTGCTCATGATGTTGTTTCGCAGGTGGTGTGTGCGTTCTTGGAAAGAAGAATTTGCTGGATTTCGATGGGGCTCAGCAAGCGCCCCGGGATCAGTTCGCCGGCCTTTGCATGGGCCGTGCCGAGAAAGCTGGCGGGCTCTTCGCCGAACACCGCCACGGCCGGCGCATCCGGCCAGGCGCCGCGCCGGCGCAGGCCCGAAAGGAAGCGGCCCGCATCTTCCGTGCCCAGCGTGACGCGGCTGTGATCGGCCACCAGCGCCTCGGTGGGCAGCAGTTGCGCCAGGCGCTCGCCGGCGTCCATGGCTTCCAGTGCTTCGAGCGTGACGCATTGGACTTCGGTAAAACCGCCGGTCGCCACGCGCCGCAGGCTGGCCAGGTGGGCACCACAGCCCAGCGCCTCGCCGATGTCTTCGCCCAGGGTCCGGATGTAGGTGCCCTTGCTGGCCTTGGCCGCGATGCGGATCAGCTTCGAAGCCTCGAAATCCGGCTCGAAACTGAGGTGCAGTTCGTGAATGACGACATCGCGTGGTGCACGCTCGACCTCGACGCCTTCACGGGCGTATTCGTAGAGCGCCTTGCCGTCCTTCTTGAGCGCGCTGTGCATCGGTGGCACCTGGCGGATCGGGCCGGTGAACTGCGCTGCCACACGGGCCAGGTCGGCCTCGCTGACTTGCACGGGACGCTCGGCGATCACTTCGCCTTCGGCGTCGGCCGTGCTGGTGCGCACGCCCAGCCGCGCCGTCGCGACATAGGTCTTGTCGGCATCCAGATGCAGCTGGCTGAACTTGGTGGCCGCGCCAAAGCACAGCGGCAGCACGCCTGTGGCCAGCGGATCGAGGGTGCCGGTATGGCCCGCCTTTTCGGCGCGCAGCAACCACTTGGCCTTCTGCAAGGCCTGGTTGCTCGAGAGGCCGAGCGGTTTGTCGAGCAGCAACACCCCATGCACAGGGCGCCGCTGCACCCTGGTGCGTGGCGCGTTCATGCCTACTCGTCTTTCGAGCGGGAAGCGACGGCCTGGGCGATCAGCGCGTTCATGTCGGCAGCGCGCTCGGTCGTCCGGTCGAAGTGGAAATGGAGCGTCGGCACCGTGTGGATGTGCAGACGCTTGAAGAGGCCGTTGCGCAGGAAGCCCGCCGCCTGGTTCAGCGCCTCGGTGGTTTCCACCGGGTCGCCGACCAGCAGGCTGAAATAGACCTGCGCATGCGCGTAGTCGGGCGTGACCTCGACGGCCTGGATGGTCACCATGCCCACGCGCGGGTCCTTCAACTCGCGCGCGATCAGCTCCGTCAGATCGCGCTGGATCTGATCGGCCACCTTGAACGCGCGGTTGGGGGTTGCGGCTTTTCTCTTAGGCATGGATCGCTCGGGCGACGCCTTACAGCGTACGCGCGATCTCCTTGATCTCGAAGAACTCCAGCTGATCACCTTCCTTGATGTCGTTGTAGTTCTTGAGCTTGATACCGCACTCGAAGCCTTCGCGCACTTCGCGGACATCGTCCTTCAGGCGCTTGAGCGATTCGACCTCGCCGGTGTAGACCACCACGTTGTCGCGCAGCAGGCGGAAATGCGAGCTGCGGTTGACATGGCCCGACGTGATGTAGGAGCCCGCCACCGTGCCGATCTTCGAAGCCACGAACACCGTGCGGATCTCGGCCGAGCCGATGATTTCCTCGCGGCGCTCCGGCGCCAGCATGCCCGACATGGCGACTTTCACTTCGTCCACCGCGTCGTAAATGATGCTGTAGTAGTTCAGCTGCACGCCGTTGCTGTCGGCCAGCTTGCGCGCACCGGCGTCGGCGCGCACGTTGAAGCCGATCACCACCGCCTTCGACGCGATCGCCAAGTTGATGTCGCTTTCGCTGATGCCACCGACACCCGCATAGACGATCTGCACCTTGACCTCTTCGGTCGCCAGCTTGAGCAGCGACTGGGCCAGCGCTTCCTGCGAACCCTGCACGTCGGCCTTGATGATGATGCGCAAGATCTGCACTTCACCCGCACTGAGGTCGCTGAACATGTTCTGCAGGTTCGCGGCCTGGGCCTTCGCCAGCTTGGTGTTGCGGAACTTGCCGGCACGGTAGGTGGCGATTTCGCGCGCACGGCGCTCGTCGCCCAGCACGATGAACTCATCGCCGGCCTGCGGCACTTCGGTCAGGCCCTGGATTTCCACCGGGATCGACGGACCCGCCGTCTTGATGGCCTTGCCGTCTTCGTCCAGCATGGCGCGCACACGGCCATAGGTCGAGCCGGCCAGCACCACGTCGCCGGTCTTGAGCGTGCCGGACTGCACCAGCACGGTCGCGACCGGGCCGCGGCCCTTGTCCAGCTGGGCTTCCACCACCAGGCCCTTGGCCGGGGCGTCCACCGGGGCCTTGAGCTCCAGCACTTCGGCCTGCAGCAGCACCTGCTCGAGGAGGTCGTCGACGCCCTGGCCGGTCTTGGCCGACACGGGCACGAAAGGCACGTCGCCGCCGTACTCTTCAGGCACCACGTCCTCGGTCACCAGCTCCTGCTTGACGCGGTCGGTGTTGGCGTCGGGCTTGTCGATCTTGTTGATCGCCACCACGATCGGCACGTTGGCCGCCTTGGCGTGCTTGATGGCTTCCTTGGTCTGGGGCATGACGCCGTCGTCGGCCGCCACCACCAGGATCACGATGTCGGTGGCCTGCGCACCACGGGCACGCATGGCCGTGAAGGCCTCGTGGCCCGGGGTGTCCAGGAAGGACACCATGCCGCGCTCGGTCTGCACATGGTAGGCACCGATGTGCTGCGTGATGCCGCCGGCTTCGCCCGCCGCCACCTTGGCGCGGCGGATGTAGTCCAGAAGCGAGGTCTTGCCGTGGTCGACGTGGCCCATCACGGTCACGACCGGCGCACGCGGCAGGGCTTCGACGCTCGTACCGCCGACGTCCTCGGTGATGAAGGCTTCCGGATCGTCCAGCGCCGCCACCACCGCGCTGTGGCCCATTTCTTCCACGATGATCATCGCGGTGTCCTGGTCCAGCGACTGGTTGATGGTGGCCATCTGGCCCAGCTTCATCAGTTGCTTGATCACTTCGCCGGCCTTGACCGACATCTTGTGGGCCAGCTCGGACACCGTGATGGTTTCGGGCACGTGCACTTCCAGCACGCGCGCTTCCACCGGCGCTGCCTGCACGTGATCTTCCTGGCCGCCACGGTCGCCGCCGCGGCGCCCGCGCGGGCCGCCGCGCCAGTTGCCACGGCCGACACCACCGCTGGCGTCACCGCGCGTCTTGATTTCCTTCTTCTTGGCCGGATCGCCAGCCCAGCTCGACGAGAGCTTGGAAGACTTGACGTCCTTGCTGCCGGGCGCGGCGGTACCCGGGGCGGCCGGCGCCGCGGCGCCAGCGCGCGCGGCAGGAGCCGCCGGTTTGTGCAACGTGCCCTTGACGGCCGGCTTGGGCACTTCCTTTTCGGGCGCCTTGTGCGGCACCAGCACGCGGGCCGGCGCGGCCAGCATGGCGCGGATCGCCTCAGCTTCGGCCAGCGCCTTGCGGCGGCGCTCGTCCAGATCGCGGGCGCGCGCAGCCTCTTCGTCGGCGCGAGCCTTCGATTCGGCTGCGGCCTTGGCCTTGGCATCTTCCTTGGCCTGCACGGCCGCGGCCTCGGCGACCGCCTTGTCGGCGGCAACCTTGTCGGCAGCAGCGCTTTCCGCCGCGGCCTTGTCGGCGGCGGCCTTGGACGGCGCAGGTGCGGGTGCAGCGGCCGGCGCTTCAGCGGTCTTCTTGCGGGCGGCTTCGGCAGCTTCCGCGGCCCGGGCCGCCTGCTCTGCCTTGGCAGCCTGTTCGGCTTGCTCGGCGCGCTCGGCCTGCTCGCGTTCGCGCGCTTCGGCTTCTTCGCGCACACGGCGCTTCTCGACCAGCTCTTCTTCCTGGCGGCGAATCAGCTCGGCCTGGCGGCGTGCTTCTTCTTCGCGGCGAGCCAGCTCGGCCTCGTCGATCCGCGGAGCGGCGGGCGCCGGCGCCTCGGCGGGCGCGGGTGCCTCGGCCACGGGGGCCGCATGGGGCTCGTCGCGCTGGATGAAGGTGCGCTTCTTGCGCACTTCCACCTGGATGGTGCGGGCTCGGCCGGTGGCGTCGGCCTGCTTGATCTCGCTGGTCGATTTCTTGACCAGGGTGATCTTCTTGCGCTCGGGCTCGGCCGTGCCGTGGCTGGCCTTCAGGTGGCCGAGCAGGCGCTGCTTGTCGGCCTCGGTGATCGCATCGGTCGGCGATGCCTTGGGCACGCCTGCGCTCCTGAACTGATCAAGCAGGAAATCGGGAGTCTTCTTGAGTTCGCTGGCGAACTCGGCAACGGTGGTGCTGGACATATGTGTTTCGGTGCTCCATCACGTCACTCTTGGCCGGCGAACCAATGTTCGCGGGCTTTCAAGATCAGGGCTTTGGCGTCATCGGCGCTTTGGCCGGTGATCTCGGTTAGTTCGTCGACGGCCAGGTCGGCCAGGTCATCGCGCGAATGCACGCCGGCATCGGCGAGCTTCGCAATCAGGTCGGCATCCAGGCCAGGCAGGTCGCGCAGGTCCTGGGAGACACTCTCGACGCCTTCTTCCTTGGCGATCTCCATGGTGAGCAGCGCATCCTTGGCGCGCGTGCGCAGCTCATTGACGGTGTCTTCGTCAAAGGCTTCGATGTCCAGCATTTCGGAGATTGGCACGTAGGCCACTTCTTCCAGGCTGGTGAAGCCCTCGGAGATCAGGATGTCGGCGATTTCCTCGTCCACATCCAGCTTTTCCATGAACAGCTTGCGGCTGACGTCGGTTTCGAGCGCCTGCTTCTGGGCCGATTCATTGGCATCCATGATGTTGATCTTCCAGCCGGTCAGCTCGGAAGCCAGGCGCACGTTCTGGCCGCCGCGGCCGATGGCGATGGCGAGGTTTTCCTCGTCGACCACCACGTCCATGGCGTGCTTTTCCTCGTCCACCACGATCGAGCTCACGTTGGCCGGAGCCAGTGCGCCGATCACGAACTGCGCCGGGTCTTCGCTCCACAGCACGATGTCGACGCGCTCGCCGGCCAGCTCGTTGGTGACCGCGTTGACGCGGGTGCCGCGCACACCGACACAGGTGCCGATCGGGTCGACCCGCTTGTCGTGGCTGAGCACGGCGATCTTGGCGCGCGAACCGGGATCGCGGGCGCAGCTCTTGATCTCCAGCAGGCCCTGCTCGATCTCGGGCACTTCCTGGCGGAACAGCTCGATCATGAATTCGGGGGCCGAGCGCGACAGGATGATCGGGGCGCCGCGCAGCGTGAGGTCGACTTCCATGATCATGGCGCGCACGCGGTCGCCATTGCGCAGGTTTTCCTTGGCGATCATCTCGCTGCGGCGCAGGCGCCCTTCGACGCGGCCGGCCTCGACGATGATGTCGCCCTTGTCCAGGCGCTTGACGGTGCCGGTGAAGATCTTCTCGCCGCGCGACATGAAGTCGTTGAGCAGCATCTCGCGCTCGGCGTCACGGATCTTCTGCAGGATGACCTGCTTGGCGGCCATGGCGCCGATGCGGCCGATCGGCACCGAATCCACCGATTCCTCGATGTACTCGTCGACCTGGATGTCGGGCATTTCTTCCTTGGCTTCGAATAGCAGGATTTCCTGGTCGGGCAGCTGCAGGCCGGCCTCGTCGGGAACGACGTGCCAACGGCGGAAGGTCTCGTATTCACCGCTGTCGCGATCGACCGCCACACGGATGTCCACTTCTCCCTGGTAGAGCTTCTTGGTGGCCTGCGCCAGCGCAGACTCGACCGCGCCGAAGACCACGTCGCGTTCGACGTTCTTCTCGCGCGAGATCGCATCCACCAACATCAACATTTCGCGATTCATGCCCCACTCTCCTCGGTCAAGCCGGCGTATCGCCACCGGCAACATCAAATGAACCCTCACGGGTTTTGGCCTTGCGGCCCTTGAAATCCACGATTGGCGCAAGCCGCGCCTCGCGCAGCTCGTCCAACGCAAAGCCCAGCGCCTGCAACGGCACGGGCGCGCGCTTCTTGCTCACCTTTTGTCCGGGCTTCGGCTTCGGCGCATCGCTCCAGACGATTTGCCAGCCACCACCGTCGGCACGCTCCAGCGTGCCGCGAAACTTCTTGCGATTGGCCGCCACCGGCGTGCCGGCGTCCTTGCCGATGGCGCCGATCGGCGCCTTGAGCGTGATGTCGATGACTTCACCGGCAAAACGCTCGAAATCCTTCTCGCCTCGCAGGGGCCGGTCGATGCCCGGCGACGACACCTCGAGCCGCTTGTAGTCGGCACCGTCGACCTCCAGGGCGAACTGCAACTGGCGCGTGACCTTCTCGCAGTCTTCGACCGTCAGGTAGGGCTCGGGCACACCCGGCGCCTTATCGGCCTTGCCAGAATTGGGGCCGGCCCAGGGCAAATCAATCGTGACGCGCAGCAAGCCTCCGGCCGAGCGTTCGATCTCGACCAGGTCGTAGCCGAGGCCGGCCACGGTTTGTTCCACTGTCTGCTGCAATGCCACGTGTTTAGTAAATTCCTGATGAAGTACGTTCGTACGTTCCGGGTGGCGCCTGCGCGTGACACCACACGAAAAATGAAGCACAAACGAAAAACGGGCGGTAAGTACCCGCCCGTTTTGGTCGTGAGCCTGCAATTATATGCCAATTGCGCAAATTTCGTGCTAATTGGCCAAGCGCCAAAGCCCTCTCTCGCATCGCCTACCGCTTCTAGCCGCGCAGGCGCCCCTTCTTTTGCCACCAGACCCCGGTAAAAAGCAGCGCGCCGGCCGCCAGCACCCCCGCAGCGGCCAGCAATGGCACCGAAAACGAACCGGTGCGCTGCGCCAGCGGCGCGGCAAACAGGGGCCCCAGGATCTGGCCGATTCCATAGGACGCCGTCGCCAGGCCGATCAACCCGGCTGCGGCATTTCCGCGCAAGCGCCGGGCGTCGCGTACCGCGAACAAGGTGATGGCGGTGAAAGGCAGGCCCAGCAGCAGGCTGCCCAAGGCAAAGCCCGGCACGCTGGGCCAGGCCACCGACAGCAGCACGCCCAGCGCCTGCATTGCATAGCAGCCCGCCAGCAGCAGCCGGTTGTCCCAGTGCAACGGCAGCCGCGCACCCAAGATGGCGCCTGGAATCACGGCGAGGCCGAACAGCGGCCAGAACAAATCCGGCCAGGGCGAGCCCGGCAGCGCCTGGCGCGCGATCACCGGCAGAAAGGTCGCGGTGATGATGTAGCCGAAGCCGGCCAGGCCGTACAAGCCGACCAGCCAGCGCGCATCGCTGCCCGCAGCGGGGCCGGCCGAGGCCTCGGGTGCCGGCGCCGGTGCGGCGGTGCCGCCGGCGTGGTGCTGCCCGTCCTCGAACACGCGCCAGATCAGGGCGCTCAGCAGGAGCGCGGCCAGGCCGTAACCGATCCAGGCTGCGTCCGAGCCCCAGCGGCCGATCTGGCTGCCCAGCACGCCGGCCAGCAGGATGCCGATGCCCGGCCCGGCGTAGATCACGCCGGCCAGCTTCGGCGCGCCGGTTTCCGCCAGCCGCCGCAGGCACCAGCCGGAGGCGAAGACAAAGGTCCAGGCGCTCATCACGCCGGCGGCGGTGCGCAGCACGCCCCAGGCGCTGAAACCGTGGATGAGCCCCATGCCGAGCAGCAGCGCCGTGGTCGCCGCCAGGCCGCCGCGCACCATGGCCGCCGGCCGCAGGTGAATGGCGGCGCAGGACAGCGCGCCGACAAAATAGCCCAGGTAGTTGAGCGAGGCCAGCAGCCCGCCGCCCTGCAGGTCCAGCTTGCCTTCGTGCAGCATCAGCGGCAGCGCCGGCGTGAAGGCGAAGCGCCCGAGCCCCATGGCCACCGCCAGCGTGACCATGCCTGCCAGTGCGGCCCGCCAGGCACCGCGAGGGTCATACCCCATCTCAGGCTCAGACATCCAGCGCCGCCGCCACCAATTTGCGGGTGTAAGGGTCTTGCGGCGCGTCGAGCACGCGGTCGGTCTCGCCGGCTTCCAGCACGGCGCCGTCCTTCATGACCATCACCCGGTGCGCCATGGCGCGGATCACTTCCACGTCGTGGGTGATGAGCAGGTAGCTCAGGCCGCGCTCGCGCTGCAGGCGCTGCAGCAGGGCCAGCACCTGTTTCTGAATGGTGACGTCCAGCGCGCTGGTGGGCTCGTCCAGCACCAGCAGCTGCGGCTGCACGATCAGCGCCCGGGCAATGGCGATGCGCTGGCGCTGGCCGCCGGAAAACTCGTGGGGATAGCGCCCCAGGAGGCCCGGGAACTGGCTTTCCTGCAGGCCCACCTCGGCCAGCGCCTGGATCGCCCGCTCGCGCCGCTGTGCCACGTCCAGCCCGCCGTCGTGCACCGTCAGGCCCTCGCCGACGATCTCCTCAACGGTCATGCGTGGCGACAGCGAGGAAAACGGATCCTGGAACACCACCTGCACGATGCGTCGCAGGGCCCGGTTGGCGGCGCCGCCGGACCACGGCCGGCCCGCCACCTGCAAGGTACCGCCATGCGGCAGCAGGCCCAGCGCGGCCAAGGCCAGGGTGGATTTGCCCGAGCCCGATTCGCCCACGATGCCCAGCGTCTCGCCGGGGCGCACCAGCAGGTCGGCGCGCTGCACCGCCACGAATTCGCCCCTGCCGAACCAGCCGCGGATGCCGGGCCGCGAGACCGGATAGGCCACTCGCAACGCCTGCGCCTGCAGCACCGGCGGCTCGTCGGCGCGCACCGCCACGCCTTGGATGTCGCGCGTCGGCCGGCTGTCGATCAGCTTGCGGGTGTAGGCATGGCGCGGTGCGGCGAACACCTCGGCCACCCGCCCCTGTTCGACGATGCGGCCGTCTTCCATCACTGCCACCCGGTCGGCAAAGCGCTTCACCAGGTTCAGGTCGTGCGTGATCAGCAACACCGCCATGCCGTGCTTCGTGGCCAGGGCATCGAGCAGCTCCAGGATCTGCACCCGCAGGGTCACGTCCAGCGCCGTGGTGGGCTCGTCGGCCAGCAGCAGGCGCGGCTTGCAGGCCAGGGCCATGGCGATCATGGCGCGCTGGCGCTGGCCGCCCGAGAGCTGGTGCGGGAAGGCATTGGCACGCCGCTCCGGGTCCGGGATGCCGGTCTCGGCCAACAGCTGAACGGCTGCGTCGCGCGCCGCCGGCGCCGACAGCGCCTCATGCAGCTGCAGCACCTCGGCGATCTGGTCGCCCACTGGAAAGAGCGGATTGAGCGCCGTCATCGGCTCCTGGAAGATCATGGCGATCTCCTTGCCGCGGATGCCGCGCAACTGGCGCTCGGTCAGCGCCAGCAGATCGCGTGCGGCGCCGCCCTGCCCCGTGCCCGGCGCAAAGAAGGCCTGCCCCGATACGTCGGCATCCGGCAGCAGGCGCAGCAGCGACAGCGCGGTCACCGTCTTGCCGGAGCCGGATTCGCCGACCAGCGCCAGCTTCTCGCCCGCGGCCAGCTGGAAATCCACGCCGTGCACCACCTGCTTGCCGCCAAAGGCAACGCGCAGGCCCTGGGTTCGCAGCAGGTCGGTGCCCGAGCCGCCGCCGGGCCGCCCCAAGGCGGCGAGCGCCCCCTCGGGGGGCAGCGAGGACACGCCAGTGCCGAGCGTGGGGGCCATCATCGGTCCATCTTTCTCGGGTCTAGCGCATCGCGCAGCGCATCGCCCATGAAGGTCAAGAGCATCAAGGTCAGCACCAGCACGCCGAAGGTGGACAGCGAGATCCACCAGGCGTCCAGGTTGGCCTTGCCCTGGTTCAGCAGTTCGCCCAGCGACGGCGTGCCGGGCGGCACGCCCAGCCCCAGGAAGTCGAGCGAGGTGAGCGCCAGGATGGCGGCGCTCATGCGAAAGGGCAAAAAGGTGACCACCGGCGTCATGCTGTTGGGCAGGATGTGGCGCCGCATGATCTGCAGGTTGCCCACGCCCAGGGCGCGCGCGGCCCGCACGTAGTCCATCTGCCGGTTGCGCAGGAACTCGGCGCGCACGTAGTCCGACAGGCCCATCCAGCCGAACAGGCTGAGCAGGATCAGCAGCAGCGCAATGCTGGGCGCGAACACCGCGCTGAAGATGATCAGCAGGTACAGCTCGGGCATGGAGCCCCAGATCTCGATGAAGCGCTGAAAGGCCAGGTCGGTCCGGCCGCCAAAGTAGCCCTGCACCGCGCCGGTGAGGATGCCCAGCACCACGCCGATGGCGGTCAGCGCCAGCGCAAACAGCACGCTCACCCGAAAACCGTAGATGAGCTGCGCCAGCAGGTCGCGCCCGCGGTCGTCCGTGCCGAAGATGTTCTCGCGCGAGGGCGCCGCCGGGTTGGGCAGCTTGGCGAAGTAGTTGAGCGTGCGCGGCCCGTAGGAGTTGGGCGCGTAGATCGCCCAGTTGCCCCCCTGGGTGATGCGCTCGCGGATGAAAGGGTCCAGGTAATCGGCAGGCGTCTCGAAGTCGCCGCCGAAGGTTTTCTCGGAGTAGTCGCGCAGCACCGGAAAGTAGGTCTGGCCTTCGTAGCGCACGACCAGTGGCTTCTCGGTGGAGATCAGCTCGGCAAAGAGCGAGAGCACGACCAAGGCGGTGAACAGCACCAGGCTCCAGAAGCCCAGCCGGTTGCGCCTGAAACGCCGCCAGGCACGACGGCCGGGGCTCAAGGAGACGGGCGGACTAGTCAAACTTCACCCTCGGGTCAACGAGCACATAACAGAGGTCGGAAATCAGCTTGGTCACCAGGCCGATCAGCGTAAACAGGAAGAGCGTGCCCAGCACCACCGGGTAGTCGCGCCGGATCACGCTCTCGTAGCTCAGAAGGCCCAGGCCGTCGAGCGAGAACAGCGTCTCGATCAGCAGCGAGCCGGTGAAGAAGGCGCCGATGAAGGCCGAGGGAAAGCCGGTGATGATGGGAATGAGCGCATTGCGCATCACGTGTTTCCACAGCACCTTGCCCTCGTCCAGGCCCTTGGCGCGGGCCGTCAGCACGTACTGCTTGCGAATCTCCTCCAGGAAGGAGTTCTTGGTCAGCATGGTGGTCACGGCAAAGCTGCCCAGCACCATGGCGATCAGCGGCAGGGTGATGTGCCACAGGTAGTCGGCAATGCGCGCACCCCAGCCGAGGCTTTCCCAGTTGGCCGAGGTCAGGCCGCGCAAGGGGAACCACTGCAGCTGTCCGCCGAACACCACCAGCAAGGCCACGCCCAGCACGAAGCCCGGAATGGCATAGCCGATGAGCACGATCAGGGTGGAGACGAAATCGAATCGCGTGCCCGCACGCACCGCCTTGGACACGCCCAGCGGCACTGCAATCAGGTAGCTGATGAAAAAGGTCCACAGGCCCAGGCTGATGGACACCGGCAGCTTTTCCTTGATGAGCTGCCACACGTCCTTGCGCTGATAGAAGCTGGTGCCCAGGTCGAAACGGGCAAAGGACTTGAGCATGTCCCAGAAGCGCTGCGGCGCCGGCTTGTCGAAGCCGTAGAGCTTCTTGATCTCCTCGACGCGCTGCGCGTCCAGCCCTTGCCGGCCACGGTAGCCGGCACCCGCCGCCGCGGCGCCCTCGCCGCCCGCATCGCGCCCCTGCAGCTGCGCCACCATCTGCTCGACCGGCCCGCCCGGCACGAACTGGATCACGATGAAGGTGATCAGCAGCACGCCGAACAGCGTGGGCAGCATCAGGAGAAGGCGCTTGAAGATGTAGCTGGCCATGCTTTTCGTTTTGCCTACTTGTTCGAGGGCGAGGCCCACCAGGTCGACACCGCCCAGTTGCCGGCGTCGTAGTAGGGCGGCACGGTCTTGGGCAGCACGAAGCGGCCGGGCCGGTAGCCGACCAGGAAGGCGTTGCTGGTCCACTGCGGGATCGAGTAGTAGCCATTGGTGAGCACGCGGTCGAGCGCGCGCATGGCCGCGGATAGCTCGGGCCGGGTGGTGGCCGTCACCACCTTCTGCAACAGCACGTCCACCGCCGGATCCTTGATGCCCCAGATGTTGGCCGAGCCCGGCGTGTCGGCCGCCTTGGCGCCGAAGTAGTCGAACAGCTCGCCACCTGGCGCCGCGGTGCCGGGCTTGCGCAGGCTGGTCATCTCGAACTCGAAGTTGTCCAGCCGCGAGACATAGAGCGAACCGTCCACATTGCGCAGGCGCAAGTCGATGCCCAGCTTTCGCAGGTGGGCCTGCATCGGCAGGATCAGCCGGTTGCCCGAGGGCTGGTTGGTGAGGTACTCGAAGACGAAGGGCTCGCCCTGCGCATTGCGCAGCGCGCCGTCGCGGTAGGTCCAGCCGGCTTGCGCCAGCAGATCGCGCGCCTTGCGCAAGTTCTCGCGCAGGCTGGAAGGCGGATTGGTGCTGGGCGCCAGCGGCACCGGGCCGAACACCTCGGGCCGCAGCTTCTTGCGCAAGGGCTCCAGCAGCGCCAGCTCGTCCGGTCCCGGTGGGCCTTCGGCATGGAAGTCGCTGTTGGGGAAATAGCCTTCAGCCCGCTTGTACAGGCCATAGAACATCTGCCGGTTGAGCCATTCGAAGTCCATCGCCAGGCCGATTGCCTGGCGCACCCGGATGTCCTGGAACTTCGGGTTGCGCAGATTGAAGATGTAGCCCTGAAAGTCGCCCGGATTGCGGTTTTCGAAGGACTGCTTCTTCAATTCGCCGGTCTCGAAGGCCTTGCCGTAGTACTGGCGCGCCCAGTTGCGCGAAATGAATTCGCGCATGAAATCGAACTCGCCGGCCTTCAGGCCCTCGAAACGCGCCGTGTCGTCCAGGTAGAGCTTGAAGGTCACGCGCTCGAAATTGAACTGCCCCTTGCGCACTGCCAGATGAGCACCCCAGTAGTCGGGCCGGCGAACATAAGTAATGTCGCGCCCCAGCCTGCTGCTGGCCGGCATGTAAGGGCCGGAGGCGATCGGCAGCTCGGTGTTGATCTGGTCGAAGGGCTTGCCGCCGCCCCAGGCCCGGCTGAACACCGCCATGCCGCCCACCACCAGCGGCAGCTCGCGGTTGTCGCTGGCGAAATCGAAGCGCACGGTGCGCTCGCCCAGTTCCCGGGCGCCCTTCACCTCGGCGTAGATGGTGCGAAATTGCGGCGCCGCCAGCTTGCTGGTGAGGGTCTGGAAGGAATGGACGACATCCGCCGCCAGCACCGGCGAGCCGTCGTTGAAGCGGGCCTCCGGCCGGATGCGGAAGGTGGCCGAGCGCTTGTCGCCCGCAACTTCCACATCCTCGGCCAGCAGGCCGTAGGCGGTGGTGGGCTCCTCGTCGTTGCCGGTCAGGAGACTTTCGAACATCAACGCGCCCAGGCCGGCCGGCGCCGTGCCCTTCAAGGTGAAGGGATTGAACTTGTCGAAGTTGGTGATGGCCAGGGGCGGCACCATGCGGATCTCGCCGCCCTTGGGCGCATCCGGGTTGACATAGTCGAAGTGGGTAAAGCCCGGCGGGTACTTCACATCGCCGAATTGCGCGTAGGCATGCGCGGCCCACGAGGGGGCCGCCAGCAGTGCCAATACCAATAGTGCCCAAGCTCGCATGCGAGAATTCTCGCCCAAGATTTTCAAGAGACCTTCTCAAGAGGCATTCATATGGGCTTTCTCGCCGGCAAGAAACTACTCATCACGGGCGTACTCAGCAATCGATCGATTGCCTACGGCATCGCCAAGGCCTGCCATCAGCAGGGCGCGGAACTCGCTTTCAGCTACGTGGGCGAGCGCTTCAAGGACCGCATCACCGAGTTCGCCGCCGACTTCGGCTCCAAGCTGGTGTTCGACTGCGACGTGGGTGACGACGCGCAGATCGACAAGCTCTTTGCCGACCTGGCGCAGACCTGGCCCAAGTTCGACGGCTTCGTGCACAGCATCGGCTTTGCCCCGCGGGAGGCGATCGCAGGCGACTTCCTCGAAGGCCTGTCGCGCGACGCCTTCAAGGTGGCGCACGACATCAGCGCCTACAGCTTTCCGGCCATGGCCAAGTCGGCCCTGCCCTACCTCAACGACAAGTCGGCCCTCTTGACGCTGACCTACCTGGGCGCCGTGCGCGCGCTGCCCAACTACAACACCATGGGCCTGGCCAAGGCCAGCCTGGAGGCTTCGGTGCGCTACCTGGCCGAGTCGATCGGCCCCAAGGGCATGCGCGCCAACGGCATCAGCGCCGGCCCGATCAAGACCCTGGCGGCCAGCGGCATCAAGGGCTTCGGCAAGATCCTGTCGGCGGTGGCCGAGGTCGCGCCGATCCGCCGCAACGTGACCATCGAGGAAGTGGGCAACGTGGCCGCCTTCATGCTGTCCGACCTGGCCAGCGGCGTCACCGGCGAGATCACCTACGTGGACGGCGGCTTCAGCCAGGTGGTGGGCGGTCTGTCGGAAGGCTGATCGACCCTTGCCGGGCGCTTGCCAGCGCTTCGGCAAATCTGCGCAATTCGTCGCGTTTGGCGCAGCCGCTGGCGAGCCCTGAACGGCTCGCCCGTCTGCCATCGCCGGACAATTCATGCCGGCGGCCTGCCGCAGGCCGCAGCGCCGCGCCAGATTCCCTGCCTGGCGCCCCTTCAGTTCCCTGCTTTTCCTCTCATGTCGTCCCTGAATCGCCGTTCGCTCCTGCTTGCCACCCTCCTGGGCGTGCTCGCGCCGGTGGCGAAGGCACTGGAGGCCGCCCCGCCGGCCCTGATGCTGGCCGAGGTCTACCGCCCCGGCATGCCGCTGGCGGACTACTGGGTCAGCGAGAAGTTCGATGGCGTGCGCGGCTACTGGGACGGCAAGCAACTGCGCCTGCGCGGCGGCCAGACGGTCTCGGCGCCGACCTGGTTCACTGCCAACTGGCCAGCCACCGCGATGGATGGCGAGTTGTGGAGCGGCCGCGGCAAGTTCGAGCGGACGGTATCGACGGTGCGCAGCGAAGTGCCCCACGACGCGGCATGGCGCGAAATCCGTTTCATGGTGTTCGACCTGCCCGCCCAGGCCGGGACCTTCAGCGAACGGCTGCAGGCATTGCGCCGCCTGCTGCCCATCGCCGCGGCGCCCTGGCTGATTCCGGTGTCCCAGCAGCGTGCCACCACCCATGAAGACCTCGAAGCCTTGCTCGAGCGCACCGTGCGCGGCGGCGGCGAGGGCCTGATGCTGCACCGCGGCGCCTCGCTCTACCGCGCCGAGCGCAACCAGGACCTGCTCAAGGTCAAGCCCTTCGACGACGCCGATGCCAAGGTGGTGGCCCACTTGCCCGGCAAGGGTCGCAATGCCGGCCGGCTGGGTGCCTTGCTGGTGGAAACGCGCGACGGGCGCCGCTTGAAGCTGGGCAGCGGCCTGACGGACGCGCAGCGCAAGACGCCGCCACCCATCGGCAGTTGGGTCAGCTTTCGCTACAACGGCAGCACCGACAACGGCGTACCGCGCTTTGCGCGCTTCCTGCGCGAGCGGCCCGACCTGGGGGGTTGAGCCGAAGTCAGCTGTGCGGCGCGCCGCGCCAGGCCTGGGTGCGGGTGTCCAGCCACTTGCCAAGCGCCAGGTAAGCCAAGGTCACGACGATCGACACCGCCGCAATCAGCACGGCCATGGCGGCAGCCGCGCCGGTCTCGCCCGCTTCGTCCAGGTTGAGGATGGCCACCGCCGCCACCTTGGTGTCGGGCGAATAGAGAAAGACCACCGCCGAGATCGTCGTCATCGCGTTGATGAAGAAGTAGCGCGAGACGTCGAGCAGGGTCGGCAGGCAGATCGGCAGGGTGACGCGCCAGAAGGTCTTGTAGAACGGCACCTTGAGTGAGGCCGAGACGGCCTCGAACTCCGGATCAATGGCCTTGAGCGCCGTCACCATGGTCAGGTGGCCGGTGGTGTAGAAGTGGACCACCGTGCAAATCACCAGAAGGCTCATGGTCTGGTACAGGCCATTGAGCGGGTTGGCCGGGTCGTTGAAAAAGAAGATGTAGCCCAGGCCCAGCACCAGGCCCGGCACCGCCATCGGCAACATGGCCATCAGCCGCACCAGGGGGCGCACGCCGGGCAGGCCACGCGTCTTCTCCAGCAGGTAGGCGCCGACAAAGACGATCACCGTGCCGAACACGGCGGTGCCGGCCGCCATCTTGAGGCTGTTGACAAGGGCCTCGCCCAGGCCGGCATCGATCAGGCCGGCCACGTAGTGATCGAGGCTGGGGGTCAGGTTGTAGGGCCACAGCTTGGCAAACGAGCCGAATACCGCCATGCCGAACACGGCCAGCATCAGCGCGCCGATCAGCATGCAGTAGAGCAGCATCGCCGCATCGAAGCGCGCCGAGCGCCGCGGCGCCAGCGCCACCGCGCGGGCCGACAGCGCGGCGTTCTGCTTTCGCTGCACGAAGTAGTCGACGGCAAAGGTGAGCACCGCCGGCGTCAGCAACAGGAGCGCCACCACGGCGCCGCGCTGGAAGTCCTGCTGTCCGATCACCAGCTTGAACACGTCGGTGGCCAGCACGTTGAAATTGCCGCCCACCACCTTGGGAATGCCGAAGTCGGTGATGACCAGGGTGAAACACACCAGCGCCGCCGAAATGAGCCCGTACTTGGCACCCGGCAGCGTGATGGTGAAGAATTTGCGAACCGTGCTGGTACCCAGTGCATCCGCCGCTTCATACAGGCGCGCATCCGCCAGCCGCAGCGCGGTGACGAGGATCATCAGCACGTGCGGAAAGGTGGCAAAGCACTCTGCCAGCACGATGCCCGAAGCGCCATAGATGCCGGGAAAACCCAGCGACAGCCAGAACGCCTTGGCCACGCCCTGGTTGCCGAACCAGTAGATGATCGAAATGGCCGACAGCAGCGAGGGCGCCAGCAGCGGCAGCAGGCTGATGGTGCGAAACAGCCCCTTGGCGGGCATGCAGCTGCGCGTGAGTGCGTAGGCGAAGCCGAAGGCCAGCGGCAGCACGATCAAGGTGACCAGCACCGACACCCAGACACTGTTCCACAGGCTCGCGAGCAGCGCCGGCGAGGCGAGGTACGCAGCAAAGGACCCCAGGCCGAGGCCACCGCCCTCCCCCTGGAGGGCCTGCTGCAGGATCTGGAACAGCGGCGCCACCAGCCCCACCCCCAACAGCAGCGCAACGCCCAGCAGGCCCAGTTGCGCCAGCCGCTCGCTCCAGTGCACGCGCTGCTTCACGGGCGACGGCGCAAATTGCCGTTGCCGCTGCGCCTCGACGCGAGCCGCCTCGCCCATCGACACCACACCGCTCATTGGATAGCCTCCGCCCTGCGGGCTGCGGTATTCGTCTTGGGAGCGGCCCGGCGACTCATGCCGCCACCGGAAACACGCGCAGCCGATCGGTGCGCAGCGCGAAATGCACCGTGCCGCCTTCGCGCACGTTGAACTCGTCCATCTGGTTGAGCGAGAACTGCAGGTGCATCGGCTGGCCTGGAATGCCGTCGACGGCAATCTCGGCCAGGCAGTTGCCGCCCAGGAACTCCACGTGCCGCACCGTGCCGGCACAGCGCAGCGGATCGTCATCGCGCAGGCCGTCGACCACGCGGTCTTCGGGCCGCAGGTAGAGCGCCACTTCGCGGCCGACACCGCAGCCGGCGTCCGCTTCCGGACGGCATTGCAGGCGCTTGTCGCCCACGCGGTACCAGTGGTCGCCCTCCGCCACCGCACGCAAGCGGTTGACCTTGCCGACGAAGTCGGCGACGAAGGCGCTGGCCGGTTCGCGGTAAACCTCCAGCGGCGTGCCCACCTGCTCGATCACGCCGTGGTTCATCACCACGATGCGGTCGGCCACGGATAGGGCTTCTTCCTGATCGTGCGTCACCATGATGGTCGTCACGCCCAGCTGACGCTGCAGGTTGCGGATCTCATTGCGCAGGTGAACCCGCACGATGGCATCCAATGCCGACAGCGGCTCGTCCAGCAGCAGCAAGCCAGGCGACGTGGCCAGCGCACGCGCCAGCGCGACCCGTTGCTGCTGGCCGCCGGACATCTGCGCCGGATACTTGGCGCCGCTTCCCGGCAAGCCCACCAGCGCCAACAGTTCCTCCACGCGCGCCGTGATGCGCGAGCGCGGCATCTTGCGGTTGACCAGACCATAGGCCACGTTGTCCGAAACGCTCAGGTTGGGAAAGAGCGCGTAGGACTGGAACATGATCCCGTAGTCGCGCCCAGCCGGCGGCAGGGTCGAAATGTCGTGATCGTTCTGCACGATGCTGCCGGCGCTCTGCGACTCCAGCCCGGCAATGATGCGCAGCAAGGTCGTCTTGCCGCAGCCCGATGGGCCGAGGAAGCAGACAAACTCGCCGCGCCGGATCGTCAGGTCGATGTTGTCCAGCGCGGTGAAAGCGCCGAAGCGCTTGCTGATCCCGCGCAGTTGGAGGTAGGCCGCATCACGCATGGCAGTTTTACTTCTTGGCTTCGCTCTTGGCGTCGTAGCGACGCGTCCATTCGGCCAGGGTGCGCTCGCGGGCGGTGGCGGCCTGGTCGAAGTTCACCTTGATCAGGCGCGCCTCGTAGTCGGCCGGGATGTTGGGCAGCTTGGGCGCCACGCCAGGCTGGGCGGTGAGCGCAAAGTTCTTGCCGTAGAGCTTCATGGCGTCCTTGGACGAGGCCCAGTCGGCCAGCTTCCTTGCCGCATCCAGCTTCTTGGTGCCCTTATAGATGCCGAAGGCTTCCAGGTCCCAGCCCAGGCCTTCGACGGGGAACACCAGCTCGATCGGTGCGCCCTTGGCCTTGTTGGTGTGGCCACGGTATTCGAAGGAGATGCCGGCCACGTACTCGCCGGCCGCCGCCATGTTGCAGGGCTTGGAGCCCGAATGGGTGTACTGGGCGATGTTCTGGTGCAGCGCGTCCATGTACTTCCAGCCGCCGCCCTTGCCAGCCTCGTCGCCCCACAGCTGCAGCCAGGCCACCACGTCGAAATAGCCGGTGCCCGAGGAAGCCGGGTTGGGCATCACCACCTGGCCCTTGAACTCGGGCTTGGTCAGGTCCTTCCAGCTGGTCGGGATCGGGATGTTCTTCTTCTTGGCCTCCACCGTGTTGACGCAGACCACCGCGCCGAACACGTCCATGCCCCACCAGGCCGGCGGCGACTTCTTGTCACGGTACTGCGGCATGATCGCGTCGAGGTTCAGCGGCGCGTAGGGCTCGAGCATGCCGTTCTTGTCGAACAGCGCCATGCTGGAGGCGGCCACGCCCCAGACCGCGTCGGCCTGCGGATTCGCCTTCTCGGCCAGGAGCTTGGCGGTGACGACGCCGGTGGAGTCGCGCACCCACTTGATCTCAATGTTCGGTTCCACCTTGTTAAAGGCTTCCTGGTAGGCCTTGAGCTGGTCCGTCTCCAGTGCGGTGTAGACGGTGAGCTGGGTCTTCTGCGCCAGCGCGGCGCCCGACAGGGCCAGGCCGAGTACGGCGGCCACGATGGTTTTCGTGCAGGTCATTGTGCGGACTCCTTGTGTTCGAAAGACAGGAAATGTGGCTTCGCCAGAAGTCATCTTCATGACTTATCTGCAAAGCAAAATCGGGGCCCACGTCAAGGCTTTGTAGATCGTAGACAATCTGCAAGCGACAACCTACGATCTGCGACATGGCCACAACGACCTCCAGCCACCCCGCCATCGCCCAGCTTCAGCGCAATTCGCTCACGAATCTGGTGCAGGCGGAAATCGAACGCATGATCCTGGAGGGCGAACTCCAGTCCGGTGCCAAGCTGACTGAATCGACCCTGGCCGACCGGCTCGGCGTGTCGCGCGGCCCGGTGCGCGAAGCCTTCCGCATGCTGGAGGAATCCGGCCTGGTGCGCACCATCAAGAACCGCGGTGTGTTCGTGCGCGACGTGCCCCTGGAAGAGGCGCTCGATATCTTCGAGGTGCGGGCGGTGATGGACCTGTACGTGGGCCGCAAGCTGGCCCAGGGCATCAGCAGTGCCCAGGTCAAGGAGCTGCGCCAGCTGGTCGATGCCATGGACCAGGCCGTCAAGGGCAGCAACGCGCCCGACTACCACCGCTTCAACCTCAAGTTTCACGACCGGCTGCTGGAGCTGGCGGACAACGCCAAGCTCACCGCCACCTACCGCAAGCTGGTCAACGAGCTATCGCTGTTTCGCCGGCAGAACCTGACGCCCGAGTCGATGGCGGTGTTCACGCGCGAGCACAAGCAGATCGTCAAGGCCATTGCCGCCGGCGACCCGGAAGCCGCCGGCCAGGCGATGTTCCAGCACGTGATGAATAGCCGCGAGCGCACGCTCGAGTACTACCGCAAGAAGAACGCGCCCGTGCAGCAGGCCAAGGGCGGCCCCGCCACCCGGCGCGTGGCGGCGTGAGCGTCCCGGTCCTGCTGGCCGTGCTGTGCGGTGCCTTCCTGCACGCCGGCTGGAACGCCTTCATCAAGGCCGGGCAGGACAAGGCGCTGGACACCGCCCTGGTCCACAGCCTGGGATTCTTCGTCGCCATTCCGCTGCTCCTGGTCGCAGGCCTGCCCGAGCCTGCGGCCTGGCCCTATATGGCCGCCTCGCTGACCATCCACCTGGGCTACTACATCGCGCTGGCAGGCGCCTACAAGTACGGCGACCTGGGCCTGACCTACCCGCTGATGCGCGGCAGCGCGCCGCTGCTGGTGGCGCTGGGCAGCCTGGCCTTCATCGGCGAGGCGCTGTCGAGCCGGGCATGGATCGGCGTGGCGGTGCTGTGCGTCGGCGTGGTGACCCTGGGCCTGTCGCACTCGGCGATGCACGTCGAAGGCGATGCGCACCGCGGGAAGGCATTGGGCTTTGCGCTGGCGAACGCTGCCATCATCGCCATCTACACCGTGATCGACGGCATCGGCGTGCGCCTTTCAGGGAACGCCACCGCCTACGTGGCGGGCCTGTTCCTGTTCGACGGCATTCCCTTCCTGCTGCTGGTGCTGTGGCGCCGCCCCGGGCGGCGCCTGGCCGCGCTGGCCTACATGAAGGGACGCTGGCCGGTGGCCCTGATGGGCACCGTGGCCTCGCTGGGCAGCTATGGCATCGCGCTGTGGGCCATGACGCGCGCGCCAGTCGCGGTGGTGGCGGCCCTGCGCGAAACCTCGGTGCTGTTCGCGGCGCTGATTGGGACCTTGTTCCTGCGCGAGTCCTTCGGCTGGCAGCGCGCAGCCGGCACCTTGGTCATCCTCGCCGGCGTGATGGCGCTGCGCCTGGGCTGACTCAGCCCGCCCGGACGCAATCCGCGTAGTAACGCTTCTTCCCCGTCCCATCCACCTTGGCCACGAGCCCGTGGATGTCCGTCTCGAAGCCCGGGCACTCCTGGTTGAACTGCCGCGCGAACTTGAGGTAATCGACGATCTTCTTGTTGAAGACCTCGCCCGGGATCAGGAGCGGAATGCCGGGCGGGTACGGCGTGATCAGGCTGGTGGTGATGCGGCCTTCCAGCTCGTCGATCTCCACCCGCTCGGTCTTGCGGTGGGCGATGTGGGCGTAGGCGTCGCTGGGCTTCATGGCCGGCGTCAGGTCGCTCAGGTACATCTCGGTGGTCAGGCGCGCCACATCGAACTTGGCGTACAGCTCATGCACGTGCTGGCACAGGTCACGCAGGCCCAGGCGCTCGTAACCCGGATGCGCCTGGCAGAACTCCGGAAGGATCCGCCACATCGGCTGGTTGCGCGCGTAGTCGTCCTTGAACTGCTGCAGCGCCGTCAAGAGTGTGTTCCAGCGGCCCTTGGTGATGCCGATGGTGAACATGATGAAGAAGCTGTACAGGCCCGTCTTCTCCACGATCACGCCATGCTCCGCCAGGAACTTGGTGACGATGCTGGCCGGGATGCCGGTCTTGGCGAACTTGCCGTTCAGGTCCAGGCCGGGCGTGACGATGGTCGACTTGATCGGGTCGAGCATGTTGAAGCCGTCGGCCAGGTTGCCGAAGCCGTGCCACTTGGCCGTGCGCGCCTCGCCCTTGATGATCCAGTCGTCTGCGCGGCCAATGCCTTCCTCGACAAGGCGCTCGGGGCCCCAGACCTTGAACCACCATTCGTCCTTGCCGAACTCGTCTTCCACCTTGCGCATGGCGCGGCGGAAGTCCAGCGCTTCGAGAATGCTTTCTTCCACCAGTGCAGTGCCGCCGGGCGGCTCCATCATGGCTGCCGCCACGTCGCAGCTTGCGATGATCGCGTACTGCGGGCTGGTGGACGAGTGCATCAGGTAGGCCTCATTGAAGAGGTCGCGGTCCAGTTCGCGATTCACCGAATCCTGCACCAGCACGTGGCTGGCCTGGCTGATGCCGGCCAGCAGCTTGTGCGTGGACTGGGTGGCGAATACCAGTGAGTCCTTGGTGCGCTCGCGCCGCTTGCCCATGGCGTGGTAGGTGCCATAGAAGGGATGGAAGGCCGCGTGCGGCAGCCAGGCCTCGTCGAAGTGCAAGGTGTCGACGTACCCGTCGAGCATGGTCTTGATGGTCTCGGTGTTGTAGAGCACGCCGTCGTAGGTGGACTGGGTGATCGTCATCACCCGCGGCTTGACCTTGTCGGCATCCACGTGCGCGAGCAGCGGATTGGCGCGGATCTTTTCCTTGATGGCGCTCTGCTCGAACTCGCTCTTGGGGATCGGGCCGATGATGCCGAAGTGGTTGCGCGTGGGCTTCATGAACACCGGAATCGCGCCGGTCATGATGATCGCGTGCAGGATCGACTTGTGGCAGTTGCGGTCCACCACCACCACGTCGTCCGGCGCCACCGTGTGGTGCCACACCATCTTGTTGCTGGTGCTGGTGCCATTGGTCACGAAGAAGCAGTGGTCGGCGTTGAAGATGCGCGCCGCGTTGCGCTCGCTGGCCGCCACCGGGCCGGTGTGGTCCAGCAACTGGCCGAGCTCTTCCACCGCATTGCAGACGTCGGCACGCAGCATGTTCTCGCCGAAGAACTGATGGAACATCTGGCCCACCGGGCTCTTCAGGAAAGCCACGCCGCCGGAGTGGCCCGGGCAATGCCAGGAATAGGAGCCGTCTTCCGCGTAGTCGATCAACGCCTTGAAGAACGGCGGCTGCACGCCTTCCAGGTAGCTCTTGGCCTCGCGGATGATGTGGCGCGCCACGAACTCCGGCGTGTCCTCGAACATGTGGATGAAGCCGTGCAGCTCGCGCAGGATGTCGTTGGGCAGGTGGCGGCTGGTCTTGGTCTCGCCGTAGATGTAGATCGGCACGTCCGTGTTCTTGCGGCGCACTTCCTCGATGAAGGTGCGCAGGCTCAGCACCGCCGGATCCAGGTCGGGGCCGACCGTGAATTCCTCGTCGTCGATCGACAGGATGAAAGCGCTGGCGCGGCTTTGCTGCTGGGCGAACTGGCTCAGGTCGCCGTAGCTGGTGGCGCCCAGCACCTCGAAGCCCTCGGCCACGATGGCCTGGGCCAGGGCACGGATGCCCAGCCCCGAAGTGTTTTCGGAGCGGTAGTCCTCGTCGATGATGACGATCGGGAAGCGGAATTTCATGGCGGGCGTGCTCCGAACTGGAAACTGAGCAAATGGGGAGGCGGAAGTGTACGGAATTCAGATGACCGGACTGCTGGCGCTTTTGACGCAAAATCGCGCCGTTCGTTTCCAACAGGACATTCAAATGGCCAATTCCACCGTCTGGTGGCTGATCGCCGGCGGCGCCATCGTGCTCGAACTGCTGTCGGGCACCATCTACCTGCTCCTGCTCAGCGCCGGTTTTGCCGCGGCGGCCCTCGCCGCCCACACCGGGGCCGGGCTGTCGACCCAGCTGGTGGTGGCGGCGCTGGTCGGCGTGGGCGCGGTGCTCAGCTGGTACCTGGTTCGGCGCAAGCGGCCGGCGCCGCCGCCCGCCGGGGCCAACCGCGACCTGAACCTGGACATCGGCGAGCAGGTGCACATCGAGGCCTGGAACGCCGACGGCACCGCCAGCGTGCGGCTGCGCGGCGCGCAGTGGACGGCGGTGAGCCGGCCCGGCGTCACGCCCAGCACCGGACCGCACCGGGTTGCCGAAGTGGTCGGCAACCGGCTGGTGGTCGACAAGATTTGAACAACATCAAGAAAGAAGCAGCATGGAAGCCGCAGCCGTCATCCTGGTCATCGCCGTCATCTTCATCAGCCAGTCGGTCAAGTTCGTGCCGCAGCAGAACGCCTGGGTGCGCGAGCGCCTGGGCAAGTACCACGGCACGATGTCGCCCGGGGCCAATTTCCTCATTCCCTTCATCGACAAGGTGGCCTACAAGCACAGCCTGAAGGAGATTCCGCTCGATGTGCCCAGCCAGGTCTGCATCACGCGCGACAACACGCAGCTGCAGGTGGACGGCATCCTGTACTTCCAGGTGACCGATCCGATGCGCGCCAGCTACGGCTCGTCCAACTACATCATTGCCGTGACCCAGCTGGCCCAGACCTCGCTGCGCAGCGTGATCGGCAAGCTGGAGCTGGACAAGACCTTCGAGGAGCGCGATGTGATCAACGCCCAGGTGGTCGCGGCCATCGACGAGGCGGCGCTCAACTGGGGCGTGAAGGTGCTGCGCTACGAGATCAAAGACCTGACGCCGCCCAAGGAAATCCTGCACGCCATGCAGCGCCAGATCACCGCCGAGCGCGAGAAGCGCGCGCTGATCGCGGCCTCCGAAGGCCGCCGGCAGGAGCAGATCAACATCGCCACCGGCGAGCGCGAAGCCTTCATCGCCCGCTCGGAGGGCGAGAAGCAGGCCCAGATCAACAACGCCCAGGGCGAGGCTGCGGCCATCTCGGCGGTGGCGGAAGCGACGGCCGGCGCCATCGAGCGCATTGCCGCCGCCATCCGCCAGCCCGGCGGCGAGCAGGCGGTGCAGCTCAAGGTGGCCGAGCGCGCGGTCGACGCCTACAGCAAGGTGGCGGCGGATGCGACCTCCACCCTGATCGTGCCGAGCAACATGACCGAGACGGCCTCGCTGATCGCCTCGGCCATGCGCATGGTGCAGGCCGGCAAGCCGGCCAGCGCGGCCTGACGCGCCCTCAAGCGCGCCCTCAAGCGCGCTGGGGCGCCAAGGTCTTGGTGTAGAGCGCGGCGCCTTCCAGATCCTTCAGCGTCACGGTCATGGCGCGCGTCCTGGCGTCGATGTCCACCTGGCCGAAGAACTGGAAGCCGGCGGTGGGCGGCGTGTTGGCCGCCGGTGGCGCCTTCTGGTAGACCACCTGCAGGCCGAAGCTGTTGTCCGGCGCGTTGGGGCCGAAGCTGCCGGCGTTGAGCGGGCCCGAAACGAATTCCCAGAAGGGCGAGAAATCGCTGAAGCTGGCCTTTGCGGGGTCGTAGAAGTGGGCCGCCGTGTAGTGCACATCGGCCGTCAGCCACACCACGTTGCGGATGCCGGCACGCTTGATCTCGCGCAGCAGGTAGGCGATCTCCAGTTCGCGCCCCGCCGGCCTGCCGTCGTCGCCGTTGGCCACTGCTTCCCAACGGGGCTTGCCGTCGCCATCCTTGCCATCGGGCACCTGCAGGCCCAGCGGCATGTCGGCCGCGATCACCTTCCACACCGACTTGGAGCGCTTCAGCCCGTCGAGCAGCCACGCGATCTGCGGGCGCCCCAGGAAGGCAGTCTCGGGGCTCTCGCCGGCCTGCATGTTGTGGGTGTTCGGTCCGCGGTAGCTGCGCATGTCGATCACGAACATGTCCAGGAGCGGCCCTTGCGGCAGCTGGCGGTAAACGCGCTCGCGTTCCTGATCGCTGCCCTGGCGCAGCGGCGCATATTCCAGGAAGGCGCGGGTGGCGCGCGCCGTGAGCAAGGGCGCGTTCTTCTCGGTGTAGCGCTTGTCGCCCGACAGGTCCTTGGAATCGGACCAGTTGTTGGTGACTTCGTGGTCGTCCCACTGCCAGATCTGCGGCACCTCGGCTGCCATGCGGCGCACATTGGCGTCCATCAGGTTGTAGCGGTAGCGGCCGCGGAACTCGCCGAGCGTCTCGGCAACCTTGCTGACTTCCTCGGTGACCACATTGGTCCACAAGGTGTCGTCGCCCAGCTTCACCTCCTTGGCGATCGGGCCGTCGGCATAGATGGTGTCGCCGCTGTGCAGGAAGAAGTCCGGGTTCTGCCGGCGCATCTGCTCGTAGATCTTCATGCCGCCCCAGCCCTCGTTGATGCCGAAGCCCTGGCCCGCGGTGTCGCCGCTCCAGACGAATCGGATGTTGCGCGGCTGGCGCACGGACGGCAGCCGCAGGTGGCCCGCCATCGGCTCGGAGAACATGCGCTCGTTGCGCAGGTCCTGCAGCAGCACGCGATAGAACACTTCCTGGCCGTCCGGCAGCTGGGCCAGGTCGAGCCGACCGGTGAAATCCGTGTCTTCCAGCAGATAGGGGCCACGCACGCGGGCGGCGTTGCTGAAGCTGGCGGTGGTGGACCATTCCACCCACATGCGCGCGGGGCGGTCGCTGCGCGTCCACACCAGGGCCTGCTGCGCCGTCGGATCGCCGCTTTGCACGCCGTGCGAAAACTGCGGCCGCGCACCGTCGCGCGTGATGACGGCCGGCGCGGCCTGCGCCATCGCCCTTTGAACCGCCGCCAGCGAGGCGCCGGCCAGCAGAAGACTTCTTCGTTGCATCGCGGGGATCTCCGATCGAGATGGGTCAGTTGCAAGAGGACGAATTGGAGACATGCTGTGTGGCGCAGCGATGACCACCTGATCCGTTCCCGCCCCATTGCGCAATGCTAGAATCGAAGGCTTCGGAGCGGTGGATGAGTGGTTTAAGTCGCACGCCTGGAAAGCGTGTGTGGGTTAATAGCCCACCGCGGGTTCGAATCCCGCCTGCTCCGCCAAATAAAGGCAACCCAAGTTAACAACGGGTCACCACAGCCTGTTGACCCCTCTCGGGTTCTTGGTTGCCGGCAAAGCCGGCACAGGCGCTGCACAGGCGCTGCATTGGCACCGCGCTCGTTCATGAGCGGTTCATCCACGGTGCCTAAATTTCCAGTCTCGTCCCATGGAAATGCTGCCCGTGAACAGTCCTGCCTGCCTGCAAACCTTCGTCATCAATCTCGATCGCTCTCCGGATCGCCTTCAAGTCATGCAAGCGCGCCTGGCTGGCGCCGGCCTGGCATGGGAACGCATCAGTGCAGTCGAAGGCGCCAAGCTCGATCCGTTCGCTTGCCCGGACGTGTGCGTGCCCAGCTATCGCAAGGCGCACGGCAAGGAGCTGAACGCGGCGGAACTGGGCTGCTACCTGTCCCATATCAAGGCGCTGCACGCCTTCCTGGCAGGCCCCGGGGACTTTGCGCTGGTGCTGGAGGATGACGCGGACTTCCCGCCCGACTTCAAGCCCCTGCTGCAGCGGCTCATGGACACCGGCGAGCAATGGGACATCGTGAAGCTCTCCAGCTTCCACTCCGGCACGCCGGTACGCATCGGCAAGCTCTTCGGCGCCTATGAACTCGCCGTGCCGCTGTCGCGCCTAATGAATTCCAACAGCATCCTCTTCAGCCGTCGCGCTGCCCAGGTGCTGGTCGACAAGCTGCTGCCCATGCAACTGCCCTACGACCATGCCCTGGAGCGGGCCAGCATGATGGGCCTGCGCCTGCGCATGGTGACGCCGCTGCCCTGCCCTTCGGACACCGGTCTTTCCAGCACCATCGGCGACCGCCAGCGCCTGCGCCAGTTCAAGCTGCGCTGGTATCGCCGCGCACCGGCCATGCTGTTTCGGACCCGCACGGAACTGCTGCGCGTCTACCATGGCCTGACGCACGTGCTGCGGGCCTACACCCAGCAGTCGCCCAGCCGCCAAACGCACTGATCGCGCTGATCGGGCGCCTGCCTCCTCCGCGCCCCTGCCCCGACCAAGCCCCGCCTGCCGGGGCTTTGTTCTTTGTTGTATGTTCGGTGCTCCCCAACCTCTTCGGAGCCCCATGCGCCTTCGCCATTCGACGACGACGACCGCCGCCTTTTGCTGTCTTCTTGCGGCCTGCACCGTCAGCACCCCTGGCAGCCAGGCCACGCCCCAAGGACAGAACGACTGCGCCGCCGCGGCCGCGCGCCGCTTCAAGCAGCCCGCCGACACCTTCCGTGTTGACGGCTCCGCCATCACCACTTCGGCCGATCTGTACGAGGTGCGCCTGACCAACACCAGCACCGGTCGCCGGTTGAAATGCACCGTGGACCAGAACGGCATCGTCACAGACCTGATCGAGCTTCGCTAGGGCCTGTGAACAGGCCCTAGGCTATGCTTTGGCGGCGAGGACCGACGTGATGAGCAACCTGACACCCAATCCTTCCGATTTCAACGACAGCGACCTGGCGCAACTGGCGCACCACTGGCGCGCGCGGGCGCTGCGGGGCGAGCGCGAGGCCTTCGGCGTGGCGCAGACCTTCGAGGTCGAGCAGCGGCGCCGCTTGCGCGACAGCGCCTACCTCGATCTGGCGCCGGTCACGACCGAGTACCAGCCCGGCCGCCCCTGGTGGAAGTTCTGGTAGGCCGGCTCAGCCAGGCACTCACAAAAGAAAAAAGGGCCCGAAGGCCCTTTCTTTTTTGGAGGAGCCGCGCGGCCCCTCGTCCATCAACTGATGCTCAGCGCACCACGGCGATCTGCGTACGCTGGCCACCCTTGTAGGTGTAGAGCGTCAGGGCGCCGTTCTTGATGTCGCCCTTCTCGTCGAAGGTGATCGGGCCGGTGATGCCCTTGTACTGAACCTTGCTCACTTCGGGCAGGTACTTCTCGGGTTCGGCCGAACCGGCCTTGACCATGGCTTCAGCCAACACCATCACGGCGTCGTAGACGTAGGGTGCATAGATCTGCACGTCCACGCCGTTCTTGGCCTTGAACTTGGTCTTGAAGTCTTCCATCGGCTGCTTGAAGTCACCTTCAACGCCGCCGGCTTCGGCGCACACGACCATCTCTTCGCCCACGGCATCGCCGGCCAGCTTGGCCAGCTCGCCCGTGCACAGGCCGTCGCCGCCCATGAACTTGACGTTCATGCCCAGCTGCTTGACCTGCTTGAGCATCGGGCCGCCGACGGCGTCCATGCCGCCGAAGAACAGCACGTCGGGCTTCTCGCCCTTGAGCTTGGTCAGGATGGCGTTGAAGTCGGTCGACTTGTCGGTGGTGAACTCGTGGCCGACGATGTTGGCGCCGGCGGCCTTGGCGGCCTTCTCGAATTCTTCGGCGACGCCCTGGCCATAGGCGGTGCGGTCATCGATCACGGCGATGTTCTTGCCCTTGAGCGTTTCGACGGCGTACTTGCCGAGCGTGCCGCCCAGTTGGGTGTCGTCAGCCACCACGCGGAAGGTGGTCTTGAAGCCCTGGCGGGTGTACTTGGGGTTGGTCGCCGAAGGCGAAACCTGCGGGATGCCGGCGTCGCTGTACAGCTTGGAAGCCGGGATGGTGGTGCCCGAATTCAGGTGACCGACCACACCGTTGACCTTGCTGTCGACCAGCTTCTGCGCGACGGCCGTGCCCTGCTTGGGGTCGGCGGCATCGTCTTCAGCCAGCAGTTCGAACTTGGCAACCTTGTCGCCGATCTTCACGCCCTTGGCATTCAGGTCTTCGATCGCCATCTTGGCGCCCAGCTCGTTGTCCTTGCCCAGGTGGGCAATGGCACCGCTGGTGGGGCCGACGTGGCCGATCTTCACGACGAGGGTTGCAGCGGGAGGCGCAGCCGCAGGCGCTGCCGCAGTGGGCGCTGGCGCAGAGGCCGGCGCAGCGGCTTCTTCCTTCTTGCCGCAAGCCACGAGCGTCAATGCTGCCAGAGCTACTGCTGTCCATTTCAATTGCATGGGAAACCTCCAGGGTGGATATAGAAAGAATTAGAGAGACCAAAAACAACCGGTCGTGAGACCGGGCGCATTGACGGAGCAATTTCCGCGCCGCGCCAATTCGTTAGCGCCCTCGCGCCAAAGAATGCGGCGCAGTTTAGCCCAAGGAAGGGGGTCCAAAAGGCGGCGTAGACCCTGGGGTTTCCGATAGTTCCTGGGCCAGCGCTTCGACCACGAGCGCGCGCAAAACAGCCTCGATTTCGCTGCGCAACTTCGGCAGCATGGCATCGAGCTGGCGCTGCACTGCCGCCGAGACGGTGTCGGTCAGGCGCTCTTCCAGCGAGAAGTCGACGCGCTGCAGGACGCGGTGCAGCAGTTGCTCTTCGAGCCTGAAGGCGTCTTCTTCCGACACCTTCATCGCGGCCGCTGCACGCGGGGCCGGCGCCGGGGCGGCGCGGACGATGGCGCCGAAGTTGAAGTCCTCGAACAAGTTGCCGCCGCTGGCCGGCTCGGCCGGCGATGCGAGCGGCGTCTGTGTCGGCGTCTCTGCCGGCGGCTCGACCGGCAGTTCGGGCGGAATCTCGACCACCGTGGTCAAGGTGGGAACGAAACGCGGCGGCGTACGGTTGGAACTGGCCATCAGGCATTGCCTCCCGCCGGGCTCGCGAAGGGGTCCTGATGGCGAATGCCATAGCCCCGGTCCTTGTAGTGGCGCCAGCGCGCCCGGCCGGCGCCGCGCGAGGCCTCGTCGCCGCCCACCAGTTCGATCAGCCGCTCGAAGCGCTCGAAGCCGGACGGAATCTCGTGCCCCAGGTTCACCAGCACCGAGCGATGCGGCAAGGCGCCATCGGCCGCCGTCGCCAGCACCACCGGCGAGCGCTGCAGCACCTGCGCCGGCGCATCCGCGCGGCAGTGCGCCAGGAAATCGGTCGGCGTTGCCTGCCAGAGCGCGGCATCGACGGCCTCCAGCGCGGCCGGCTCGCCGGTGACGACCAGCTTTGCACCGCCTTGCAGCACGCCCTTGCGCAGCAGGCGGCAGGCGTAGTCCAGCCGGTCGGGCAGGTTGAAGCGAAACTCGATCTCGGTCACGCTGCCGACCGCGCCTTGCGGCCCGTCTTCTTGCCCGCCGGCTGCTTGGCCCTTCCACTTGCAGCGCCTGCAGTGCCGGCAGCGCGCTCCAGCAGGTAGGACAGCAGCAGGCCCACCGGCCGGCCGGTCGAGCCCTTGGCCGCACCGCTCTTCCAGGCGGTGCCCGCAATGTCCAGATGCGCCCACGGGTAGTCGAGCGCGAACTTCTGCAGGAACTTCGCCGCAGTCACCGCACCGCCGGCGCGGCCGGCCACGTTGGCCATGTCGGCAAAGTTGCTCTTCAAGCCTTCGCTGTATTCATCGTCCAGCGGCATGCGCCAGCAGCGGTCCAGCGATGCCTCGCCGGCCTTCTCGAGCGCACTGGCCAGCGCATCGTCGGCCGAGAACAGGCCGCTGCGCACCCCGCCCAGCGCGATCACGCAGGCGCCGGTCAGGGTGGCGATGTCGATCACCGCGGCCGGCGAGAAGCGCTTGGCATAGGTGAGCGCGTCGGACAGGATCAGGCGGCCTTCGGCATCGGTGTTGAGCACCTCGATGGTCTGGCCGCTCATGCTCTTGAGCACGTCGCCCGGCTTGATCGCCTTGCCGTCGTTCATGTTCTCGCACGCCGGAATCAGGCCGACCACGTTGAGCGCCGGCTGCAGTTCGCCCAGCGCACGGAACACGCCCAGCACGCTGGCGGCGCCGCACATGTCGAACTTCATCTCGTCCATCTCGGCCGCCGGCTTGAGCGAGACGCCGCCGGTGTCGAAGGTGATGCCCTTGCCCACCAGCACCACCGGCGCTTCGCCCTTGGGGCCGCCGTTGTAGTTCAGCACAATGAAGCGCAGCGGCTCGCTGGCGCCCTGGGCCACGCCGGCGAAGGCGCCCATGCCCAGCTTGACGATGTCCTTGTGGTCCAGCACCTCGCACTTGATCTTCGGCAGCTTGCCCAGGCCGCGCGCGGCGTCGGCCAGGACGGTGGGCGTGCAATGGTTGGCGGGACGGTTGCCCCACTCCTTGGCGAACTCGATGCCGGTCGCGGTGGCCACGGCCTCGTCGAAGGCGGCCTTCAGCGCCGGCGCGTCGGCCACGCCCACCAGCACGTCGCGCACGCTGTTGGGCTCGGCCTTGGAGGTGGTGGTGAGGTAGACGTAGCAGGCCTCGGACGCCGCCAGCACCGCCGCGCGCAGGCCGGCGGCATCGGGTGCCTGGGCGAACACGATGGCCAGGCGCTTGGGCTTGCCGGCCTTCGCGGCGCCGACGGCGGCCAGCACGGCGCTGCGCACCGAGGCCGGCTTGCCGTCGCCCAACGAAGCCAGCACCACGCTGCGCGATGCGCCTGCCAGCGGCTTGTAAAGGGCGAGGGTCTTGCCGGCCTTGTCGGGCAGGTCGCCCGCCTTGCGGGCCTCGCTGGCCAGGCGGGCCAGCGGGTCCTGCCCGGCAATGGCGCCGTCGGCAAAAAGGACGATCAATGCGTCGGCCTTTTCGGCCACAGCCCGAGAAAGAGTGAGGGTCTTAAGTTGAAAGTCCATAATCTTTTTCTTTTCTCTGTGTCGATGTTATTCCAATCCTCCCTGCGCAAGGAACTGTCACGCAGCTTCGGCGCGACCTTCGTCGTGCTCTTCACCATCGTGGTGACGATGATGCTGATCCGCACGCTGCGCCTTGCCGCCAAGGGCAGCGTGAATCCGTCCGAGGTGTTCCTGGTCCTGTCCTATACCTCGCTGGGCTACCTGCCCACCATCCTCAGCCTGTGCCTGTTCATCGCGATCGTGTCCACGCTGTCGCGCATGTACCGCGACAGCGAGATGGTGATCTGGTTCTCCAGCGGCCAGGGGCTGGGCAACTTTATCCGACCGCTGTTCCAGTTCTCCTGGCCGATCCTGATCCTGATCGCGGTGCTGGCCCTGGTGGGCTGGCCCTGGGCCAACTCGCAGACCCAGGGCATGCGCGACCGCTACCAGAGCCGCGGCGACCTCGACCGCGTGGCGCCGGGCGAGTTCCAGGAATCGCCGGGCCGCAACCGCGTGTTCTTCATCGACAAGGACACGGCTGACGGCACCACGGCCTCCAACATCTTCGTGTCCGAAGTGGAGCGCGACACGCAGATCGTCACCTCTGCCCAGACCGGCAAGATCGAGACCATCGACCAGACCCGCTACCTGATGCTGCGCAATGGCCAGCGGCTGGAGCGTCCGCTCGACAAGTCGGAACTGCAGATCAGCGAATTCGATGTCTATGGCGCCAAGGTCGGCGGCAGCTCCAAGGGCAGCGTGCCGCGCTCCGAGCGCCCGCGCGTGCGTCCCACGCTGGATCTGCTGCGCAATCCAACGCCGCCCCACCTGGGGCAGTTCAGCTGGCGCATCGGCATGCTGCTGGCAGCCATCAACTTCGTCTTGCTGGCGCTTGCCGTGACCAGCGTCAATCCCCGCGTGGGGCGCAGCGGCAGCATGCTGTTCGCGCTCTTTGCCTTCGTCATCTACTACAACCTTCTCAACCTGGGCGAGAGCTGGGTCGGCTCGGGGCAGTTCGGGCTGGCGGCCTACCTGGTGCTGCTGCATGGCGGCGTGCTGGTGGGCACGCTGCTGTGGCTGGCCAAGCGCCACTACAACTGGAGCCTGGCGTTGCCGCGGCCGCGCCTGGCGCCCGTCATCGCCAAGGCGCAATCGTGAAAACCATCCGTCGACTGATCTACAGCGAGGTGCTCAAGTCCGTGGGCTTCGTCACCCTGGGCTTTCTGTGCCTGTTCTTCTTCTTCGACTTCGTCGACGAACTGCAGTCCCTCGGCAAGGACGACGCACTGGGCTATGGCGTGCCGCAGGCGCTGCTGCTCGTGGCCTTGCTGATTCCCAACCACCTGTACGAGTTGCTGCCCATTGCCGTCTTGATCGGCACCATCTTCGTGATGGCGCGGCTCGCCCAAAGCTCCGAATACACCATCCTTCGCACCAGCGGCCTGGGGCCCTGGCGGGCGCTGCGCACCCTGCTGGTACTGGGGATCGGCTTCGTGTTCCTCACCTTCGCCATCGGCGACTACTTGACGCCGGCCGCCGACCGCGTGTCGCAGCTCGTGCAGACACGCTACAAGGGCATCTATTCCAGCTCCGGCTCCACCGGCGCCTGGCTCAAGGAAAAAGAGGGCGACAAGTCCTATGCGGTGAACGTGGCGTCGATTTCGCGCGACGGCAGCCTGGCGAACCCGCGCATCTTCGAGTTCGACGATCGCGGCTTTCTCAGCGGCTTGACCAGCGCGCAGTCGGCGCGCATTACCAAGGACGGCGAGTGGCATCTCTCGCAGGTGGAGCGCCAGAGCTACAAGACGCGAGGGCCGGCAGACGGCGCGCGCATCGAGATCGTGAGCATGCCCAGCTTCACCTGGCCCAGCTCGCTGACCACCGAGATGGTCTCGGTGGCGCTGCTCAAGCCGGACCGCATGAGCACGGCCGCCCTGTTCGAATATGTGCGCCACCTCGACGCCAACGGCCAGACCGCGCAGCGCTACGAGATCGAGTTCTGGCGCAAGGTGTTCTACCCCTTGTCCTGCCTGGTGATGGTGGTGCTGGCGCTGCCTTTCGCCTACCTGCACTTCAGACAGAGCGGCATCACGACCTACGTGTTCGGCGGCGTGATGATCGGCATCAGCTTCTTCCTGCTGAACAACGTGTTCGGCTACATCGGCAACCTGGGCAACTGGCCGCCGATGCTGACCTCGGCCGCGCCGGGGCTGATCTATTCGCTGATGTCGCTGGCAGCCTTCGGCTGGCTGGTGATACGCCGATAGGCGCGCGCCCATGAAGACGTTCCGCGGCATCGTGCTGTTTGCACACGGCTCGCGCGATGCGCGCTGGCGCGCACCGGTGGAGGCGGTGGCGGCGCGCATCGGCGCGCTGGCACCGGATGTCGCCGTGCGCTGCGCCTACCTGGAGGCCGCCACGCCGGACCTGTCCACGGCGGTCGATGAACTGGCCGGCGCCGGCGTGCAGGCCGTCGACGTGCTGCCTATCTTTCTGGGCGTGGGCAAGCACCTGCGGGAAGACCTTCCGCGCCTCATCGACGCGATGCGCGAGGCGCGTCCAGAGCTGGCCCTGCGCCTGCGTCCGGCCGTGGGCGAGACGCCCGAACTGATCGAGGCGCTGGCCCGGATCGCGCTCGAAAATTGAGACCTCGCGGCTCATTCGATAGATTCCGAAGGCATAATGATTGCCAAAGAAAGACGGAATCGTTATGAATTTGCACCAGTTCAAATTTGTTCAGGAAGCCGTGCGCCGCAACCTGAACCTGACCGAAGCGGCCAAGGCGCTGCACACCTCCCAGCCGGGCGTGTCCAAGGCCATCATCGAACTGGAAGAAGAGCTGGGCGTGGAAATCTTCGCCCGCCACGGCAAGCGTCTCAAGCGTGTGACAGAGCCGGGCCAGCACGTGATCGCCAGCATCGAGCTGATCATGCGCGAGGTGGGCAACCTGCGCCGCATCGGCGAGCAGTTCAGCGCACAGGACAGCGGCACCCTGTCGATTGCCACCACGCACACCCAGGCACGCTACGTGCTGCCGGTGCCGGTGGCCAAGCTGCGCGAGGCTTATCCCAAGGTCAACGTCAGCCTGCACCAGGGCTCGCCCGACCAGGTGGCGCGCATGGTGCTCGACGAGGTGGCCGAGATCGGCATCGCCACCGAATCGCTGGGCGACTACCCGGATCTGGTCACCCTGCCCTGCTACGAATGGCAGCACGTGCTGGTGCTGCCCAAGGACCACCCACTGGCCGAGCGCGAACGCATCTCGCTCGAAGACCTGGCGGCCGAGCCGATCATCACCTACCACCCGTCGTTCACCGGCCGCACACGCATCGACCATGCCTTTGCGCAGAAGAAGCTGACGCCGCGCATCGCGCTGGAGGCCATCGACTCCGACGTCATCAAGACCTATGTGCGCCTGGGCCTGGGCGTGGGCATCGTGGCCGAGATGGCGGTGCGCGACGATTCCAACGCCGACCTGGTGGTGCGCCCCATGGGCCACGTGTTCGGCCAGAACATCGCGCGCGTGGCCTTCAAGAAGAGCGCCTACCTGCGCAACTTCGTGTTCCGCTTTGCCGAGCTGCTGTCCGACCGGCTCGACCGACACCTGATCGCCAAGGCCCTTTCCGGCCACCATCAAGACTACGACCTGTAAGCACCGTGATGAGCAACGTGAGCGCCCGTACCCCCGCCATCGACACCAAGCTGCCCGCCGTGGGCACCACCATCTTCACCGTGATGTCGCAGCTGGCGGCCGAGAAGAACGCGGTCAACCTGGGCCAGGGCTTCCCGGATTTCGGCTGCGACCCGAAGCTTCTGGAAGACGTCACGGCCGCCATGGCTGCTGGCCACAACCAGTACCCGCCGATGCCGGGCATCCCGGCCTTGCGCGAAGCCATATCGGCCAAGATCGAGGCGCTGTACGGCCACCGCTACCGCGCGGCCGACGAGATCACCGTCACCGCCGGCGCCACCCAGGCCATCATCACCGCCATCCTGGCGATCGTGCGCCCGGGCGACGAGGTGATCGTGCTGGAGCCCTGCTACGACAGCTACGTGCCCAACATCGACCTGGCCGGCGGCAAGGTGGTGCGGGTGCCGCTGACGCCAGGCACCTTCCGGCCGGACTTCGGCAAGATCGCCGCGGCGCTCACATCGCGCACGCGGGCGATCATCATCAACACGCCGCACAACCCCAGTGCCACCGTCTGGACCGCGGCCGAGATGCGCCAGCTCGAGGAACTGCTGGCGCCGACGGACGTGTTCGTCATCAGCGACGAGGTCTACGAGCACATGGTCTACGGCGAAGGCGGTCATCAAAGCGCCGCCGCCTTCCCCGGCCTGGCGGCGCGCAGCTTCATCGTCAGCAGCTTCGGCAAGACCTATCACGTGACCGGCTGGAAGGTGGGCTACGTGGCGGCGCCGGCGCCGCTCACGGCCGAATTCCGGAAAGTGCACCAGTTCAACGTGTTCACCGTCAACACGCCGATGCAGCACGCGCTGGCGGCCTTCATGGCCGACCGCAAGCCCTACATGGAGCTGCCCGCCTTCTACCAGCGCAAGCGCGACCTGTTCGCCGCAGGCCTGGCCAAGACGCGCCTGAAGCTGCTGCCGGCCCAGGGAACCTACTTCCAGTGCGTGGACATCTCCGAAGTCAGCGACAAGAGCGAAGCCGACTTCTGCCTGTGGCTCACCAGCGAGATCGGCGTGGCCGCCATTCCGCTGTCGGCCTTCTACGGCGACGGCTTCGATCAGCGCGTGGTGCGCTTCTGCTTCGCCAAGAAGGACGAGACGCTCCACACCGCGCTGGAGCGGCTGGCCAAGCTCTAAAGCGGCTTGGCTGACACCATTGGTAGGACTCGCCTGACCGACGAAGGGCGCGGCATGCCCTAGCTGCCGGGCAGGCTCGCCGCCACCATGGGGCATCCATCAACAACGGAGAAGCCTCATGTCCTTGTCGTTGATCCTGCTGATCGTGCTGATCCTGCTGTTGATCGGCGCACTGCCCAGCTGGGGCTACAGCCGTGGCTGGGGCTACATGCCCAGTGGCGGCGTCGGCCTGGTGCTGCTGATCGTGCTCATCCTGGCGCTGCTTGGACACATCTAGCGAAACTGGCACTTGGGGCACGCCGCGCGTCCCTCAGTGCCCCAGCTGTGCCCACGCCTTGTCCAGCCGCTTGATGCTGACGGGCTGGGGCGTGCGCAGTTCCTGCGCAAAGAAGCTCACGCGCAGCTCCTCGAGCAGCCAGCGGAATTCGCTCATGCGCTCGTCCACCACGCCCTTGCGCTCGGCCACCAGACGCCAGTAGCGCTGCTCCTGGGGCCGCAGCTCCGCCAGCTTGGCGGCATCGCGCGCCGGGTCGGCACGCAGCTTGTCCAGGCGCAGGGTGATGGCCTTCAGGTAGCGCGCGAAGTGCTGCAGCGCGCTCCAGGGCGTGTCGACCACGAAGCGCTTGCCCACCAGGCGCTGCAGTTGCTGCGCCGCGTCCTGCGTGGCTTCGGGCTGGATCTTGGTGTCCTTGATCTTGCGCGCGGCCGTGGCGTAGTCGGCCAGCACCACGCCGGCCAGGCGTGCCACCTCGTTGGCGATCAAGGTCAGCCGACCGCGCCCTTCGTCCAGGCGGCGCTTGAACTCGAACTCGTCGGTGGGCAGCGGCGACTGCAGAAAGGCCCGGTCCAGCGCCACGTCGATGATCTGGGCGCGCAGCTCTTCCAATGTGCCCAGCGGCATGAAGGCCACCGCCATCTTCTGCAGGTCCGGGATGTTCTTTTCCAGGTACTTGAGCGCGTCCTTCAACTGCAGCGCAAAGAGACGCCGCAGGCCGGCGCGATGCTTGGCCGCGGCCACGTCGGGCTCGTCGAAGACCTCGATGGTGACGGCGTCGCCCGCATCCACCAGTGCCGGGAAGCCGACCAGCGACTGCGCGCCGCGCCGCACTTCCATCAGTTCGGGCAGTTCGCCAAAGCGCCAGGCGGTGTAGCGCTGGCCGGCCGGCAGGCCCGGCGTTGATGACTCGGGCTTGACAGCCGTCTCGCCCACATCGCCGCGCGGCGCCGATGCCACCGCCGCAGGCGTCTGCGGCGACTTCTTCACCTGGATGCCGGCCAGCGCCTGGAAGGCGCCGCGCGCCTGCGCACCCAGTTCGGCCTTCAGCGCGCCGAGGTTGCGCCCGCTACCCAGCTGCCGGCCGTGCTCGTCCACCACTCGCAGGTTCATGAAAAGGTGCGGCGGCAGCATGTCGAGCTTGAAGTCGGTGCGCGGAACTTGAAGGCTGGTGGCATCGCGCACCAGCTTCAGCACGGCATCGGTGAGCGAGCCAAGTCCAAAGGCCTCGGGCGCCGACAGCTGCTCGGCGTAGCGCGCCGCGGTTTCCGGCAAGGGCACCAGGCGCGAGCGCGGGCGCTGCGGCAGGCTCTTGAGCAGGGCCTGGATCTTGTCCTTGAGCATGCCGGTCACCAGCCACTCGCAGCGCTCCTCGCTCACCTGGTTGAGAACGAACAGCGGAACGGTGACGGTGAGCCCGTCCTTCGGGTCGCCCGGCTCGTGCAGATAGGTGGCAGCGCAATCCACCCCGCCCAGGCGCAGCGTCGGCGGAAAGGCCTGGGTCGTGATGCCGGCCGCCTGATGCCGCATCAGTTCGTCGCGCGTCAGGAACAAGAGGCGTGGCTTCTCGTGCGAGGCTTCGCGCCACCAGCGCTCCATGCTCGCACCGTTGGCCACGTCGGCCGGAATCTGCGCATCGTAGAAGGCGTAGATCAGCTCGTCGTCCACCAGCACGTCCTGGCGGCGCGCCTTGTGTTCCAGCGCTTCCACCTCGTGCACGAGCTTGCGGTTGGCGGCCAGGAAAGGCAGCTTGCTCTCCCACTGGCCGGCCACCAGCCCTTCGCGGATGAAGATCTCGCGCGCCGCGACCGGATCGATCTTGCCGAAATCCACCCGGCGGCCGCTGTAGACCACCAGGCCGTAGAGCGTGGCGCGCTCCAGCGCCGTCACCTGGGCGCCCTTCTTCTCCCAGTGCGGGTCGAGCATCTGCTTCTTCAGCAGATGGCCGGCCACCTGTTCCAGCCACTGCGGCTCGATGTTGGCGATGCCGCGGCCGAACAGGCGCGTGGTTTCCACCAACTCCGCCACCACGATCCAGCGGCCCGGCTTCTTCTTCAGGTGCGCGCCCGGATGGCGGTAGAACTTGATGCCGCGCGCGCCCAGGTAAGCCTCGTCGTCCTCCAGCTTCCAGCCGATGTTGCCGAGCAGGCCCGACAGCATCGACAAGTGCAGCTGCTCGTAGCTCGCGGGCTGCGAGTTGAGGCGCCACTTGTGCTCGGTCACCACCGTCAGCAGCTGCGAATGGATGTCGCGCCATTCGCGCACCCGGCGCACGTTGATGAAGTTCTGGCGCAAGAGCTGCTCGTACTGGCGGTTGCTGAGCTTGTGTGTCTCTCCGTGGCCGCCGCGGGCTTCCGCGATCCACTTCCACAGGCGCAGGTAGCCGCTGAATTCGCTTTTCTCGTCGTCGAACTTGGCATGCTGCTGGTCGGCCTGGGTCTGCGCGTCCATGGGCCGGTCGCGCACGTCCTGCACCGACAGGGCCGAGGCGATCACCAGCACCTCTTCCAGCGCGCTGCGCGACCTGGCTTCCAGAATCATGCGGCCCACGCGCGGGTCCAGGGGCAGGCGCGCCAGCTCGGCGCCCATGGGCGTGAGCACATTGGCGTCGTCGACGGCGCCCAGTTCGTTGAGCAACTGGTAGCCGTCGGCAATGGCACGGCGCGAAGGCGCTTCCAGAAAGGGGAACTGCTCCACGTCACCCAGGTGCAGCGACTTCATGCGCAAGATGACGCCGGCCAGCGAGCTGCGCAGGATTTCGGGATCGGTGAAGCGCGGCCGGCCGTTGAAATCCTTCTCGTCGTACAGGCGAATGCAGATGCCGTTGGCCACCCGGCCGCAGCGGCCGGCGCGCTGGTTGGCCGCCGCCTGGCTGATCGGCTCCACCAGGAGCTGCTCCACCTTGCTGCGAAAGCTGTAGCGCTTGACGCGCGCCGTGCCGGCGTCGATCACGTAGCGGATGCCCGGCACGGTGAGCGAGGTTTCGGCCACGTTGGTGGCCAGCACAATGCGCCGGCCCGTGTGGCTGTCGAAGATGCGGTCTTGCTCGGCCTGCGAGAGGCGGGCAAAGAGCGGCAGCACCTCGGCGTTGCGCAGCACCGGCTGGTGCGACAGATGGCGCCGCAGGTGGTCGGCCGCCTCGCGGATCTCGCGCTCGCCGGGCAGGAAGACCAGGATGTCGCCCGCGTTGTGCGGGTCGCGCCACAGCTCGTCCACGCCGTCGGCGATGGCGTCGCTCAGGTCGTAGTCGCGCGACTCTTCAAAGGGTCGGTAGCGCTGCTCCACGGGGAAAGTGCGTCCCGACACCATCAAGACCGGCGCAGGACCCTTGCTCGAGGCGAAATGCTGGGCAAAGCGATCGGCGTCGATGGTGGCCGACGTCACGATCACCTTCAGGTCCGGCCGGCGCGGCAGGATCTCGCGCAGGTAGCCCAGCAGGAAGTCGATGTTGAGCGAGCGCTCGTGCGCCTCGTCGATGATCAGCGTGTCGTAGGCCTTGAGCAGCGGATCGGTCTGGGTCTCGGCCAGCAGGATGCCGTCGGTCATCAGCTTGACCGAGGCGTCGCGGCTCAAGCGGTCCTGGAAGCGCACCTTGAAGCCGACCACTTCGCCCAGCGGCGTCTTCAGCTCCTCGGCGATGCGCTTGGCCACCGAGCTGGCGGCAATGCGGCGCGGTTGCGTGTGGCCGATCAGCCGGCCCTTGCCGGGCGGGGCATGGAGCTTGCCGCGCCCCAGTGCCAGGGCGATCTTGGGCAGCTGCGTGGTCTTGCCCGAGCCGGTTTCGCCGCAGACGATCACCACCTGGTGCGCCTGGATCGCAGCGGCGATCTCCTCGCGCCGCGCGGATACCGGCAGCGATTCGGGAAATTCGATCTTCAGGGTGGGGGTGGGAGCGAGGTCAGACAAGGGAAAAGGTTGAGCGCGCAGCCCAGGGGAAAAGCTTCGGAGACAATCGCGGGATTATCCCCGTCCACGCGGCGGGCCCTGCGACTCCCCTTCTCCCCGGCGCATGTCCACTGTCTTCAATTTCACCTTCGTCCCGTGGTTCCGGTCGGTGGCGCCCTACATCCACATGCACCGGGGCAAGACCTTCGTGGTGGCCATGGCGGGCGAGGCCATCGCAGCCGGCAAGCTGCCGAACATCGCCCAGGACCTGGCACTGATCCAGAGCATGGGCGTCAAGGTGGTGCTGGTGCACGGCTTTCGCCCCCAGGTGAACGAGCAGCTGCGCGCCAAAGGCCATGAGGCCCGCTATTCGCACGGCATGCGCATCACCGACGCGGTGGCGCTGGACAGCGCCCAGGAAGCCGCCGGCCAGCTGCGCTACGAGATCGAGGCCGCCTTCAGCCAGGGCCTGCCGAACACGCCGATGGCCGGCTCCACCGTGCGGGTGATCTCCGGCAACTTCGTCACTGCCCGCCCGGTGGGCGTGGTGGACGGGGTGGACTTCATGCATTCGGGCCTGGTGCGCAAGGTCGACGTGGCCGGCATCCGCCGTGCGCTGGACTTCGGCGCCATGGTGCTCTTGTCGCCCTTCGGTTTCTCGCCCACCGGCGAGGCCTTCAACCTGACGATGGAAGAGGTGGCCACCAACGTCGCCATCTCGATCCAGGCCGACAAGCTGATCTTCTTGACCGAGATCCCCGGCATTGCGCTGGACGCCAGCCGCCCGGTGAGCGAAGACAACCCCATCGACACCGAGCTGCCCCTGGCGGCGGCCCAGAAGCTCCTGACCACCCTGGCAGCGCCGCAAAGCCCGAGCGACACCGCCTTCTATCTGCAGCATTGCGTGAAGGCCTGCGCGGGCGGCGTGGAGCGCAACCACATCCTGCCTTTCTCGGTGGACGGCTCGCTGCTCTTGGAGGTGTACGTGCACGACGGCATCGGCACCATGGTGGTGGACGAGAAGCTCGAGAGCCTGCGCGAAGCCACGGTGGACGACATCGGCGGCATCCTGCAGCTGATCGAGCCCTTCGAGCGCGACGGCACGCTGGTCAAGCGCGACCGCACCGAGATCGAGCGCGACGTCGACCACTACACCGTGATCGAGCACGATGGCGTGATCTTCGGCTGCGCGGCGCTCTACCCCTACCCCGAAGCGCGCACCGCCGAGATGGCGGCCCTGACCGTTTCGCCCAACGTGCAGTCGCAGGGCGACGGCGAGCGCATCCTGAAGCGCGTGGAGCAGCGCGCCAGGGCCATGGGCCTGGACAGCATCTTCGTGCTCACCACCCGCACCATGCACTGGTTCATCAAGCGCGGCTTCCAGCAGGTCGATCCCGACTGGCTGCCCGAAGCACGCAAGCGCAAGTACAACTGGGACCGCAAGAGCCAGGTGCTGGTCAAGAAGCTGGGCTGATCGAACGCCGCCGCCCCGAGGCCTACGACAGGCTGCTGGCGGCCGCGCCGCCCTCAGCGACGGCGCGCGCTCAACGGCGGATTTCCAGCAGGTCCAGCGCCAGCTGATGCGTGTTGCTGTCCGGGTGTGCCAGCTCGTGCAGCACGTCCATGTGGTTGCAGCCTGGCACGATCTCCGATGCCACCACCTTGCCGCCCCAGCGTTCGCGGATCAGGGCCGCCTGGCGCAGGAATTCCTCGCTCTCCTCGCCGCCCACCGCCACCGCCAGCCGGCCTGAAGGCGCCGGCATGAAGGCCGGGCTCAGGCGCAGCGCCGACGCCACCGTCAGGCCCAGGTCGGCCTCCAGGAAAGGCGCGTGCCGCAGCGGCTCAAGGTCGTAGATGCCGGAGATCGAGAGGGCCGCCTTCACCAGGTCGGGCGGCAGCGCCGGATGCACCTCGGGCCAGCGGCAGGCCAGCAGCATCGTCGCCAGGTGGCCGCCCGCCGAATGGCCGGCCACCACGATGCGCGCGGGGTCGCCGCCGTATTCCCTGGCATGGCGATGCACCCACACCAGCGCCCGCATCGCCTGCAGCACGATGTGCTCCACCGTGACCTCGGGGCACAGCGAATAGTCCGCCAGCGCCACCATGGCGCCTGCATCGACGAAGGGCGGCGCAATGAAGCTCTGGTCGCGCTTGCCGAGCGCGCGCCAGTAGCCGCCGTGCAGGTACACCAGCACCGGCGAGCTAGCCGCCGCCGCCGGAAAGATGTCCAGCTTTTCACGCGGCGCCGGGCCGTAGGACGCTTCCACCAGCGGATGCCGCGCCAGCGCCGCTGCCGAGGCATCGGCCCAGTGCTGGAGGATCGCCGGGTGATCCGGGATGCGCGCACGGTTGTTGTACTGCTCGTCGTACCAATTGGACGCGTGAATGGACATGGCGGATCCTCCTTGCTTCAGCGTTCGGCCAGGACGCCGGCACGGCCATTGCGGACCCGGGTCGCCGGCTTGGCCGCAACCGGCTGGCTCGCCCCTGCATCGCGTAGCGCCGCGTCGATCAGGGCATCGGCCATCCACAGGGCGATGCGTTCCACCTCCCGGTCCGGCAGACCCCAGATGTCCTTCAGGATCACGTAGGGCTCGATGCCGTAGACCACCGACAGGGCATGGTGCAGCCGGTCGCGCACCGCCGGCGTCAGGGCCGGCGCCAGCGGCGCGATGGCGTGCTGCAGGATGCGCACTCGATGGCCGCGGCGGTAGGGCTCCTCCTCCAGCAGGCCGGCACGCTCCAGCGCCCATTGCTCCAGCGACAGCTGCGCCGCCGCGCGCAGCTGCGCCTCGAATTCCTTGAAGCGCGGGAAGGTCTGGCGGAACAGTTCGTGCACCCGCTCGCGCCCGCTCGGGTTGTCCGAGGCCAGGGTGCGCACCGGCCCCAGCGAGCTGTCGATGACGGCCGTGACCAGCGCGCTGCGGCTGGCGAAATAGCGGTAGGCGGTGGCGCGCGACACGTTGGAGCGCACCGCCACCTCGGCGATCGAGGGGATGTGGCCGTCCTGGCGAATGATGTCCATCGCCGTGTCCAGCAACAGGCGGAAAGTCGCCGCCTTGACGCCGCGCTCCGGCGCAGCGGGCGGCTCCGAGAGCTTGTGTTTCAAGCGAGCCATGGGGTTTGTCCGTATTCGTTCGAGGCTTGGCCTTGCTTGTGGAGCTCGGGAGGCGAGCCGTATGATGCACGCATCCCAATTTGAGACGCAAGTCTCAAAAGTGCAACACGAGACGAAAAATCTCGCGTGTGTTCCCTGATCGCGCGGCGCGGGTACCAATCCCGACACGACCGCGCGGCATGACGGAGACAAGCGATGCGCATGGCCAGCTGGCAATGGGGCGGACGTGACCACGTGGGCACCATCTCGGCCGACGGGCGTGAAGCCACGCCCCTGGCCGTGGCAGATGCCTCGCGCGGCGTGCTGCCGCTGATCCAGGCCCTGGCGCAAGGCGAGCCCCTGCCGCCACCCTCCGGCGCCCGGCTGCCGGTTGGCGTCATCGAGTTGCGTGCGCCGCTGCCGCGACCGCTGCGCGGGCTGTTCTGCATCGGCCGCAACTACCACGCGCACGCCGCCGAGCTGGCCGGCACGGTGTTCGGCGGGACCATGCCCAAGGAAGACCCCTGGCCCATCGTCTTTTCCAAGCTGGCCGAATGCGTGGTGGGGCCGTACGAGCGGGTACGCCTGCCCTCGCCTTCGGTCTCGGTGCAGATCGACTACGAGTCCGAGCTGGCGGTGGTGATCGGCCGCGGCGGCATCGACATCCCGAAGAACCGCGCGATGGACCACGTGTTCGGCTACACCATCATCAACGACGTGACGGCGCGCGACGTGCAGATGCGCCACCAGCAGTGGGACCTGGGCAAGAGCTTCGACACCTTCTGCCCCATGGGCCCATGGATCGTCACCGGCGACGAACTGGACGGCAACGCGACGCGCGTGCGCGGCTGGGTCAATGGCGCGCTGCGGCAGGACGGCCTGACGCGCGACATGATCCACGACATCCCGACCTTGATCGAGACCTGCTCGCGTGGCATCACGCTGTATCCGGGCGACGTCATCGCCACCGGCACCCCGGCCGGCGTCGGCATGGGCCTGGATCCGCCGCAATGGCTGGGCGCGGGCGACCGGGTGCGCATCGAGATCGATGGCATCGGCGCCATCGAGAACAGCTTCGGCTGAAGCACCATGACATTCCATCTGATCGACCGCGTGGCGGTGGAAGAGGAAGGCGAAGGCCCGGCCGTCGTCTGCGTGCACGGACTGGGCGGCAGCGGGAACAGCTGGACGCCGCTGATGCCGGCGCTGGCGCGGCACCGCGTGATCCGCGTCGACCTGCCGGGCAGCGGGCGCTCGCAGGCGGCCGAGGGTGAGCTGTCCATCGGACGCTACGTGCAGGTCCTGCTGTCGGTCTGCACCCGGCTGGGGGTCGAGCGCGCGCACTGGCTGGGGCACTCGATGGGCACCATCGTCTGCCAGCACATCGCGGCCTCGCAGCCGAAGATGGTGGCCAGCGTGGCCCTGTTCGGCCCGCTGATCGCGCCGCCCGACGCCGCCAGAACGGCGATGCGGCAGCGCGCCGAGAAGGCCCGCTCCGGCGCCGCCGGCATGCAGGAGATCACCCAGGCGCTGATCGGCACCGCGATCTCGGCCGACACGCGCGAGCGCCTGCCGGTGGCCGTGGCCTTCGTGCGCGAAAGCCTCATGCGCCAGAACGGCGAGGCCTATGCCCGCAGTTGCGAGGCGCTGGCCGGTGCGCAGCCGGCTGCGGTCGAAAGCATCAAGGCGCCGGTGCTGCTGGTCACCGGCGACGAGGACGGCGTGGCGCCCCCGCAGTCGGTGCGCGCCATGGCCGACCGGCTGCACAACGCCCCAGCCAAGCGCGTGGTGGTGCTGCCGCGCTGCGGCCACTGGACCCCGGTGGAGCGACCGGAAGAATGCCGGCGCGAGCTGCGCGACTTCCTCGCACAAAACGCAAGGAGCTGAAGCCATGGCCGACGTGCTCTTCACCAACGTGCGCATCTTCGATGGCGGTGGTGACGCGCCTTTCAACGGCGACGTGCTGGTGCAGGGCAAGCGCATCTCGCGCGTCGTCAAGACCGGTTATGGCGCCCGCTCGCAGCCGGTGGCCGGCGCCCAGGTGATCGACGGCGCCGGCGCCTTCCTGATGCCGGGCATGGTGGAGGCCCACACCCATTTCTCCTGGAACGACCAGCCCAGCCTGGACGCGATCCAGCGCATGCCACCGGAGGAACACATCCTGTGGTGCGCGCAGATCGCCGAGCGCTACCTGGACATGGGCTGGACCAGCTGCGTCGGTGCCGCCTGCGCGAAGCCGCGGCTCGACGTCGTGATCCGCAACGCCATCAACGACGGCACCATCGTCGGCCCGCGCTACCTGGCCGCCAGCCAGGAGATCACGGTGCCCGGCGGCCTGGGCGACACCACGCAACCGCATCTGCCCCAGCCCGAGTTCGCCTTCGGCGCGGTGGTGAGCGGCGCCGAGGAGATGCGACGCTGCGTGCGCATGTTCGCCAAGTGGGGGGTCGACTCGCTCAAGATCAACCTCTCCGGTGAATCCATCACCGGCATGCCCAGCGAGATGAGCCAGTTCACCGAGGAAGAAGTCCGCGTCTGTGTGGAGGAAGCCAAGGCCTGGGGCAAGCGGGTGGCGGCGCACGCGCGATCCACCTGGTCGATCAAGCAATGCGTGAAGCAGGGCATCGAAGTGATCTACCACGCGAGCTTCACCGACAACGAGGCACTGGACATGCTGGAGGCGCACAAGACCGAGCACTTCATCGCGCCCGGCCTCGCCTGGCTCATCAACACCTGCCACCACGCCAGCCAATGGGGCCTGACGCCGGAGGTGACGCGCAAGATGGGCTACCACCGCGAGCTGGAAGCGGCGGTGGAGAGCATGCGCGCCATGCGCAAGCGCGGCATCCGCATCCTGCCCGGCGGCGACTACGGCTTTGCCTGGACGCCGCACGGCACCAACGCGAAGGATCTGGAGTACTTCGTCAAGCACGTGGGCATGAGCACCATGGAAGCCCTACTCTCGGCCACTGCCTGGGGCGGCCCGATGATGCGCATGGGCAAGGTGCTGGGCTACATCCGCGAGGGCTACCTGGCCGACATCCTGCTGGTGGACGGCGACCCGTTGGCCGACATCACGGTGCTGCAGGACAAGTCGCACATCCTGGCCGTCATGAAGGACGGCGCGTTTCATCGGGCGCCGCCGGTGCGTGCGGCGCATGGCATGACACGGTGGGCGGCATGAACTTGCCCACGCGTTGCAAAGCGTTTGAGGCCTGCGCGCCGACGCGCACCGAAACCGGCGCAACGTGTCCAGGCGAAGGCGCCCGCGGATGCGCTGCGGCGCGCCTGTGTGGCGCCGAGAAGCGCAGTGGACCCGGCCCGCACGCGTGCCGAAGGACACGCGTGCTTCAACATCTGACTTGCGGCGGCTGTCTGAACGGAGCGAGCAAAGCTCGCGCAGTGAGTTCTGCCGCAGGGCCGGGTTCGCGAGCATCGCAGGGAAGTCGGCGCGCAGCGCCGACCGCCACACCGAAGCGCCGCAGCGCATCCGCGGGCGCCTTTGCCCTGGCGCGACTCATCAAAACACCAGGAGAACACCATGCCTGACGTCGTGTTCACCAATGTCCGGATCCTCGACGGAACGGGGCAGAACAACCCCTACACAGGCAGCGTCCTGGTGCGCGACAACCGCATCCGCCAGGTCGGCCGCAGCACCGCGCCGATCGCGCCCGGCAACGCGACAGTGATCGACGGCGCCGGCGCCACCCTGATGCCGGGCATGTGCGAGGCGCACACCCATTTCTCCTGGAACGACGCTGCCACGCTATCGGCTATCCAGACCATGCCACTGGAAGAACACGTGCTGTGGTGCGCCAAGGTGGCCAAGCGCTACTTGCAGGCCGGCTTCACCTCCTGCGTCGGCGCGGCCTGTGCCAAGCCGCGGCTGGACGTGGTGATCCGCAACGCCATCAACGCCGGCCAGATCCCGGGCCCGCGCTACCTGGCGGCCAGCCAGGAGATCACCGTGCTCGGCGCGCTCGGCGACGAGACCCTGCCGCACCTGCCCTTCCCCGAGTTCAGCTTCGGCGTCAACATCTCGGGCGCCGATGAGATGCGCAAGGCGGTTCGCCTGTTCCTGAAATACGGCGTCGACTCGATCAAGCTCAACCTCTCGGGCGACAACTTCACGCCGCAGTCGCCGGCCGAGACCACCTGGATGCTCGAAGAAGAGGTCGCCGCCGCCATGCGCGAGGTCAAGATCCGCGGCAAGCGCGGCGTGGCCCATGCGCGCTCGTCCGAAAGCGTCAAGCAGGCGCTGCGCCATGGCATCGAGCTGATCTACCACGCCAGCTTCGTCGACGAAGAAGCGCTGGACATGCTGGAAGCGCAAAAAGACCGCATCTTCGTTGCCCCCGGCATCGCCATTCTCTACGCCATGCTGCACGAGGCCGAGCCCTGGGGCATCACCCACGCCATGGCCTGCGACATGGGCTACCAGATCGAGTGGGACGCGGCGCTCGTGTCCCTCTCCAAGATGCACAAGCGCGGCATCCGCGTGCTGCCCGGCGGCGACTACGGCTTTGCCTTCACGCCGCACACGCAGAACGCGCGCGACCTGGAGTTCTTCGTCAAGTACCTTGGCTTCACGCCGATGGAAGCCATCCGCTCCACCACGCTGTACGGCGGCCAGGTGATGATGCGGCCCGACGAGCTGGGCCTGGTCAAGGAAGGCTACCTGGCCGACCTGCTGCTGGTCGACGGCGACCCGCTGGCCAACCTCTCGATCCTGCGCGACCCCAAGCGCATCCTGGCCGTGATGAAAGACGGCGTGTTCGCCAAGCAGCCCGAGATCGCGACGCGGCGCCAATGGGAGCGTGCCGCGTGATCAGCCGGCGCGCCCGCAACACGCTCGCCTTGTGGCTGCTGGTCGGCGGCCCCCTTGCCGCGTTCTCGATCTGGGCGCTGGTGGACAACCCGCGCCTGTATGTCGTGACACTGCTCAACGGCCTGACACTGGCCTCCCTGTACTTCATCGTGGCCAGCGGCTTCACGCTGGTGTTCGGGCTGATGCGCAACGTGAATCTGGCGCACGGCTCGCTCTATCTGCTGGGCGGCTACATCGGCTATGAGGTGGCGGGGCGCACCGGCTGGTGGCCGCTGGCACTGGCAGCCGGATTCCTGGCTGCGGGCATCGCGGGGTTGGCGATCCAGTGGCTGATCCTGCGCCACATGCAGGGGCAGGAACTGCGCCAGACCATGGTGACCATCGGCCTGTCGATCGTCATCGCCGACATCCTCCTGTGGATCTTCACCGGCCAGGTGCACCAGATGGAGGCGCCGGCCTTCCTGCAGGGGCCGATCCGCGACATCCCGCTGATCCGCGCCTACTCGGCCTATCGCCTCAGCTTGCTGTTCATGGGCATCGTGATCGGCGTGCTCTTGTGGCTGCTGCTCAATCGCACCCGCATCGGCATGATGATCCGCGCGGGGGTGGACGACCGCGGCATGCTGGGTGCCGCCGGCGTCAACGTGAACCTGCTCTTTGCCTTCACCTTCGCGCTGGGTGCGGGCCTGGCGGGCCTGGGCGGCGTGATCGGCGCGGTGGAGCTGTCGATGGTGCCGGGCGAAGACACGCGATTGCTGCTCGCGTCGCTGATCGTGGTCATCGTCGGCGGCATGGGCAGCGTGGTGGGGGCCGCCTTGGGCGCAGCCATCCTGGGCCTGGCCGAAACCTTCGGCCTGGCCTACGCGCCCACCTACAGCGTGGTGCTGACTTTCCTCATCCTGGTGGGCGTTCTGGCCTTCAGGCCGCGGGGCATTCTCGGAAAGGCGGCCTAGGAAGATGGCAGCTGCACAGTGGCGCAAGGCCATGAACTCCGCAGCGGCTGCCAGCGCGGCACGCGGGCGCCCCGTGCTTGCGCCGGCGCCTGCAAGCTTGCCAATGCCGGAAGCGCCGACAGCCGACGCATGGAAAACAGCCTGGCGCCGCCTGGACCCGGGCCAGTTGCTGGTGCTGGTGGCGCTGCTCGTCTTTCCCTTCGTGGCCTCGCCCTTCGTCACCTTCCAGGTCGGCGCGCAGTCGCTGGTGCTGGGCATGATCGCGCTGTCGCTGAGCTTCCTGGCGGGCTACGGCGGCATGATCTCGCTGGCGCAGATGACGGTGGCCGGCGTGGCCGGCTACTCGCTGGCGGTGCTCGGAAACAGCAGCAGCGCCGAGATCAGCCTGGGCTGGCCCTGGTGGCTGGCTGTGCCGGTCGCCATCTTCATCGCGGTGCTGGCCTCCACCCTGATCGGCTGGCTCTCGGTGCGCACCGAGGGCATCTACACCATCATGATCACACTGGCGATCGGCGTCGCCTTTTACTACCTGGTGCTGCAGAACTACAGCGTATTCAACGGCTTCCAGGGCCTGCGCGAGCTGCACCCGCCCAAGCTGCTGGGCCTCGACTGGCGCTCGTCGATTCCTTTCTACGGCCTGTCGCTGGCGTGTGCGCTGGCGGCCTACGGGCTGGTCTGCCACGTGGTGCGCACGCCCTTCGGAATCGCGCTGCAGGGCATTCGCGACAACCCGCGGCGCATGAGTGCGCTGGGCTACTCGGTGGTGTCGCACCGGGTCGCGGCCTATGCGCTGTCCGGCCTGATCGCGGCGGTCGGCGGCGTGCTGCTGGCCTGGTACAACGCCCTGATATCGCCGGGCTCGGTGGGCACCAGCTGGCTCATCAACATCCTGGTCATCGCCGTGCTCGGCGGCGTCAGGCACCCGGTCGGCGCCTTCTTGGGCGCCCTGGTCTTCGTCCTGCTGCAGACCTTCGCGATCGACCTGATCGACCGCGAACGCTTCAACCTCGTCATCGGCGGGGTGTTCCTCGCCATCGTCCTGTTTTCCCCCGACGGCCTGCTCGGGCTGTGGGCGCGCCTTGCGGCGCGCCTGCGTCCCGCGCGGGCCATGCGTACTTCCAACCAAAGGAGACAACCGTGAAAGTGACGACGACGAAGCGAATCTGGGTTCGATCCATCGTGGGCGCAGCGGCGGCCACGGCACTCCTGGGCACAAGCGCCTTTGCGCAGCAGGGACAGCCAGTGAAGATCGGCCTGCTGGCCACGCTCGAAGGGCCGTTCGCGGCCGGCGGGGCCGACGGCATGCGCGGCGCGGAGCTTGCGGTGAAGCAGCGCGGCGGCGTGGTGGCGGGGCGCAAGATCGAGGTCATCAAGGCCTCCTCGGACGCCAAGCCCGATGTGGCGGTGAATGCCACCCGCAAGCTGGTGGAGCAGGACAAGGTCGACATCATGGTGGGCCCCTTGTCCGGCGGCGAGGGCATCGCGGTGAAGGACTATTCGAAGACGCAGCCGCAGGTCACCTTCATCAACGGCGCCTCCGGCGCACAGGCCACCACGCTGACCAATCCCAGCCCCAACTTCTTCCGCTTCAACACCGACGGCGGCCAGTGGATGACGGGCCTGGGCAAGGCGGCGCTGGCCAAGGGCTACAAGCGGGTGATGGTGATTGCCGAGGACTACGCCTTTCCCTATTCGCAGGTGCAGGGCTTCATGGCCGAGTACTGCAAGCTGGGCGGCAAGGTGCCGGTGAAGGCCTGGGTGCCGCTGGGCGGCAAGGACTACTCCTCCGTCATCGCCACCATCCCGAAGGACGTGGACGCGCTGCTGGTGGTGCTGGGCGGCGCCGACGCGGTGAACTTCCTCACGCAGTACGAGAACGCCGCGGGCGACAAGCCGATCCTGGGCGGCTCCATCACCGTGAGCCAGGACATCCTCAACTACAAGGGCAAGCGGCGCGACTCGCTGGTGGGCACCCTGTCGGCGGGCCCGCTGGCCGACGCCTACGACGGCGCCGACTGGAAGGCCTTCGTTGCCGACTACCAGAAGACCTATCCGGTGTCGTCCGGCGGCTATCCCAGCCCGAGCCTCTTCGCCTTCGTCTACTACGTGAACATGAAGGCGGCACTGGACGGCCTGGCTACGGTCAGCGGCGACCTGTCGGGCAACCAGGCCAAGTACCGCGAGGCACTCGCGAAGATGACGCTCAAGACCCCCAATGGCGACGTCAAGCTCGACGCCAACCGCCAGGCCATTGGCACCACCTTCGTCACCGAGGTGGTGAAGGACTCCAAGGGCAATCTCTTCAACAAGGTGCACAGCAAGGTGGACAACGTGGACCAGTTGCTGGGGATGAAGGCCGACGAGTTCAAGATCGGCTCACGCGACGTGCCTGCCTGCCCTTGATGGCCTGATCGAGCAGCGCCATGGCGACCACCTCCAGGCTCCAGAGTACCGCCGCCCCGCCCAGGGCGGGCGCGCCCACCATGCTGGCTTCCAACGACGCGTTGGTGCTCAGCGGCGTGACGCGCGCCTTCGGTGCCCTGCGGGCGGTCGATGAGGTGTCGCTGTCGGTGGCGGCGGGCCAGAAGTACGCCATCCTGGGCTCCAACGGGGCCGGCAAGACGACGCTGTTCAATACCATCACCGGTGACTTCCCGCCCACCGCCGGGCGCATCCACTTCTTCGGCGAGGACATCACCGAGCTGCCGCCGCACGAGCGCATTCGCAAGGGCCTGCGGCGCACCTACCAGTCCTCGCTGCTGTTTCGCGACCTGAGCGTGCGCGACAACCTGTTCCTGGCGGTGCGCGGCGTGGCCAACGGCCGCTTCAGCTTCCTGCGCGCCGGATCGGGCCATGCCTCCACGCGCGCCACGCAGGACCTGCTGGATCGCGCGCGGCTCACCCACATCGCCGGCGAGCGCGTCGCCAACTTGGCGCACGGGCAGCAAAGGCAACTGGAGATCGGCATGGCATTGGCCGGGGCGCCGCGCCTGATCCTGTTCGACGAGCCGGCCGCCGGCCTGTCGCCGGCGGAGCGGCGCGAACTGGTCGCCCTGTTGCGCTCGCTGCCCGCGCACATGGGCTTCGTGCTGATCGAGCATGACCTGGACATTGCGCTGCGCGTGGTCGACAAGGTGACGGTGATGCACAACGGGCGTGAGCTGCGCACTGGCACGCCGCAGGAGATCGAGACCGACGCGCAGGTGCAGGCCATCTACATGGGGAGCAAGCACTGATGGCCTGGTTCGCCGCCGACCGCAGCCCAAGCACAGCCGCCGCACCTGTCAGCGCCCCGGTGCTGGCCGTCGAAGGGCTGGACGTCTTCTACGGCCACGCCCATGCGCTGCAGGGGGTGAACCTGACGCTGGAGCGCGGCGTGCTGGGCATCGTCGGGCGCAACGGCATGGGCAAGACCACGTTGTGCAACGCCATCACCGGGCTGGTGGCGGCGCGAGGCAGCGTGCGGCTGGCGGGCGAAGAGATCCTCGGCCTGGCGCCGCACGAGATCACGCGGCGCGGCATCGCCTACGTGCCGCAGGGCCGCCGCGTGTGGCCTTCGCTCTCGGTGGACGAGACCTTGCGCCTGGTGGCGCGCAAGCGGCGCGATGTGGACCGGGCCTACACCATGTTCCCCCGCCTGGCGGAGCGGCGCGGCCACGGCGGCGCGCAGCTTTCAGGCGGCGAGCAGCAGATGCTGGCCATCGGACGCGCCTTGCTGCTGGACCCCCGCCTGCTGGTGATGGACGAGCCCACCGAAGGCCTGGCGCCGGTGATCGTCGAGCAGTTGGCGCAGGCGCTGCGCGAGCTGGCGGCCGAGGGCCGCATCGCCGTGCTGCTGATCGAGCAGAACCTGGGCGTGGCCATGTCGGTGGCCGACCGCATCGGCGTCATGGTGAACGGCCGCATCGCGCAGCAGATGCCCGCCGAACGCCTGGCCGCCGACCGCGAGCTCCAGGAACGCCTGCTGGGCTTGCGCTCCAATGGCCATGATGAAGAGGCCGGCGCCGGCGCCGGGGCATCGGCCGCCGAGCCGCCCGCACCGGCTCAGGTGTTGACCGTGCGCCGCGCCCATGCGCAGGGCCCGCCGTCGCTGGGTAAGCTGGCACCGGCGGCGGTACGCGGCTTCACCCGCTGGAATGCCAGTGGCACGGCGGCGCCGCTGGCTGACATTGCGCGAGCCACACCCGCGCCCACGGTGGCGCCGGCGGTCGGCGCGGCACCCGCGGCCGCCGCCGCCGCGCCGCGCGTCTACGACTTCCCGGTGGCCGCCAGCAGCCTGCGCTCGGCCTATGTGGCCGGCACCTTCGACACCAAGGGCCGCGAACTCTCCTTCCTGCGCCAATGCCTGGAAAAGCTGGGCTTGCGCGTGGTCACCGTCGACTTGTCAACCTCCGGCAAGCCGTCATCGGCCAGCGTGCATCCGCGCGAAGTGGCGAGGCACCATCCGCAAGGCGAGGCGGCGGTGTTCAGCGACGACCGCGGCAGCGCGATGACTGCGATGGCGCAAGCCTTCGAGGCCTTCCTGCTCACGCGGCGCGATCTGGGCGGCCTGCTCTCGGCCGGCGGCTCCGGCGGCACCTCGCTGGCGACGCAGGGCATGCGCGCGTTGCCGGTCGGCGTGCCCAAGGTGATGGTGTCGACCATGGCCAGCGGCGACACCCGGCCCTACGTGGGGCCGAGCGACATCTGCATGATGTATTCGGTCACCGACGTGCAGGGCATCCACCGCATCAGCGAACTGGTGCTGGCCAATGCGGCCCACGCGCTGGCCGGCATGATCGCGCACCCGCCCATGGTCTCCGCCACCAGCCGCCCTGCCATCGGCCTGACCATGTTCGGGGTGACCACGCCGTGCGTGCAGGCCGTCACCAAGCGGCTGGAGGCCGAGTACGACTGCCTGGTGTTTCACGCCACCGGGGTCGGTGGGCAGTCGATGGAAAAGCTGGCCGAATCGCAGCTGTTGGCCGGCGTGGTCGACGTTTCCACCACCGAAGTGGCGGACGAGATCGTGGGCGGCGTGCTTTCGGCCGGCCCCGGCCGGCTGGACGTGTTCGCGCGCCATGCCCTGCCCTACGTCGGCTCCTGTGGCGCGCTCGACATGGTGAACTTCGGCGCCTGGAACACGGTGCCCGAACGCTTCAAGAATCGCACCCTGTACCGCCACAACCCGACGGTGACGCTGATGCGGACCACGCCGGACGAGTGCCGGCAGATCGGCGAATTCATCGCCGCCAAGCTCAACGCCATGCGCGGGCCGGTGCGTTTCCTGATTCCCGAAGGCGGCTTGTCGGCCATCGACCGGCCAGGCCAGCCTTTCCACGACCCGGAAGCCGACCGCGTGCTGTTCAACGCCATCGAGCGCCTTTTCCGCCCAGGCCCGCAGCGCAAGCTGGAGCGCCTGCCGCTGCACATCAACGACGAGGCCTTTGCCGAGGCGCTGGTCGCCGCGTGGCGCGAGATCGCCGCGCCCCTGGCCGGCACGCGGCGCGCCTGAACAACGACGAGACCAGGAGGAGGAACCCGCCATGCCACGCATCGCCCGAAGCTCCGTCCTCGCGAAGCTGCGCGCCAAGATCGCCGCCGGCCAGCCGATCATCGGCGGCGGCGCCGGCACCGGCCTGTCGGCCAAGTGCGAGGAAGCGGGTGGCATCGACCTGATCGTGATCTACAACTCGGGGCGCTACCGCATGGCCGGGCGCGGCTCGCTGGCCGGCCTCCTGGCCTACGGCAATGCCAACGAGATCGTCTGCGAGATGGCGCGCGAAGTGCTGCCGGTGGTGAAGAGCACGCCGGTGCTGGCCGGGGTGAACGGGACCGATCCCTTCATGATCCGCGACGAGTTCCTGGACCGCCTGATCGCACTCGGTTTTTCCGGCATCCAGAACTTCCCCACCGTCGGCCTGATCGACGGCGTGTTTCGCGCCAACCTGGAAGAGACCGGCATGGGCTACGGCCTGGAGGTCGAGCTGATCGAGCGGGCCCGCGCGCTCGACCTCCTGACCACGCCCTATGTGTTCAGCGAGGCCGATGCGCGCGCCATGGCCGGAGCCGGCGCCGACATCGTGGTCTGCCACCTGGGCTTGACGACGGGCGGCTCGATCGGCGCCGGCACCGCCCTCACGCTGGCCGACTGCATCCCGCGCATCAACGCCTGGGCGCAGGCGGCGCAAGCGGTGAACCCGGAGGCGATCGTGCTGTGCCACGGCGGGCCGATCGCCACGCCCGAAGACGCCCACCACGTGCTGGCGCACTGCCCCGGCTGCGCCGGCTTCTACGGCGCCAGCTCGATGGAGCGGCTGCCGGCAGAAACGGCGCTCACCGAGACCACCCGCCGCTTCGTGCAGATCACGCGATAGACCGATACACAAGAGGAGACGACATCCATGTCAGGCGCTCAATTCGGAAACTTCATCCTCGCCCTGATCGTCGTGGCGATCGTGGTGGCCATCGCCGTGTGGCTGCTGCATTGGCTGTACCTGCGCAGTTCCAAGGAGCGCGCCTTCGTGCGCACCGGCCTGGGCGGGCAGAAGGTGGTGCTGGGCGGTGGCGCCTTCGTGCTGCCGATCGTGCACGACGTCATCCCGGTCAACATGAACACGCTGCGGCTGGAGGTGAGCCGCGGCCGCGACAAGGCGCTCATCACCAAGGACCGCATGCGGGTCGACGTGATCGCCGAGTTCTACGTGCGCGTCGCGACCAACCCCGAGGCCGTGGCCAATGCCGCGCAGACCCTGGGCCTGCGCACCATGGAGCCGGAACAGCTCAAGGAGCTGGTGGAAGGCAAGTTCGTCGACGCGCTGCGCACCGCGGCCGCCGAGATGACGATGGAAGAGCTGCACGAGCGGCGCGGCGCCTATGTGAAGCGGGTGCGCGACGCGGTGGCCGAAGACCTGACCAAGAACGGGCTGGAACTGGAATCCGCCTCGCTCACCCAGCTCGACCAGACCGGCATGGAGTACTTCAACCCCAGCAACGCCTTCGACGCCGAGGGTCTGACCCGCCTGACCGAGCAGATCGAGCACCGCAAGAAGCAGCGCAACGACGTCGAGCAGGACACGCTGGTCGCCATCCGCAACAAGAACCTGGAAGCCGAGAAGCTGTCGCTGGAAATCGACCGCGAGGCCGAGTACGCCCGCCTGACGCAGCAGCGCGAGGTGGAAATCGCCCGAGCTCGCCAGCGCGCCGAGGTGGCGGCCGAGCGCGCCCAGCGCGAGCAGGATGCCGAGGGTGCGCAGATCAGCGCCAAGCAGGCCATCGACGCCGCCCGCATCCGCTCCGACCAGCAGCTGGAGCAGGAGCGCATCGCCAAGGAACGTGCCGTGCAGGGCGCCGAGATCGAGCGTCGCCTGGCGCTGGAGCTGGCCGAGCACAAGAGCGCCATTGCCATCGCCAGGGAAAGCAAGGCACGCAGCGAGGCGCAGGCTGAATCGGAAGCGGCGCGCGCCCTGGCCATCTCGGCCGAAGAGAAAGTCTTCACCGCGCGCGAGGTGGAAATGGCGGAACGCAGGAAGGCGATCGAGCTGATCGCCGCCGCGCAGCTGGCGCAGCGCGACGCACTGCGCCTCACCGCCGCCGCCCGGGCCGAGAAGGACGCCAGTGCCGACCGCGGCGCCGCCATCCGCGCCCAGGCCGAGGCCGATGCCGACGCCGAGAAGATCAAGGCGATGGCGCAGCGGGTGCGCGCCGAGATCGAGGCCGAAGGCCAGCGCCTGATGAACGAGGCGCACAACATGCTCACGCCGGATGCACGCGCCGCGGCGCTGCGCATGAAGCTGGTGGAGAAGGCCGAGGCCATCATCCGCGAGTCGGTCAAGCCGATGGAGCGCATCGAGGGCATCAAGATCCTGCAGGTGGACGGGCTGGGTGGCTCGGGCGGGGGCGGCAGTGGCGCGAACGGCAGCGGCAACTTCTCGGACAGCGTGGTCAATTCGGCACTGCGCTTCCGGGCCCAGGCGCCGCTGGTCGATCAGTTGCTGCGCGAGATCGGCGTGGAAGGCGGCGATATCCAGCGCCTGGCCGGAACCCTCAGCGGCGCCCAGGCCTCGCTGCCTTCCGGCGTGCCGGCGGGTGGCGGCGGCAAGAAGAAGGAGTAGCCGATGGTGCAGGTCTACGCCTCCAGCGTGATCGACGCCAGCGCCGACAGCGTGTGGTCGCGCATCCGCGACTTCAATGGCCTGCCGCAGTGGCACCCGGCGATTGCCGACAGCCGCATCGAGAACAGCCAGCCGGCCGATCGCATCGGTTGCATCCGCCACTTTCACCTGAAGGATGGCGGCGCCGTCCGCGAGCGCCTGCTCGCCCTGTCGGACTACGAGTACAACTGCAGCTACGAGATCCTGGAAAGCCCGATGGGCGTGACGAACTACGTCGCCACGCTCAAGCTGACGCCGGTGACCGACGGCGCGCGCTGCTTTGCCGAATGGAGCGCGGAGTTCGAGTGCGCGCCAGGACGCGAGCAGGAGCTCTCCGAAACCATCGGCGGCGGCGTCTTCCAGGGCGGCTTCGACGCGCTCAAGCGTCACTTCGGCACGGCACGCTGAAAGAAGATGCTGCAGCGCGTCATCCGCTCCACCATCATCGACGCGCCGATCGAGCGGGTGTGGGCGGTGCTGCGCGATTTCAACAGCCACGACCGCTGGCACCCGGCCATCGAAGCCAGCCACATCGAGGGCGGCGAGCGCAGCGACCAGGTGGGCTGCGTGCGCAACTTCAGCCTGAAGGACGGCAACCACATCCGCGAGCAGCTCCTGAGCCTGTCGGAGCGCGAGCACAAGAGCACCTACTGCATCGTCGAGGCCACGGTGCCGCTGCAGCGCTACGTGGCCACCGTCACGCTCAAGCCCGTGACCGACGGGCAGCGCACTTTCTGGCATTGGGAATCGACCTTTGCGACGCCGCCGGGCCGCGAGCGCGAGCTGCACGACATGGTGGCCCAGGGCGTGTACGAGGCCGGCTTCGAGGCCCTGCGCCGCCACCTGCGCCAGGGCGAGGACCTGCGCCCCGCGGGCAGCGCATCGATGCCGACCGCGCTGCCCGTGCCGATGCGCCGCGTCGTGCTGCACCGCTACGGAGAGGCCAGCGAACTGGTGGCCGAAGACGGTGAGGCGCCGGCACCGCGCGAAGCTGAAGTGCGCATTCGGCAGCGCGCCATCGGCGTGAACTTCATCGACGTGTACCTGCGCCGCGGCTGGATGCCGCAGATGCTGCCGCTCTCGCCGATGCGTCCGGCGGTGCTGGGCATGGAGGCGGCCGGCGCGGTGCTGGACACCGGCGCGCAGGTCGACGGGCTGCTACCCGGCGACCGCGTGGCCTACCTGGGCCCGGTGCCGGGCGCGTACTGCAGCGTGCGCAACGTGCCTGCCGACTGGGTGCTGCGGCTGCCGGCCGCGGTGGACGACGAGGTGGCGGCCGCCCTGCTCCTCAAGGGCATGACCGCCGACTACCTGCTGCGCGACCTGGGCCGGGTCGGGCCCGGCACCCGCCTGCTGGTGCATGCGGCGGCCGGTGGAGTCGGGCTGCTGCTGTGCGCCTGGGCACGCAAGCTGGGGGCCACGGTGCTGGGCACCGTCTCCAGCGAAGACAAGGCGCGCCTGGCGCGCGAGCATGGGTGCGAGCACGTCATCGTCAGCCGCGACTACCGCTTCGCCGATGCGGTGGCGCGCGCCTGCGGCGGCGCCGACGTGGTCGTCGACGGGCTGGGCGCCCAGGCGCGCGAAGAGAACCTCTCGGCCCTTGCCCGCTGCGGCCACTGGATCAGCCTGGGCCAGGCCAGCGGCCCGCTGCCGCCCATCGAACCCGATGCGCTGCTGGCCAAGTCGTTGAGCTTCTCCAGGCCGGTGGTGTTCGACTACGCCGCCACGCCGGCCCGGCGCGCCGAGCGGGCACAGCGCGTCTGGAATGCCCTGGCCGAAGGCACGCTGAAAGTGCCACCGATCGAACGTTTTTCGCTCGACGCGGCAGCGCGGGCCCACGAGCGGCTGGAATCGCGCGGCCGCAGCGGGGCCCTGGTGCTGGTGCCCTGAACCGAACCCCAAGGAGATGCGCAAATGATCCTCGGCATGAACCACTTCACCGTCATCGTGGAAGACAGGCAGAAGACGCTGGACTATTACTGCGGCCTGCTCGGGCTGAAGGAAGGCCCGCGGCCGGACCTCGGCTTTCCCGGCGCCTGGCTGTACGCGGACGGGCAGGTGCAGGCGGTGCTGCACATGTACTTCGACCGCCCGGTGCCGGAGAAGCGCGCAGGCCTGATCGACCACATGGCCTTCACGGCGCGCGGCCTCAAGGCCGTGAAGGCGCGCTTCGACCAGAGCGGCACGAAATACGAATTGCGTCAGCAGGCCGGCGCCGGCACCTGGCAGCTGTTCAGCCATGACCCGTCGGGGGCCAAGGTGGAGCTGGATTTCGACGCTTCCGAATCGCCCTGACCCCGGCCCGGCAACACATACTCCAAGGACAACAACACTTGGAGACCCTCTCATGCGCAAAGTCCTGGGCACGCTCGCCGCCCTGTTGACCGCCGGCATCGCCTACCTGCTGCTCTGGCCCGTACCCATCGACCCCGTGCCGTGGACGGCGCCACCGGCGCCAGGCTATGCCGGCCTCCACGCGCAGAACCAGCGACTGGCGAAGCTGAACATGCTGGACCTGGGCAGTGACGTCGGCCCCGAGCACATCGTCTGGCGCGACGGCTGGCTCTACGCGGCGGTGGCGCGTGGCGCCATCATCCGCATGCGGCCCGACGGCTCCGAGCGGCAGGACTATGTGCTGACTGGCGGCCGGCCCCTGGGCTTCGACTTCGATGCGCAGGGCGCCCTCGTCATTGCCGACCCGATGTTCGGCAGGCACGGCGGACTGGTGCGCGCCGTCGGCTCGGGCAGCGCGGCCAAGCTGGAACTGCTGAGCGACGCAGTGGACGGCGAACCGATCCGCTATGCCGATGGCGTGGTCGTCGCGCCCAGCGGCAAGATCTACTTCACCGACGCCAGCCAGCGCTTCGGCGCCAAGGCCTCCGGCGGCACTTTCGAAGCCAGCGTGCTCGACGTGCTGGAACACCGCCTGAGCGGCCGCGTGCTCGAATTCGACCCCGCCACGCGCAAGACGCGAAAGCTCATGGGCGACCTTTCCTTCGCCAACGGCCTCGCCCTGTCGGCGGACGGGCGCCACCTGTTCGTCAGCGAGACCGGCGAATACCGGGTCTGGAAACTGGCGATCGATGCGCAGAACCTCAGTGCCCGCGCTGCCGCCACCGCCCCGAGCGACAAGGCCCGGCTGCTGCTCGCCAACCTGCCGGGCTACCCGGACAACATCATGCGCGGCAATGATGGCCGGCTGTGGGTCGGCTTGGCCAAGCCGCGCGGCGCCTTTATCGACGACAACGCCGGCAAGCCCTGGATGCGCGCGCTGGCCCTGCGCCTGCCGAAGTTCGCCTGGCCGGTGCCGCCGGCCTATGGCCACGTGATCGCCTTCGACGAGAGCGGCAGGGTTCTGGCCGACCTGCAGGACCCGAGCGGCAGCTATCCCGAGACCACCGCCGTCACCGAGACGCCGGACCGGCTCTATGTGCAGAGCCTGCACGCCCATGGCCTGGGCTGGCTCGAAAAGGGCAAGGCGATGGCGCCCTGAGGTGCCAGTGGGCCATTACCCCTGGCCGATAATCGGAGCATGAATCCCCTGCTCGCCAAGCTGCAGCCTTACCCCTTCGAACGGCTGCGCCAGTTGTTCGCCGGCATCGCGCCCGACCCGGCCCATTCGCCCATCAGCCTGGGCATCGGCGAACCGCGGCATGCAACGCCCGGCTTCATCAAGGATGCGCTCACCGCCGGCCTGGGTGCCCTCGCCGTCTACCCGGCCACCGCGGGCGACCTGAAGCTGCGCCAGTCCTTCACCCACTGGCTGAAATCGCGCTATCAGCTTGAGTTGGACCCGGCCACCCAGGTGCTGCCGGTCAACGGCTCGCGCGAGGCCCTTTTTGCACTGGCGCAGACGGTGGTCGATGCCAGCGCGTCGCGGCAGCCCGTGGTGCTCTCGCCCAATCCCTTCTATCAAATCTACGAGGGTGCGGCCCTGCTGGCCGGGGCCGAGCCCTACTACGTGCCCAGCGTGCCGGCGCGCAACTTCGCGGTCGACTGGGACAGCGTGCCGGTCGAGATCTGGGCGCGTACGCAACTGGTGTTCGTCTGCTCGCCCGGCAATCCGACCGGTGCCGTGATGTCGCTGGACGAGTGGCGCAAGCTGTTCCAGCTTTCGGACCGGCACGGCTTCGTCATCGCCGCCGACGAGTGCTATAGCGAGATCTACTTTCGCGACGAGCCGCCGCTTGGCGGCCTCGAAGCGGCGGCGCGCCTGGGCCGCAGCGACTTTCGCAACCTGATCGCCCTCACCTCGCTGTCCAAGCGCAGCAACGTGCCGGGCCTGCGCAGCGGCTTCGTGGCGGGCGACGCGGCCCTGATCAAGTCCTTCCTGCTCTACCGCACCTACCACGGCAGCGCGATGAGCGGCGCGGTGGCCGCCGCCAGCATCGCGGCCTGGGGCGACGAGTCGCACGTGGTGGACAACCGGGCCCAGTACCGCGCCAAGTTCGCCGCAGTAACACCTTTGCTCGACCCGGTGCTGGACGTGCGCCTGCCCGACGCCAGCTTCTACCTGTGGGCCGGCGTCCCGCCGGCGTGGCAAGGCGACGACACCGGCTTCGCCCGGGAGCTCTACGCTCAATACAATGTGACGGTCCTGCCGGGCTCCTACCTGGCGCGCGACGCGCAAGGCCACAACCCCGGGCGCGGCCGCATCCGCATGGCCCTGGTGGCCGATACCGCCGAATGCATAGAAGCCGCGCAACGCATCGTCCAGTTCGTTCAGAAGGGTCGCTAGGCAGCGCCCCGTCCCTATTTCAACCAGAGCATCCGCAATGACCCAGCAACTCCAGCAAACCATCGACGCCGCGTGGGAAGACCGCGCCAACATCTCGCCCACCGCCGCCTCCAAGGAAGTGCGCGACGCGGTCGAGCACGTGATTGCCGAACTCAACAACGGCAAGCTGCGCGTGGCCACGCGCGAGGCCGTCGGCCAGTGGACGGTGCACCAGTGGATCAAGAAGGCCGTGCTGCTGTCCTTCCGCCTGAAGGACAACGAGCAGATCACCGCCGGCTCGCTGGGCTTCTATGACAAGGTGCCGACCAAGTTCTCGCACCTGTCGGCCGGCGAGCTCAAGGAAGCCGGTGTGCGCATCGTGCCGCCGGCCGTGGCACGCCGCGGCAGCTACATCGCCAAGGGCGCCATCCTGATGCCCTCTTACGTGAACATCGGCGCCTACGTGGGCGAAGGCACCATGGTCGACACCTGGGCCACCGTCGGCTCGTGCGCCCAGATCGGCGCCAACGTGCACCTGTCGGGCGGCGTTGGCATCGGCGGCGTGCTCGAGCCGCTGCAGGCCGGCCCCACCATCATCGAAGACAACTGCTTCATCGGTGCCCGCTCCGAAGTGGTCGAGGGCGTGGTCGTCGAAGAGAACTCGGTGCTCGGCATGGGCGTGTACCTCGGCCAGAGCACGCCGATCTTCAATCGCGAAACCGGCGAAACCTTCTACGGCCGCGTGCCCAGCGGCAGCGTGGTGATCAGCGGCGGCCTGCCCAAGAAGACCGCCAACGGCACCGCCTACAACACCTACGCCGCAATCATCGTGAAGACGGTCGATGCGCAGACGCGTGCCAAGACCTCGCTGAACGACCTGCTGCGCGACTGATCACCCGCCGGCAAGAGGGGCCGGCATAGCGAACCACAACACGTTGATGAGGAGAGAGCCGATGAGCACGATGGAGCGCATTCTTCGCCTGATGGCCGACCGCAAGGCTTCGGACATCTATCTGTCGGCGCACGCGCCGGCCCAGATCCGCATCAACGGCCAGTGCCTGCCGATCAATGCGCAGCTGCTGCCGCCCGAGGCACCGCTCTCGCTGCTGTCCGAGATCCTGCCAGGCAGCCGCATCGAGGAGCTGCAGCGCACGGGCGAGCTGAACACCGCCATCGCGCTGGAAGGCGCCGGCAACTACCGCATCAGCGCCATGCGCCAGCGTGGCAGCTATGCGGTGGTGGTGCGCCACATCCCCTCGCTCATCCCGGCCTTCGACGACCTGAACCTGCCGCAGATCCTGAAGACCCTCATCATGGAAAAGCGCGGGCTGATCCTGATGGTGGGCGCCACCGGGGCCGGCAAGACCACCACCCTGGCCTCGATGCTGGACTACCGCAACGAGAACGCCGGCGGCCACATCCTCACGGTGGAAGAGCCGATCGAGTTCACCTACACCAACAAGAAGTCGCTGGTGAACCAGCGCGATGTGGGCAGCGACACGGAGTCGCTGCAGGTGGCGCTGAAGAACGCGCTGCGCCAGGCGCCGGACGTGATCCAGATCGGCGAGATCCGCGACCGCGAGACCATGGACGCGGCCATCGCCTACGCGCAGTCGGGCCACCTGTGCGTGGCCACGCTGCACGCCAACAACAGCTACCGCGCGATGAACCGCATCCTGAGCTTCTACCCGGTGGAAGTGCGTCCGACCCTGCTGGGTGACCTGGCTTCGGCCATGCGCGCCATCGTCTCGCAGCGCCTGCTGCGCACGCCCGAAGGCGCACGCATGCCGGCCATCGAGGTCATGCTCAACACCCAGCTGGTGGCCGACCTGATCGAAAAGGGCGACTTCTCCGCCGTCAAGGAAGCCATGGAGCAGTCCATGGCCGAGGGCTCGCAGACCTTCGAGGAAGACATCGCCCGCCTGATCGTCGATGGCCTGGTCGACCGCGCCGAAGGCCTGGCCAATGCCGATTCGCCCACCAACCTCATGTGGCGCCTGCAGAACCGCAAGGCGCCTGCCGAAAAACAAGAAGACCGGGCCCTGCTCGACCAGCTCGAGGAACCCACCTTCACCGATATCACGCTCGACGTGAAGTTCTGACCCACCCCCGAATCTCCGCGCACTTCGTGTCGCTCCGGATCCCCCCTCAAGGGGGCAACACCAGCGGCCCGGCAAAGCCGGTTCCGCGGTGTTTCTGGCACAGAAGCCCCATCGAATCTCCTCAATGTCCCGCACCCTTGTCCTTGCCGAAGCACTAATCGCACGCCCCTCCGTCACACCCGAGGATGGGGGCTGCCAGCAATTGCTGGGCGAGCGGCTGGCCAAGCTGGGCTTCGAATTGGAAAGCATCCAGAGCGGCCCCGCGGATTTCCGGGTGACCAACCTGTGGGCCATGCGGCGCTCGACCCGGGCCGACGCCCGCACCCTGGTCTTTGCCGGCCACACCGACGTGGTGCCCACCGGCCCGCTGGCGCAGTGGACCAGCCCGCCCTTCACGCCCACGCACCGTGGCGGCAAGCTCTATGGCCGCGGCGCCTGCGACATGAAGACCTCGCTGGCGGCCTTCGTGGTGGCCATCGAGGAATTCCTGGCCGCCGAGCCCGCACCCAAGCTCAACCTGGCCTTGCTGCTCACCAGCGACGAGGAAGGCCCCGGCGTCGACGGCACCGTCATCGTCTGCAACCAGCTGGCTGCGCGCGGCGAGCGGCTCGACTACTGCATCGTCGGCGAACCCACCGCGGTGGAGCGCACCGGCGACATGATCAAGAACGGCCGGCGCGGCACCATGAGCGGCCGCCTCACCGTCAAGGGCATCCAGGGCCACATCGCCTACCCGCACCTGGCACGCAACCCGGTGCACAGCCTGGCGCCGGCGCTGGCCGAGCTGGTGGCCATCAACACGGCCGGCGCCTGGGATGGCGGCAACGCGCACTTCCAGCCCACCAGCTGGCAGATCAGCAACTTCCACGCGGGCACCGGCGCCAGCAACGTGATTCCGGGCCATGCGGTGGTGGATTTCAACTTCCGCTTCTCCACGCAATCCTCGCCCGAATCGCTGCAGCGCCGGGTGCGCGAGGTGCTCGACAAGCACGGGCTCGACTACGAGCTCCAGTGGACGGTGGGCGGCCTGCCCTTCCTGACGCCGGCGGGCGAACTGGTGGCTGCCGTGCAGCAGGCCATCCGCGACGAGACCGCGATCGAGACCGAGCTGTCCACCAGCGGCGGCACCAGCGACGCCCGCTTCATTGCCAAGGTGTGCAAGCAGGTGGTGGAGCTGGGCCCGGTCAACGCCAGCATCCACAAGATCGACGAGCACATCGCCGTTGCCGACATCGAAACGCTGAAGAACATCTACCGCCGGGCCATCGCCGCGCTGGACGCCCTGCAATGAAGACGGTCATCGAGCTCATCGAGGCCGGCGCCAAGCTGCTGGCCGATGCCGGCGTGGGCTTTGGCCACGGCACCACCAACGCCTTCGACGAGGCCGCCTGGCTGGTGCTTTGGCGCCTGAAGCTGCCGCTCGATGACCTCGATCCGGTGGCCGATCAACCGGTCTCGCCGGCCGACGCGCAAAAGGTGGGCGCCCTGCTGCAGGAGCGCATCGACACCCGCATGCCCGCCGCCTACCTCACGCGCGAAGCCTGGCTGCAGGGCGTGCCCTTCTATGTGGACGAGCGCGCCATCGTGCCGCGCAGCTTCATTGCCGAGCTGCTGGCCGACGGCACCATCGACCCGTGGCTGGGCGAACACACGCAGCGCGTGCTCGACCTGTGCACCGGCAACGGCAGCCTGGCCGTGCTGGCGGCCATGGCCTACCCCGAGGTGCGGGTGGACGCAGCCGACCTGTCGACCCAGGCGCTGGAAGTGGCCGCCATCAACGTGACGCGGCACCAGCTTGATGGGCGCATCACGCTGATGCGCTCCGACGGCCTGGCCGACGTGCGCGGGCCCTACGACCTGATCCTGTGCAACCCGCCCTACGTGAATGCGCAAAGCATGAGCGCCCTGCCCGCCGAGTACCAGGCAGAGCCCGCGCTGGCGCTGGCTGGCGGCACCGACGGCATGGACTTCATCCGTGGCCTTCTGGCAGCAGCGCCGGGCTGCATGACGGACAATGGCGTCCTGGTGCTCGAAATCGGCAACGAACGCGAGCATTTCGAAGCCGCATTTCCGCAGCTCGAGGTGGTCTGGCTGGCCACCAGCGCAGGCGAGGACCAGGTCCTCCTGCTCACCCGCCCGAACTTTCGCTAACCCCCAGGCTGCGCGCACTTCGTGTCGCTCCGCCAACCCCCTTGCAGGGGGCAACACCAGCGGCCCGGCGAAGCCGGTTCCGCGGTGTTCCTAGCAAAGAGTGCGTCTTTGCGCATTGAATGAATTGACATGATCACCCTCAAGAACGTCGTCCTGCGCCGCAGCAGCAAGGTCCTGCTCAATGGCGCCAGCGTCACCATCAACCCCGGCGAGAAGGTCGGGCTGGTGGGGCGCAACGGCGCCGGCAAGTCCACCCTGTTCGCCCTCTTCAACGGCACGCTGCATGAAGACGGCGGCGACTTTTCCTGCCCCAGGCAATGGCGCCTGGCCCAGGTCGCGCAGAACATGCCCGAAACCGACGAGTCGGCGTCCGACTTCGTGGTGGGCGGCGACACCCGCCTGGCCGAGCTTCGCGAGACCTTGACCCGGGTCGAGGCGGCGCACGCGGCCGACCCCGACGACCACGACATCGGCATGGCGCTGGCCCACGCCTACACCGACCTGGCCGATGCCGGCGAGCACGACGCCGTGCCGCGCGCCCAGGCCCTGATCCTCGGCCTGGGCTTCAAGGTCCATGAGCTGGAGCAGCCCGTCAACAGTTTCTCCGGCGGCTGGCGCATGCGCCTGCAGCTGGCGCGCGCACTGATGTGCCCGAGCGACCTGCTCCTGCTGGACGAACCCACCAACCACCTGGACCTGGACGCCCTGGTCTGGCTGGAAAGCTGGCTGCAGAAGTACGCCGGCACCATGATCGTGATCAGCCACGACCGCGAATTTCTCGACGCGGTGACCGACGTCACCCTGCACATCGAGCATGCGGGCCTGACGCGCTACGGCGGCAACTACAGCAAGTTCGAGGAAATGCGCGCGCTGCAGCTGGAGCAGCAGCAGCAGGCCTACACCAAGCAGCAGGACAAGATCGCCCACCTGCAGAAGTTCATCGACCGCTTCAAGGCCAAGGCCAGCAAGGCCAAGCAGGCGCAAAGCCGGGTCAAGGCGCTGGAGCGCATGGAAAAGGTGGCGCCGCTCCTGGCCGAGGCCGACTTCACCTTCGAGTTCAAGGAGCCCGGCAACATCCCCAACCCGATGCTGTCGATCAGCGACGCGGCCTTCGGCTACGTGCAGGAAGATGCGCCGCCCAAGGTGATCCTCACCGGCGTCAGCCGCTCGGTGCTGGCAGGCCAGCGCATCGGCATCCTGGGCGCCAACGGCCAGGGCAAATCCACCCTGGTGAAGACCATCGCCCGCGAAATGGGCGCGCTGGCCGGCACCGTGACCGAGGGCAAGGGACTGAACATCGGCTACTTCGCCCAGCAGGAGCTGGACGTGCTGCACCCCGCCAGCAACCCGCTGGAGCACATGGTGCGCCTGGCGCGCGACTTCGCCGGCACGGTGCGCGAGCGCAGCACCGAGCAGGACCTGCGCGGCTTCCTGGGCAGCTTCAATTTCTCCGGGGACATGGTCAAGCAGCCGGTGGGCACCATGAGCGGCGGCGAAAAGGCGCGCCTGGTGCTGGCCATGATGGTCTGGCAGCGCCCCAACCTCCTGCTGCTGGACGAGCCGACCAACCACCTGGACCTGGCCACGCGCGAGGCCCTGGCCGTCGCGCTGAACGAATTCGAAGGCACGCTCATGCTGGTGAGCCACGACCGTGCCCTGCTGCGTTCGGTGTGCGACGAGTTCTGGCTGGTGGGCCGCGGCGCCGTGACCGACTTCGACGGCGATCTGGACGACTACCAGCGCTACCTGCTGGACGAGGCCAAGCGCCAGCGCGAACTGGCCAAGGAGGCCAGCCGCAATGCGCCGCCCGAACCGGCGCCGCAGGTGGTGGCCGCCGCCGCACCGGCGCCCGCCCCGGTCCCGGCCCCTGCGACGTCCTCGCGCGAGCAGCGCCAGCGGGAAGCCGAAGAGCGCCAGCAACGCCAGGAACGGCAAAAGCCACTCAAGCGCGACCTGGCCAAGGCCGAGGCGCGCCTGGCCAGCGCCAGCACCGAGCGCGAGGCACTGGAAGTGCGCCTGGCGCAGCCGCTGGCGCCGCCCGAGATCGCCGAGGCCGGCAAGCGCCTGAAGGCGCTGAACGACGAAATTTCGGAAATCGAGGAACTTTGGCTGCGCTTGTCGGACGAACTGCAGGCTGCCAGCGCCTGAGCGCGCAAAACCGATGCCAACATCGCCGAGTCATGCATTCGGCCATCGCCAGCGGCCCCATCCCATGCGGACCTAAGATTCTTTGTTGCAGACACGCAACAGAGAATTTATCCAACCCTTGGCCACCCAAATACTGTACGTAACTGTATAAAGCCAAGGTCTTTTGACATCTTGAATGAATGCCGGAGCTGGGCATGCCTAGGCACACGGCCTTACGGAGGAGCGGAATGAACGAAGCGGACATTGCAGCGTCCATAGAGCGGCTCATGACCCGAGTCGACTATTACCTGCATTGCGAACTCGACGAGGAATACGACCATGACCGGCCGGACTCCGCCCGCAAGCAGCTCGAAGCGGCGCTGCGCGCGGAATTGCTGCGCGCCAGCGCCATCGGGCTCGTCTCGGCTGCCGTGGCCGACGCGTCCAGCGACAACCGGGTCGACTGAGGCCTCGCTTTTTTTCGCGCGCAACGCGCGAAGGCCCTGGGGGCATGCGCCTCTCGCCCCAGGGTTGATTTCCCTCTTCTTCTTAGCTACTGGACCGCGGTCCAGCCTTCTCCCAGCCCACCAGCCCGAATGCGGGCCGCCGACGCACGGGTCGATGCGCCCAGGTCGCGCTCGCGCACCACGCCATCGGGCCCGATCACGAAGCTGCTGATGCCGTAGCTGCCATAGCGCGCCGGCCAGGCCACGAAGGCACAACCCTTGGCATCGGCGCCGGGCAGCAGGCGGTAGTGGTAGCCGTGCAGCGCGGCGCCGGTGGGCGTGTCGGCGCCCATCACCAGCGCGTCGGGCCCGAGCGGGCTTTGCGCGGCATCCACCTCCGGCCAGTACAGGCCGTCGCGCTGGCCGGGGCTGCTCACGATGCGGCTGGCCGGCTTGCCCTGGCCCACCGATTGCGCGTAGCGGCCCTGCGCGGCGCACAGACTCTTGAGCATCTCGATGGCGCCCAGCTCGTTGCGCCCGACCCGGCGCCTGGCAATCTCGGCCTGGCCGGCCTTGACATCGAACTGCCAGCCGCGCGCGGTCTTCATGATGGGCGCCGGAAAGCGCCAATCCTTGCCCACCACCAGTTCCGACCGTGTGGGCGACACCTGGGCGATCGAGTGCGACTGGTTCCAGGCTTCCAGGAAGGCATAGACGTCCTCCATACCCACCGAGTGCTCCGGCACATAGCGCGAAAGATTCGCGCCCAGCACATGGCGAACCGCATCGCGGTCGGCCCGCGCCAGCGCGCTGGCCAGCGCCTCGGCCGCGGCTTCGGCGTTCGGGTAGACCGCCTGGGCCTGGACGGCGGCGACATGGCCAAGGCCCAGGGCGCAGGCCAGCAGCGCAGCGCGGAAATTCATGATCGTGTTCTTTCGCATCTTGATTACCTCCGGCCGCCACCGCGATGGCCACCACCGCCACCGCCGCCCATCCTGGCACCGCCGCCTCCTCCGCCACCACCGCCCGCGCGATGGCCGCCGCCCTCGACGCCGCCGCCCGAAGGCCGGTGGGCTGTCTGGCTCACGCCGCCGCCGTGGGCGGAACGGTTGGCATTCGGCCGCTCGGCCTGGTGGCGCACCCGGTCGCCCTGCCCGGCATCGCGCAAGGCGCTGTCGTGGTTGGCGGCACGTGCGCGGTCTTGCGCTGCCGCGCGGTCGTGGTTCTGGCGCGTCGCAGGGCTCTCTCCGCGCGCGCCGCCGCCGGCTTGCCCGGCGCGATCGCGCGCACCACCGGCCTGGCCGGCGCGGTCCCGCGCCGCATCGCCGCCGCGGCCTTCGTGGCCGGCGATCGGTTGCCCGGTGCGCGATTCGAAGGATTGGGCCGCGCGGTCGCGTTGGGCTTCACGCGAGCCCGGCGCGGCGCCGCGCCCGGCAGCGCCGCGGTCACGCTCGGCCAGGCCGGCCTGGCGCTGCGAGTCGAAGCGCTGGCGCGTCGCTGCGTTGTTGTAGGGCGTGGAGCCGCGGCGCGCCGCGTTGTGGTTCCAGTTGGTCTGGTTGGCGCTCAGCCGGTTGTTCACGTTGACGTTGTTGTAGCGGTTGACGTTGATGTCGACGTCGCCGCCGCCCCAGTTGAAGCCGCCCCACATCGAATTGACCGCGGCCACGCCCAGGCCGAAACCGATGCCGGCGACCAGCGAGGTGGCGAAGACCGAGCCCACCGGCGGCGGGTAGTAGTAAGGCGGATAGGCCGGATAGGCCCAGGCGCCATACACCACCGTCGGGTTGTACGAAGGCACATACACCACTTGCGGATTGGCCGGCTCGATCTGGATGACCTGCGTGGGGCCCTGCTGCTGCACCACCACCTTCTGCTGCTCGTTGGTCTTGAGCGACCCTGCCGCCTGGGCCTGGCGGCGCAGGCGCTGCACCGAGTCCATCACCTCGCTGGGCTGGTCGAGGAAGGCATTGCCCACCTTCACCACCCAGTCCGGCTGGCGCCCCATCAGGTCGAGCACGGAAGGAAAGGCGGCCAGCGATTTCACGCTGGGATCCCAGGGGGTGGCCTCCACCGCCTTGGTCGCGGCGTCGCCACTGAGGCTGGCGTTGTCCTTGGACCACTGGACCGCGGCCTTCACGTCATCCGGGTAGGTAGACGCCATCAGCATCTGCGACAGCAGGGAATCCGGATACAGCGCGACGGGCGCCATCAACTGGTCGAGCTGCGCATTGTCCAGTTTGCTCTGGGCCGGAGCCAGCACGCTGAAACACAACAGGAAGGCGCCTGTCAGCCATCGGAAAATCGTCTTGGGCATATTGCTTCCTCTCGCTGCGCTCCCTCGGAGCGGGCTGGCCCATCGGCCTATTGGGCGGATTGGACGGCGCGAGCATAGACGAATTTCAAGAGGGCGCGTGGCGCCGCCGCCGCTCGGCCGGGCGTGCAGCGGGCGGCTTCTTCAGCCTTGGTCCACCACCGAAGTCACGATCACCGGCCGCCCCTCCAGCGTGCGGTGCACCGGGCAGCGGTCGGCGATGCGCAGCAAGTCGGTGCGCTGGGCCTCGCTGAGCGGGCCCTTGAAGCGCAGGCGCCGGCGAATGCGCTCCAGCTGGCCTTCGCGACCCTCGCATTCGGCGCAGTCCCGGGCGTGCAGCCGGTCGTGTTCCAGCAGCACCTGCACGTCCTCCAGCGGCATGCTCTTGCGCTGCGCGTACAGGCGCAGGGTCATGGCAGTGCAGGCCCCCAGCGACATCAGGAGCAGGTCGTAGGGCGTGGGCCCCTTGTCGCTGCCGCCGACCGAGGCCGGCTCGTCCGCCAGCAGACGGTGCGCGCCGGCGGCCAACTCGCACAGGAAGCGGTGGTCGATCTCCGACACCTGCACCGGGGCTTCGAGCGGCAGAGCAGCCGGCGCTGGCGCCGGCGCGGCGGCCTCCTTCGACGCCTGCAGATCCAGATGCCGGCGTGCCCAGGCGGCGCTCAGCTGTGCCACGAAGTCCGCGTCCTCGCGCCGGCTCAGGAGATGGTCGGCGCCATCCAGGCTGATGAAGCTCTTGGGGTGGCGCGCCGCCTCGAACAGCTTGCGCGCCTCGTCGATGTCCACCGTCTGGTCCACCGGCGAGTGAAAGATCAGCAGCGCGGCGCGCAGGCGCCGGATGTCGTCGGCATGGTCGCGCCGGCGCAAGTCGTCGATGAACGAGCGGCTGATGTCGAATTCGCGCGTGCCCAGCCGGACCGGGGCACGGTCTGCGCCTTGGTCCAGCGCTTGCTGCGCCGGAGCCAGCAGGTGCAGCACATGGTCGGCCTGCGACGGCGCGCCGATGGTGACGACGGCGCGTACCGAGAGCAGTTGCAGCGCTGCCATCAGCACCGCCAGCCCACCCAGGCTGTGCCCCAGCAGCATCTGCGGCGCCGCATGCTGCTGCTGCTCCAGCCAGCGCGCGGCCGCCAGCAGATCCTGCACGTTGGACGCGAAGCCCGCGTTCCCGAAATCGCCCTCGCTGCCGCCCAGGCCCGTGAAGTCGAAGCGCAGCACCGCCACGCCCTCGCGCGCCAGCGCCCGGCTGATGCGCGCCGCGGCCAGCGAGTCCTTGCCGCAGGCAAAGCAATGCGCGAACAATGCGGTGTAGTGGACCGCCCCGTCGGGCAGTTCGAGTGCGCCCACAAGCGTGTTCCCTTGGGCGCCGACGAATTCGACTTTCTGTTGCGTCATTGCATTCACCCCTGCTGTCCCGCGCCCTGGGTGGACGCCCCCTGCCAGGCCTTGGCCTTGCGATCGAAGGTGGATGCCCCAAGATGCAGAAAGTTCGCCGCAGGCTGCGTAACGTTTGCCCCGATCGTTGCGAACCAGCTGTGCCAAGGAGGAGGATCGACGCATGAACCCGCATTTCAATTCCGCCACCACCGATGGCTTTGGCCAGCGCGCCGAGCCGCTCGGCGTGGAGCGCTGGGTCGATGCCAGCGGACAGCCCCTGGCCAGCTACGGCCTGGAGCAGATGGGTGACGGCTACAAACTGCTGTTCTGCTTTCAGCATGCCTGCCCCGGCTGTCACACCCACGGCTTTCCGAGCCTGGTGAAACTGGTGGAGCAGACGCGCGGCCTGGGCGTGCGCATTGCCGCCATCCAGACCGTGTTCGAGGATTGGGAACACAACAGCTTCGATGCGATGCTGGCGGACCAGGCGCGCTACGCGCTGCCGATTCCCTTCGGCCACGACGATGGCGGCGGCGCCGGCACCAAGGGCTCCGTGCTGATGCAGCGCTACGGCAATGGCGGCACGCCCTGGTTCATCCTGATCGACCCCGAGGGCACCGTGCTGCACAGCCACTTTCACATCGACGTCGACAAGACGGTGGCGCTGCTGCGCCGAGCGCAGGCGGCCGACCCGGCGCCCGAAGCGGTCTCGCCCAACTGGGGCGACGTCATTCGCTGGGCCAACCACGGCAACCCGCCGCCGCGCCGCGTCGAGAAAAGCGATGCGCAATGGCGGGCTCTGCTGAGCCCGGAGCAATACCGCATCACGCGCCAGAAAGGCACCGAGGCTGCACACAGCTCCGAGATGTGCGGGCTGTTCGAGCCCGGGCGCTACCAGTGCGCATGCTGCGGCACGCCGCTGTTCGATGCGGGCACCAAGTTCCAGAGCCGCTCCGGCTGGCCCAGCTTTGCCAGCCCCTTGAGCGAAGGCGTGGTGGCCTACCATCGGGACGACAGCCACGGCATGCAGCGCATCGAGACCACCTGCCAGGTGTGCGACGCGCACCTCGGCCACGTGTTCCCCGACGGCCCGCCGCCCACCGGCCTGCGCTATTGCATCAATGCCCTGGCGCTGCGCAAAGAGGGTTGAACCGCAGTCCAATTCGTCCACGCTTCAATCAAGACCGAAAAGGAAGACACACCATGAACCGCACCGAAACCGCCATCCTTGCCGGCGGCTGCTTCTGGGGCATGCAGGAGCTCATCCGCGCCATGCCGGGCGTGATCAGCACCCGCGTGGGCTACAGCGGCGGCGACGTGGCCAACGCCACCTATCGCAACCACGGCAGCCATGCGGAGGCGGTGGAGATCGTGTTCGACCCCGCACGACTGAGCTTTCGCGACCTGCTCGAGTTCTTCTTCCAGATCCACGACCCGAGCACGGTCGATCGCCAGGGCAACGACCGCGGCGCCTCCTACCGCTCGGGCATCTACTACACCAACGAGGCGCAGCGCGAGGTGGCGCTGGACACCATCGCCGACGTCAACGCCTCTGGCCTGTGGCCCGGCAAGGTGGTGACCGAAGTGAAACCGGCCGGGCCCTTCTGGCAGGCCGAGCCGGAGCACCAGGACTATCTGCAGCGATTTCCCGAGGGCTACACCTGCCACTGGGTTCGTCCGGGCTGGAAGCTGCCGCGCCGCAACGCGGCCTGAGGCCTGAGCAGCCTGCAGTTCAGCCGAGCCGGCGGATGCGCACGGTCCAGTCCGCCACGCCGCGCGCGATGTCGGCGTAGGCGGTTTCGAAGGCATTGCGCGGCAGCCGGAACGGGTCGGCAATGTCAAGCTCTGCCAGCCGGAACACCTTGCCGCGCACCAGCGGATAGCGGCGCTCCAGTTCCAGGCGGTGGTTCTGCTCCATCACCAGGATCAGATCGGCGCGCTGGCACATGGGGGCGTTCACCTGCTGGGCGCGGTGTTTCGAAAGATCCAACCCCTGCTCCGATGCCAGCGCGACCGACAGCGGATCCGCCGGCTCGCCGACCAGGGCGCCCAGCCCGGCTGACCAGACCGTCTTTTCCGGAAACTCGCGCGCCAGCAGCACCTCGGCCAGCGGGCTGCGGCAGATGTTTCCGATACACAGGGTGAGGATGTGTTGCATGACAGGCGCAGTGTAGGCCGGCCTCCCGGTCCGCCACTGGCCCACCCAAGCCCTCGGGGCCTACTGCAACCTGAAATCCGAAATCGCCAGCACGATCGGCCTGCCCGGCGCGCGGCGATGTTTTTCCAGCGCCAGCGCGTCGATCTGCTCGGCGTGCTCGAAGTAGGCATCGATCAGCGTGTCGCCGCCGCCGCGCGCACCAAAGATGTCTCGCAGCGGGTTCTCTTCGATTTCCGCGACGATGCGCTTTCCATCCGGGTAAACGGCAAAGCGAACGCTTGCCGTGTCAAAGCAGTAAATGGCGTCTGCCATGGTTTTGTCTCCGCGTCTGGCTTGTAGGTGTACTCCGCAATTGGGTCGCTTGCAATGGCTCGGCGGCGTCGGACGTTTTTCGCTTGCGCCGTAGTCCTTCGCCTACGAGATACCGACGTGAGCGCTGTCCGACAGCGAGACGGCGAGTTCGTCCTGCGCGCACAGCGCCTCGGAGCAACTAGAACTAGAGCGTGTCTACGCAGCATGCCGCCATCGCCACGCCGGAATCGTTTGGCGAAACCGACGCCTACCTGTTCCGGGAAGGCACGCATGCGCGCCTTTACCAGCGCCTGGGCTGCCTGCTGAAGGTCGGCGGCGAGGGCGCGACCTTCGGCGTCTGGGCGCCGAACGCGGCGGCCGTCAGCGTCATCGGGGACTGGAACGGCTGGAACGAAGAGACCGACCCGATGCAGCCGCGCCCCGACAGCACCGGCATCTGGCAGGTGCACTGCGAGCATGCGCGCCGCGGCCAGGCCTACAAGTACCGCATCCGCGCCAAGACCGGCGCGGTGCTCGAGAAGGCCGACCCGTTGGCCTTCCTCGCCGAGCTGCCGCCGGCCACCGCTTCGCGCGTCTGGTCGCTCGACTACGCCTGGCAGGACGCCGACTGGATGGCGCGGCGCGCCGCCGCCAACGCGCTGGAAGCGCCGATGTCCACCTACGAAGTGCATGCGGGTTCCTGGCGGCGCAAGGATGGGGAGCCTCTGAACTGGCGCGAGCTCGCGCACGCGCTGGCCGACTACGCGAGCACGCTGGGCTTCACCCACGTGGAGCTGATGCCGGTGACCGAGCACCCCTTCTACGGCTCCTGGGGCTACCAGACCACCGGCTACTTCGCGCCCACCTCGCGCTACGGCACGCCGCAGGACTTCATGTATTTCGTGGACCACCTGCACCAGCGCGGCATCGGCGTGGTGCTGGACTGGGTGCCTTCGCACTTTCCCAGCGACGCGCACGGCCTGGCGCATTTCGACGGCACGCAGCTGTACGAGCACGCCGACCCGCGCCAGGGCTTCCATCCCGAATGGAACTCGGCCATCTTCAACTACGGGCGCCACGAGGTGCGCAGCTTCCTCATCTCGTCGGCCCTGTTCTGGCTGGACCACTACCACGTGGATGGCCTGCGGGTCGACGCCGTGGCCTCCATGCTCTATCTGGATTACGCGCGCCGCCAGGGCGAATGGATCCCCAACCGGCATGGCGGGCGCGAGAACCTGGAAGCCATCGACTTCCTGCAGGAACTCAATCGCGCGGTCTATCGCGACTACCCCGACACCTTCACGGTGGCCGAGGAATCGACCGCCTGGCCCAAGGTTACGCGGCCCACCGACATGGGCGGCCTGGGTTTCGGCATGAAATGGAACATGGGCTGGATGCACGACACCCTGGCCTACCTGCGCGAGGACCCGATCAACCGGCGCTATCACCATGACCGGCTCACTTTCTCGATGGTCTACGCCTTCCACGAGAACTTCGTGCTGCCGCTCTCGCACGACGAGGTGGTCTACGGCAAGGGCTCGCTGATCGGCAAGATGCCGGGCGATTCGTGGCAGCAGTTCGCCAACCTGCGGCTGCTGCTGGCCTACATGTGGGCGCACCCGGGCAAGAAGCTGCTCTTCATGGGCGGCGAATTCGCGCAGCGGCGCGAATGGACGCACGAGGGCGAGCTCGAATGGTGGGTCACCGAGCAACTGGAGCACCGCGGCGTGCAGCACCTGGTGGGCGAGCTGAACAAGGCGCTGCGCAGCGAGCCGGCGCTGCACCAGCTCGACTTCTCCGGTGAAGGCTTCGAGTGGGTGGACGCCAATGACCGCGACAACAGCGTCATCGCCTTTTTGCGCAAGTCGCGCGATGGCGAATCGGTGCTCGTGGCCTGCAACCTGACGCCGGTGCCGCGCCAGAACCACTGCCTGGGCGTGCCCCGTGGCGGCACCTGGCACGAGATTCTCAACAGCGACGCGCAGGCCTTCGGCGGCGCCGGCTGGGGCAACCTGGGTGCCGTGCGTGCCGCGCCGCTGGCCGCGCATGGCAAGCGCCATGCGCTGTGCCTCACGCTGCCGCCCCTGGCGACGCTCTACCTGAAGAGGGACGCCGATGGCTAGCAAGGGCCTGTCGTTCCTGCGCGATGTGATCGCCGGGCCGGGCGCTCCACCGGCCCCGCCCACGCAAGCCGGTGGCGAGCAGCGTGCGCCGCAGCCCCTCGACGTGGCCGACGGCCGCGCGCGCGCGGTGATCGACACCGTGCGGCCCATGGTCGATGGCGGCCGCTTTGCCGCCAAGCGCGTGGCCGGCGAGCGCATCGACATCGAGGCCCACGTGTTCACCGACGGCCACGACGTGCCGCGCGTGATGCTGCAATGGTGGAAGGAAGGCAGCGAGCGGCGCGAAGAGCTGCCGATGAAGCTGCGCTACAACGACGAGTGGCATGCGCACTTCGTCGCGCCGGCGCCGGGCCGCTACCGTTACACGGTGGCCGCCTGGGTCGACGCTTTCGAATCCTGGCACCACGAGCTGGAACGCCGCGTCGAGCCGGACGACATCCGCATCGCGGCGCGGGTGGGCGCGCTGGAAATCACCGCCGCCGCCGAACGCGCCAGCGGCGGCGACCGCGAGGAACTGGCAGCCTGGGCCCTCGCACTGGAAGAAGGCGCAGCCGACACCCTGCTGGACGCGTCCGCCCTCAAGGCCCTGGCGCTGGACGAGCAGCATGCAGCCACCGCCCGGCGCCACCCGGACCGGCGGCTGGAAACGCGCTTTGGCGTCGAGCTGCCGCTCATGGTGGAGCGGGAACGCGCCCGCTTCAGCAGCTGGTATGAGCTCTTCCCGCGCTCGGCCGGCAGCGCGCCGGGCGGGCACGGCACCCTCGCCGACGTGGCGGCGCGGTTGCCGCTCATTGCCGCGATGGGCTTCGACATCGTGTACCTGCCGCCCATCCACCCGATCGGCCGCGCGCAGCGCAAGGGCCGCAACAACGCCCTGGCGGCCGAGGCCGGCGACGTCGGCAGCCCCTGGGCCATCGGCGCCGAGGAAGGCGGCCACAAGGAAATCCTGCCCGAGCTGGGCACGCTCGCAGACTTTCGCGCGCTGGTGGCCGACGCGGCAACCCTCGGCCTGGAGGTTGCGCTGGACATCGCCTTCCAGTGCGCGCCCGACCACCCCTACGTGAAGCAGCATCCGTCGTGGTTTCGCTGGCGGCCCGACGGCAGCGTGCAGTACGCCGAGAACCCGCCGAAGAAGTACCAGGACATCTACCCCTTCAACTTCGAAAGCGAAGACTGGCCGGCGCTGTGGAACGAGCTCAAGAGCGTGATCGACCACTGGATCGCGCAGGGCGTGAAGGTGTTTCGCGTCGACAACCCGCACACCAAGTCATTCGCCTTCTGGGAATGGGCCATCAACGAGGTCACGCGCGCCCACCCCGAAGTGATCTTCCTGGCCGAGGCCTTCACCCGGCCCAAGGTGATGCACCGCCTGGCCAAGCTGGGCTACTCGCAGTCCTATACCTACTTCACCTGGCGCAACAGCAAGGAAGAGCTCACCGACTATTTCACCGAGCTCACGAAGCCGCCTGGCGTGGATTACTTTCGCCCCAACGTCTGGCCCAACACGCCCGACATCCTGCATGCCAGCCTGCAAGGGGGCCTGGAGCCCACCTTCAAGGCGCGGCTGATCCTGGCCGCCACCCTGGCCGCCAGCTACGGCATCTACGGCCCCGCCTACGAGCTGACGGAGTACCGGCCGCGCGGCCCCAGCAGCGAGGAATACCTCGATTCGGAGAAGTACCAGCTGCGCCACTGGAACTGGGACCCCGATGCCGGCCTGCGGCCCCTCATCACCCGCGTCAACGAGATCCGCCGCACCAACCCCGCGCTGCAGGACAACCGCAGCCTCAAGTTTCTTCCCATCGACAACGCGCACCTCATCGCCTACATGAAGCAGTCGGAAGACGGCAGCAACGTCATCGTCACGGTGGTCAACCTGGACCCATGGAATGCGCAGGCGGGCTGGCTGGCGCTGGACCCGCGCGACCTCGGCCTCCCCGATGACAAGCCCTTCCAGATGCACGACCTGCTGACCGACCAGCGCTTCACCTGGCACGGCCGCCGCCACTACGTCCTGCTCGAGCCGCACCGGATGCCGGCCCACGTGCTGGCGGTGCGGTGGCGTCTGCGCGACGAGCGCGACTTCGACTACTACCTGTAGACCCGGGTTGAGCCATGAGCGGACCGCTGCCACGCCTCGCCCTCGAAACCACCGAGATCGATACCGCGGGCGATCCCACGTGGTACCGCGACGCCGTCATCTACCAGCTCAACGTCAAGGCCTTCTACGACTCCAACGGCGATGGCATCGGCGATTTCAAGGGCGTGACGCAAAAGCTCGACTACGTGAAGGATCTCGGTGTCAACACCATCTGGCTGATGCCCTTCTACCCCTCGCCGCTGCGCGACGACGGCTACGACATCGCCGCCTACGAGGACGTGAATCCGCAGTTCGGCACCTTGGCGGACTTTCGCGAAATGATGGAGGAGGCGCACAAGCGCGAGCTGCGCGTGATCATCGAGCTGGTCATCAACCACACCTCGGACCAGCATCCCTGGTTCCAGGCCGCGCGCAAGGCGCCGCCCGGATCGACCGAGCGCGACTTCTACGTGTGGAGCGACACCGACCAGCACTACCAGGGCACGCGCATCATCTTCACCGACACCGAGAAGTCCAACTGGAGCTGGGACCCGGTGGCCAAGGCCTTTTTCTGGCATCGCTTCTTCAGCCACCAGCCGGACCTGAACTTCGACAACCCGGCGGTGCTGGAGGCGGTGTTCCGTGTGATGCGCTTCTGGCTCGACATGGGGGTGGACGGCTTCCGGCTGGACGCCATTCCCTACCTGATCGAGCGCGACGGCACCAGCAACGAGAACCTGCCGGAAACGCCATCAAGAAGCTGCGCGCCGCCATCGACGCCAACTACGAGAACCGCTTCCTGCTGGCCGAGGCCAACATGTGGCCCGAGGACGTGCGCGAGTACTTCGGCGAGGGCGACGAGTGCCACATGGCCTATCACTTCCCGCTGATGCCGCGCATGTACATGGCGATCGCGCAGGAAGACCGCGACCCGATCGTCGAAATTCTTCAGCAGACGCCCGACATTCCCGACGGCTGCCAGTGGGCCATCTTCCTGCGCAACCACGACGAGCTGACGCTGGAGATGGTGACCAACCGCGAGCGCGACTACATGTACACCACCTACGCGACGGACCTGCAGGCGCGCATCAACCTGGGCATCAGGCGCCGCCTGGCGCCGCTGATGGAGAACGACAAGGACGCGATCCGGCTGATGAACGGCATGCTCCTGTCGATGCCGGGCTCGCCCATCATCTATTACGGCGACGAGCTGGGCATGGGCGACAACGTGTTCGTGGGCGACCGCAACGGCGTGCGCACGCCCATGCAATGGAGCCCCGACCGCAACGCCGGCTTCTCGCGCGCCGACCCGCAGCGCCTGTACCTGCAGCCCATCATGGATGCGATGTACGGCTACGAGGCGCTCAACGTCGAGGCGCAACTGCGCGACAAGAGCTCGCTCCTGCACTGGACACGCCGCATGCTGGCGGTGCGCAAGACCAGCCGCGCCTTCGGCCGCGGGCGCCGGACCTTCCTCAAGCCCGGCAATCGCAAGATCCTGGCCTACGTCAGCGAGCATGACAACGACGTGTTGCTGTCGGTGTTCAACCTGTCGCGCGCGGCGCAGCCGGTGGAACTGGATCTGGCGGCCTACAAGGGCCGGGTGCCGGTGGAGATGCTGGGGCGCACCTCCTTCCCGCCGATCGGGGAGCTGCCCTACCTGCTCACCCTGCCCTCGCACGGCTTCTACTGGTTCCGCCTGGCCGAGGAGGCGCCCATGCCGGTCTGGCACCAGGAAAGCGTGGGCCTGCGCGACCGGCCGGTGCTGGTGATGTTCGACGGCTGGACCAGCCTTTTCAAGGACCAGGTGATGCCCTGGCGCATCGGCTTCGCCGATCGGCTGCGCCAGCAGTTCGAGCGCGACACCCTGCCGCCGCACATCCAGGCGCAGCGCTGGTACGGCTACAAGAGCTCGATCATCAGCCGCGCGCAGGTTCGCGACCACGCCATCTTCGAGGCCGACGGCAAGCGCTGGATGCTGCCGCTGCTGGATCTGGAAGGCCCGCCGGAGGCCACCACCTACTTCATGCCGCTGGCCATCGCCTGGGAGGATTCCGAGGGCGAGCGCCTCAAGTGCCTGGAGCGCGCCGCCATCGCCAAGATCCGTCAGCAGGCCAACGTCGGCCTGATGGGCGACGCCTTCTTCGACGAGGCCTTCTGCCGCGCCGTCGTGCGCGCCATCCTGGAAGGCCGCAGCCTGGAGACCGTGCACGGCAACGTGCACTTCCGCGCCACCCAGCGCGGCCGCGAGATCCAGCCCGGCGACATCGAGCAGCTGCCGGTGAGCGCGCCCACGGCCCTGTCGAGCAACACGGTGGTGATGCTGGACGAGCAGCTGTTCCTCAAGGGCTACCGCCAGATCCGTCCCGGCATGAACCCGGAACTGGAGATGGGGCGCTTCCTCACCGAGGTGGCCGGCTTCGCGCACGCCGTGCCGGTGCTCGGCGCCATCGAGTACGAGGCGAAGGACGGCACGGTCAGCACCCTGGGCCTTTTGCAGGCCTACGTGCCGAACCAGGGCGACGGCTGGAGCTACACGCTGGACTACCTGGAGCGCTACCTGGCCGAGCTGCGCGACGTGGACGGCGCGACGGCGCGTGCCGATCCGCACGGCGCCTTCCTGGCGCTAGTGCGCATCCTGGGCCAGCGCACCGCCGAGCTGCACAACGCGCTGGCCACGCCCACCGGCAATTCGGACTTCGACCCCCAACCGATGAGCGTGCAAGAGCTCGATGCCATGCGCAACGCGGTGCGCGAGGACGGGCGCGCCACGCTGGAAAAGTTGCGCGAGGGCGCTGCCGCCCTGCCGGCTGCGGCGCAGGAAGACGTGAACCGGCTGCTGGCGCAGGCCGACGCGGTCGAGGCCTTCATCGACGCTATGCGCTTCGAGCATTCGGCCAGCTACCACTCGCGCTACCACGGCGACTACCACCTGGGCCAGGTGCTGGTGTCGCGCAACGACTTCTACATCATCGACTTCGAGGGCGAGCCGGCCCGGCCGCTGGAGGAGCGGCGGGCCCGGCATTCGCCGCTGCGCGACGTGGCCGGCATGCTGCGCTCCTTCGACTACGCGCGCTGGTGCGCCCTGCGCCGCGCGGCCCAGAACGCCGACGAGCTGGTGCGCCTGGGCTCGGCCGCGGCCGAGTGGGAAGCGCAGACGCTGGCCGCCTTCCTCGACGGCTACACAGGGGCGCTGACGCCCGAACGGGGCAAGGTCGATCCGCAACTATTGACGCTGTTCGAACTGGAGAAGGCCTTCTACGAACTGCGCTACGAGATGAACAACCGGCCCGACTGGGTGTCGGTGCCGCTGCAGGGCATCCTGGCCATGGTCGGGCGCGGCGCGCGCTGAATCGGAAAAAGAAGACGAAGAGGCCGACATGGACAACCTTTCGATGCACCTGGAGCCGCTGCGCGCCTTCCTCTTTCAGATCGGCGCCTTCATTCCGCGTCTGCTGCTGGCGACGCTGGTGGTCGTCGCCGGCTGGCTGATCGCCAAGGTGGCGCGCTTTGCCGTCATCCGGGGCTTACGCGCCATCAACTTCCATGTGCTGACCGAGCGCGCCGGCATCGACAACTTCCTGCGCCAGGGGGGCATGGCGGCGGACACCAGCGCGGTGTTCGGCTTGCTGGCGTACTGGCTCATCATCCTGGCCTCGTTGATCGTGGCCTTCAACACGCTGGACCTCGCCTACGTCACCGACCTGCTGAGCCGCGTGCTGTGGTTCGTGCCCAATGTCTTCGTCGCGCTGCTGATCCTGGCTTTCGGCACCTACTTCGCCAAGTTCGTCGGCGATGCCGTCACCACCTATGGGCGCAATGCCGGCATTGAAGACGCGCTGCTGCTCGGCAAGCTGGCGCAGGGCGCCATCGTGCTGTTCGTGGTGCTGATCGCGCTGGACCAGATCAAGGTGGGCGGCGACATCGTGCGCCAGAGCTTCCTCATCATCCTGGGCGGGGTGGTGTTCGCGCTGGCGCTGGCCTTCGGCCTGGCCGGCAAGGACTGGGCGGCCGAGCGCATCGAGGAATGGTGGCCTCGGGGCGAACGCAGCGCCACCACCAGCCGCACGGCGCGCCCGCCCGATGTCGTGCCCGACGACGAAGATCAAGGCCCGCGGCGCGAGCCGCCGCCGGTGGTGCGGCGGCCGCCGCCGCCGGCCAATGCCTGGCCGAACCGCTCCACCGATCCGCAAGACCGGGCGCATCCGTGACGCGGCACGCGTACGTCCCGCTCGACACCGTCTGGCCGGGCCGAGCCGTTCCGCTGGGCGCGACCTGGGACGGCCAGGGCGTCAACTTCGCCCTCTTCTCCAAGCATGCGGAAAAAGTGGAGCTGTGCGTGTTCGACGACAAGGGCCGCCACGAACGCCAGCGCATCGTGCTGCGCGAGCGCACCAACGACGTGTGGCACTGCTACCTGCCGCAAGCGCGCCCCGGCATGGCTTACGGCTACCGCGTGCACGGGCGCTACAAGCCCGAAGAAGGGCACCGCTTCAACCCGCACAAGCTGCTGCTCGACCCCTACACCAATGACATCGTCGGCGAGCTGCGCTGGAGCGATGCGCTGTACAGCTACGCGGTTGGCAGCAAGCGGCAGGACCTGTCCTTCGACCGGCGCGACAGCGCCGCCTTCATGCCCAAGAGCCGCGTGCTCGAGCCCGCCTTCACCTGGGGCGACGACCATCGGCCCGACGTGCCCTGGCAGGACATGGTGATCTACGAGCTGCATGTGCGCGGCTTCACCATGCAGCACCCGCAGGTGCCAGAACACCTGCGCGGCACCTATGCCGCCCTGGGTACCCAGGCGGTGATCGACTACCTGCAGCGCCTGGGCGTCACCACGCTGGAACTGCTGCCGGTGCATGCCTTTCTCAACGACCGCCATCTGGCCGATCAGGGCCTGCAGAACTACTGGGGCTACAACACCCTGGGCTACTTCGCGCCGGAGCCGCGCTACAGCGCCTCCGGCAAAGTCAAGGAATTCAAGACCATGGTGAAGAGCCTGCATTCGGCGGGCATCGAGGTGATCCTGGACGTGGTCTACAACCACACCTGCGAGGGCAACCACCTGGGGCCCACGCTGTCGATGCGCGGGGTGGACAACGCCTCCTACTACATCCTCAACAGCGGACAGCGCCGCTACTACGACGACTTCACCGGCTGCGGCAACACGGTCAACCTGGAAGACCCGCGCGCGCTGCAGCTGGTGATGGATTCGCTGCGCTACTGGGTCGACGAGATGCACGTGGACGGCTTTCGCTTCGACCTCGCCTCGGCGCTGGCGCGCGAGGCCGGCAAGGTGGAGAACCTGGGCACCTTCTTCGCCGCCATCGGGCAAGACCCGGTGCTCGGCGGCGTGAAGCTGATCGCCGAGCCCTGGGACCTGGGCCACGGCGGCTACCAGGTCGGCAACTTCCCGGCCGGCTGGGCCGAATGGAACGACCGCTACCGCGACGGCGCGCGCGGCTGGTGGAAAGGCGACGCCGGCATCGTCGGCGAGCTGGCCAACCGCCTCGCCGGCTCGCAGGACATCTACGGCTGGTCGGGCAAGCGGCCACATGCCAGCATCAACTTCGTGACCGCGCACGACGGCTTCACCCTGGCCGACCTGGTGGCCTACAGCGACAAGCACAACGAAGCCAACGGCGAGGACAACCGCGACGGCAGCAGCAACAACCTGTCATGGAACTGCGGCGTGGAAGGGCCGACCGACGATCCGAAGGTCAACGCGCTGCGCGAGCGGCAGAAGCGCAACTTCCTGGCCACCCTGCTGCTGTCGCAGGGTGTGCCGATGCTGCTGGCCGGCGACGAGCGCGGCAATTCGCAGGGCGGCAACAACAACGTCTACTGCCAGGACAACGAGATCTCGTGGATCGACTGGTCGCCCGACGCGAAGGCCCACGCCAAGGCCGAGGCGCTGCACGACTTCGTGGCGCAGCTCATTGCGCTGCGGCGCCAGCACCCCTCCTTTCGGCGCCGCAGCTTTTTTCGCGGCCAGCTGGCGCACGAGAGCGCCGCCAAGGACGTGCAGTGGCTGCGCCCCGACGGCGTGGAGATGACCGCGCCGGACTGGGAGGGCGAGCACGTGCGCTGCCTGGGCATGCTGTTCTCCGGCACCGGCCTGATCGACCTCGGGCCGCGCGGCGAGCCGCAGCGCGACGACGACTTCCTGCTGCTGCTCAACGCCTACCACGAGGCCCTGCCCTTTTCCCTGCCGCCGCGCGCGCACACCCACTGGATCCGCCTGGTCGACACGGCGCACGACGACGGCATCGAAGTGCCCGCGCCGCCAGGCCCCTACCCCCTACAGGGCCGCTCGCTCGCCCTGTTTCGTCGCGGCGTGCCGCAGGCCATGCCATGAAGCACCGCCATCACATGCCCTTCGGCGCCGAACTGCTCGATGCGGGCGGCGTGCGCTTTCGCCTGTGGGCACCGGCGGCATCGATGCTGGTGCTGGAGCACCGGCCGCGCGATGCCCGCACTTGGCGCGCCGACGCCATGCAGGCGGTGGGCGGCGGCTGGCACGAGGCCCGGGTCGCCGATGCCGCTGCCGGCGATGACTACCGTTATCGGTTGGCCGATGGTCTGGCCGTGCCGGATCCGGCCTCGCGCGGCAATCCGCAGGACGTGCATGGGCCAAGCCGGGTTGTCGATCCGCAGGCCTACGACTGGCTGGACCACCACTGGCGCGGACGTCCCTGGCACGAAGCGGTGATCTACGAGCTGCATGTCGGCGCCTTCACGGCCGAAGGCACGTTTTTGGCGGCGCAGGCGCGGCTGCCGGAACTCGCGGCGCTGGGCATCACCGCCATCGAGCTGATGCCGCTGGCCGACTTTCCCGGCACGCGCAACTGGGGCTACGACGGCACGCTGCAGTTTGCGCCCGATGCCAGCTACGGCACGCCCGATGCGCTCAAGCGCCTGGTCGACACCGCCCATGGCCTGGGGCTGATGGTGCTGGTCGACGTGGTCTACAACCACTTCGGGCCGGACGGCAACTACCTGCACACCTATTGCCCTCAGTTCTTCAACCCGGCGCGGCAGACACCGTGGGGCGCGGCCATCAACTTCGACGGCGCGGACTCGCGCCCGGTGCGCGACTTCTTCATTCACAACGCGCTCTACTGGATCGAGGAATTCCGCTTCGACGGCCTGCGCATGGACGCGGTGCATGCCATTCGCGACGACGCCTCGCCCGACATCGTGCAGGAGATCTGCAGCGCGCTGCAGGCCGGGCCGGGCCGCGAACGGCAGGTGCACGTGGTGCTGGAGAACGACCGCAACGAGGCCCGGCGCCTCGCCCGCGACGGCCAGGCACGGCCGCTGGCGGCCAGCGCGCAATGGAACGATGACCTGCACCATGCGGCCCACGTGCTGCTGACCGGCGAGACCGACGGCTACTTCCTGGATTTTGCGCAAGCGCCGCTGGCGTATTTCGCCCTGGCGCTGGCCCGCGGCTTCGTCTATGTCGGCCAACCCTCGGCCTTTCGCGATGGCCAGGCGCGCGGCGAAGCCTGCGACGGCCTGCCGCTCGACGCCTTCGTCTCCTACCTGCAGACGCACGACCAGGTCGGCAACCGCGCGCTGGGCGAGCGCATCGACGCACTGGCCGACCCGCCGCTGGTGCAGGCGGCGCGTGCCTGCGTGCTGCTGTCGCCGCACGTGCCCATGCTCTTCATGGGCGAGGAGTTTGCGGCCGCGTCGCCCTTCCTTTACTTCTGCGATTTCGGCGACGGCACCGAGCTGGCGGCCTCGGTCGCGGCCGGCCGGCGCGCGGAGTTCTCGCGCTTTACCGCTTTCGGCGACACGGGCGCTAAGGGCGCGAAACGCGCCATGCCGGACCCCAATGCGCCGCAAAGCTTCATGGCTTCCAAGCTGCACTGGGCCGAGCGCGAACAGGGCCGCCATGCGCAGGTGCTGCGACAGACACGCGTGCTCCTGGATGCGCGCCGCCAGCACATCGCGCCGCGCCTGGCGCAAGGCAGCACGGCGGCGACGCACGGTTGCGAAGACAGTGTGCTGCGCGTCAGCTGGTGCCTGGGGCGCACGGCCATGCTGCATCTGGTGGCCAATTTCGCGGCGACTGCACGATCGATCCCGCGGCCGCCGGGCCTCGCCTTCTACACACGGCTTGCCGGGCTGGATGACCCGCATGCCCCGCAGCTTCAGCTGGAGCGGGGCGGCGTGCACGCCAGCTTGCAAGAAGAGGTGCGCGATGCCGGATGAGAAGCCCGATGCGCATCTGCGGCGCCTGTGCGAGCAGCACGGCATCGCTGTGGACTACGACGACATCTGGGGCCTGCGCCACCAGGTGTCGGCCGCATCGCTGCGTGCGCTCCTGCTCGATGCCGGTGCCTTCGACGAAGCGCAGCCGCCCCCCGCCTTGCCGCCGGTGCTGGTGCTGGAAGAAGGGGTGTCGGCCTTCAGCCTGCCCCTGCGGCTGCCGCCCGGCCGCGGCGGCGAATTGCAGTGGCGTCTGGTCGAGGAAGACGGCCGCACCCATCGCGGCCATGCACACGTGGGCGACGGCGAGCAGCTTCTTTCGCTGGACATCACGCTGCCCCTGGGCTACCACCGTTTCGAGTTGGTCGACGTACCGGGCGCCACGCTGCTCATCTGCGCGCCCACCCGCTGCCACGAGCCCACCGAACTCGCGAAGGGCGGGCGGCTCTGGGGCATCGCCCTGCAGCTGTATGGCCTGCGCTCGGCACGCAACTGGGGCATCGGCGACTTCGGCGATCTGAAGGAATTTGCCACCCAGGCGGCGCGCGAGGGCGCCGCGCTGATCGGCCTGAACCCGCTGCATGCCCTGTTCCCGCACAACCCGGTGCATGCCAGCCCCTACAGCCCGTCGTCCCGCGCGCAGCTCAACATCCTCTACATCGACGTCGAGGCCGTGCCCGACTTCGCGGCCTGCGAGGCGGCGCAAGCGCTGGTGCGCTCGCCCGCCTTCCAGGCGCGGCTGGCCGCCCTGCGCGAAGCGCCACTGGTGGACTACCCCGCCGTCTCGGCCGCCAAGCACGAGGTGCTGGCACTGCTGCATGCGCGCTTTCGCGAACGCGCTGAAGAGGACGGCGAGGTGCAGGACTTCCGCCGCTTTCGCGCCCAGGGCGGCGAGGCGCTGCGCCAGCACGCCCTGTTCGACGCGCTGCAGGCCCAGCTGCACCAGCAGGACGCGGCGATCTGGGGCTGGCCGGCCTGGCCGGAGGCCTGGCACGATGCGGGCGGCCCGGAAGTCGCACGCTTTGCACGGGCCCACGAGGCGCGCATCCAGTACTTCGAATACCTGCAATGGCAGACCATGCGCCAACTGGAAGACGCGTGCCGCCACTGCCGGGCGCTGGGGATGCCGATCGGGCTGTACCTGGACCTGGCCGTCTCGGTCGACCGCGGCGGCTCGGACACCTGGCGGCACCGCTCCAGCTTTGCCTTGGCGGCCAGCGTCGGCGCGCCGCCCGACCTCTTGAACCTGCAGGGGCAGGATTGGGGCCTGCCGCCGCTGCGGCCCGACCGGCTGCGCGCCAATGGCTTCGCCGTCTTCATCGAGGCCTTGCGCGCCAACATGCGGGCGGCCGGGGCGCTGCGCATCGACCACGTGATGATGCTGATGCGCCTCTTCTGGATTCCGGCCGGCGGCACGGCGCAGGACGGCGCCTATGTGCGCTACGCCTGGCCGGAGCTCTTTGCCATCCTCGCGCTGGAAAGCCGGCGCCACCGCTGCCTGGTGGTTGGCGAGGACCTGGGCACGGTGCCCGAGGAGATGCGCGCGGCCATGCGGCGCCATGGCGTGCTGTCCTATCGCCTGCTGTATTTCCAGCGCGACGAGGCGGGCGCCTTCTTGCCGCCCGAGGCTTATCCGCGCGAGGCGGTGGTGGCCGTCAGCACGCACGACCTGCCGACCTTTGCCGGCTGGTGGAGCGCGGCCGACGTGCACCTGCGCGCCGCGCTGGGCCTGCTGGCGAACCAGCCGGCATTCGAGGAACAGATCGCGCAACGGGCACGGGAGCGCGAGCGCCTGGCCGAGGCCCTGGGCGAACCCGTCAAGGCGCCGGCGCCGATCGGCGAGCCGCCACCGGCCGACCTGGTCGGTGATGTGCATGCCTTCCTGGCCCGGGCGCCCTCGGGCCTGATGATGGTGCAGCTCGAAGACCTGCTGGGCCAGGCCGAGCAGGCCAACCTGCCGGGCACCATCGCCGAGCATCCCAACTGGCAGCGCAAGTACAGGCTGGACGTGGCGGGCCTGTGGCAGGTGCCGGCCGTGCGCGGACGGGTCGCCACGGTCGCCGCAGCACGGCCGCCGCGCGCGCTGGCACGCATCCCGCGCGCCACCTACCGGCTGCAGCTGCACAAGGGTTTCAACTTCGACGACGCCGCCGCCATCGTTCCCTATCTGGCGCGCCTGGGCATCAGCCACGTGTATTGCTCGCCGATCCACCGCGCACGCCCCGGCAGCCTGCATGGCTACGACGTGGTGGCGCACGACGAGATCAATCCGGAGCTGGGCGGCATGCCGGCCTATCGCCGCTTCACCGAGACCTTGCAGGCGCACGGCATGGGCCAGCTCATCGACCTGGTGCCCAACCACATGGGCGTGCTGGGCACAGACGGCAACGCGTGGTGGAACGACGTGCTGGAAAAAGGCATGGCCTCGCCCTACGCCGAGTACTTCGACATCGACTGGCATTCGGCCACGCCGGGCCTGGCGGGCAAGGTGCTGCTGCCGGTGCTGGACGACCACTACGGCCAGGTACTGGCGCGCGGCGAGCTGACCGTCGAGCACGACGCGCACGCCAGCCGCTGGTTCGTACGCTACTTCGCGCATCGCTTTCCGCTTGCGCCGGACAGCCTGTTCGTGCATATCCAGGCAGCGGCCGCGGCGCACGACCAGGCCGCGCTGGCCCGGGAACTGGCGGCGCTGAACGGTCCCGAGGGCCACGACGCCCTGCATGCGCTGTTGGAGGCGCAGGCGTGGCGCCTGGCGTACTGGCGCTGCGCCGCCGACGAGATCAACTACCGGCGCTTCTTCGACGTCAACGAGCTTGCGGCACTGCGCACCGAGCGCGAGGACGTGTTCGAGGCCACGCACGGCCAGGCGCTGGAGCTGGCGGCCAAGGGCTGGATCGACGGCCTGCGCATCGACCATCCGGATGGCCTCGCGGACCCGGCCGCCTACTTCGATCGCCTGCAGGCAGGCTATGCCGCACGGGTGGAAGCAGCCGGCCGCGACGCCGCAGCGCCGCTTTACGTGGTGGCGGAAAAGATCGCCGCGCCAGGCGAGGATGTGCCGCTTTCATGGGGCATCCATGGCACCACCGGCTATCGCTTTGCCAACGTGGCGAACGGTGTGCTGGTGGACCACCGGGCGGGCGAGCAACTCGTCGCCATCTGGCGCGACTTCACCGGCCTCACGCAGGACTTCGGCGAGGTCGCCTACCGGGCGCGGCACCTGGTGGCCACCACCACCCTGGCCTCGGACCTGGAGGTGCTGGCCAACGCACTGCACCGCATCGCCAAGGCGGATCGCCGCACGCGCGACCACACGCTCAACAGCCTGCGCGAGGCGCTTGCCGCCGTGGCTGCCGCCATGCCGGTCTACCGCAGCTACAACGGCGAAGAGGCCAGCGAGCAGGACATCCGCTTCATCCGGCACGCCGTCGACGTGGCGCGCGAGCGGCTTCGCCAACTGCCCGATGCGAGCATCTGGCCCTTCGTCCAAGAGTCGCTGCTCGGGCGCCCGAACGAAGGCGCCGCGCCGGAACTGCTGCCGCTGGTGCGCCATTTCGCGCGGCGCTTCCAGCAGTACAGCGCGCCGGTGGCGGCCAAGGGAGTGGAAGACACCGCCTTCTACCGCTATTTTCCGCTGAGCTCGCAAAACGAAGTGGGCGGCGAACCCGATCGCATCGGCATGACGGTGCAAGACTTTCATGCCGCCAGCCTGGACCGCCAGCGCCGCTGGCCGCACACCATGCTGGCCACCTCGACCCATGACAACAAGCGCTCGGAGGATGTGCGGCTGCGCATCAACCTGCTGTCCGAGCGCGTGGATGCCTGGCGCGACGCGCTGCAGCGCTGGAAGGAAATGAATGCGCCCCTGGCCGGCGAGGTCGCGCCCGCGCATCAATACCTTTTCTATCAGACCGTGATCGGCGCCCTGCCTGCGCAGCCTTCGGGCGGACCGGACTTCGTGGACCGCATGGTGCAATACATGCACAAGGCCGCGCGCGAAGGCAAGACGGGCACCAGCTGGACGCGCCCCGACGCCGCCTACGAGGCTGCGCTCGAAGCCTTCGTGCGTGGCGCGCTGGCGTCCGAAGGCGGCAACGCCTTCCTGCCCGAGCTCACCCGCTTCGTGCGCGGGCTCGATCCCTTCAGCGCCCTGGGCGCGCTCAGCCTGGCCCTGCTCAAGTTCACCTCGCCCGGCGTGCCGGACGTGTACCAGGGCTGTGAACTGATCGAACGCAGCCTGGTCGATCCGGACAACCGGCGGCCGGTGGACTATGCCTTGCGGGCGTCGATGCTGCAGTCGCTGCAGTCGCTGCCGGCGGATGGCCGTCAAGATCATCTGCCGCGCGCCGTGACCGAACTGGCCGACGCCGCAACGGATGGCCGCGCCAAGCTCTGGGCCAGCTGGCGCCTGCTCGGCCTGCGCCAGCAACTGCCGCAGCTTTTCCTGCATGGCAGCTACGAGCCGCTGCAGGTGCAAGGCGAGCGCGCGCCGCATGTTGTTGCCTACCTGCGGCGCTATCGGCGAGAGGTGGTGGTCGTGATCGTGGTGCGGCTCTTTGCGGTGCTGGCGCGCGAGGTAGGGGGCGGCGGCGCGGATGCGATGCAGCCCGCCTGGGCCGGCAGCGACGTATGGGGCGACACGCGCGTTCGCCTGCCTTCGGATCTGGATGGAGATGGGGTGCTGCAGGACGTGCTGACGGGCACGCGCCACGCCCTGACGCCCGAGTTGGCACTGGGCAGGCTGCTCACCAGTTTCCCTGGCGCAGTGCTGACGCGCGCCACACAAGACCCGCGCGCTTGCTGAATTGTTGGCAATGTTTGCCCGATCCTCCCATTGAAGCCTGCGGGTGGAGACAAGGCGCTGCCGGGTGCTTAATCTCGCGCCCATGCTGACTTCCGACCCCAACACACGGCTCGTCGACCACCCCGTCACCGCCCAACTGCAGTCCACCGTGATGCGGGCCGAACTGGCTGCGGCCATCGACCGCCTCACCGTCACCGATGGCGCGCACCAGACGGCAGTGCCCCATCTCGCCCTGGGCCGTGCGACCCAGATGCAGCATCCGGTTCACGCGATGCATGAACCGGCCTTCTGCGTGCTGGCGCAAGGCAGCAAGCGGGTCCTGCTGGGCGACGAGGTCTACATCTACGACGGCAGCCAGTACCTGGTGGTGGCGCAGAACCTGCCCGTGTCGGGCCAGGTGGTCGACGCGTCGCCGGAGGCGCCGTACCTGGGCCTGCGTCTGAGCTTCGACGTCAAGGAGATCGCGCAGCTGGCGCTGGAACTGCAACTTTCAAAGGCTCCTGCGAAGCGCGTGTCGGAACGCGGCATCTTCACCGGCGAGCTTTCGACCACGCTGCTGGATCCGGTGCTTCGCCTTGTCCGGCTGCTGAACGCGCCCGAGGACATCCCGGCACTGGCGCCGTTGATCACCCGCGAGATCTTGTATCGACTGCTGAAGTCGCCCGACGGCTGGCGGCTGGCCCAGATGGCCATGGTCGACAGCCACAGCCAGCGCATCGCCCAGGCCATCAGCCTGCTGTCACAGCGCTTCCAGGCGCCGCTGCGCGTCGAGGAACTGGCGGACGAGGTGCACATGAGCGTGTCTTCGCTGCACCTGCATTTCAAGGCCGTCACCGCGATGAGCCCCTTGCAGTTTCAGAAGCAGCTGCGCCTGCAGGAATCGCGCCGCATCATGCTCAGCGAGCACGTGGACGCGGCCTCGGCGGGGCACCGGGTCGGCTACGAAAGCCAGTCGCAGTTCAACCGCGAGTACAGCCGGTTCTTCGGCCTGCCGCCGGCGCGCGACATCAAGCGCCTGCGAGAACTGCAGTTGGGCCGGCCGACGGGCTCCTGAGAGGGGCCGACCGCCATGAAAATTCAACTGAAACTCAATGGCCAGGTGACTTCGGCCACCTTGGCCAACAACAGGACGGCGCGGGAGTTCGCGGCCATGCTGCCGCTGTCGATCACGATGCACGACCTGTTCGAGCGAGAGAAATTCGGCGCGCTTCCCGCCGCCATCTCCGGCAAGGGCACGCGCACGCAATATTGCGAGGCCGGCGACATCATCTGCTGGTCGCCAGGGCCCGACGTGGCGATCTTCTACCGCAGCGCCGCCCAGCCGATCCGTGGCGCGCACCACCATCTTGGCAGGCTCGATTTCGGCGTAGAGGCGTTCGAGGCGCCCGGCCCGCTGGAAGTGATCATCGATCTGGCGCCGGGCGCAATGGCTGCCTGCAGGCAGCAAATTGCAATGCCAGAAGAACCGGAAATCAGCGCTTTCGGGCGGCCCTGATTCGGCTGCAGCGTCACTTGACTGGTAGCCCGCTACCAGTCCCGCAAAAGGAATGATTCAGCAGGACCTTTGACTGGTCCTGCGCGCATTCATTCCTCATCAAGTCCCAACTGACTGCGCCAACTTTAAATTTCCGCCGAAAAAATCGGTGGGGTCGAAAAGTGCCTGCTATTGCCGGTAGCCCCCTAAAAGCCCAATGACTCAGGGCCCCGGGGTTCAGCCGAAATCCGCCGCAAACCCTTATGGCGTCTGGCAATTCCACGCTGACCTAGCAGCGTCGCATGACTTGCTGCTGACAAATTCCCCATATCGATCCCAGCGTCGGAAATAAGGCACACGCCCTCATGGGCGCGCCGTTGGGAGCTCATAAGGCATTTCCATTACAAGTAATTAAATTGCCTTAAGGCATTCATTGCCATGCCGATTACCAAAGTTCGTTTTTATTCGCTTGGCGCCAAACCCGGTGCGCGTGAATTCCCGCACATCGAAAGAATAAAAACGCCCCCACCGTCGTTTTGCATCCAAGTTTCCCCCTAGTATTTCGTCTCATAAATTGTTGCTGCAGTTGCATTTAGTAATACTGTTTTATTAAACCCGGACCATGAACCAAAGCTACTTCACTGTTTGGAACGAATCCATTGGCGCTTGGATCGCAGCGTCGGAAATCACGCGCGCCCGCGGCAAACGCGGCGCCACCCGCGTGGCAGCCGGCGCACGCACCACCGGCGCGCTTGCGTCACGAGCGCCAGGCCGCCTGCGCGCAGGGCTCGTGACGGCGCTGGTGGCGATGGGCGGGATGGGATGGGCCTCATCGGTCCAGGCGCAGGTGAACTGCACTGCGTCGCCTTACAACTTCTATAGCGGCAGCGCGACGTGCGCGGGTTTTCAGTCCCAAGCGACTCTCGGCGGAGCCACTGCAATAGGTTTTAACGCCTTAAGTACGGGGCTCAATGCCACGACTCTCGGCTACCAAGCCCTTGCCTCTGCGACCAATGCCCTTTACCTGGGTGTGCGCACCAGTGGAACCGGAGCGTCCGGGGAGTCGTCGATTGCTATCGGTACGGATGTCAACTCCAGCGGCTCGGGAGCCATCGCTGTCGGCGTGCAGTCGCAAGCAACTGGAAAATTCGGCATTGCCCTGGGAGTGCAAGCCATTGGCACAGCGGAGGGCGTCGTCGCAGTGGGCAGCGGTGCCACGAGTTCGGCATTCAATGGTGTATCTGTTGGCGCCGGAGCCATTGCCGCCGGAGTCAACTCCATTTATCTCGGCGCTCGCACCGCTGCAGGGACCGGCGCGCTGGTTGAGGGCGCTATCGGCATCGGCACGGACGTGACTGCTGGTGAGGCCAGTGCGATTGCGATTGGTAGCCGAACCAGAGCTACGGGCCAGTTCAGCGTCGCACTCGGCCTTGAGTCCACTGCAACCGGCCAAGGTAGCGCTGCAATGGGCGACTCGGCCGATGCCACGGGGATCAATGCCACTGCCTTGGGGTCCCTGACGACCGCGGGCGCCACCAATGCGACAGCAATTGGTGCGGCCGCCGAGGTCACCGGAGTCGGCGCCACCGCCGTGGGTTCTTTCGCCAACGCCAGTGGAGGGAACTCCGCTTCGATAGGTTCTGGCGCCAACTCCAGCGGTGCCAACTCGTTCGCCGGCGGCCGTTTGGCAACGGCAAGCAACGAGGCAGCCACTGCCGTCGGGAACGCCGCTCAGGCGCAAGGGAACAGTTCGCTTGCGCTCGGAGCGCAAGCGATCGCTGCCGGTGCCAGCACGGTTGCGGTCGGCCAGGGTGCCGGCGCGGGTTCGACGATCGCCAATACGGGTTCGGTCGCAGTGGGCATTGCCGCCGGCACGCTGGTCATCGGCGCGCAGAACACGGCCATAGGCGGAGGCATTGCGAGCGTGATGCGGGGGGCGGGTTCGGGCGTCACGGGAACGCGCAACGTCGCCTTCGGCTCGGGCGATGGCACGGTCGCCTACGATGCCACCTTGGACGCTTCGGCAGGCAGCCTGGTCAGCGGCAGCGACAACATCGCCATCGGCACCAACGCAGGCATCGGCGTCGCGGCCAACGCAACGACGTCGATCGGCCTGAACGCGAATGCGAGCGTGGGCAACGCGGTCGCCATCGGTACCCTGGCAAGCGCATCCGCGCTGGATGCCCTCGCGCAAGGCACCAGCGCCAACGCAGGCGGCCGGAACGCCATCGCCATCGGCTTCCAGGCGATCGCATCGGAGATCAACTCCATCAATCTTGGCGCACGCACGCTTGCAGGGTCAGGCGCCCTGGCGGCAGGCTCTATCGCCATCGGCACGGATGTGACGGCTTCGCAGGATCGCGCTATCGCGATGGGCATCGTAAGCCAGGCAACCGGCGTGGATGCGCTGGCGGTCGGTACCCGGGCCACTGCGGCTGCCAACTACGCGACAGCACTCGGCGCAGGTGGCAACAGCGCAGCAACGGCCGTGCGCGCCACTGGCATCGGTTCCCTCGCCATCGGCGGCAATGCAACCGTGGGCGCCCTTGCATCGAGCGCCAATGCCATCGCCATTGGCGGTGAATCGGTCGCCGATGCCGATGACGCAGTCGCCATCGGCCGGGGTTCCAGGGCCACCGGTGGCCGCGCGGTCGCCATCGGCTCGGGCAACTTCGCCAGCGGCAATGGCGCCGTGGCGATCGGCGATCCGAACACCGCCGTCGGCAACGGCGCAGTGGCGCAGGGCCTGGACAACACCGCCGGCGGCGACGGTTCGGTGGCGATGGGCAATACCAACATGGTCGGTGGCGGCGGCCAGGCGGTGAGCGACGCCGGTTCGCCGGCGCAGGGCGCGGTGGGCATCGGCTACCGGAACACCGTGGTCGGCCAGGGAAGCGTGGCGATCGGCAGCACCAGCCGCGCGCTGGCAGCGGGTGCGGTTGCCTTCGGCGACACGGCGGTGGCCAACAACGCAGGCGACGTCGCGCTGGGATCGGGCTCGGTCACCGCCGCAGCGGTGCCGACCCTCAGCACGACGATCAACGGCACGCCCTACAACTTCGCCGGCATCGCGCCGACCAGCACGGTCAGCGTGGGCTCGCTCGGCGCCGAGCGCACGATCACCAACGTGGCGGCCGGCAGGATTTCCGGCGCATCGACCGATGCCATCAACGGTTCGCAGCTGTACCAGACCAACCAGTCGATCGAAGACCTCAGCAACACCGTCGATGCAGGCGCGACGCACTACTACAGCGTCAACGACAACGGCGTGGTCGGCGGCAACTACAACAACAACGGCGCGACCGGCATCAATGCCGTGGCGGCGGGCGTGAACGCGTCGGCGGCCGGGACTTCGTCCGTGGCGATCGGCCTGGGGGCCACGGCCGCCGACGCCAACAGCGTCGCGCTGGGATCGGGCTCGGTCACTGCCGCGGCAGTGCCGACCCTCAGCACCACGATCAACGGCACGGTCTACAACTTCGCCGGCATCGCGCCGGCCGGCACGGTCAGCGTGGGTTCGATCGGCGCCGAGCGCACCATCACCAACGTGGCGGCCGGCAGAATTGCCGGCACTTCGACCGACGCAATCAACGGCTCGCAGCTGTTCCAGACCAACCAAGCGATCGAGGACCTCAGCAGCAGTGTCGATGCGGGCGCGACGCACTACTACAGCGTCAACGACAACGGCGTGGTTGGCGGCAACTACAACAACAACGGCGCCACCGGCATCAATGCCTTGGCGGCCGGCGTGAACGCGTCGGCGGCCGGAGCTTCGTCCGTGGCCATTGGCCTGGGGGCCACGGCCGCCGACGCCAACAGCGTCGCGCTGGGAGCGGGTTCGCTGACCGCCGCGGCCGTGGGAACGCCCAGCACGACGATCAACGGCACGGTCTACAACTTCGCCGGAACCGCGCCGGCCGGCACCGTCAGCGTGGGTTCGATCGGCGCCGAACGCACGATCACCAACGTGGCCGCGGGCCGAATCAATGCGGGCAGCACCGATGCCATCAACGGCTCGCAGCTGTTCCAGACCAACCAGTCGATCGACAACCTGAGCAGCACCGTCAACGCCACCCGGATCTCGTACTACAGCGTCAATTCGACCGGCGGCGGCAACGAGGACAACCTCGGCGCCACCGGCGCCGACGCCCTGGCCCTGGGCAAGGACGCCTCCGCGACGGTCGCCGGCTCGATCGCGCTGGGATCGGGCGCCGTGTCGGACCGCGCCGTCGCGGGCAGCACCGGCGACATTCCCGCGGGCAGCTCGCTGATCCCCTACAACACGAGCGACCGTACGCTGCTGGGCGCCATCTCGGTCGGCAGCGCGACCACCTACCGCCAGATCACCAACGTGGCCGACGGCACCCAGGCGCAGGACGCCGTCACGGTGCGCCAGCTCAGCGGCGCGCTGCAAGCCTTTGCCGTCACGCCCACCCTGTACTTCCACGCCAATTCGACTGCGACGGACTCGCTGGCCATCGGCAGCGAATCGGTGGCGGTCGGCCCTCGAACGGTGGTCAATGGCGACAGCGGCGTGGGCATCGGCAACGGCGCGGTGGTGCAGCAGACTGCGCCGGGCGGCGTGGCCATCGGCCAGGGTGCGACATCGCATCGCGCGGACTCCATCGCGCTCGGCACGCAGTCTTCCGCGGCGGCAGTACAGGGCGTTGCGATCGGCGCAGGCACCAGCGTGACGCAGGCCGGCGGCGTGGCTTTGGGTGCCGGCTCGGTCGCCTCCACGGCGGCGGGTGCGGCCGGCTATGTGCCCACGCGCGCTTCCACCGCGCAGACCGCGGCCATCAACGCGACCACCAGCACGCTGTCGGCGGTGTCGGTGGGCGATGCTTCGAACGGCCAGTTTCGCCAGGTCACCGGGGTGGCAGCCGGATCGCTGGACAGCGACGCAGTCAACGTGTCGCAGCTGAAGGCCGTGCAGACAACAGTGACCGGCATCGAGCAAGCCGCAGTGAAGTACGAAACCAATGCGGACGGCACCACCAACTACAACAACGTGAAGCTGGGCGGCACGAGCTCGAACGCCCCGGTAACCGTGCAGAACGTCGCCGACGGCGTGGCAGGCAACGATGCGGTCAACGTGAATCAGCTGAATGCGGGTCTCGCGGCAGCCAATCAGTACACGGATGCCAAGCTCGGCCAGGTCCAGGCCAACATCGACAGGGTGAACAGGGACGCCAACGCTGCTGCAGCTGGCGCCATGGCGATGGCCAACCTGCCGCAGGCGGCCATCCCCGGCAAGAGCATGGCCTCCGCGGGTGTCGCGGGCTTCGACGGCCAGGCGGCCATTGCGCTGGGGGTTTCGAAGCTGGCGGACAACGGCCAATGGATCGTCAAGTTCAGCGGCACGGCCAACTCGCGCGGCAAGGTCGGCGCCGCCGCCGGCATGGGCTTCCACTGGTAAGCCACGCCCCTGATCGCAACCCATTTCAAGGCTATTCATGAACAAGCAAATCAAGGCGTTCGGCGCTGCGCTGGCGATCGCGACACTGTTGTCGCTGGCAGGCTGCGGTACATCCACGGTCAGCAAGAACATCTCGGACGACGGCCGCGCAGGCGAAGTTGTCTTCCCTGACATCGGCAAGGATGCCTGGCTGAAGGAAGGCACCTTCCCGAACCTAGACAACCTGCGCCGCATCGCGCCCGGCGTCACCAAGGACCAGCTCTACGACCTCGTAGGCCGGCCTCATTTCCGCGAAGGCCTGTTCGAGGTTCGCGAGTGGGACTACATCTTCAACTTCCGCATCCCTGGCGGCGGCGTGAAGACTTGCCAGTACAAGGTGATCTACGACACGGCGCTGCGGGCGCAGAGCTTCCACTGGCTGCCGGCGGATTGCGCCGAGCTGTTGAAGGCGGCTTCGCCGCCCGCCCCGCGCATGGCCGACAAGGCAGCGGCGCCGCAGCGGATCGAGCTGTCTGCCGACGCCCTCTTCGCTTTCGGCCGCTCGGGGCCGGCCGACCTGTTGCCGCAGGGTAAACAGGCACTCGATGCGCTGGCTGCCAGCCTGCGCGGCGCGCGCGATACCAACGGCGTGCGCATCAGCGGCCACACCGACCGCCTGGGCTCGGCATCCTTCAACGAACGGCTGTCGCTCGCGCGGGCCACCACCGTGCGCGACCATCTGGTGCAAGCCGGCGCGCCGGCGCGGGGCATGCAGGTGCAGGGCAAGGGCGAGACCGAGCCCAAGGTGCAATGCGAGCAGAAGCAGCGCGCAGAACTCATCGCCTGCCTGGCACCGAACCGGCGCGTCGAGATCGAGGTGTACGCGGAGCGCTGAATTTCCGGGTCGGCTAGGAGCCTGCGCGGCAGAGAGCGGGGCCCGCGCCGGTGCAATTCGCGGCGCCAGCCTAGGCGTCGGCGAGGCCGTGTGGCTGGCCACACAACGAGCCGGCAACAACGGATGGCGCCGCGAATCGCACCGGCCCGAAGGGTTGGGCCTGCGAGGGGGCGCATGCGTCGTTGCAACTGCTCGCCGGGTGTGCAACCCGGCTGCGCGTTGCGCCTAGCCTGCACCCCCTTGCAGGCCCAACGCGGGCCCCGCTCTCTGCCGCGCAGGCTCCTAGGCCAGAAATGGCGTGATGTTTCGCATTGCACGCGCGACGTAGTCGTCCTTCTCCCCCACTGGCGCGACGTAGTGCATCGCGTCCTTTGCCGCCTCGATGCCCTCCAGGCGCGCAATCACCCACGCGGCCAGGTACTGTGACGCGAGGCAGCCGCCCGCGGTGGCGACATTGCCCTTGGCGACGAAGGGCTGGTTCAGTACATCGACGCCGGCTTCCTCCACCCAGGGCTTGGTGGTCAGGTCCGTGCAGGCGGGCACGTCGTCGAGCAGCCCCAGCTTGGCAAGCACCAGCGTGCCGGAGCACTGCGCGCCCAGCAATTGCCTGGACGGGTCGAGCAGCTGCAGCTGCGCCATCAGGGCCGCGTCGGCGACAACCTCCCGCGTCAGCCTGCCGCTGCCGACGATGACCGCATCGGCGGCACTGGCCTCGCGCAGGTCGGCCTGGGCCTCGAGCACCACGCCGTTCATCGACCGGACGCGCGCGGCGGGGCTGGCGATCGAGACGCGCCAGCCCGGCTTCTTGACGCGGTTGAGGATGCCGAGCGCGATCAGCGAGTCGAGCTCATTGAAGCCTTCGAAGGTGAGGATGGCGATGTGCATGGTGATGTCCCTATCAGATAAGCCGCGGTGAAGGGCATCGTAGGCAACCAACTCCATACAATCAAATAATTGTCATGGATACATTGCCGAGGACGTTCACCCATGGCCCATGCCCGATACAAGACAGTGGTCGACACGCTGGCTGCCCAGATTCGAGAGGGCCGCCTGGCGCCCGGCACCCGCCTGCCCACGCACCGGGCGCTTGCCGCCAAGGAAGGCCTGGCGCTCGTCACGGCGACGCGGGTCTATTCAGAGCTCGAGGCCATGGGCCTGGTCAGCGGCGAAACCGGCCGCGGCACCTTCGTGCGGGAAGCCTTGTTGCCGCGAAGCCTGGGCGTCGATCCGCAGCTCGCCGCGGCGGGCATGGTGGATCTGAACTTCAACTACCCATCGCTTCCCGGCCAGGCGCCCTTGCTTCGCTCCGCGCTGCGCCAGCTGGCCGCATCCGGCGACCTGGACGCTCTTTTGCGCTACCAACCGCACGGCGGACGCCCGCACGAGCGCGCGACCGCGGCACGGCACCTCGCGAGCCGGGGCCTGAAGGTGCGGGCCGAGCAGGTGGCCATCGTGAGTGGCGCGCAGCATGGGCTGGCGACGACCGTCATGGCGCTTCTCAATCCGGGCGATGTGGTGGCCGTCGATGCCCTGACCTATCCGGGATTCAAGATCCTCGCCGAGACGTGTCGCCTGGAACTGGCAGCGATGCCGGCGGCTGGCCAGGGGCCGGACCTGGATGCGCTGGAGGCGCTGTGCAAGCGCCGGCGCGTGCGTGCCGTGTACACCATGCCGACGCTGCACAACCCGCTGGGTTGGGTGATGGCCGCGAGTCGGCGGCGGCAGCTGGTGGCGATTGCGCGTCGGCACGGCTTGCTCATCATCGAGGATGCGGCCTACGCCTTTCTCGCGCCGGATCCTCCCGAGCCGTTGGCAGCGCTGGCGCCGGAGGCGACCGTCTACGTCTCGGGCCTTTCCAAGAGCGTGGCGACCGGGCTGCGCGTCGGCTTCGTCGCGGCGCCAACGGCCTGGATGCCGAAGATCGAACGCGCGATCCGGGCGACCACCTGGAACACGCCCGCCGTGATGACGGCGATCGCCTGCGCCTGGCTGGACGACGGCACGGTCGCGCGCCTCGAAGCGCAAATGCGCCAGGACGCGATGACTCGGCAATCGATCGCGGCTGAAGTGCTCACCGGACTTCGAACCGTCCGCCACCCGGCCTCCTATTTCACTTGGCTTCCCTTGCCAGAAGAGGTCCGTGCAGACAAGGTTGCGATGGCACTCAAGACGGAAGGCATTTCAGTGTCGACAGCTGAACCCTTTGCAACCAACGCCCATGTGCCGCACGCGCTGCGATTGGCCCTGGGATCCGTCGAACTGGACGCGCTTCGGAACGCGCTGGAGAAGGTCAGGCGCGTGATCGACGATCAAGCGTATTGATGAATGCAGGTCCGACAACAAAAAAGCCTGCCATCTATTGATAGCAGGCCTTCTTTATCCCTTGCGGGGTATCTGGTAGGACGTACTGGATTCGAACCAGTGACCAACGGATTAAAAGTCCGCTGCTCTACCAACTGAGCTAACGTCCCATTCTTCTTGTTCTTTGGCTTTTCTTCTTCTTGAAACTTTGCCGGCCATTGAATCCAGCAAAGCCAATGATTATAGCGCGCTAGCCGCGCGCAATTTCATCGACCGCCCAGCCGGCAGCGCACTGGCCGAAGGTGGCGGTGACCGCCACCACCGAGCCGTAGCCATGGCAGTTGAGTGAGCCGTCGGCATCTTCGATGGCGCACGATGCATCGGGCGGCGCCACGCTCTCGCGGCTGAACACGCAGGCCACGCCGATCTTCTTGCCTTCGCGCGGGGCGCCATGCATCTTGCGCAGCCGTTGGCGCAGCTGCGCCAGCAGCGGGTCGTGTGTGACCTGCGCCAGGTCGTCGATGTCGACCTTGTGTGCCTGGCGCTTGCCGCCGGCCGCGCCCACGGTGATGAAGCGCGATCGCGTCTCGCGCGCCCATTGGGCGAGCGCCAATTTGGCCTTGAGCTGGTCGCAGCAGTCGATCACGACGCTGACGTCGCCGGCGGACTGGCGCGCCGTCTCGAGCAGTTGCAGCCAATTGCCCGGCTCGACGAATTCGTCGATCGCCAGCACCCGGCATTCGGGGTTGATCTGCGCAATGCGCTCTTGCATCGCCAGCACCTTGGCCTGGCCGATGGTGGATTCGAGCGCGTGGATCTGCCGGTTGATGTTCGACTCGGCCACATGGTCCAGGTCGATCAGGGTCAGGCGCCCGACGCCGCTGCGCGCCAGCGCTTCGGCCGTCCAGGAGCCGACGCCGCCGATGCCTACCACCAGCATGTGGGCGGCACGCACCCGCGCCGCGCCCTCGACGCCATACAGGCGCTCGAGGCCGGAGAAGCGCCGTGCCACATCGGCCGCCGCCGGCGTGGCCGGCAGAGGATGCGGCGCGACATGCATTGCAGCAGCTGCGGTGGTTGTCAGCACGGCCAAAGCCCGGTTCCCGGTTGGCGATTACCCGATTACTTGAGGCGCGCCAGTCGTTCCCGGCCGGCCTGCGCGGCTTCGGACTGCGGATAGGCCTTGGTCAGGTCTTCCAGGGTGCGGCGCGCGCCCTTCACGTCCTTCAGCTCGATCTGGCAATTGGCGATCGACAGCACCGCCTCGGGCGCCTTCGCATGGTCCGGCGCCAGCGACAGCATGGAGCGGAAGTTGGCGATGGCCTCGTTGTAGTTGCGCGTGGCGTACTGCGCGTTGCCCAGCCAGAACAGGGCCGAGGGGTTGTAGCCGCTTTGCGGATAGCGCTTCACGAAGTCGGCAAAGGCGGTCTGCGCCTGGGCAAACTGGCCGGCGCGGAAGATGCCCAGGGCGGCGTCGAAGTCGGCTTTTTCCTTCGGGTCGGCGCTGAACTCGCGGCCGTCCAGGTTGACCTTGGCCGGCTCGTTCTTCTTCATGCGCTCGTCGACTTCCTTCTGCCGTGTCTGCAGGTCGGTGACGGTCTTGTTGAGCTCTTCGTTGCGGCCGGTCATGCGCTGCAGCTCGCCGCGCATGGCTTCGATCTGGTTTTGCAGCTCGAGCATGCTGCGGCGCAGTTGCGCGTTCTCTTCGGTCGAGCGCTCGCGCATGGTCTCCACGCGCTGGCGCAGGTCGAGGATGGCGCGGCGCGCCTCGTCGTCTTCGAACAAGGCCGCCTGCGCGCTGCCGACGGCAGCGCTGGTCAGGGCGGCGGCGAGTGCCACCCGCCGCCAGGCAAAGCCGGGGTTCATCGACGGTAGACGATTTCGGCGCGGCGGTTCTGCGCCCAAACGTCCTCACCAGTGCCCTGCACCGCCGCCTTTTCCTTGCCGAAGCTGACCGCTTCGATCTGGTTGTCGCTCACGCCCAAAAGGGTGAGTGCGCGCCGCACGGCTTCAGAACGCTTCTGGCCCAGCGCCAGGTTGTATTCGCGGCCGCCGCGCTCGTCGGTATGGCCTTCAATCGAGATGCGGCGCTGCGTGTTGGCCTTGAGAAAGCGCGCATGGCCATCGATCAGCGACTGGAATTCGGGCTTGATCGTGTAGCTGTCGTAGTCGAAGTACACGAGGCGCGCCACGCCCACCGGACCGGCCGCGGTCTGCGCGCTCGGATCGACGCTCACCGGGGCAACGCCACTGGCTGCGCCACCGGCGCCAGCACCGCCGGCGCCTGCGCCCGCCGCGGCCGAGTCGTCCAGCTTGGTGCTGGAGCAGCCTGCGACCAGGGCCAGGATGGCCAGCGAATAAATCGTACGTTTCAACATGTCGAACTCCTCTGGTTGATCTTCATTCAGTTATTGCTTTTGAAACGGACCCCAGTCCGGTTCGCGGATGTCTCCCGCCTGCCCTGCCAGCCGTGCCTTGATTTTTCCATCCAGGGTTGTTGTCATGAGTGCCTCGCGTCCCTGCAGCTGCGTTGCATAGACGATCAACTTGCTGTTGGGCGCAAAGCTTGGATTCTCGTCGGCGTTGGTGTCGGTAATGGCATTGGCCGTGCCGCTGGACAAGTCCATGACGTACAGCTTGAAGGCACCGCCCACACGCGAGATGTAGGCCAGCCAGCGCCCATCGGGGCTGACAGCGGGAGAGATGTTGTAGTTGCCGGTGAAGGTGACGCGCTGCGGGCTGCCGCCGCTGGAGCCCATCTTGTAGACCTGCGGTGCGCCACCGCGGTCGCTCACGAAGTAGATGGTGCGGCCGTCGGCCGAAAAGCTCGGCTCGGTGTCGATGCTGGCGCTTTGCGTCAGCCGGCGCGGCTCACCGCCCGCGGCCGGAATGGTGTAGAGCTGCGAGCCACCGTCGCGGCTGAGCGTCACGGCCAGCGTGTTGCCGTCCGGCGCCCAGGCCGGCGCGCTGTTGTTGCCCTTGAAGTTGGCCACCAGCCGGCGCTGCCCGCTGGACACGCTGTGCACGTAGACCACGGGCTTGCGCGATTCGAAGGACACATAGGCCAGCTGCGTGCCGCTGGAGGACCAGGTCGGCGAAATGATCGGCTCGGGGCTGTTCAGCGCCGCCTGCGCGTTCTCGCCGTCAGCGTCGGCCACCCACAGCGCATAGCGCGGGCCAGCCTTGGTCACGTAGACGATTCGGGTGGAGAAGATGCCGCGTTCGCCGGTCAGCTTCTCGTAGACGAAGTCGGCGATGCGGTGCGAGGCCAGGCGCAAATCGGCCTGCGGCACGGTGTAGCTCTGGCCGCCGAGGTCCTGGCCCTTGACCACGTCCCACAAGCGGAACTGCACGGTGTAGCGCCCGTCAGCCAGCCGCGAGACGCTGCCCACCACCAGCGAATCGGCCGTGCGCTGTCGCCACAGATTGAGGTCGGGGCGCGAGGTCTCGTCCAGGTCCTGCCCGGACGCATCGACGCCGCGGAATTGCCCGCTGCGTTCCAGGTCGGCCTGCACGATCGCCGAGATCTTCTGCGGCGAGGCGTCCTGGCCGCGGAATGGCACCAGGGCGATCGGCAACTGCGTCAGTCCCACGCCAGACACCTCGACCCTGAACTGGGCCAGTGCCGGAACGACGGGGGAGCTTGCGAGAGCCGCGACAAGTGTGCGGCGGCGGGTGGAGAACGATGAAGAAGGAGTTGCGTTAGTTGCGTTCAACGGCTTGATCATGCAGTTCGGAGGGGTTTGCGGCGAGAAAGTTTCACCGCAGAGAACAGGGCCTCAATGGTACACATTGCATCAAAGGACACGTCACAAAACGTGTATGTGGCGGCCAGGTCCTACAGCAGCGCCCCGTAGAATCCGCCGCCATGCAGACTTCCCCCGCCGCCGACGCCGTCGCGCGCCCGCCCCTCACCCTCCCCCGCCGACTCGCCCGACTGATGACCTGGTTCGGCAGCTCGCGCCGCTGGTGGACCGTGGGGGTGATCGCCGCGCTGATCGCGGCCCTGACCGAACCCTTGATGCCGGCGCTGGTCAAGCCGCTGCTGGACCACGGCTTCTCCGGCGGCCTGGAGCTGTGGATGGTGCCGGCCGCGGCCATTTCGCTGTTTGCGGTGCGCGGCATGTCGCAGTTCGTCTCGCAGTATGCGCTGGCGCGCATCGCCAACGAAGGCATGCACAGGCTGCGCCGCGTGCTGTTCGCCCGCGTGATGGACGCCGAACTGGCGATGTTCTCGCGCCAGTCGGCCAGTTCGCTGTCGAACACCGTCGTGTACGAGATCCAGACCGGCTCCATGCTGCTGGTGCAGGCGCTGCTGGGCCTGTCGCGCGACGGCTTCACGCTGATCGCGCTGCTTTGCTATCTGATCTACCTGAACTGGAAGCTGACCCTGGTGGTCGGGCTGATGGTGCCCGGCGTGGCCTGGGTCATGAAGGTGTTTTCCAAGCGCCTGTACCACCTCACGCAGCTCGGCCAGAAGACGACGGACGAGCTGGCCTACGTGGTGGAAGAAAACGTGCTGGCCCACCGCATGGTGCGCCTGCACGGCGCCGAGACGGCGCAGCAGGCGCGCTTCGAAAAGCTGAGCCACCTGCTCACGCGCCTGGCCGTCAAGTCGACCATTGCCTCGGCCGCGATGACGCCCATCACGCAGCTGCTGGCCTCGATCGCGCTGTCGGTGGTGGTGATGATCGCGCTGTGGCAAAGCGGCGGCCAGGGCCTGACGGTGGGCGGCTTCGTTGCTTACATCGCGGCCATGGCGATGCTGATCGCGCCGATCCGCCGGCTGTCCGACATGGCCAACCCGATCACGCGCGGGCTGGCGGCGCTGGAGCGCGGCCTGCAGATGGTCGACGTGGTACCGCCCGAGCAGCAAGGCGCCCACGAGACGCCGCGCGCCCAGGGCCGCATCGAGCTGCGCAGCGCGCGCGTCAATTACCGCGGCGAGGACGAGGCGCGGGCGCTGGACGGCGTCAACCTGCTGATTGCGCCGGGCGAGGTGGTGGCGCTGGTCGGCCCCTCGGGCTCGGGCAAGACCACCCTCATCAACCTGCTGCCGCGCTTCGTGCTGCCCAGCAGCGGCCAGGTGCTGCTGGACGGCCACGACATCGCCGACTGGAAACTCACCAGCCTGCGCGCCCAGTTCGCCATGGTCAGCCAGGACGTGGTGATGCTCAACGACACCTTGGCGGCCAACGTGGCGCTGGGCGGCGAGATCGACCGCGCCCGCGTCGAGCAGTGCGTGCAAGCAGCCAACCTGGCAGCCCACGTGCAGGGCCTGCCGCAAGGCATCGACACCGTGCTCGGCCACAACGCCACGCAGCTGTCTGGCGGGCAACGCCAGCGCCTGGCCATTGCGCGCGCCCTGTACAAGGACGCGCCGATCCTGCTGCTGGACGAAGCCACCTCGGCACTGGACACCGAATCCGAGCGCCAGGTGCAGGAAGCCCTGCACCGCCTGATGCAGGGCCGCACCACCTTGATCGTGGCGCACCGCCTGTCGACCATCCAGCATGCCGACCGCATCGTGGTGATGGACCACGGCCACATCGCCGAGCAAGGCAACCATGCCCAACTGATGGCGCTGGACGGCCTGTACGCCCGGCTGCAGACGCTGGCCATGCGTACGGCGCAGCCGGGGCAGGAAGCGGTGCTCTAGGACGCGACGCGCTAGGACGCGGGGGGGCCGATAATGAGGTCAGCGGACGAAGCCGTGCGTATCCTGAGGGCCTGGGCGCAGGCCCTCGGCTGAGAGGCTGAGAATCAAGGAGCACCCCATGGCGGACCCCTACATCCGTCAAGACGTCCCCGGCGGCGTGCCCATCAAGATGTGGACGCGCGGCGTGCCGGTGGAAGACGAGGCGAAGCGCCAGCTCATGAACGCGGCGCGCCTGCCCATCGTTTTCAGGCATGTCGCCGCGATGCCCGACGTGCACTTCGGCATCGGCGCCACCGTCGGCTCGGTGATCCCGACCATCAAGGCCATCATCCCGGCCGCGGTGGGCGTGGACATCGGCTGCGGAATGATCGCCTGCAAGACGACGCTGACGGCCGAGGACCTGCCGGACAACCTGGGCCCGCTGCGCGCAGCCATCGAACGCGCGGTGCCGCATGGCCGCGCGCCGGGCAGCTGCGATCCAGCGCTTGGCAAAAAGCGCCGGGGTCGGTCAACACCGCCTGGGCGCAACTCGAGCCCGATTTCACCGAGCTGTGCCGCGACTACCCCAAACTCGCCAAGACCAACAACATCCAGCACCTGGGCACGCTGGGCACCGGCAACCACTTCATCGAGGTGTGCCTGGACGAGGCGGGCTTCGTCTGGTTCATGCTGCATTCGGGCTCGCGCGGCGTGGGCAACTTCATCGGCACGATGTTCATCGAGCTGGCCAAGCAGGATGCGATGCGCCACCAGGCCAATCTGCCGGACCGCGACCTGGCCTACTTCGAGGAAGGCAGCCGCTACTTCGGCGACTATGTGCGCGCCGTGGGCTGGGCGCAGAAGTTCGCCGCCATCAACCGCGAGCTGATGATGAAGCGCGTGATCGAGGCCGCGAAGACGGTCGTCCGCAAGAACTTCCAGAGCCACATCGAGGCGGTGAACTGCCACCACAACTACGTGCAGAAGGAGCACCACTTCGGTGAGGATGTCTACGTCACGCGCAAGGGCGCGGTGAGCGCCAAGGCGGGGCAGCTGGGCATCATTCCGGGCAGCATGGGCGCGCGCAGCTACATCGTGCGCGGCAAGGGCAACCCGGAATCCTTCGAAAGCTGCAGCCACGGCGCCGGTCGCGTGATGAGCCGCACCGAAGCCAAGCGCCGCTTCACCCTGGCCGATCACCGCACCGCCACCGAAGGCGTCGAGTGCCGCAAGGACAAGAACGTGATCGACGAGACGCCGGCGGCCTACAAGGACATCGACGCCGTGATGGACGCGCAGCGCGACCTGGTGGAGGTGGTGCACACCCTCAAGCAGGTGGTGTGCGTAAAAGGCTAGGCGCTGCCGCGCAGGACCAGCTCGAAGCCCAGGTCCACGTGTTGCTGCTCCGGCTTGCCGCCGCGCATCAAGGTCAAGAGCATGCGCGCCGCGGCGTCGCCGATCTCGCGCCGCGGCGTGCGCACGGTGGTCAGCGGCGGCACCATCTGGTCGCTGCCGGTCAGGTCGTTGAAACCCACCACCGCCAAGCGCTGCGGCACAGGGATGCCCAGCCGCAGCCCGGCCAGCAGCGCGCCCTGGGCCAGATCGTCGTTGTTGAAGAAGATGGCGTCGATGGTCGGGGAGACGCTGGCGATCTGCTCGAACATGGCCGCGCCCAGTGCCAGCGACGAAGGCGACGGGTTGAGCCACTCGAGCGCAGGCGCGTACAAGCCGCTGCGCGTCATCTCCTGGCGCCAGCCCTCCAGCCGGCTGATGGTGCGCGGATCGAGCTGCGCCCCGGCAAAGGCGATGCGGCGGTGGCCGCGCTCGATCAAGTGGCGCGTCAGCGCGGCGGCCGCATCGGCCTGCGAGAAGCCCACCGCGTGAATGCCGGGCTCACGGGTGGCTTCCATCACATGCACGCATGGGATGCCGCTGGATTCGATCAGCGTGCGGGTGGCCGGACTCTGGCCCAGGCCGGTGACGATCAAGCCGGCCGGGCGGTGCGGCAACTGCTCGCGCAGCAGCTGCTCCTCTTCGCTGTCGCGGTAGTGCGTGATGCCGATCAGGGGCTGGTAGCCGGCCGGCCGCAGCACGTCCTGCACCGCTTCGACAAGATCCACGAACAATGCGTTCGACAAAAGCGGGATCAGCACCGCCACATGCGTGCTGGTGCGCGAGGCCAGCGCACGCGCCGCCGGATCGGGCACATAGCCGAGCTTTCGCACCGCCGACATCACCCGCTCCACCAGTTCCGGCGCAACCGCGCGCTCGCCGCGCAGCGCGCGCGACACGGTGATGGGGCTGACGCCGGCCGCCTGGGCCACGTCGGCAAGGGTGACGCGCCCCGATGTGCGGCGGCGCGATGGGTTTGGGTTCATGACTCGGGTTAGCCCTTAGTGCGCAGGTGCTCGCATTCGCTAGGATAGCGCTATCCGACAATGAGTCGGCATCTGATACGATTCTTCCACGAACGTGCACGCTGGTGTGCGCTTTTTTTTGACTGTTTCGGATAGCGCTATCCAGCATGTACTCTTCTCTGGTTGTCATGGGCGTCGCCGGTTGCGGCAAGTCGAGCATCGCGCAGCAGGTGGCCGCGGCCCTGGGCTGGCCCCTGATCGAAGGCGATGAGTTCCACAGCGATGCCAATCGCGAGCGCATGCGCCGCGGCATCGCCCTCACCGACCAGGACCGCGCTGCTTGGTTGACGACCCTGGCCGAGGCACTGCGCACCACGCCGCACCCGGTCGTGCTGACCTGCTCGGCGCTGAAGGCAGCGTACCGCGATCAGCTGCGCGGCGCGGCCCCGGGCCTGCGTTTCGCCTTCCTGCGCATCGCGCCCGATGTCGCCTTGCAGCGCGTGGCGGCGCGTGCCTCGCACTTCTTCTCGCCCGCGCTGGTGAGCAGCCAGTTCGCGGCGCTCGAGGACCCCAGCGGCGAACCCGGCGTACTGGCGCTGGACGCCACCGATTCGCTGGCGCAGCTGGGCAGCCAGCTCGTCCGCTGGATCCAAGCAGAAGAACAAGCGAAGGAGACCCAACCATGAGCACCCCGAGTTCCGGCCGCTGGCAGCGGCCCGTCCACTTGCTGATGGCGGCCTGCCTGGCCGTGATGGCGCTTGCGGTTTTCATCAATGTCGTGCTGCGCTACGGCTTCGGCAGCGGCATCGCCGCCAGCGAGGAGCTGTCGCGCCTTCTGTTCGTCTGGATGGTCTTCATCGGTGCGGCGGCGGCCTACCCGACCGGCGAGCACATGGCCTTCACCGGCCTGGTCGCCATGCTGCGGCAGCGCCCGTTGGCGCTGCGCGCCGCCACCGTGCTGATCCGCCTGCTCGTGATCCTGGGCGCCAGCCTGGTCGCCTGGGGCGCCTGGCAGCAGGTGGTCGTCGGCATGGACAGCCACTCCGTCGTGCTCGCCTACCCGACCGCGCTGCTGCCGCTGCCGGCGCTGCTGTCCTGCGGCGCGATTGCTTTGATGGCGCTGGCCGAGCTGCTGCGCGGCACCCCGCTGCAGCTGGGCCACACGGCCGAAGTCGAGTAAGGGAGAACAAAGATGATGAGCAGCGAAGCCCTCGCCTTCCTGGTCTTTTGCGCCGGCATGCTGGCCCTCATGGGCGTGGGCATGAACATGGGCCTGGCGCTGGTGCTCACCGGCGCCGGCATGGCCTGGGTGCTGGATTTCTGGGACACGCAACTGCTGGCGCAGAACCTGGTGGCCGGCGTCGACAGCTTCGCGCTGCTGGCGGTGCCCTTCTTCGTGCTGGCCGGCGAACTGATGAACGCCGGTGGCATCAGCCGCCGCATCATCGACATGGCCCAGGCCTGGGTCGGCCACATCCGCGGCGGACTGGGCTACGTGGCGATCGGCGCCGCGGTGCTGATGGCCAGCATGAGCGGCTCGGCGCTGGCCGACACGGCCGCGCTGGCGACCATCCTGCTGCCCATGATGCGCCAGCAGGGCTACCCGCTGCGCACGTCGGCCGGGCTGCTGGCCTCGGGCGGCATCATCGCGCCGATCATCCCGCCGTCGATGCCCTTCGTGATCTACGGCGTCACCACCAACACCTCGATCTCGGCGCTGTTCCTGTCTGGCATCGTGCCGGGCCTGTTCATGGGCGTGGGCCTCATCATTGCCTGGCGCCTGACCCTGCGCAGCATCGACCTGCCCGCGGGCCAGCCGTTGCCGCTGGGCGCGCGGCTGCGCGCCACGGGGCGTGCCTTCTGGGCGCTATTGATGCCGCTGATCATCATCGGCGGCATGAAGAGCGGCGTGTTCACGCCCACCGAAGCCGCCGTGGTCGCGGCCATCTACGCGCTGGTGGTGTCTCTCTTCATCCACCGCGAGATGAAGCTCGCCGAACTCGAAGGCGTGCTGGTGCGTGCCGCCAAGACCACCGCCATCGTGATGTTCCTGTGCGCCGGCGCCCAGGTCGCCAGCTACATGATCACGCTGGCCGACCTGCCCGGCGTGCTGACCGGCTGGCTCGGCCCGCTGGTCGAGCAGCCGCGCCTCTTGATGCTGGTGATGATGCTGGTGCTGGTGCTGGTCGGCACGGCGCTGGACCTCACACCCACCATCCTGATCTTTGCGCCGGTGATGCTGCCGATCGCGGTCAAGGCCGGCATCGACCCGGTGTACTTCGGACTGATGTTCGTGCTCAACGGCGCCATCGGCCTGATCACGCCGCCGGTGGGCACCGTGCTCAACGTAGTGGCGGGCGTGGGGCGCATGCCGCTGGTCGACGTGATCCGCGGGGTCAACCCCTTCCTGCTCACTTACACGCTGATCCTGTTCCTGTTCGTGCTCTTCCCGCAGCTGGTCACCGCGCCGCTGGTGTGGATGCGCTGAGCTTCCTTCGTTCGTTTCAAGTCCGTCAATAAGGAGACACTTCATGTCGATCGCACGTCGCACCCTCGTCGCCGCCGCCGCGGCCCTGGCCTTCGCCGCCCCGCTCGCCGCGCAGGCGCAGGCGCAGGCGCAGGACATCAAGCCGCGCCTGATCCGCTTCGGCTACGGCCTCAACGAGAACAGCAACCAGGGCCGCGCCGCCAAGCTCTTCGCCGAGCAGGTGCAGAAGGCCTCGGGCAACAAGATGAAGGTGCGCGCCATCGGCGCCGCCGCCCTCGGCCCCGACACGCAGATGCAGCAGGCGCTGATCGGCGGCGCCCAGGAGATGATGGTCGGCTCCACCGCCACGCTGGTGGGCATCACCAAGGAAATGGCGCTGTGGGACACGCCTTTCCTGTTCAACAACGCCAAGGAAGCCGACGCCGTGCTCGACGGCCCGGTCGGCCAGAAGGTGATGGACAAGCTGCAGGAGAAGGGCCTGGTGGGCCTGGTCTACTGGGAAAACGGCTTTCGCAACCTGACCAACAGCAAGCGCCCGATCGCCAAGGCCGAAGATCTGGACGGCATCAAGCTGCGCGTGATGCAGAACAACGTGTATCTCGAGAGCTTCAAGCTCTTGGGCGCCAACGCCGTGCCCCTGCCCTTCTCCGAGCTGTTCAGCGCGCTCGAGACCCACACCGTCGACGGCCAGGAGAACCCCTACAACACGATCCTGTCGAGCAAGTTCTACGAGGTGCAGAAGTACGTCAGCGTCACCAACCACGTCTACAGCCCGTGGATCGTGCTGGCCAGCAAGAAGTGGTGGGACGGCTTGTCGAAGGACGAGCAGAAGGTCCTGCTCGAGGCTGCCCGCGCCTCGCGCGAATTCGAACGCAAGGACACGCGCGAAGAAGGCGCCAAGGCACTGGCCGACCTGAAGGCCAAGGGCATGCAGGTCAACGAAGTGCCGGTTGCCGAAGTGGCGAAGATGCGCGGCAAGTTGGCGCAGGTGAACGAAGGCATCGCGGCGAATGTCGGCAGCGATCTGTGGAAGGAAACGCAAGGGGCGCTTTCGACGCTGCGCAAGCAGTAAGCGCTTTTGCTTGGCTTGCTTTGAAGCGTTAGGGGGCGGCAAAGGCCTGTGTGCCCCTGCGCCGGCGCTTCGCTCGGGCGGTCGGCGCTGAAGCGCCGACTCCCCTGCGCTGCTCGCGAACCCGGCCCTGCGGCAGAACTCGCGACGTTCACTTCGTTCACTCTGCTCAAACAGCTGCCGCAAGCTAGATGTTGAAGCACGCGTGTCCTTCGGCACGCGTGCGGGCCGGCTCCACTGCGCTGCTCGGCGCCCGAGAGGCGCGCCGGCGCAGGGGCACACAGGCCTTTGCCAGACGCCGGGCGCGTGATCGACGCTTCTCCCGGGTTGTTCAACCGCAGCGCTTCCGCCGCGGCAAACACCTGCCGTGCACACCCCAAATCTCAGCGCGTCAGCAAGCGCCGCAGCCCGTAGCTGAACGCATCGACCAGACCCACAAGCAGCAGCATCGCGATCAATATCGTGGCGGTCTTTCCCATGTGGAACAGCCCCATGTGGAAGTACAGGAGCTGCCCCAGGCCGCCCGCCCCCACGACACCCAACACCGCCGCCGCGCGGATGTTGTTTTCCCAGCGGTACAAGGTGTAGCTCGTCAGTTGCGGCAGGACTTGCGGCAACGTGGCGTACAGGAACACCTGGGCGTCGCGCGCCCCTTGTGCCCGCAGCGCCGCGCCGGGGCCGGCGGGAACGTTCTCGAGTGCCTCGGCGAATAGCCGCCCCAGAACGCCCGTGGTGTGAACCGCCAACGCCAGCGTGCCGGCGAAGGGTCCGAGGCCGGCGGCGATCAGCAGCAGGCCGGCCCAGACCAACTCCGGCACGGCGCGCAGCGCGTTGAGCAGCAGCCTTGTCGGCGTACGCGTCCAGGCAGCGTCGTCGACATGCAGCCGGCTGGCCGGCAAGGCCAGCAGCAGCCCGAACACCGCCGCCAGCAGCGTTCCGAGGGCCGACATCGCCAACGTTTCCCAGGTGGCGGCAAGCACCTGCCGCACGAAGGCGGGCTGCATGTCGGGCGGGAAGAATTCACCCGCGAATCGCGCCATGCTGCGCGCCGCCTCCACGGAGAAGAACTGCGCCCATTGCAGGTCCAGTGACCAGAAGCTGGCTACCACGAGCACGATGAGGCCGGCCACGAACCAGCAGGCCTTGCAGCGCGCGTCGAAGAGCGGTGGAGGCAGCTTGTACGGCGGGTTGGCGGCCCGGCGGCGCTGGGTTGTCGTCATGCCAGGGCCTTTCGGAGCCACGTGCTGGCGCGGTCGGCCAGCGCTACCAGGCCGAAGAACACCAGCAGCATGGTCGTCACCTCGCCGCCGGCGAACATCTTCATCGAGCTGTCGAGTTGTTGCCCCAGGCCGCCGGCACCCACGAAGCCGAGCACCACGGAGGAACGGATCGCGCATTCCCAGCGGTACACCGTGTAGGAAATCAGCTCGCCTGCGTTCTGTGGCAGCAAGCCGTAGAAAAAGGCCTGCAGCCGCCCGCAGCCATTGCGCAGCAAGGATTCCGCGGCATGCCGCTCGCCGCTTTCGAGAATCTCGCCGTAGACCTTGCCCAGCATGCCGGCGTAGGTGAGCGCAATGGCGAGCACCCCCGCGGTCGGCCCGAGGCCGACGACGCGCACGAATACCAGCGCCCACACCAGCTCCGGCACGCTGCGAAGGACGACCAGCAGCCAGCGAACGATCTGCCGCACCGCGAAGGGCAGCGGCGCCATGCGGCCACGCAGCGCCGACAGCGACAGCACCCGGGTGGACAGCAGCGTCAGCGGCAAGGCGAGGACCAGCGCGAAGCTCATGCCGGCCGTGGCAATGGCCACGGTTCGCCAGGTCTCGCGCGCGACCAGCGCGAGGAAGTCCGCCGACAGCGCCGGCGGCAGAAAGCTGCGCAGGAACTGCCCGGTGACTTCGCGGCTCCGGGCATCGAAGAGCTGCCAGGGCTTGAATTCGGTGGCCACCAGCAGCGGCCACAGCAGCACCAATACGGCGCTGGTCCAGAAGACGCGGGCCAGCCACGCCGGATCGCGCGTGGGCGGGCCAAGCGCCAGCGTCGGTCGGGCCACGTCGCTCATCGGCAGTGCATGACCACCGCAGGCGGCGCGCCCGCCTGGACGGCCACGGGCTCACCCGGCAACTCGCCCTCGTAGAGCCGATCGAGCCGCTCCTGCGTCACGTCCGCCGTCGGCAGGTCGAAGGCGATCTTGCCGTCCCGCAGGCCGACGATGCGCGGGAACTGGGCCAGCGCCGCGTCGACCTGATGCAGGCTCGTGACGAGCGTGATGCCGCGCTCCTGCGCGCAGGCCACCAGCGTGGCAAGGGCCTGGCGGGCCCGCGCCGGGTCCAGTGAGGACAGGGGCTCGTCCACCAGCCACAGGCGCGCCGGCGCGAGCAGCGCCCGCGCCAGGCCCACGCGCTGGCGTTCGCCGCCGGACAGCCGGTCGACGCGCTCGAACAGCTTGTCGTCCAGATCGAAGCGGGACAAGGCCTCGTAGGCGGCCGGGATATCGCTCGGATAGAACAGCGAACGCAGGCTGGACGCGAGGCCCATGGCCGGCAGGCGCCCGGCCAGCACGGCCGTGACCACACGCTGGCGCGGCGGCAGGGGCGGCACCTGGGGCGCCAGGAACAGCTGCCCACGCAGGCGATGCAGCGCACGGGTCGACAGGCGCCAGGGATGGTGGTCGCCGAGCGCGTAGTCGCCGCTCGCCGGCGGCAACGCGCAGGCCATCACCTGCAGCAGCGTCGTCTTGCCTGCGCCGGAAGGACCGATCACCGCCACGTGCTCGCCGGCGGCCACCTGCAGATCCACGCCGCACAGGGCGGCCGTGCTGCCCGGGCGAGACGCCGGGTGGCGCGCGGCGACCTGGTTGAGCTGCAGCCTCATCGGTCTGTGCCTTGCCCTCCGTTCAAAGAAGACCCGCGCTGTGCGCAGCGGCTTCGATGCCCTTGTAGTTGTCGGCCTTGGTCGGCACGAAGCGGGTCGCGCGCTGCAGCTCGAGGATTTCCTTTCCGGCCGGGTCGTTGCGGTTCAGCGCCAGCAGGGCCTGGGTCAGCTTCTCGCGCGTCGCGGCCGGCATGTCGGCGTGCACGGTCCAGTTGTAGTCGTAGTAGGGTGGCGTCGTGTAGAAGACGAAGACCTTGGCGGGGTCGACGCGCTTGTCGGCGACGAACTTCTCCCACACCGAAATGTTGAGCGCCCCCGCCTGCACCTTGCCGCCCGCCACCGCCGCAATGGTGGCATCGTGGGCGCCGCTGTAGGCAACGCGACGGAAGTCCTTGTCGGGGTCCACGCCGGCCTGCAGCAGGAAACTGCGCGGCATCAGATGGCCCGAGGTGGAGCTTTGCGAGCCGAAGCTCACGTCCTTGCCCTTGAGGTCGGCCAGCTGCTTGATCGCCGGGTCGCTGGTGATGAAGACCGAGCGGAACTTCTCGTCCTCTTCGCGCTGAACGATCGGAATGGCCTTGCCGCCGGAGCGGGCCTGCGCCTGCACGAAGGTGAAGCCACCGAACCAGGCCAGATCGACCTTGCGGTTGGCCAGGGCCTCGACCGCTGCCGCGTAATCGGTGACGGGTGTGAACTCGACCTTCGTGCCCAGCTTGGCCTCCAGGTACTTCATGAGCGGCGCCGCCTTGCGCGCGAGTTCTGTCGGCGACTCGTCGGGAATCGCGGTGACGCGAAAGACCGGCTGCGCGAACGACACTGCGGCGCCCATGAGCAGAGCGGCAGTCAGCAGGCGCCCGATAAGGTGTGTGAAGGTCTTGTGGTTCATGCGTCGATGCTACAGCCGACAGCTGCGAAAGCCCGCCGGCACGTCGTTGCGCTGGGCCATGAAAAAGTTGCGGTAGCGCGGATGGCGCATGCGCGGCTGCGTCATGAACGATGCGCCGCGCAAGACGCGGCGCGTGCCGAACCAGGGCGCCGAGTAGTCGCGATAGGGATGGGGCTCGAAGCCCGGATAGGGCAGGAACGGGCTGGCGGTCCACTCCCAGACCTGGCCCCACGCGAACTCGCTCGGGTGCTCGATGGCCGCGCGCTCCCACTCCGCCTCGGTGGGCAGGCGGCGGCCGGCCCAGCGGCACCAGGCCTGCGCTTCGTGCGCCGTGAGGTGGCAGGCCGGTTGGCGCAGGTCCAGCGCGCGCCAGGTTCCGTGGCGCCACTGCTGCCACGTGGCCCCGTCCCGCCGAAGGTAGCGCGGTGCCAGCGGTCGCTCGGCGGCCATCCAGGCGGCGCCCGCCTCGTCCCACCACTGGGGCTGCTGGTAGCCGCCCGACTCGACGAAGGGCAGGAACTCTGCCCAGCGCATCACCCGGCCGTCGATGGATGTCGCGGGCAGCGCGGCGGTGTGGCTGGCGAGCTCGTTGTCGAATGCGAAGCCCGGGCCCGCGTTCCCCAACTGCCATGGGCCGGCCTCGAACGACAGTTGCCGACCCTCGTCCGGCAGCGCAGCCGCCTGCCAGCGCGGGTCGTCGATCGCCACCCCGAGGCTTTGCGCCATGTACAGCGCGGCCTCGTGATGCATGTCTTCGTGAAACAGCGCGAGCCGGAAGAAGTAGAGCGCGGCGTCGCTGCCCTCGGCCTCGCGCAGCCAGGCAAGTGTGCCCTGGAGCTGCTCCGCCAGATCGCCGCGCGTGCCGTCTGCACCCGGCAGCGGGAGCGACCAGCGCGTGTCGTGCGGCACCTTGCTGGAGTCGTACAAGGCGTCGGATTGCGCGCGCACCCCCGGCAGCCGGGGGGCGTCGGGGTCGGCCGCGGGGCCCACGAAGCGCAGCGGATTGCGGCCGATCCAGAACGCCTGGAACCAGCCGATGTGCCCGAGTTCCCACAGCGGCGGGTTCAGTGTTTCGCGCTGTGGCACGGTCAACTGCGCCAGCGAGCGCTCCAGCGTGGCAAAGGTGGACAGCGTGTCTTCGCGGCTCGCCCGCAGGGCTGCGGCGAGCCAGGCGGCGTCCGTGTCGCGAGGATCCGTCGCGCCTTCGAGCAAGTCCTTCATCGCGTTAACCTTCATGGGTGCGCAAACCCGACATCGTGATCGTGACGCCAGCCTTGGCCGACGCCAACAATGGCAATTGGCAGACCGCCCGACGCTGGGCCGGTATGCTCGCCAAAGCTTACCGCGTGCGCCTGGCCTCGTCCTGGGACGGGGGCGACGAGACCCTGATGATCGCGCTGCATGCGCGCCGTTCCGCAGCCTCGGTGGCGCAGTGGCGCGCCCGCCGCGCGCCGGCGCCGCTGTTCGTTGTGCTCACCGGCACCGACCTGTACCGGGACATCGCCGCCGACGCCTCGGCCCAGGCCTCGCTGCAGAGCGCAGACCGCCTGATCGTGCTCAACCAGCTCGGTGCCCAGGCCCTGCCCCAGGACCTCCGATTCAAGGCCCGCGTCGTGCTGCAATCCTGCGCCGGCCGGCAAAGCCAGGCCAAGACCAGCCGGTACTTGCGCGCGCTGATGGTCGGCCACCTGCGCGCCGAAAAATCGCCCCGGACGTATTTCGACGCGGCGCGCCTGCTGGCCGGCCGGCCCGACATCCTGCTGGACCACGTCGGCGCGGCCCTCGATCCTGCGCTGGGGGAAGAAGCCGCATCGCTGATGGCTGCCTGCCCGCACTACCGCTGGCTGGGCGGCCTGGCGCATGCCCCAACCCGCCGGCGCATCCAGGCCGCCCACCTGCTGGTGCATCCCAGCCGGATGGAAGGCGGCGCGCATGTCGTGATCGAGGCGGTGCGTAGCGGCACCCCGGTCCTGGCTTCGCGCATCGATGGCAATGTGGGGCTGCTGGGCGCGGACTACGAGGGCTACTTTCCGGTGGACAACCCGGCCGCGCTGGCAACCCGGCTCCGGCAGCTTCAGGGCGAGCCGGCTATGCTTGAACACCTGCAGCAGCAGTGCCATGCGCGCGCTGCGCTGTTCGATCCGGCGCAGGAGTCCGCAACCCTGCATGCGCTGATTGGCGAGATCCTTGGTTCGCCGAATTCGCCGCCGCCAATGACCACACGAGACCACCCATCATGAATGCACCCGACACCCAGCTCCCAGAACCCCGCCTGACTTCGCTGTCCCACGGCGGAGGCTGCGGCTGCAAGATTGCGCCGGCGGTGTTGTCCGAGATCCTCAAGGGCACCGCGGCCATGCCCATCCCCAAGGAACTGCTGGTGGGCATCGAAACCGCCGACGACGCCGCCGTCTACAAACTCAACGACGACCAGGCGCTGATCGCCACCACCGATTTCTTCATGCCGATCGTCGACGACCCGCACGACTTCGGCCGCATCGCCGCCACCAACGCAATCAGCGACGTGTACGCGATGGGCGGGCGGCCCATCATGGCGCTGGCGCTGGTGGCCATGCCGGTCAACGTGCTGTCCACGCAGACCATCGGGCGCATCCTCGAGGGTGGCGCATCGGTCTGCCGGGCGGCGGGCATCCCGATCGCCGGCGGCCACACCATCGACTCGGTCGAAGCCATCTACGGCCTGGTGGCCCTGGGCCTGGTGCACCCCGAGCACGTCAAGCGCAACGCCGATGCCCAGCCGGGCGACCTGCTGGTGCTCGGAAAGCCCGTGGGCGTGGGCGTGATGTCCGCCGCGCTGAAGAAGGGCGAGCTCGGCGATGCGGGCTACGCCCAGATGATCGCCACCACGACCCAGCTGAACACCCCGGGCCCCGAACTGGCCGCCCTGCCCGGCGTGCACGCGCTGACCGATGTCACCGGTTTCGGCCTGGCCGGCCACGCGCTGGAGATGGCCCGTGGCGCCCGCTGCGAGCTGCGGCTCGACTGGTCGGCCGTGCCGCTGATGGCCGGCGTGCGCGCGTTGGCGGCACAAGGCTTCGTCACAGGCGCCTCGGGCCGCAACTGGGCCGGCTATGGCACCGACATCGTGTTACCGGCCGGCTTCGCTGCCGAAGACCAGGCGCTATTGACGGATCCGCAGACCAGCGGCGGCCTGCTGGTGTCCTGCGCACCGTCCGCCCTGGACGAGGTGCTGGCGGTTTTCCGCCGCCACGGCTTCGATGACGCCGCCGTGATCGGCGGCATCACCGCGACAAGCAACGCGCCCCGCGTGCTCGTCGCCTGAGGGCCGCGATCAGCTGGCCGAGCAGGTGAAGCTCTCGGCCTTGTTCGGATTGCCCGTTCCGTTGTAGCGCGGAAACTTGGGGTACTCGCAGACCGGGCGTTGCAGCGATGCCGTGGTGCTTTCGCCCTCGAACCTGGAAGCCACGAGCTGGTCGGGTGCCGCCTCCTTTTCCACCCAGGCATCCAGGGCGGCCAGCAGGTCGATCGACAGCGGGCCGGTGCCCGGGCCGTCCAGTTCATGCCCCACCGACGGCGATGTCAGCATGCGGGCGAAGCCGCGCACCTTGGACTCGCCCAGGCTCTGCTTGACCGTCTCGAAGTACTGGGCCGTGCGGTACACCGACACGCAGGCATCGGCCATTCCGTACCAGATGAGCAGCTTGCCGCCCTTGTCCGCAAACGCGGAGATGTCCGGGTCGGTCGTGTCGATCATCTGCGCCAGCCGCAGGTACTCGGCCTGGAACAGGGTGGGATCGTGCTCCAGCAGGCTGGCGTTCTGGTTGTTCTCCACCACCCGCGCCGCCTCCTGCGCGGCCATGAAGTTGAAGGAGTCACGCGCTTCGAAGCTGGAGCCGAACATGTAGACCTGCCAGTCCGACGTTGCCGCCCCGGCGCGGCCGTAGCGCGGATAGCCCCTGGCGCCGCGCGACAGGGTGACGGGGATGTCGTGCGAGGTGTAGATCAGCCGGATCGATTCGATCTGGCCGGCAGTGAGACACGCGGCGTTGTCCGCCCCCGTGCAAAGCAGATCGGTCGGCACGTAGTTGCATGCTTCGACGTTGCCAATGATGCCGTCCTCGAGCCCGTCCAGCGCATCGCACGCCGCCGTCTCGGCCCTGGCATACAGCGCGATCTTTTCCGGGCTGAGCCAGTTCTCCAGCTTGCTGAAGATGTGCTTGAGGACCGTGGGTCCCAGGTTGACCTGGTGCGCCTGCTGCGCAATCGCCGGCTCCATGGCGACGACGCCGTCGTAGTCCTGCGGATAGCGTTGCGTGGACGCCAGGGCCGAACGCCCGCCATTCGAATGGCCCACGTGATAGCGCCGGGCCGGGCGCTTGCCGTAGAACTCCGTCGCAATGGCGGTGCCCACTTCGAGCGCGAAATGGTTGGCATCGAAGGCATGGTTGCGCAAGGCCGCGTCGCTGCGCCCCCACGAGAACCCGGGCGCCTGGTGCCCTGAATCCGAGCTGATCTTGACGTAGGGATCGGCCGTCGCGCCCACGAGCTTCTGATACCACGGGTCGTCCGTGGGGATGAAGCCGTCGAAACCACCGCCGCCGATGGTGAGCGTCTTGCCGTTCCAGAGGGCGCGATCCGGCAGCTCCACCGCCCAGTGGATGGTCGACTCCGGCGAGGACACGATCTGCCCGCGCACGATGCAGACGTCCGGCATGCCTTTGCCCTTGCGCATCTCGGTCTTGTCGATCTTGGCGCCGTGGGGCAAGGTGGCCGACTTGTAGCCTGCGCAGGCGTCGGCCAAAGGCTTGACGGCCTGTGTGATATCGGCGGCACCTGTGCTCGTGCCCCCGCTGCCACCGCCGCATGCGGCGACAGCCAAGGCGGCCAAGGCGGCCAGGGCGCTCAGCGCGGCGGCGTGGAAGCGGCGCGCTGGGCGAGAAGTGGAACGGGTGCGGCCCTGATCGAGGCCCGCGGTCGCTTTTCCGTGGTACATGCGTGATGTCTCCTGCTGTTGTTGTCCGAGCGCAGGATAGGAAGCGAGACCCGCCGTGGGGCCCCTGCAAATGCAGAGGGCAAGGGAAAGCACCAGGCCTTGCGGGGCGTCTCAGGCCCGCTGCAGCGCAGCCACCAGTTCCAGTTTGTTGCGCACGCCCAGCGAGGCGTAGGCGCTGCGCAGGTAGGTGCGCACGGTGGCGGGCGTGAGGCCCAGCGCCGCGGCGATGTCCTTGTGCGAATGCCCGAGCGAATAGAGCATGGCCGCGCTGAGTTCGCGCGGGGCCAGCGCCGGCTTGTGCTGGCCCGAAGCCATGCTGATCAGCACCAGCGATCCGCAAGCCTCCAGCCTGAGCCGGCATGACTTGCCCACCACGACGCTGCCAGGCAGCTTGCCCAGGGACTGCGACAGCGCCGGCGGCAGGGCCGTGCCGGGCCATCGCGGGTAGGCATCGGCCAGGGCAAGGCCCAGGCGCAGGCCCACGAACAGCAGTTGGCCTTGCCGGTCCGCCAGGGCATGGCCATCCCAGGGCTGCCTCATGCTGGCCTTTTTCAGCCGCGCCAGGGTCTGGCGCCAGTGGAACAGAAGATGCGAAACGAACTCGCCGAACAGCACCGCATCCTGCTCGGAGAACATCGGCTGCGTCCGCGGCCGATACACCGCGGCAAAGAACATCAAGCCGCTGTCAGGCAGCTCGACGGTGATCGCCATGCAATGAAAAATGCCGTGCCGCCGGCAGAAGTCCTTGACCGCAAGCGACGCGGACGACGGGTCCGCGGCGCCGCTGTGGCGCACGACCTCGCCCAGCTTGTCGATGGACAGCTGCCCGAACTCATCGACGGTGGAAAGCTCGTTCCACTCCTGCGCAAACGCCTTGCTCAGGCCGATGCTGCCGTGCAGCCAGTTGCGCGGCGCGGCCTGGCCATGGCCGGCGGAAACCTCGCCCCACCATGCCGAATCGAAGGGGACCAGCTTGCGCAGAATCTGCAGCGCGTCGTGCAGCATGTCCTGCGGCTGCGCCTGCCAAGCCAGCTGCGCCATGTCCAGCAAGCTGGCGCTCAGGGCACGCAGCGACGAATGCACCTGCGGGTCGGCCACCCAGGCTCCGCTAGAGCAGCACGATGTCGTACTGCCCCTGCCCCATCGCCTGCTCGGCCTGCAGCGAGATCGGCTTGCCGATGAAGTCCGACAAGCCCGCCAGGTGCTGGCTCTCTTCATCCAGGAAGAGCTCGATCACCTGTGGCGACGAGACGATGCGGAACTCGCGCGGCGTGAACTGGCGCGCCTCGCGCAGGATCTCGCGCAGCACGTCGTAGGCCACGCTGCGCGCCGTCTTCAAGATGCCTTGTCCGCCGCAAGCGGCGCAGGGCTCGCACAGCACGTGGGCCAGCGATTCGCGCGTGCGCTTGCGCGTCATCTCCACCAGGCCCAGCTGCGAAAAACCGCCCGCGGTGGTCTTGACCCGGTCGCGCGCCAGCTGCTTGCGAAACTCCGCCAGCACCTGCTCGCGATGGTCCTCGCGCGACATGTCGATGAAGTCGACGATGATGATCCCGCCCAGGTTGCGCAGGCGCAGCTGCCGGGCAATGGCCTGCGCAGCTTCGAGATTGGTCTTGAAGACGGTGTCATCGAAATTGCGCGCGCCGACGTAGCCGCCGGTGTTCACGTCGATGGTGGTCAAGGCCTCGGTCTGGTCCACCACCAGGTAGCCGCCCGATTTGAGGTCCACCCTGCGGCCGAGCGCGCGCGCGATTTCCTCGTCCACGTTGTACAGGTCGAAGATCGGCCGCTCGCCCTTGTAGAGCTGCAGCTTGGAGGCGGCCGCCGGCATGAACTCGCGGCCGAATTTCTGCAGCGCCTCGAATTGTTCGCGCGAGTCGATGCGGATGTTGGTCGTGTCTTCGCCCGCCAGGTCGCGCAGCACGCGCTGCAACAGGCTCAGGTCCTGGTGCAGCAGCGACATGGGCGGCAGGCGCGTGGACAGGTCACGGATGCGCGACCAGGTCTTGCGCAAGTAGGCGATGTCCTCGGCCAGCTCGGCATCGCTGGCGTCTTCGCCGTTGGTGCGCAGAATGAAGCCGCCCGTGCTCTCCGGCACCACGCCGTTGTTCTCGGCGGCCGCGGCCGAATCGCTCAGCACCTGCATGCGGGAACGCAGCGCGTCGCGCAGGTCCGAAGGAATTTTTTGCGATACGCCGATGTGGTTGTCTTGCGGCAGGAAGACCAGCAGGCGCCCGGCAATGCTGATCTGCGTCGACAGGCGCGCGCCCTTGGTGCCGATCGGGTCCTTGATCACCTGCACCAGGAGCGCCTGGCCTTCGAACACCATGCGCTCGATGGGCACTGCACCGCCGCTGCCGCCACGGTGGTCGCGCTCCGAAGAATTATTTCCGGCCGAGGCCGCGCGCGAGCCCGGCGCAAAGGGCGCAATGATGTCGGCCACGTGCAGGAAGGCGGTGCGCTCCAGGCCGATGTCGATGAAGGCCGACTGCATGCCCGGCAGCACGCGTGACACCTTGCCCAGGTAGACGTTGCCCACCAGACCGCGCTCGAGCGTGCGCTCCACATGCAGTTCCTGCACGGCGCCGTATTCGACGAGCGCCACGCGGGTTTCCTGCGGCGACCAGTTGACCAGAATCTCTTGCATGGGAGGTTTCAAACCCGAAGACCCGCCAGCCGAAGCAGCGTGGCGGTTTCATACATGGGCAGACCCATGATGCCTGAATAGCTGCCGCTGATGTGTTCGATCATGGCCGCGGCACGGCCCTGCACCGCATACGCACCGGCCTTGCCGAGCGGCTCGCCGCTTTCCACGTAGTCATCGATCTGGCGCGCCGTGAGCGGCGCGAAGCGCACGCGCGACACGCTCAGCGCCGCATGCCGGCGCTTGCCGTGCTGCAGCGCGATGGCCGTCAGCACCCGATGCGTGCTGCCCGAAAGAAGGCGCAGCATGCGGCGCGCATCCTTGGCGTCTTCGGGCTTGCCAAGAATCTTCGCGCCCAGGGCGACGGTGGTGTCCGCGCACAGGATGGGCGCCGGCGGCAGGCTTTGTCGCGCGTGGCGTGCCACCGCCGCATCGAGCTTGAGCGCCGTCACGCGCCGCACATAGGCGGCGGGCGCTTCGCGCACGCGCGTGGCTTCCAGTGCTTCGGCGTCTTCGTCGGCGTCGGCCAGCAGCAGCCGGTGCTGCACCCCCAGTTGATCCAGTAGTTGCGCGCGCCGCGGGCTTTGCGACGCGAGGTAGACAAAAGGCAAGCTCATTCGCGGTGGTACGGATGCCCGGCATTCACGGACCAGGCGCGATAGAGCTGCTCGACCAGCAGCACGCGCACCATGGCATGGGGCAAGGTGAGATCGGAAAGGCGGATGCGTTCGTGCGCCGCGGCACGCAGCGCCGGGTCGAGGCCATCGGGCCCGCCGATCACCAGCGCCACGTCGTCGCCCTCGAGCTGCCAGGCCGAAAGGCGCGCGGCCAGTGCCTTGGTGGTCAGCGCGGTGCCGCGCTCGTCGAGCACGACCACGCGCATGCCCTTGGCAATGGCGGCCTCGATGCGCTCGCGCTCGGCGGCGTAAATGGTTTCGAGCGACTTGGAGCCGCGCGGCTCGGTCTTGACGGCGCGCAGCTCGAGCTTGAGTTCAGGAGGAAAGCGCTTGGCGTAATCGTCCCAGGCGGTCTGAGCCCAGTCGGGCACACGCTGCCCAACCGCGACCACCAGGAGCTTCATGCGCTGCGCGAAGGCGCCCTGCGCGCGGCGGTTTTCTTGGCCGGCGCCTTCTTCTTGGCAACGGGTTTGCCCACCACCAGCTTCACCGGACCGGCAGCGACCTTCTTGGCCGGGGCTTTCTTCGCCGCCGGCTTCTTGGCTGCCGCAGTCTTGCTCGCGGCCTTCTTTGCAGCCGGCTTCTTGGCCGCCTGCTCGGCCTCGCGGATCGCGGTCTTGGCCGCGCTGGAGCGGCGCAACGACGGGCTCTTGCCGGCAGCAGCAGGCGCTGCCTTGTCGGCCGAGGCAACGGCGGGCTTGGGCGCGCCCAGTTTCAGGCGCACCGGCTTCTCGCCCCAGATCTCTTCGAGGTGGTAGTACTGGCGGATGGCCGGCTGCATGATGTGCGCCACCGCGGCGCCGCAGTCGACGATGATCCACTCACCGTTCTCTTCGCCCTCGGTGCGCGGCTTGGAAAAGCCCGCCTCGCGCACGGCATCGCGCACGCTAGCGGCCAAGGCCTTGGTCTGGCGGTTGGAGGTGCCGGAGGCGACGATCACCCGCTCGAACAGCGGTGAAAGGCTCTCGGTGTCGAATACCTGGATGTCCTGCGCCTTGACGTCTTCGAGGCCATCGACAATGGCTCTCTGCAGTTTCTGGGTGTCTTTCTTGGCGGCGGATTCAGAGGTCATCAGGTAGAACGGTAGAGATGGTGTAAGTCAATATAGCGCGCAACCGCGGGCGGAACCAGATCGGAAATGTCCATTCCACGCGCCGCTTGCATCCGGATGTCAGTCGCGCTCAGGTCCATGGCCGGCAACTCGATGCGTGCAAAGCGTGCACCGGTCGGCAGGTTTGGCAAGCTCGATGGATCGAACCATGCGTCGGGTCTTGCAGGATCTAGCCGCTGTGCTAGCGAAACGATAGCAATGCCCAGGATCTCCTGCCAACCATGCCAGCTCGGCAAGGCGGCCCCCTGATCGGCGCCCAGGATGAGCAGCAATTGGGCGCCGGGGCGTTCCTGCTGCAGCTCGCGCAGGGTGTCGAGTGTATAGCTTGGGCCGGAGCGGCGGATTTCGCGCTCGTCGATTGCCGTGCCGCGCAGCTCGCCAAAGGCCAGCCGGGCCATCTCCAGCCGATGCACCGCCGGGCTCAGCACGCGCGATTTGTGCCAGGCCTGCCCGGTCGGGATCACGCGCAGCTCATCGAGCGCCAGCTGTTCCAGCGCGCAGCGCGCCAATGCCAGGTGGGCGTTGTGCGGCGGATCGAAGGCGCCGCCGAAGACGCCAATGCGCGGTGCTTTCTTGCGGGCCGGCTTCAGAGCCATTCGCGGCGCACGAGGAAGTCGCTGTACAGGCGCGCCTCGGGCGTGCCGGGCTGCGGCTCGTTGCGATAGGACCAGCTCGCCAACGGCGGCATCGACAAGAGGATCGATTCGGTGCGCCCGCCCGACTGCAGGCCGAAATGCGTGCCACGGTCCCACACCAGGTTGAACTCGACATAGCGGCCGCGCCGATAGAGCTGGAAGGCGCGCTCAGCCTCGCCGTAAGGCGTGTCGCGGCGCTTGTCGACGATGCCGAAGTAGGCCGGCACAAAGGCATCGCCCACCGATCGCAGCATGGCAAAGCTCTCTTCGAAGCCGAGCTCCGCAAAGTCGTCGAAGAAGACGCCGCCCACGCCGCGCTGCTCGTTGCGGTGCTTCAGGTAGAAATACTCGTCGCACCACTTCTTGAAGCGCGGGTACTTGTCTTCTCCAAAGGGCGTGAGCGCGTCGCGGCAGTGCTGGTGGAAATGAACCGCGTCTTCCTCGAAGCCGTAGTAGGGCGTCAAGTCCATGCCGCCGCCGAACCAGCAGACCGGCTCGCCGTCTTCAGGCAGGGCGGCCAGCATGCGCACGTTCATGTGCACCGTGGGCACGTACGGGTTGCGCGGATGAAACACCAGCGAGACACCCATGGCCTCGAAAGGCGCGCCCGCGAGCTCGGGCCGGTGCTGCGTGGCCGAGGGCGGCAGCTTGGGGCCGCGCACCTGCGAGAAGCCGCAACCGGCACGCTCGAAAAGCGGCCCGCCTTCCAGGATGCAGGTCAGGCCACTGCCCTGCAGCGGCTCATGCGCATCCTTGCGCCAGGCATCGCGCACGCAGGGCGTGCCGTCCGCGGCCTCCACGGCCGCCATGATCCGCTGCTGCAGGCCGCGCAGATAGTCGCCGACGGCCGCAGTGCGATCGAGCTGTTGCATCAGCTCCCGGAGCCGCGCGCATGCACGGCCCGATGCCCGATGTCCTTGCGGTATTGCGCGCCGTCGAAGTGGATCTTCGACGCGACCTCGTAGGCACGCTGCTGCGCCTGCTTGACGCCATCGGCCAGCACGGTGACGCACAGCACGCGGCCGCCGCTGGTGCGCAGCTCGCCGCTCTCCAGCGAAGTGCCCGCATGAAACACCACCGCGTCCGGCGTCTCGGCCGGGATGCCGATGATGCGGTCGCCCTTGCGCGGCGACAGCGGGTAGCCATGCGCGGCCATCACCACGCCCATTGCGGTGTGGCGGTCCCACTGCAGCTCGATCTGGTCCAGCGTGCCGTCGGTGGCGTGCCAGAACACCTCGAACAGGTCGGACTTGAGCCGCATCATGATGGGCTGCGTTTCCGGGTCGCCCATGCGGCAGTTGAATTCCAGCGTCTTGGGATGGCCCTGCGCGTCGATCATCAGGCCGGCGTAGAGGAAGCCGGTGAAGGGAATGCCGTCCTTTTCCATGCCGCGCACGGTCGGCAGGATGATTTCGCGCATGGCGCGCGCATGCACCTCGGCCGTCACCACCGGCGCCGGCGAGTAGGCGCCCATGCCGCCCGTGTTGGGGCCCTGGTCGCCGTCGAGCAGGCGCTTGTGGTCCTGGCTGGTGGCCAGGGCGGTGACGTTCTTGCCGTCGCACATGACGATGAAGCTGGCTTCCTCGCCTTGCAAGAATTCTTCGATGACGACGCGCGCGCCGCCATCGTTGTGCGTGACGCCCAGCTTGTTGTCCACCAGCATGAAGTCGATGGCTTCGTGCGCCTCGGTCACCGTGGTGGCCACCACCACGCCCTTGCCGGCCGCCAGGCCGTCGGCCTTGACCACGATCGGTGCGCCCTTGGCGTCCACATAAGCGTGGGCGGCAGCCGGGTCGGAGAAGGTCTCGTATTCGGCCGTGGGAATCTTGTGGCGCTTCATGAAGTCCTTGGAGAAGGCCTTCGAGCTTTCCAACTGCGCCGCCGCCTTGGTCGGGCCGAAGATGCGCAGTCCGTACGACCGGAACTCATCCACCACGCCGGCCGCCAGCGGGCCTTCGGGGCCGACCACGGTGAGCGCGATCTTTTCCTTCTGGGCCCAGGCGCGCAGCGCCGCGGGCTCGGTGATGTCGATGCATTCGTAGCGCGAATCGGCGGCCGTGCCGCCGTTGCCGGGCGCCACGTAGACGCGGCTCACCCGGTTGCCCTGTGCCAGGCGCCACGCCAGCGCGTGCTCCCGGCCCCCTCCCCCAATGACGAGTACCTTCATGTGCGGGCCTTCATGCGTCCAGGGATGCGTTGTGATAAACGTCCTGGACGTCGTCCAGGTCCTCCAGCGCATCGAGGAGCTTTTGCATCTTCGCGGCATCTTCGCCCGCGATGTCGATGGTGTTCTCGGCGCGCATGGTCACTTCGGCCACTTCGGGTTGCAGGCCGGCTGCCTGCAGGGCGTTCTTGACGGCTTCGAAATCGCCGACCGCGGTCAGCACTTCGATGGCGCCGTCGTCATCGGTGATCACGTCTTCGGCGCCGGCTTCCAGCGCCACTTCCATCACCTTGTCTTCGTCGGTGCCCGGGGCAAAGATCAGCTGGCCGCAGTGCTTGAACTGGAAGGCCACCGAACCCTCGGTGCCCATGTTGCCGCCATGCTTGGAGAAGGCATGCCGAACTTCGGCCACGGTACGCACCCGGTTGTCGGTCATGGTGTCGACGATGATGGCGGCACCACCGATGCCGTAGCCCTCGTAGCGGATTTCCTCGTAGGTCACGCCTTCGAGGTTGCCGGTGGCCTTGTCGATGTTGCGCTTGATGGTGTCGGCCGGCAGGTTCACTGCCTTGGCCTTGTCGACCGCCAGCCGAAGCCGGGGGTTGGAACTCAGGTCGCCGCCGCCCGCGCGGGCCGCCACCATGATTTCACGGATGGCGCGGGTCCAGAGCTTGCCGCGCTTTTCGTCCTGACGGCCTTTTCGGTGCTGGATGTTCGCCCATTTACTGTGTCCGGCCATAGGTCCTTCTCTCGATCTCTCACAAAGTCAAAGCAGACCGCGATCTTACTTGGCGGCGCCCATCGCAAGCGGCGCCAGCTTGCGATTTTCACAATGCGCTTTTGAGCATAATCCGCCGATGACGTCCTCGCCCGCCGACGCAAGTCGCAGCCCCAACGCGCTCGCACCCCATACCCCCTTGCCGGGCTACTACAAAGACGAAGCCGAGCACCGCGCCTTCCTCCAGAAGATCTTCGACGACACCGCCCCGGATTACGAACGCATCGAAAGCGTCCTGGCTTTCGGCTCGGGCCGCTGGTATCGCCGCCAGGCACTGCTGCGCGCCGGGCTCGCCGCCGGCGCGCAGGTGCTGGACGTGGGCATCGGCACCGGCATGGTGGCCACCGAGGCATTGGGCATCATTGGGCCCAAGGGAAAACTCGTCGGCGTGGACCCCAGCCCCGGCATGATGGGCCAGGTGCACCTGCCGGGCGTGGAGCTGGTGCAGGGCATGGCCGAAGCACTGCCGCGCCCCGATGCCAGCAGTGACTTTCTCAGCATGGGCTACGCGCTGCGCCACATCGGCGACGTCAGCGCCGCCTTTGCCGAATTTCATCGCGTGCTGCGCCCGGGCGGGCGGCTCGTCATCCTGGAAATCACGAAGCCACGCGGCGCCCTCGGCACCGCCATGCTCAAGACCTACATGCGCAGCGTGGTGCCCGTCATTGCGCTGATTGCCGCGCGTGGCCGCACGACGCCGCGGCTGTGGCGCTATTACTGGGACACCATCGAGGCCTGTATCGCACCTGAGACAGTGCTGCAGGCGCTGCGCCATGCCGGCTTCGTGGACGTGAAGCAACGCCTCGAGCTCGGCATCTTTTCCGAGTACACCGCGAGCAAGGCCCAGTGAGGATCGGCACGCCTGTCGCAGCATCGGCGCTGAGCGTGCAGCGCGCTCCTCTGGCCGGCATTTCGGGCGAGCTCGTCGACGGGCGCTCGCCCCTGGGCGCAATGGGCTATGGCGGCCGCGCCGGTGTGGCGTGGATGAGCGGCGTGAACGCACCCGTGCTGCTGCCGGATGAGGCAGGTGCCACGGCCGACCTGTGGCTGGCGGGCGATCGCGTCGATGCCGGCCGCTCGGGCGGCGTGCACTGGCGCAGCGACGGCCACTGGATGCTGGGCAGCATCGACCTCGAGGAAGGCAGCGAAGGCCTGGAGCAACTGGCCCACAACGCCTACCGCGACCTGTTCCAGGCCCTGCAGGACACCGGCTGCCCGCACCTGCTGCGCATATGGAACTACCTGCCGCGCATCAATGACGATGGCGGCGGCCTGGAGCGCTATCGCCAGTTCAATCTGGGCCGGCAGCAGGCCTTCATCGACGCCGGCCACGGCATCTACGAAGGCTCGCCGGCGGCCTGCGCGCTGGGCGTGCAACGCGGCGCGCTCGGCATCCGCTTCCTGGCGGGCCAGCGCGCGCCGCTGGCGATCGAGAACCCGCGGCAGGTTTCGGCCTACCGCTACCCCAGCGCCTACGGGCCGCGCCCGCCCACCTTCTCGCGCGCTGCGCTGGCCGACATCGGCGGCGGTCAGCTGGCCCTGTTCATCTCGGGCACCGCCAGCATCGTCGGCCACGCCACGGTGCATGCCGGCGACGTGGCCGAGCAGACCCGCGAAACGCTGCGCAACCTGGACGCGGTGATTGCAGCCGCCAACGCGCGCTGCAGCGCCCAGTTCGCGCTGGACGCGCTGGACGCCGTGGCCTACGTGCGTCATCCGGCCCATGCACCGCTGGTGCGCCAGCTGCTCGAAGACGCGCTGGGCTCCGCCGCGCCGACACTGCAGCGCGCCGTCTACCTGGAGGCGGACATTTGCCGCCATGACCTGCTGGTCGAAATAGAGGCACACGCGATTGCCCCCGGCGTGCTGCGCCAATGACAACCCGACCATCCCATGAAGTGTTTGATCCGCAGGGCCCTGTCCCCTTTTCTGGCCCTGGCGCTCTATGCCTTGCTGCTCCTGCTCGGCCTGGTGTCGCTGCTCTGGAACCTGCTCGCCCTGCCCCTTCACCTGCTGCTGCCTGAGCCGACCGGGCGCGCCCTGGGCCGCGCCGTCATCGCGCGCTCCTATCGCCTGTTCTGGGCGGTGGCCTCGGCCAGCGGCATGATGCGCGTGGATGGCGCCTGCCTGGACACTTTGAAGGATGAGCGCGGCCTGATCGTCGTGGCCAACCACCCCACCATGCTCGACGCGCTGCTGCTGGTGGCCCGGCTGCCGCGCAGCGCCTGCATCATGAAGGCCGACCTGATGCGCAACGTCTTCCTGGGCTCGGGCGCACGGCTGGCACGCTACATCCGCAACGATTCGGCACGCGCCATGATCCGGCTGGCGGTGCAGGACCTGCGGCGCGGCGGCCAGCTGGTGATCTTTCCGGAAGGCACGCGCACCATGGAGGCGCCCCTGGATGCCTTCCGTCCCGGCTTCACCTTGATCGCCAAGCTGGCCAAGGCGCCGATCCAGACCGTCTTCATCGACACCGACACGCCCTACCTGCGCAAGGGCTGGCCGATCTGGCGCGTGCCGCCGCTGCCCATCCGCGTGCGGCTGCGGCTGGGCGAGCGCTTCGAGCCGTGCGCCCACAGCGACATGCTGCTGCATGAGCTGGAACAGTACTATCGACGCCATTTGCAAAAGGAAGAGCGCGCGACCGGCGCGACCGCCGCATGCACGAGCCCTCGCGCACCCACCTTGTCCTGATTCCCAGCTACAACACCGGCGATCGCCTGTTTTCCACTGTTGCCGCGGCACGCACGCAATGGAATCCGGTGTGGGTGGTGATCGACGGCAGCACGGACGGCACCGGCGAGCGGCTGCAGGCCATGGCAGCCAGCGACCCGGGCCTTCGCGTTTTCTTGCTGCCCGCCAACCAGGGCAAGGGGGCCGCCGTGCTGCACGGACTGCGCGCGGCGCGCGATGCGGGCTTCTCCCATGCATTGACCATGGATTCGGACGGCCAGCACCCGGCCGAGCTCATTCCCGCCTTCATGGCCCGCTCAGAGGCGCAGCCCGAGGCCATGGTGCTGGGCAAGCCCGTGTTCGACGCCAGCGCACCGCTGCTTCGCGTACGCGGCCGGCGCATCTCCAACGGCTGGACCCAGCTGGAGACACTGTTTGCAGGTATCGGCGATTCGCTCTACGGCTTTCGCGTCTATCCGGTGCTGCCGCTCATCGCATTGATGGAACGCCAGCCCTGGATGCGCCGCTTTGACTTCGACACCGAGGCGGTGGTGCGCCTGGCTTGGCACGGCGTGAAGCCGCTCAACATCGACGCGCCGGTGAAATATCTCAGCGCCGAAGAGGGCGGCGTCTCGCACTTCAACTATGTGCGCGACAACGCCCTGCTCTCCTGGATGCACGCCCGGTTGATGTTCGAGTTCGTGCTGCGCCTGCCGAGCCTGGTCCGGCGGCGCCTGCGCAAGCTGCCGCCCTTTCAGCCCTGAACCTGCGCGCTCAGATCATCCCGCCGTTGATGGAGATCACCTGCCCGGTGATGTAGGCCGCCTCGTCGCTGGCCAGGAAGGCTGCCAGCGCCGCCACTTCTTCCGGCGTGCCGGCGCGCTTGGCTGGAACCAGCTGGTCGATCAGCGCCTTGCCGAAGGCGGCGTCGGCCATGGGCGAGGCGATGATGCCGGGTGCGATGGCATTGACGGTGACGCCGCGCGCCGCCACTTCCAGCGACAGTGCCTTGGTGGCGCTGTTGAGCGCGCCCTTGGCCGCGGCATAGTTGACCTGCCCGCGATTGCCGGTGAGCGCCGCCACCGACGAAATGTTGAGGATGCGGCCCCAGCGGGTGCGCAGCATCGGCAGCAGCAAGGGCTGCGTGACGCGGAAGAAGCCGTTGAGCGACACGTCGATCACCTTGTGCCACTGCTCGGCGCGCATGCCGGGCAGCACCGCGTCGTCGTGCACGCCGGCGTTGTTGACGATGATCTGCACGGGCCCCTCGGTCAGCATCTTTTCGCAGGCCTGGGCGCAGGCCTCGTCGCTGCGCAGGTCGAACACGTGGCACTGCGCCTGCCCGCCTTCCGCGGCAATCGTCGCGGCCAGCGCCTGCACCGCATCGGGCCGCGAATTGGCATGCAGCAGCACGGTTGCGCCACCTTGGGCCAGCCTGCGTGCCATCGCTTGGCCGAGCGCGCCGCTGGCGCCGGTGACGAGTGCGCGTTTTCCATTCCAGCTCATGTTGCGGCTTCCTTCCTGGCAAGGGGCGTGTTGAGGACGACCACGGCGCGGCCCCGCGCCAGGCTGCGGTCGCTGGCGTCGGCCACGCGAAATTCGTAAAGCACCTGGCGCTCGTCGCCCGACAGCCGGGTGGCGTGCACTTGCAATGCGCCTTGCACGTCGTCGAGCCGATCGACGCCGAAGCGCACCTGGCGCACGCTGGCGAGGAAGCCGGCCGAAGGTGCCTGCCCGGCACTGGCCGTGAGGCCGCCGTGCAGGGCCATGGCCTGGGCCGCGTATTCGATGGCATTGGGTGCCAAGAGGCCGCTGGCGGTGCGCAAGGGGTTGCCGGGTGCGCGATGCGTTTGCGTGCTGCAGTGGATGCGCTGCGCGTCCCAGCTTTCCAGCTGCTCGAGCAGGCACATGCTGCCGCGGTGCGGAATGCGCGCCTCGATGCCGGCACGGTCCAGGGTTGCGGGACTGGTCATTTCAGATCGGCCACGAGCAGCACGTTGGCAAAGGGCGTGCCCTGGCTCATCGGCAGGCTGCGCACGACAAAGCCCAGGCGCTCCAGCAGTGCCGTCCAGTCGGCCAGCGGCCGGCCCCAGGTGGGCGGCACACGGTGGCCGCGCACGCGGGTCACGGTGCGGTCGACCCACTGGCTGATGCGGTAGCCGCGTCGGCTGGCGGCGTCGCCCACGCGCAGCAACAGGCGGGCCGGCGTGGCATGGTCGCGCTCGGCGGCGCCTTGCAGCAACGCATGGCGCACGCGTGCCAGCACGCCTTCCTGCGCCTGCAGGTGCACGTAGTGCAGCACGTCCAGGATCACCACCAGGTCGCTGGCGGGCAAGGTGGCGCTGCACATGTCGGCGCAGACGAAAGCCGGCGTCGGCTGCAGATGGCCGACCGCCCGGGTCGCGCGCTCGATGTCGCGCGGCATCAGTTCGACGCCGGTGTAGTGCGCCTGCGCTGGTGTGGCCGACCAGGCAGGCGGCCAATGCAGGCTCGCCTGCATCTCGCTCATGGACGCCAGCAGGCTCGCAAACAAGCCCTGCCCGCAGCCGATGTCGAGCACGCGCCGTTGGCCCGGCGCAATCAGCCCTTGTTCGATCAAACCGCGGAAGACCGGATCGCGGCCCAGCTTGCCGCGCGCGAAATGCCAGGCAAAGCGGCCGGCCTGCCGATAGGGCTGGGTGGCTGCGTCATGCAGCCGCCGCCAGGCGGCGTCCTGTTGGCGGTGCGCTGTCATCATGCGCTCAAGGCCTGCGGCAGGGTGACCGATCGCAGCCCCAGGCCGCGCAGCTGCTCGATCAGGGGCGGCAGCACCTCGAGCACCACCGGGCGCCCCTGGGCCGAGCGCGCCGAGTTGCCGTCATGCAGCAGCAGGATGTCGCCGCCGGCCAGGCCGCGCGTCAGGCGCTCCAGCACCCGCTGCGCATCGGCTTCGCGGGTGTCGTAGCCGCGCCGCGTCCAGCTCACCAGGGCGAGGCCCATGCAATTCAGCACCGGCGCGAGGAAGGGGTTGCGAAAGCCGGCCGGTGCCCGAAAGCAGCTGGGCAGTTGGCCCGTGACCTGCGCCAGGATCGTCTGCGCACGGCCCAGTTCCGCCGCATAGGCACGGGGCCCGAGCAGCGAGAAGTCGTGCCGGTGCCGCGCCGTGTGGTTCTGGATGCTGTGGCCGCGCGCCATGATTTCGCGCGCCAGCGCCGGATGGGCCGCCACGCGATCGGCAATGCAGAAGAAGGTGGCTTTCTGGCCGGCGGCATCCAGCAGATCCAGCACGGCCGGCGTGACCTCGGGGTCAGGACCATCGTCGATGGTGATGGCCACCTCGCCGCGGCCCGCCGCCGCCGCGGGCAGGCGCGAGATATTGCGCCCCAGCAAGGTGCTGCGCGGCATCAGGCCGGCGATGGTGATCACCAGTTGGTTGATCACGATGGCGCCCAGGGCCCAGGGCGCCGCACCCGGCACCAGCAAGGCGCTGCCCAGTGCCAGCACGTGCCAGGCGATGCTGGCGCGCACGAAGGGCGCGACGGGCCGGAGAGTGGCGAAGGCAGCAATATCGGACATGCGGGTGAGGGCGTGTGGCGTGAGGTCGAAACGTGACAGGCGTGATTTTCCCTCAGCCGCGGGCCACCTTTGGCGCACGCACGAATGCGGCCGACAGCAGCAAGGCCAGCAGTGCCCCCGGCGCCACCACGCGGCCGATGGCCGAAAGCGAAGGGATCTGCGACAGCGCGATCAGCCCGAAGGACACGACGGTGGTCAGGTTGGCCAACAGCAGCGAGGCCAGGGTGTCCTCATCGGCCCGGCCGGTCTCGCGCAGCTGGTCGAAAAAGAGCGCGTAGTTGGAGCCCACCGCCACCACCAGCAAAAGCCCCACCAGGTGCAGGATGCCCAGCGGCACGTCGAAGGCCGCCAGCCCGCCCAGGGTGAGCAAGACCGCGAAGGCCAGGGGCTCGCACACCGCCAGCAGGCGACGCCAGGAGCGCAGGTACAGGCCCAGCAGAACCACCACGGCCAGCGCACCCAGCAGCACCTGCACGAAGGCTTCGTTCAGGTAGCGGGCATAGAGGCTGTCCAGTTCCACCTTGACGTCGACCACCTGCGCCGAAGGCAGGTCGGCCAGCGCCTGGCGCAAGCGCTGCGCATCGAAGCTCGCTCCCGAGTGCAGGGAGATCACCGCGCTCCATCCGCCGCCCTCGCGCTGCAGCAGCATCGAATTGACGATGGGCGCCAGCGGCCCGCCCTGCAGATCGGCTCGGCGGATCGGCGGCAGCGACTTGGCCTTGCCAGCTTCCTCGATGAAGGGTTCGAGCCGGGCCGGCGCCAGCGGCAGTCCGCGCAGCGCCTCGGGCAGGCGGGCCCGCAGATCCTGCGCATCGGGTAGGCTGGCCTGGCGCAAGCGCTGCGCCGCCAGGCTGGGCAGCACCCGAGTGACGGCGTCGAAGCCGGCCAGCCCGCCGCTGTCGACCAGGTCCTGCAGTCGCTGGCCGGCCGCTTCCACGGCCTGCAGGGTCGACTCTTCGTCCGCCCCCTGCACGATCACCAAGGTGCGCGCATCGCTGGCGCCCAGGTCGGCGCGCAGTTGTGCATCGAGCGCCTGCGCGCTGGCCGGAACCGGGCTCATGGCACCCAGCCCGGCGCGCCACAGGTGGCCGCGCTGCCAGGCCAAAAGGGCCGCCGCGGCCACGCACAGCGCCAGCAGCAGCCAGCGAAGACGCGGCAGCGCGTGCACCACCCAGCCGGCGATCTGCGCCATGTGCCGGCGCAGCCCCTTGCCGGCGGCGCCGTCGGGGGCGAACACCGGCAGCACGTAGCGGGTGGCCAATGCCGCCGCAACGAGGCCGGCCAGGGAGAACACGCCCAGTTGCGCGAGGCCCGGAAAACCGGAGAACACCAGCGCCGCAAAGCCGCACACCGAGGTCAAGAGCCCCAGCCGAACGGTGGGCCAATGCACGTCACGCCAATGCCGCCAGCCACTGCCAACCGGCGCGCCCGGCACGCTCTGGCGCGCCTGGATCAGGTAGTAGATGGCGTAGTCGATGGTCTCGCCGATCAGGGTGCTGCCAAAGGCGATGGTCAGGCCATGCACATGGCCGAACACCAGGCCGACGGTGGCGGTGCCGGCCACCACGCCGGTTGCCACCGGCAACAGGGCGATCAGCAATGCGCGCGGCGAAGCGAAAGCCAGCAGCAGCAGGCAGCCCACCACGACGCCGCCGACGGCCGCCAGATGGTGGGCCTCGCTTTTGATCTGCGCGCGGCTTTGCACCGAGAAAACCGGCGCCCCGCTGATCAGCAGGTGCGGCGCGTCGACCTTTGAATCCCGCACACCCTGCAGCGCCTGCGCGAACGCCGCGTGCACGCGCGCGATGGCCTGCTCCTGCGCATCGAGGTCGCTGCCGGACGCCTTGGTGGTGGCCAGCACGATCGCGCGCGGCGCATCGCGCGAAGCCCAGACGCCTTGCTCAGTGCGCGGCGCACTGGCCGGGATCAGGCCCTCGGCGATGCGCGCCATTTCGCCCGTGGGGTCGCGCTCCAGCAACGGCTTGAAGGCGTTGCCGGCCGGCGTTCCCAGGAGCGACAAGGTGTCGAGGATGGCGTCGCGCAAACCGGCCGGACTGAAGCGCTCGGGGTTCACGTCGGGCGCCAGCTGGTAGCGGTGCTCGAACAGCCAGCCGCCGGCCGTCGCCCAATCGGCGCTCTCTCCGTTCTGCACCTGCTCGAACAGGCCGCTGGCACGCAGGTCCTTGGCCAGGGCGCGCGAGAGATCGGCCCGCTGCCTGGCGTCGGCGCCTCCCTCGATGCCCACCAGCAGGCTGCGCGACGCGACGCCGCTTTGCAACTGCTCGATCAGCAACTGCTGGCGCGCGTCCGGCTCACCCGGCAGAAAGGCCGACAGGTCGGCGGAAAAACGGGTCTGCGCAATCACCAGCACGCCGGCCAGCAGCAGCGCCAGCCAGACCAGCAAGGTGGCGACGCGGTGGGGGGGCGCGGCAGCGGCCGCGGCGCTCTTGTCCATGCGCGCTCGTGCCTCTATTGCGAAGGCAGCTTGGCGCCGCCGCGCGCCGGCGTGATGGTCATGACGGAACGGTCGCCGCCGACGAACTCCATCTCCACGCCCAGCACCTCGCCCTGGCGCCCCGTCAGGCGCACGCTCTTGACCTGGGCGGCCAGCCGCTCGTCGTTGGGCTGCAGTTCCAGCGACCAATTGGCAGCGCTGCCGCCCAGCTTGCTGCGAAAGTGCCGCTGCAACAGTTGTGCATCGCCGGTCAGGGTGCCGCGCAATGCGTCCACCATGCCCTGCAGCTCCGGCATGCTGTCCAGCGCCAGGGTGCGCGTGCGGCCGGCGCGCGACAGGGTCAGGCTGTTGCCCTCCACCACCATCGATTCGGGTCGCGGCGACACGGTGCGGCGCGCCAGCTTGTCGGGCGCGGTGAAGCTCAAGGTGCCGGCCGAGTCCAGCGGGCCGTCCATGCCGCGCACGAAGCGCTGCTCCACAAAGTTGGCCTCGCCACTCTTCTGGCGCGCCAGCTGCGCCATCAGCTCGGGCAGGTCGAAGGCCCAGGCTGGCATGGCAAACAGCAAGGCCAGGACCAGCAGGGCATGCTCAAGAAAACGCCGGGCCGCCCCAAGTTTTCTTGCGCCCCCCGGGGGCCGGCGCCGGCTCGCCGGGGCCTGGGGGCTCTCACCTCTTGTCTTCAAGCCAGAAATCATGGAAGTTGAACCAGTTGTGCGGATGCTCGCGGCACAGCGCCTCCAGCCGCCGGGCGTAGGCCTCGAGCGCTTCGCGGATCTGCGCCTCGCGCCCGCAGCCAGCCGGGCCTTGGCTGAAGTCCGCCAGCGGCTCGAAACGCACTTCGTAGCGCGCCCCGCCCAGGTACAGCCCGACCATGAAGAACACCTTGCGCTGCAGCAGCGCCGCCAGCCGGAACGGGCCGTCATTGAAGACCGCCTTGCGCCCCAGAAAGGACAGTTCCAGGCTGTCGCCGCGCTGCGTGCCGGCGCCGCCCTCGTCCTGGGCCTGGCGCGGCAGGGTGCGGTCGGCCAGCAGGCCGGCCATGCCGCCCGCGTCCAGCCAGTCGCGCAGCGCAAGCATGGCGCCGGGGCGACCCAGCGCGATCACTTCGGGGCGAAAGCGCGGCTCGCTGATGGCGCCCAGCACCGCGTTGATCTGCTGCGCGTTGTCCGGATACATGAGCATGGCCAAGCGCAGTTGGTCCGGGTCGGCGCTGGTGTAACGGCTGGCGCCCACCGCCTCGAAGCTGCCCATGTGCGCGCCGACGAGAAAGGCGCCGTGCCCCTTGGCGGCTTCCGCATCCAGCGCGGCAGCGCCGGTGACCTGCAGGTCGAACAGCGCCATGCGTCCACGCAGGAAGAACACGCGGTCCAGGATGGTGGAGGCAAAGTAGTGGATCAGCCGATAGCCATCGCGCCAGCTCATCCGCTCCTGGCCGATGGCGCGCTCGAGATAGCGCTTGATGTGGCGGCGCGGCCCCGGCGAGAACAGGAAAAAGTAGAGGACGACGGGGTGCAGTACCAGCCGCGCCACGCGTCGCCCGCAGCGCAGCGCCATCCAGCTGAAGAAGCGCAGCACCAGCATGTTGCTGCGCTCGGGCGTGTTGGCCCAACTGGTGGCGCCAGGCGATGCGTCGACGCCAGCGGGCAGATGCAACGGTGGCCGGCTCATTGCGCGGCCTCCCCGGACGCCACCCAGCGTCCGCTGGCCGCCATCACCTCGCCTTGGCGCACCTCGAAGCGCACGCCGGCGGCGGCGCCCGGCTCGGGCACCAGTTCGATCGTCAGGTGCGCGCCCGGCCCGACCGGCGCCAGGAACTTGGCCGCGGCCAGGCTCGGATGGCGGCCCAGCCGCGCCATCAGCGCCGGCACCTGGGACATGGCTTCCTGCACTTCGGCCAGGATCAGGGCGCCCGGGAGCAAAGGCTGGCCGGGGAAGTGGCCGGCAAAGCTGGGGTGGTCATGCGGCACCTCGCGCGTCAGCCGCACGGTGTCGCCGTCGGCCGCCAACTGGGCCAGCGCGAATTCGCGCAAGGTGCGCACGACCAGCTTGCCGGTAGCCTCGCGCGGCAGTGCCTGCACGTGGACAATGCGCCGCGGCACGAACACAGCCTCCAGCCGCTGGCGCAGGCCGGCGATGATGGCCTCGGAAGTGAGGCCGGGCGCCACCACGAAGGCCACCGGCCGCACCACGGCGTCGGCCACCTCGTCGGGCAGCCAGAAGGCGCCATCCTGCACGCCGGCAATGCTGTTGAGGTGGTAGTTCAGATGCCCCAGCGAGCTGCGCCGGCCGGCCACGTGGATCAGGTCGTTGGCCCGGCCCAGCAGGCGAAAGTGGCGCGCGTCGATCAGCTCCAGCACGTCGGCCATGGCCGTGGGCTCGGGCACGAAGTCGCCTTCGAAAATGAAGCGCTCGCCGGCACCGTCATCCGGTTGCGGCTCACGGTGCACGCGGATCTGGCCGAAGGTCTCCCAGACATCGGTTTGCGTGGTGCGGCGGGTGGCAACCTGGCCGGTCTCCGTGCTGCCGTAGATCTCGATCATCGGGCCGCCCAGCGCCTCTTCGGCCTGCGCCGCCAGCTGCGGCGACAAGGGTGCGGTGGCCGAGAGCATGAAGTCGACCTGGGGCAGCTCGACCCCCGACAGCAGCAGCGTCTTCAGATGAAAAGGCGTGGTCACCAGCGCACGCGGCCGCGGCACCGAGGCCAGCGCGCCCGCGATGTCGGCCGGGAAGAAGGGACGCGCGCTGTCGAAGGCGGCGCCGCCCAGCATCGCCAGCAGCACCGAGGACTCCAGCCCGTAGCTGTGCTGCACCGGCACCGTCGCCACCAGGGTCAAGCCGCCCAGCGAAGGCCGCCCCAGCAGCGCCGACAGGCGCGGCACTGCCGCTGCCACGTCACCGACCAGGGTGCTCCAGCGCTTGGCATGCGCTTGCGGCACGCCGGTCGAGCCGGAGGTGAGCAGGCTCACCGCATGGTGTGATGCCTCGACGGCCGGCACCGGGCACGGGTCGACGGCTTCACCGGCCGGCGCCGACAGGTCGACCAGCAGGCGCTCCAGGCCCGGGGTGGCCAGTGACGGATCGTCCGTCAGCGCATAGCTGCCGCTGCCGGCCTCGTGCAGGCGGGCCAGGGTGTCGGGCCGCGCATCAGGCGGCAGCAGGCTGGCCTGGCCGCGCAGCAGCGCCGCCGCCAGTCCCACGGCAAAGGCGTAACGGTCGGCGCACAGGTTGATGGCCGGCCCCGCGGCCGGCAGCTCGGCGGCCAGGCGATGCACATCGGCAAGGAAGCGGCGCGCGCTCAGGGGCACGCCGCCGCGCCAGGCCAGGGGCGCATCCAGGTCGCGGGGGGCGAGAAGCGGCAGGACCGCCTGGTCCGCCGTGATGTGCGTGGCGCTCATCGGCGAACGGCTTCGTCGGAAGAATGCCGGCCCATGGCGACCCGCACCACGTCGATCAGGCGGGAGCGCTCGAACTCCGGATGCAACCGGTAACGCATGAAGTGCTCGCCCACGAAGAGCGCGACGACGCACACCGGCGTCAGCACGTTGGCCAGCAGCGACCAGGCACCGAAGGGCAGGCTCAGGTAGACCACAACCGAAGCCAGCGCCATCAGCGCGAAGTAGCCCGCCCACAAGGCGGTCACCTTGGCGGTGTAGCGCCGCATGTCGTCGGACAGCGGATGAATGCGCCGGGCGAATTCGCCGATCAGCGACAGGCGGCCTGGCCGCAAGGTGCTGGCGAACCAGGCACACAGCACGGCATTGATGCCCACGTGCTGCAGCACGTACAGGCGGTTCGGGTCACCGGCCTCGCCGCGCGCCACCAGCGCAATGGCCAGTGCGCCCACCGCCAGCGCGCCCACCCCGCCCACGAGGCCAAAACGGCTGGCTGCCAAGCCGAGCACGGCCAGCCACAGCGGCGCGAACAGGGCGGCCAGCGCCCACGGCGCAGCCGCATGATGGAGCATCATCCAGTGCGAAAGGCCGGCGTAGGCCACGCCGGCCACCAGACAGAGGGCCAGGCGCCATTGCGACATGGCGGGTTGCGGCGCGCTCAGGGCGCGCTGCGGTTCTGTGCGACGTGCGCGGCCAGGCTGCGCAGCGACGCGAAGATCTGCTGGTTGCGTTCGTCGTCCGAACGCAACTGGAAGCCGTAGCGGCGCGACACCTCGAGCGCCACCTCCAGGATGTCGATCGAATCCAGACCCAGGCCTTCGCCGTACAGGGGCGCCTCGGGCTCGATATCGGCGGCGGCCACTTCGAGGTTGAGCGCCTCCACCAACAGCACGGCCAGCTCGCGCTCAAGCGGCGTTTGCTGCGGAGCGTTGCCGGAGGCGGACGTAGAAGACTCTGCGGTCAGTGACAAAGGGAAACTCCAACAATATTGAGCGCGCTCGGCGCGACGGATTGCAAATTATAGGGAGGGGCCTTTGGATAGACTGCGACCTTGTCTGAACCCACCATTTCTTCGGAGCTCCCATGGCTGACCCACTCCTGATTGCCCGGCACGGCGAAATCGAATGCGCCCTGCTTCCCGGGCTGGCCAACCGGCACGGGCTGATCACCGGCGCCACGGGCACCGGCAAGACCGTGACCCTGCAAACCATCGCGCAGCAGCTCTCGGGCATCGGCGTGCCGGTCTTCATGGCCGACGTCAAGGGCGACCTCACCGGCATGAGCCAGGCCGGCAGCATCGGCGAGAAGATGGCCGCCACCCTGAAGGAGCGCGGCATCGAGATTCCAGCCTCGCAGGCCTGCCCGGTCACGCTGTGGGACGTGTTCGGCGAACAGGGGCATCCGGTGCGTGCGACCGTCTCCGACATGGGGCCGCTGCTGCTGGGCCGCATGCTGGACCTGAACGAAACGCAGTCCGGCGTGCTCAACCTGGTCTTCAAGATTGCCGACGACAACGGCATGCTGCTGCTGGACCTGAAGGACCTGCGCGCCATGCTGCAGTACGTGGGCGACAACGCCAAGGACTTCACCACGCAGTACGGCAACATCAGCGCCGCCAGCGTGGGCGCGATCCAGCGCGGACTGCTGCAGATCGAGTCGCAAGGCGGCGACAAGTTCTTCGGCGAGCCGATGCTGTCCATCGACGACTTCATGCAGACAACGTCGGGCAAGGGTGTGATCAACATCCTGGCGGCCGACAAGCTGATGAATTCGCCGCGCCTGTACGCCACCTTCCTTCTGTGGATGCTGTCGGAGCTGTTCGAGCAACTGCCGGAAATCGGCGATCCGGACAAGCCCAAGCTGGTGTTCTTTTTCGACGAGGCGCACCTCTTGTTCAACGACGCACCCAAGGCGCTCATCGAGCGCATCGAGCTGGTCGTGCGGCTGGTGCGCTCCAAAGGCGTTGGTGTGTACTTTGTCACACAAAACCCATTGGATATTCCCGACACGGTGCTGGCCCAGCTCGGCAACCGGGTGCAGCACGCGCTGCGCGCCTTTACCCCACGCGACCAGAAAGCGGTAAAGGCCACCGCCACCACCATGCGGCAAAAGCCCGGGCTGGACATCGAGACCGCCATCACCGAGCTGGCGGTGGGCGAGGCGCTGGTGAGTTTCCTCGACGCCAAGGGCCGGCCCAGCGTGACCGAGCGCGTCTACGTGCTGCCGCCGGGCAGCCAGATCGGCCCGATCACGCCGCCACAGCGCCAGCAGCTGATCGCCGGCTCGCTGGTCGCCGGCGTGTACGAAAAGGTGGTGGACCGCGAATCCGCCTACGAAAAACTCAAGAGCCGGGCCGACAGCGCACCAGACGCCCCCGTGGCCGTCGGCGGCAAGCCCGGCGCGGCAGCGTCGGAAGACAGCGGCCTGATGGGTGGCCTGAACGACCTGCTGTTCGGCTCCACCGGCCCGCGCGGCGGCAAGCGCGACGGCCTGGTGCAGACCATGGCCAAGTCGGCCGTGCGCACCATGGGCACCACGGCGGGCCGCGAGATCCTGCGCGGCGTGCTGGGCGGCATCTTCGGCGCCAAGAAGGGGCGCTGAAAGGCCTCGCCCCGGTGCCCCGCCAGCAGCGTCCCCAGCAACTGCCCTGGCTGGCCCCGGGCGAGGCGCTGCCCGACGCGGCCCAGGCCTGGGGACCGCAAGACCCGGTTCCCGGCCTGCTGGCCGCCGGCGGCGCGCTGGACGTGCCCAGCCTGCTGGCGGCCTACCGCGGCGGCATCTTTCCCTGGTTCAGCGAGGGCCAGCCCATCCTGTGGTGGAGTCCCGACCCGCGCATGGTGTTGCAGGTGGCGAAGTTTCGGCTGCACCGCTCGCTGGCCAGGACACTGCGCCGATTTGCTTCGGACGCGCGCTGCGAGATTCGCATCGATCATGACTTCGAGACGGTGATCCATGCTTGTTCGCGGGTGCCGCGCGCGGGCCAGGCGGGCACCTGGATCCTGCCCGAGATGATCGAGGCCTACACCCGGCTGCACCATGCCGGCCATGCGCACAGCGTCGAGACCTGGGTCGACGGCCAACTGGCCGGCGGCCTGTACTGCGTGGGCATCGGACGCGCGGTGTTCGGCGAATCGATGTTTGCGCTGCGCCCCGACGCCTCCAAGATCGCGCTGGCCGCGCTGGTGGCGTTCTGCCGCCACCACGGCGCCCCGCAGATCGACTGCCAGCAGAACACCGCCCATCTGGCCAGCCTGGGGGCGGCCGAAATGCCGCGCGATGCCTTTCTTTCGCGGGTGGCGCGGGCCATCCAAATGCCACCGCCCAAGTGGGAATTTGCGCCCGTATACTGGAACGAACTTTCCTTAGCGCGAGCCTCATAAACGACGTGACGCACCTCAAGGATCTCCCCCTCCAGACCTTGCAGTTCTATGCAACGGCGCCCTACCCTTGCAGCTACCTGCCGGACCGCCTGGCCCGATCGCAGGTTGCAACGCCCAGCCACCTGATCCACAGCGACGCCTATTCCGACCTGGTGCTGAGTGGCTTTCGGCGCAGCGGCATGTTCACCTACCGTCCCTACTGCGATGGCTGCCAGGCCTGCGTGCCGCTGCGGGTGAAGGCGAACGAATTCCAGCCCAGCCGCAGCCAGCGGCGCGCACGCGCCAAGCACGCCAATCTGCAGGCCCGGGTGCTCAAGTTGTGCTTCGTGCCGGAGCACTATCAGCTCTATTTGCGCTACCAGAACGGCCGCCATGCCGGCGGTGGCATGGACCACGACAGCATCGACCAGTACACGCAGTTCCTGCTGCAAAGCCGCGTCAACTCTCGGCTGGTGGAGTTTCGCGAAAGCCTGCCGGACGGCAGCCCGGGCGCGCTGAAGATGGTGTCGATCCTGGACGTGCTGAACGACGGCCTGTCGGCCGTCTACACCTTCTACGAACCCGATTCGGGCGCCGGCTACGGCAACTACAGCGTGCTGTGGCAGATCGAGCAGGCCCGACAACTAGGACTGCCGCACGTGTACCTGGGCTACTGGATCGCAGGCAGCCCCAAGATGAATTACAAGGCGCGCTTTCGCCCCAACGAAGTGCTGATCGGCGGGCGCTGGCAAGCGCATCCCGATTTCACCAAGTAAAATGGCCAGCAGAATTCAGCCTGCTGAGCCATGAAAAAAACACAATCCGACGTCCCCGCCACGCCAGTCATCCAGGTCATCGAGCGCATGTTCTCGCTGATCGACGTGCTGGCATCGCGCGAAGAAGCCATCTCGCTGAAGGAAATCAGCGAAAAGACCGGCTTGCACCCCTCTACCGCGCACCGCATCCTGAATGACCTGGCGGTCGGCCGCTTCGTCGACCGGCCCGAGGCCGGCAGCTATCGCCTGGGCATGCGCCTCCTGGAACTGGGCAACCTGGTGAAGGGGCGCCTGAACGTGCGCGACGCCGCCCTGGCGCCCATGCGCGAACTGCACAAGCTGACGCAGCAGCCGGTCAACCTGAGCATGCGGCAGGGCGACGAGATCGTCTACATCGAGCGCGCCTACAGCGAGCGATCGGGCATGCAGGTGGTGCGCGCCATCGGCGGCCGCGCGCCGCTGCACCTCACCTCCACCGGCAAGCTGTTCCTGGCGTTGGATGATCCCCAGCGGGTGCGCAGCTACGCCACCCGCACCGGCTTGGCCGGCCATACGCGCAACAGCATCACGCAGTTGCCGCTGCTCGAGCGCGAGCTGTCGAAGGCGCGCCAGTACGGCATCGCACGCGACAACGAAGAGCTGGAGCTGGGGGTGCGTTGCATGGCCGCCGGCATCTACGACGACCAGGGCAAGCTGGTGGCCGGCCTGTCGATCTCTGCGCCAGCCGACCGCCTGGACGACGGCTGGCTGCCCAAGCTGCAAGCCACGGCCAACGAGATTTCGGGAGCGCTGGGCTTCAAGTCCAGCGCGGGAATGCCGGCGGCAGCGCCTGCCGCCAGCCCGGCAGCCTGATCAGCCGTTGATGTGCGCGCTGGCCACCGGGGTGTGGCTGGCGGCCGGCGCCATCATGTGGGTGGCTTCCACCCAGCGGCGCACCCGCTCGGCGTCTCCCAGGCGGCTGAGCTTGCCGGCCGAATCCAGGAACACCATGATGACCTTGCGGCCGGCGATCCGCGCCTGCATCACCAGGCACTGGCCCGCTTCCGAGATGTAGCCGGTCTTTTGCAGGCCGATGTCCCAGTCCGGGTTCTTCACCAGGCGGTTGGTGGTGTTGAATTGCAAGGTGCGGCTGCCGACCTCGACCACGCGCTCGGGCGAGGTGGTGAGCTGACGCAGCACGGGATCGCCATAGGCATGGTTCACCAGCAGGGCCAGGTCGCGCGCGCTCGACTGGTTGCCGCTGGACAGGCCGGTGGGCTCGACATAACGAGTGTCGTGCATGCCGATCGAACGCGCCTTGGCGTTCATCATGGCAACGAAGGTGTCGATGCCGCCCGGATAGGTGCGGCCCAGCGCATGGGCGGCGCGGTTCTCGCTGGACATCAGCGCCAAGTGCAGCAGTTCGCCGCGGGTGAGCGAACTGCCGACGCGCAGGCGCGAGCTGCTGTGCTTCTCGGTGTCGACGTCATCCTGGGTGATGGTGATCACCTCTTCGGTGGGCAGATGCGCCTCGCTGATGAGCACGCCTGTCATGAGCTTGGTGATCGAGGCGATGGGCAGCACCGCCTGGTCGTTCTTGCTGAACAGCACCTCGCGCGTGTCCTGATCGACCACCAGGGCGACGCTGGACTTCAGGTCGAGCACGTCGTCGGTGCCGCGCAGGCCCGCCATCTGGCCATAGGACGGGCGCGCTGGCTCGGCCAGCCGCACCACGGAACGGCGCTGCACCGCAACCACCGACTTGCCGCCGCGCTTGCTATAGGTCGCCACAACGTTGCGGCCGCCGCGCGCGCTCTTCACGACGGCGGGCGCCTTGGCGCTCTTGACGACGGTCTTGGACTTGGCAGAAGACGCCTGCTTCTTGGCCGGCACGTCCTTCTTGGACGTTGCGGCCTGGGCAGCAGACAACAAAAAAGCCGCCGCACAAAAGGCGACGGCAAGGGTACGCAGGATCCGCTGGCTTGAAACTCGGCCGGGACTGGCTTCGGGCATTGATGACTCTCCAGCGGCGAAAAACAAGGACCGCAGTTTAACTATCTATAAAAAAACACGCAATATCAGTCACTTGCAACCCCTTCTTCGATCGAATACCAAGGACTACATTTGGTAACTTAACCTTGTGCGGCCACCCGCTCCGCCTGGCTTTGCAGCTTGTTGAGCGCACTTAGGTAGGCCTTGGCCGAAGCCACCACGATGTCGGGATCGGCCCCGACGCCATTGACAACCCGGCCCGCGTTCTGCAGCCGGACGGTGACTTCACCCTGGCTTTCGGTCGAGCCGCTGATGGCATTGACCGAATAGAGCACCATCTCCGCGCCGCTCTTCACGTGCGACTCGATCGCCTTCAAGGACGCATCGACTGGACCGTTGCCATCGGACTCGCCGGTGACCTCCTTGCCTTCCACCGTGAACACGATGCGCGCATGGGGGCGCTCACCGGTTTCGCTGCGCTGGGACAAGGACACGAATGCAAACCGATCACCAACGTGCGAACCGTCCTCGTCGCTGACAAGCGCAAGGATGTCCTCGTCGAAAATTTCGCTCTTGCGGTCGGCCAGCTCCTTGAAGTGGGCGAAGGCGGTGTTGATGTCGGCTTCGCTTTCCATCACCACGCCCAGTTCCTGCAGACGCTGCTTGAAGGCGTTGCGGCCGCTCAGCTTGCCCAGCACGATCTTGTTGTTGCTCCAGCCCACGTCCTCGGCACGCATGATCTCGTAGGTGTCGCGCGCCTTGAGCACGCCATCCTGATGGATGCCCGAGGCATGGGCGAAGGCGTTGGCCCCCACCACCGCCTTGTTGGGCTGCACCACGAAGCCGGTGGTCTGGCTCACCATGCGGCTGGCGGCCAGGATGTGCGAGGTGTCGATGTTCAGGTCCAGCCCGAAGTAGTCGCGCCGGGTCTTCACCGCCATCACGATTTCTTCCAGCGAGCAGTTGCCCGCGCGCTCGCCCAGGCCGTTGATGGTGCACTCCACCTGGCGCGCACCGCCGATCTTCACGCCGGCCAGGGAATTGGCCACCGCCATGCCCAGGTCGTTGTGGCAATGCACCGACCAGATGGCCTTGTCGCTGTTGGGAATGCGCTCGCGCAGCGTCTTGATGAAGTTGCCGTAGAGCTCGGGAATGGCGTAGCCGACGGTGTCGGGGACGTTGATGGTGGTGGCGCCCTCCTGGATCACCGCCTCCAGCACGCGGCACAGGAAATCGACGTCGCTGCGATAGCCGTCTTCCGGGCTGAACTCGATGTCGCCCATCAGGTTGCGGGCAAAGCGTACCGACAGCTTGGCCTGCTCCAGCACCTCCTCGGGCGTCATGCGCAGCTTCTTTTCCATGTGCAGCGGCGAGGTCGCAATGAAGGTGTGGATGCGCCCGCGCGCCGCGCCTTTCAGGGCCTCGGCGGCGCGCGAGATGTCGCGGTCGTTGGCGCGCGAGAGGCCGCACACGGTGGCGTCCTTGATGGCGTTGGCGATCGCCTGCACGGCTTCGAAGTCGCCATTCGAGCTGGCGGGAAAGCCCGCCTCGATCACGTCGACCTTCAGCCGCTCCAACTGGCGGGCGATGCGCAGCTTTTCGTCGCGCGTCATGGAAGCACCGGGCGACTGCTCGCCGTCGCGCAAGGTGGTGTCGAAAATGATCAGCTTGTCGGTCATCGTGTTCTCCTTTGTGGGGCCGCCCGCTCGCACTCGATCAGGCAGATTCGAGGGCGGATTGTGCGCCGTGCGCAGGCTCGGACCGGCCGCGCGTGAGGCCCGAAACGATCGCCTTCAACGAGGCGGAAATGATGTCGGCATCGACAGCCACCCCGAACAGGGTGCGCGATTCATCCACGCGCAGCTCCATGTAGGCCACGGCGCGCGCATCGGCGCCGGTGCCGATCGCATGCTGGTGATAGTCGATCACGCGGATGGCGTGGCCGGTGGCTTGCGACAGCGCACGGATGAAGGCATCGACCGGTCCGTTGCCGCGGCCTTCGATGGCGCGAATTTCACCACCCCAGTCCAGGTCGCCGCGCAGGACCACCGAAGCGCTCTCGCCTTCGCCCTGCTCTTCCAGCACGCGATGCTTGAGTGCGTGCGCCGTCGCCAGGCCGTACTCGCGCTGGAAGATATCCCACAGGTCGGCTGCCGTCATTTCCTTGCCGGCCACGTCCATTTCGCGCTGCACCACCTGGCTGAATTCGATCTGCAGCCGGCGCGGCAACTCGAGGCCGTACTCGCTCTCGAGCAGGTAGGCGATGCCGCCCTTGCCCGACTGGCTGTTGACGCGGATCACCGCCTCGTAGCTGCGGCCCACGTCCTTCGGATCGATCGGCAGGTAGGGCATGTCCCAGATGTCGTCGTCCTTGCGGGCAGAGAAAGCCTTCTTGATGGCGTCCTGGTGCGAGCCCGAGAAGGACGTGTAGACCAGGTCGCCCGCATAGGGGTGGCGCGGATGCACCGGCAACTGGTTGCAGTGCTCGACCGTGGCGCGGATCTCGTCGATGCTGGAGAAGTCGAGTTCGGGCGAGACGCCTTGCGTGTAGAGGTTGAGCGCGACGTTGACCAGGTCAAGGTTGCCGGTGCGCTCGCCGTTGCCAAAGAGGCACCCTTCGATGCGATCGGCCCCGGCCATCAGGGCGAACTCGCCGGCTGCCGTGCCGGTGCCGCGGTCGTTGTGCGGATGCACCGACAGGATGATGCTGTCGCGGCGCGCCAGGTTGCGATGCATCCACTCGATCATGTCGGCGAAGATGTTCGGCGTGGAATGCTCCACCGTCGAAGGCAGGTTGACAATGCACTTGCGCTTCGGCGTCGGCGCCCACACGTCGGTGACCGCGTCGACCACCCGCTTGGAGAAAGCCAGGTCGGTGCCCGAGAACATTTCAGGCGAATACTGGAAGGTCCACTGTGTGGCTGGCTGCCTGGCGGCCATCTCCTGGAACATGCGCGCGTGACTGGCGGCCAGTTCGACGATGCCATCCTCGTCCATGCCCAGCACCACGCGGCGCATGACCGGCGCTACTGCGTTGTACAGGTGAACGATGGCGCGCGGAGCGCCTTGCAAGGCTTCGAACGTGCGTTCGATGAGGTGGTCGCGGGCCTGCGTCAGCACCTGGATCGTGACGTCGTCGGGAATGCGGTCTTCTTCGATCAGCTTGCGCACGAAATCGAACTCGACCTGGGAGGCCGAGGGAAAGCCGACCTCGATCTCCTTGAAGCCGATCTTCACCAGCATCTCGAACATGCGCATCTTGCGCGCCAGATCCATCGGCTCCACCAGCGCCTGGTTGCCGTCGCGCAGGTCGGTCGACAGCCAGATCGGCGCACGGGTCAGGACGGCATCGGGCCAGGTGCGGTCCTTGAGGCCGACCGGAGCGAAGGCGCGGTACTTGCGGCTGGGTTGCTTCAACATCATGTTTCTCTTGGCTGGTGAGGGTGGTGAAACCAGCAACCCCAAAACAAACGGCCCGTTGCTGGTGCTAACGGGCCGTTGGTCGAAAGATTTGCGCGCGCGCTACCGACTCCGCCCGAAGGGGATGATTAGTAGGGCCAGCGAAATCTTTTGCATGGTGGCCGCAACTCTAGCACAAGTTCAGTTATGCAAACCGCGCTCGTCCGGCTCGTCGGTCGAGACGCTGATCACGCTGGTCTGCTGCCCCTTGGCCTTGCGCCAGGCGTAGACCACATAGCCGCTCAGGCCGTAGGCCACGAACAGGCTGAACAGCACCGTGGGCGGATGGATGTTGATGACGGCAATGCCCAGCGCGATCAGCACGATGGCTGCGAAGGGCACGCTGCGCTTCATCTGTATGTCCTTGAAGCTGTAGAAGGGTGCGTTGGTCACCATGGTCAGGCCCGCGTACAGCGTGAAGCCGAAGGTGATCCAGGTGATCTGCTGCCAGCTCAGGTAGAGCACGTCGCTGCCGCGCCGGCCCCACTCGGTCATGAGCCAGATGAAACCCGCCACCAGCGCGGCCGCCGCCGGCGACGGCAGGCCCTGGAACCAGCGCTTGTCGATCACCGCGGTGTTGACGTTGAAGCGTGCCAGCCGCAGCGCGGCGCAGGCGCAGTAGACGAAGGCAGCGATCCAGCCCCAGCGCCCCAGCCCCTTGAGCGACCACTCGTAGGCGATCAGCGCCGGCGCGGCACCGAAGGACACCATGTCGGACAGCGAATCCATCTGCTCGCCGAAGGCACTCTGCGTGTTGGTCATGCGCGCGACGCGGCCGTCCAGGCTGTCGAGCACCATGGCGGCGAACACGCCCAGCGCGGCCTGGTCGAAGCGCCCGTTCATTGCCATCACGATCGCGTAGAAGCCGCCGAAGAGCGCCGCCAGGGTGAACAGGTTCGGCAGGATGTAGATGCCCTTGCGCCGCTTGCGCGGCTCGGGCATCGAGGGGTCGTCCACGTGGGTGTCGTCATGCATGAGGCGGCAAGTGTAGTGCAGCACCAGAACGAAAAAAGGGCCACCGCAGGCGGTGGCCCCTGTGTCGCCGCACCGCCCGCGGGACGGCGCCAGGCGCGATCAGTTGCGGGTCTGGTCGACCAGCTTGTTCTTCTTGATCCAGGGCATCATGGCGCGCAGCTTCTCGCCCACCACCTCGATCTGGTGCTCGGCATTCAGGCGGCGGCGGCTGATCAGCGCGGGCTGACCGGCAGCGGCTTCGAGCACGAAGCTCTTGGCGTATTCGCCGGTCTGGATGTCCTTGAGCACCTGCTTCATGACCTTCTTGGTCTCGTCGGTCACGATGCGAGGGCCGGTGACGTACTCGCCGTATTCGGCGTTGTTCGAGATCGAGTAGTTCATGTTGGCGATGCCGCCTTCATAGATCAGGTCGACGATCAGCTTGAGCTCGTGCAGGCACTCGAAGTAGGCCATCTCGGGCGCGTAGCCGGCTTCCACCAGCGTCTCGAAGCCGGCCTTGATCAGCTCGACGGTGCCGCCGCACAGCACGGCCTGCTCGCCGAACAGGTCGGTCTCGGTTTCTTCGCGGAAGTTGGTCTCGATGATGCCGGCCTTGCCGCCGCCGTTGGCCACGGCATAGGACAGGGCCAGGTCACGCGCCTTGCCGCTCTTGTCCTGGTACACCGCCACCAGGTGGGGCACGCCGCCGCCCTGGGTGTAGGTGTTGCGCACGGTGTGGCCGGGGGCCTTGGGCGCGACCATCCAGACATCGAGGTCGGCGCGCGGCTGCACGAAGCCGTAGTGCACGTTGAAGCCGTGCGCGAAGACCAGCGATGCGCCTTCCTTGATGTTGGGCGCCACGTCGTTCTTGTAGACGCTGGCGATCTGCTCGTCGGGCAAGAGGATCATGACGACGTCGGCCGACTTCACGGCGTCCGCCACCTCGGCGACCTTCAGGCCAGCCTTCTCGACCTTGGGCCAGGAAGCGCCGCCCTTGCGAAGGCCGACGACGACCTTCACGCCACTGTCGTTCAAGTTCTGCGCGTGCGCGTGGCCCTGCGAGCCGTAGCCGATGATCGCGACCGTCTTGCCCTTGATCAGGCTCAGATCCGCGTCCTTGTCGTAGTAAACCTTCATGATTGCTCCTTCGTAATTGCAGTGAATGGCACGAATGCCCTTTAGACGCGCAGGATGCGCTCGCCGCGGCCGATGCCGCTCGGCCCGGTGCGCACGGTTTCGAGAATGGCGGCGCGCTCGATCGCGTCCAGGAACGCGTCGTTCTTGCCCATGTCGCCAGTGAGTTCGATGGTGTAGCTCTTGTCGGTCACGTCGATGATGCGGCCGCGGAAGATGTCCGCCATGCGCTTCATCTCTTCGCGCTCCTTGCCCACCGCACGCACCTTCACCATCATGAGCTCGCGCTCGGTGTAGGCGCCTTCGGTGAGATCGACCACCTTGACCACTTCGATCAAACGATTCAGGTGCTTGGTGATCTGCTCGATGACGTCGTCCGACCCGGTGGTCTGGATCGTCATGCGCGACAGGCTCGGGTCTTCCGTTGGGGCGACGGTGAGCGATTCGATGTTGTAGCCGCGGGCCGAAAACAGGCCCACCACGCGGGAAAGAGCGCCAGGCTCGTTTTCCAGCAGGACAGCGATGATGTGTTTCATGTTTCTCGTGACTCCTCTTTTCGCCGCCCTCCCCCGCGCACGGTAATGCGCGGGCTCGACAAGCAATAGATTCGTCAACCGGTGCGTTGAAGAAAAAAGAAGGAACCGTCCTCGCGCCAGCGAGGCGGCTTATCGTCCGTTACAGGTCCTCGGACCCCATCAGCATTTCCGTGATGCCCTTGCCGGCCTGCACCATCGGGAACACGTTCTCGGTGGGGTCGGTGCGGAAGTCCATGAACACCGTGCGGTCCTTGAGCTTGCGCGCCTCGCGCAGCGCCGGCTCCACGTCCTGAGGACGCTCGATCAGCATGCCGACATGGCCGTAGGCTTCGGCCAGCTTCACGAAGTTGGGCAGCGCGTCCATGTAGCTGTGGCTGTAGCGGCCGGAGTACTCGATCTCCTGCCACTGGCGCACCATGCCCAGGTAGCGGTTGTTCAGCGAGACGATCTTGATCGGCGTGTTGTATTGCAGGCAGGTGGAGAGTTCCTGGATGCACATCTGCACCGAGCCTTCGCCGGTGATGCAGAACACTTCCGAATCTGGCTTTGCGAGCTTGATGCCCATGGCATAGGGAATGCCCACGCCCATGGTGCCCAGGCCGCCCGAATTGATCCAGCGGCGCGGCTCGTCGAAACGGTAGTACTGCGCCGCCCACATCTGGTGCTGGCCCACGTCCGACGTGATGTAGGTGTCGGCATCCTTGGTCATGTTCCACAGCGTCTCGACCACGTGCTGCGGCTTGATGACGTCGGTGTTGCCACGGTCGTACTTCAGGCAGTCGCGGCTGCGCCAGCCTTCGATCGCCTTCCACCAGCCGGACAAAGCCTCGCCGTCGGGACGCATGTCGCTCTCGCGGATCATGGCGATGAGCTCGGTCAGCACGTCCTTCACGTCGCCCACGATCGGGATGTCGACCTTCACGCGCTTGGAAATGCTCGACGGATCGATGTCGACGTGGATGATCTTGCGTTCGTTCTGCGCGAAGTGCTTGGGGTTGCCGATGACGCGGTCATCGAAGCGCGCGCCCACGGCCAGCAGCACGTCGCAGTTCTGCATGGCGTTGTTGGCTTCCAGCGTGCCGTGCATGCCCAGCATGCCCAGAAATTTGCGGTCGCTCGCCGGATAGGCGCCCAGGCCCATCAGCGTGTTGGTCACCGGGTAGCCCAGCATGTCCACCAGCGTGCGCAGCTCCTGCGTGGCATTGCCCAGCAGCACGCCGCCGCCGCTATAGATGTAGGGACGCTTGGCCGTCAACAGCAGTTGCAGGGCCTTGCGGATCTGCCCGCCGTGGCCCTTGCGCACCGGGTTGTACGAGCGCATCTCGACCTTGTCCGGATAGCCGTGGTAGGCCACCTTCTTGAAGGACACGTCCTTGGGCACGTCCACCACCACCGGACCGGGGCGCCCGGTGCGCGCGATGTGGAAGGCCTTTTTCATCGTCAGGGCCAGGTCCTTGGGGTCCTTGACAAGAAAGTTGTGCTTGACGATCGGGCGTGTGATGCCGACGGTGTCGCACTCCTGGAAGGCGTCCAGGCCGATGGCCGGGGTCGGCACCTGGCCCGAGATGATCACCATCGGGATCGAATCCATGTACGCCGTGGCGATGCCGGTCACTGCATTGGTGAGGCCGGGGCCGGAAGTGACCAGCGCCACGCCGACGTCGCCGGTGGCGCGGGCATAGCCGTCCGCTGCGTGCACGGCCGCCTGCTCGTGGCGCACCAGCACGTGCTGAATGGTGTCCTGCTTGTAGAACGCGTCGTAGATGTAGAGCACGGCGCCGCCGGGGTAGCCCCAGACGTACTTGACGCCTTCGGCCTGAAGTGCCTTGATCAGCACTTCGGCGCCCATGAGTTCTTCGCTTTGACTGCCCATTCCGGAGGATGCGGCTGCTGCGGAAGCGAGTTCCGCCTTGGAGATTTCCATGATGAACCTTTGCGTTTTTTCGGGAACGAAAAACCTTGGGTGCCCCTTCGCCAGCTCTTGTGGAGCCGCGTCGAGACTTAAGACCAGAGCCATGGGCGAACCAGATTTTTCGCCGGACTGTGATCCGTTTGCCTTTTGACTTGCAGGGCGGATTATGACACCGTCCGCGCCGCCGGCCGCAGCAAAGGCGTCCACGAACGGCCCTCGGGGCATAATCCGCCGCTGCAAGAAGAGGCCCGCCACCGAGCGCGCGCCAAACAGACAAGACACCACGAGCGCCCCGCGCAACTTTCCCGCTTGGCCACCGAAAAAGAACTTTCCGACTTCCTCAAGAGTGTCGAGCGACGCGCATTCAAGCGTTCGGTCTACCACGTGCGGGACGAAGAAGCAGCGCTCGACATCGTGCAGGACAGCATGATGAAACTGTCCGAGCACTACGGCGACAAGCCGATCGACGAACTGCCGATGCTGTTCCAGCGCATCCTGTCCAACTGCACCCTGGACTGGTTCCGGCGCCAGAAGACCCGGCGGGCTCTCTTCTCCAACATGAGCGATTTCGAGTCGGCGGACGCCGATGGCGAATTCGACCTGCTGGAGAGCCTGGCCACCAACGTCGACACGCGGGTAACCGAGAGCGCTGAAGACACCACCCGCCGGGCCCAGATCCTGCGAGAGATCGAAGTGGAGATCGAGGCGCTGCCGGGCCGTCAACGCGAAGCGTTCCTGTTACGTTACTGGGAGGAGCTGGACGTCGCCGAAACGGCGGCCGCCATGGGCTGTTCAGAGGGCAGCGTCAAGACCCATTGTTCACGCGCCGTTCATGCGTTGAGCCGCGCGCTCAAGGCCAAGGGAATCCAACTGTGAGCACGTTTCAATCATCCGTCTCCCCCGCCGGGGCTGCCGACCAGGAGGCGCGTTTTGGCGCCCGCGTCGCCGCGCGCCTGACGGCCGGCAGCCAGGATCTGCCGCACGACATCGCCGAGCGCCTGCGTGCCGGATGCGTGCAGGCGCTTGCGCGTCGCAAGCTGGTGCAGGCACGCACCGATACGACAACCGTCGGCCGCAGCGGCGCCCTGGTCCTGGGCGGCGGCTGGTGGGGCCGGATCGCCTCCGCCCTGCCCCTGATCGCCCTGGCCGCCGGACTGGTGGCCATCAGCGCGCTGCAGGACGACAACCGCGCCAGCGAGGTGGCTGAGGTCGACGCCGCGCTGCTCACCGGCGACTTGCCGCCCGCCGCCTACACCGACCCCGGGTTTGCCCAGTTCCTCAAGAGCGACGACGGCCTTGCCAACTGACCCCTTGAGCATTCGCCGAGAGCGCCGCGCCGCCGGGAGTTCGTCCACGTTTGGCGCGGCTCTGGCCTGCCTGCTGCTTCTCTCGGGCGCTCTGGCGTCCGGCCCCACGCATTCACAACCCGTTACAGCGCAGGCCGGGTCCAACGGCAACGCAGCGTCGGCTGCCAAGGCTCCCACCGTCTCGCGCCCCCTGTGGAACGAGCTCAGCCCTGACCAGCAGCAGTCGCTGAGCCCGCTGGCCCCGCACTGGAACGGCCTGCATGCGGCGCAAAAGCGCAAGTGGATCGCCCTGTCGCGCAACTACGACAGCATGAGCCCGGACGACCAGGCGCTGCTGCACAGCCGGATGACCGAGTGGGCTGCCCTCAGCCCGCAAGACCGCACCCGGGCCCGGCTGAACTTCGCCGAGGTCAAGCGTCTGGCGCCGCAGGAAGAGCGCAAGGCCAAGTGGGAGGCCTACCAGGCCTTGAGCGACGAAGAAAGGCGCAAGCTCGCCGAGCGCGCCGGCAGCCGGCCGCCCAGCGCCGCCGCGCCCGTGCGCCCTGTTCCAGCCCAGAAGTTGGCGCCGGTGCCCAGCGTGGCCGCAAGCAGCAGCAAGCTGCCACGCATCCAGCTGGCGCCGCCTCCCGCGGCGACATCGTCCGCGCCCGCGAGCGCGACGCCTGCGGCCCTCAAGCCGGTCGAGGCTCCCTGAGCCACTGAACGCCTCGGCAACGATGAATCCCACACTCCCCGAGTCGCCGGCCCAAGGCGCCGCCCGGCCTGAAGCCTTTGCACAGGCACCCGCCCCCGTCACGCTGCAGGCACCCGGCCTGGGGCGCCGCATGGCCTGCTGGCTTTATGAAGGCATGCTGCTCTTTGCCGTGGTCTTCATGGCAGGCTGGCTTTTCAGCACCCTCACGCAGATGCGCAATGCGGTCGACGGCAGCCGCCATCCGATGCTGCAGGGCTTTCTCTTCCTGGTGCTGGGCGTCTACTTCACCTGGTTCTGGTCCAGGGGGCAGACCCTGGCCATGAAGACCTGGGGCATCCGCGTGGTCGACCGCCAGGGGCGTCCACTGAGCCAGCCCAGGGCGCTGCTGCGCTATCTGCTCAGCTGGCTCTGGTTCCTGCCGCCGCTGGCGGGGCTGTCCTTCTTCGAGCTTGGCGCCGGCGAATCGACGGTGATCGTCCTCGGCTGGGTGGCCGTCTGGGCCGTACTCTCGCGCTTCCATCCGCTGCAGCAGTTTTGGCACGACGCCTGGGCCGGCACCCGGCTGGTGCGCGCTGAGCCCGTCGGGCGACATGGCTGAGCGGAAAAGCGCAGCCAACACCCAGCTCGGCCGCGCCGGCCTGGGGCGCATCTGGCATGCCATGCTGATCTCGCTGCACGGCCTGCGCGCGGGCTGGGGCGAGACGGCCTTCCGCCAAGAGACGATCCTGGCGATCCTGATGATCCCCCTGGCCTTCTGGCTGGGCCGCAACTGGGTCGAGACGGCGATCCTGGCCGGCAGTGTGCTGCTGGTCATGATCGTGGAACTGCTCAACACCGCGGTGGAATCCGCCATCGACCGCATCGGTCCCGAGTGGCACGACCTGTCCAAGCAGGCCAAGGACATGGGCAGCGCCGCCGTGCTCCTGGCGCTGCTGCTCGCTGGCGGCGTCTGGCTGGCCGCGTTCTGGCATCGATTCGTCGTCTGAACTTGGCATGATGGGGGCATGAATTCCCCCTCTTCCCCTACCTTCTCGATTTGCGTCTACTGCGGCTCGCGTCCTGGCGCGCGCCCGGAATTTGCCGACAGCGCCCGGGCCGTGGGCCAATGGATCGGCCGGCAAGGCGGCCAGCTGGTCTACGGCGGCGGCCGCACCGGGCTGATGGGCCTGGTGGCCGAGAGCACGCGGGCCGCCGGCGGCCGTGTGGTCGGCGTGATCCCCAAGGCGCTGGTCGACAAGGAACTGGCCAATCCGTTGTGCGACGAGCTGCACGTGGTCGACACCATGCACGAGCGCAAGGCCATGATGGCGCACCGCTCCGACGCCTTCCTGGCCCTGCCCGGCGGCATCGGCACCTTCGAGGAATTGTTCGAGATCTGGACTTGGCGCCAACTCGGCTACCACGACAAGCCGGTCGGCCTGCTCAACGTGGCCGGCTACTACGACGGCATGCTCGGCTTCCTGCGCGACAGCGTGCGCGAAGCTTTCATGGGCGAGTGGCAGATGGACCTGATCCGCACCGGCGAAGAGCCACATGCACTGCTGGAGGCCCTGCGCGAAGACGTCCCGCGCCACGCCAAGGACGACCGACTCGCCGAGAACATCTAGAAAAAGAACCGGGGTGCGGGGCACGCGCCGGTGCGCCTGCTCCCAAACCAGCACACATCGCGGAACCGGCTTTGCCGGGCCGCTGATGGGGTCTCCCCCTCGGGGGGTGGCGAATTACACGCAGCGAAGCGAAGTGAAAAGCCGGGGGGCTGGCCTAAACCGCGGCCTCGTCCTGCTCACCGGTACGGATGCGCACCACGCGCTCCACGTTGGTGACGAAGATCTTGCCGTCGCCGATCTTGCCGGTGCGCGCGGCCCCGACGATGGCATCGACACAGCGCTCGACGTCGCCCTCGTTCACGACGACCTCGATCTTCATCTTGGGCAGGAAATCGACCACGTACTCGGCGCCGCGATAGAGCTCGGTGTGGCCCTTCTGGCGGCCGAAACCCTTGACCTCGGTCACCGTGAGGCCAGTGACGCCGACCTCGGCGAGCGCTTCGCGCACGTCGTCGAGCTTGAAGGGTTTGACGATGGCGGTGATCTGCTTCATTGCGGTGTGCTCCCGGCGGTTTCGTTGAATTTGCTGGTGATAGGGTAACGCCAATCCTTGCCGAAGCTGCGGTGCGTGACCCGAATCCCGACGGGCGCCTGGCGGCGCTTGTACTCGTTGATCTTGATCAGGCGCACCACGCGCTCGACCACGGCGCGCTCGTAGCCCGCGGCAATGATCGCGTCGACGCTCTCGTCGTCTTGCATATAGCGCGCCAGGATGCCGTCCAGGATGTCGTAGGGGGGCAGGCTGTCCTGGTCGGTCTGGTCGGGGCGCAGCTCGGCGCTGGGCGGGCGGGTGATGATGCGTTCGGGAATCGGCTGTGCCCCGGTGCCGTAAGGATCGTTCTCGTTGCGCCAGCGCGCCAGCTCGAACACCGTGGTCTTCAGCAGGTCCTTGATGACGGCAAAGCCACCCGCCATGTCGCCATACAGCGTGCAGTAGCCGGTGGCCATTTCGCTCTTGTTGCCGGTGGTGAGCACGATCGAGCCGAACTTGTTGGACAGGGCCATCAGCAAGGTGCCGCGGATGCGTGCCTGGATGTTCTCTTCCGTCGCGTCCTCGGGCAGGCCCTGGAACTCGCCGGCCAGCGCGCTCTTGAAGGATTCGAAGGTGCCCTTGATGGAGATCTCGTCGTAGCGCACGCCCAGTCGGCTTGCCATCTCGCGGGCGTCGATCCAGCTGATGTCGGCCGTGTAGGGCGAAGGCATCATGACGGCGCGCACCTTGTCCTTGCCCAGCGCGTCCACGGCCACCGCCAGCACCAGCGCGGAATCGATGCCGCCAGACAGGCCCAGGATGGCACCGGGAAAGCCGTTCTTTCCAATGTAGTCGCGCACGCCCAGCACCAGTGCGTCCCACAGCTGCGCCGGCGCGCTGCGGGCCGCAGGCACCTGTTGCGCAACGACGCGCATAAAATCGCCTTGGCGCTCCAGTTCGAGGCAGGCGATTTCTTCCTTGAAGCTTGCGGCTTGCGCGGCCGTCGTACCGTCAGCCTGCAGGGCGAACGAAGCGCCATCGAAGATGACCTCGTCCTGCCCACCCACCAGGTGCGCGTAGATCAGCGGCAAGCCGGCGGCCTGCGCGCGCTCGGCCATGCGCGCCATCCGCTCGCCTTCCTTGCCCACGTGGTAGGGGGAGGCATTGATGACCGCCAGCACCTCGGCACCGGCCCGCTTGGCCAGCTGGGCCGGTTCGTCGAACCAGGCGTCTTCGCAGATCAGGAGGCCTACCGAGACACCGCCCACCTCGAACACGCAGCTGCCCTCGCCCGGCGTGAAGTAGCGCCGCTCGTCGAACACCTGGTAGTTGGGCAGCTCGCGCTTGGCGTAGGTCTCGAGGATGCGGCCCTCGCGGATCACGCTCGCCGCGTTATGGCGCATCTGCACCGCAACGGAGCGGCTACGCACGCTGTGGCCGCTTGGATGGCCGACCACCACCGTCATGCCTTCCAGTTGGGCCAGCTCGCGCGCCACCGTGCGCACCGCTTCGTCGCAGCCGGCGATGAAGGCGGGGCGCAGGAACAGGTCTTCGGCGGCGTAGCCGCAGATCGAAAGTTCGGGCGTGAGCAGCAGACGCGCCCCTTGCGCGTGCGCCGTGCGGGCCGCGTCGATGATCTTGCGGGCGTTGCCGGCAAGATCACCCACCACGAAATTGAGCTGCGCGATGGCGATCTTGAGAGTCATAGACGGGGAAGTGAAGGCTGCAACGATTATGTCATTCGCCCCTTGACCCAAGGCTTTGCGCGGGCACCGGCCACGCGCTCGCGCATGGGCTGCTACGCTTTGCGGCAATGCGCACCGGCCCTTCCGTTTCCCCCAGCCTGCTCGACGCCAAGGCTGCCCGTCCCGCCACCCAGGCCTACCTGCTGCTGGTCTTCACCACCTTGATCTGGGGCGCCAATGCCGTGGCGGCGCGGCTGGCGGTGGGCGAGGTCTCGCCGATGTTCCTGACCTTCATGCGCTGGGGCATCTCCTGCGCGGCGCTGCTGCTTTTCGCGCGCGCACCGATCCAGGCACATTGGCGTGCGCTGCTGCCGCATTGGCGCGCCATCGCGCTGATGGGTGCGTTGGGCTTCACCGGTTTCAACGCGCTGTTCTACGCGGCGGCTCACCACACCACGGCCATCAACATCGCCATCCTGCAGGGCGCCATTCCCGTGCTGGTGCTGATGGGCAGCGTGCTCTTCTACGCCACCCGGGTCGGCGCACTGCAGTGGTTCGGCGTGCTGGTGACGCTGGCGGGCATCGTGGTGGTGGCCTCGCACGGCCAGCTGGCGCAGCTGGCCCGGCTGGACTTCAACATCGGCGACGTCTGGATGATCGTTGCCTGCGTGCTCTATGCGGGCTACACGCTGGGCTTGCGCCGTCGCCCCGAGGTGCCGGCCATCGTGTTCTTTGCCGCCACCGCGCTGGTGGCCTGCCTGGTGTCGCTGCCGCTGGTGGCCACCGAAGTGGCCACGGGCCGGTTTTTCTGGCCCAGCGCCAAGGGATGGGTGCTGATCGCCTTTGTCGGGCTCTTGCCATCTTTCGTGTCGCAAGTGACCTTCATCCAGGCGGTGGGACTGATCGGCCCGGCGCGCGCCGGCGTGTTCCTCAACCTGGTTCCGATCTTCGGGCCGCTGCTGGCGCTTGTGGTGCTCGGCGAGCCTATTTCGCTCTACCACGGCGCGGCATTGGCCCTGGTGCTGGGCGGCATCTACATTGCGGAGCGCCTGGGCGCGCGACGGGTTTGAACATGGCAAAGGCACGCGCAAGCGATCAGGTGGCGCGCGTCCACGCCTCGCCCAACGAGATCGACGCGGCCGCCTGGGACGCCCTGTTGGCCGCACAGGCGTCCCCCTCGCCCTTCATGCGCCATGCCTACCTGAGCGCGCTGGACCAAAGCCTGAGCGCGGTGCCGGCCAGCGGCTGGACGCCGCGCTTCATCACCTTGTGGCAGGGCAGCGCGCTGATGGCTGCCTGCCCGCTCTACATCAAGGACCACTCCTACGGCGAGTACGTGTTCGACTGGGCCTGGGCCAACGCCTACCAGGAGCATGGCCTGGCGTACTACCCCAAGGGCCTGGTCGCGGTGCCCTTCACCCCGGTCCCCGGCACGCGCCTGCTGGCACGCGACGCGGCCAGCCGCGCTGCTCTGGTGCAGGCCCTGCTCGCCTGGTGCGGCCAACAGAAGTTGTCGTCCCTGCACCTGCTGTTCGGTGCCGACGAGGACATCGCCGCCTGCGACGACGCCGGCCTCATGCTGCGCCACACGGTGCAGTTTCACTGGCTCAACCAGGGCTGGGCCGATTTCGACGCCTTCCTGGCCGGCCTGTCGCACGACAAGCGCAAGAAGATCCGGCAGGAGCGCCGCAAGGTGCACGATGCCGGCGTCAACTTCCGCTGGGCGCGTGGCGCGGACATCACGGCGACCGACTGGGCTTTCTTCTATCGCTGCTACGCCCGCACCTATCGCGAGCACGGTAATCCGCCCTACCTGACGCCTGACTTCTTCTTGCGCATGGCCGCGCAGATGCCCGAGGCCTGGTTGCTCTTCATTGCCGAACGCGAGGGACGGCCGATCGCCAGCAGCCTGATCGCACTGTCGCACGACGCGACGGGCGGCACAGCGCCCGAGGCCGCCTATGGCCGCTACTGGGGCGCGCTCGAGCGGGTCGACTGCCTGCATTTCGAGGCCTGCTACTACCAACCGCTGCAATGGTGCATCGAGCACGGGGTCCCGCGCTTCGAAGGCGGCGCCCAGGGCGAGCACAAGATGGCGCGCGCCTTGATGCCGGTACGCACCACCAGCGCGCACTGGCTGGCACATCCGGCCTTTGCCGATGCAGTCGAGCGTTTTCTCGCGCGCGAGGGCGCTGGCATCGACAACTACCTCGACCACCTGAACGAACGCAGTCCCTTCCGGGGCGAAGCCTGAAAGCCAACGAAAAACGCCTCGCGGCAGGAGCCGGCGAGGCGTCGTCTCTTGCGAGCGAAGACTGGCGCGCGCGAACTTACTTCTTGTACGCCGCCACGCCGTCCAGGATCTCCTTCTTGGCAGCCTCGATGCCTTCCCAGCCAAGCACTTTGACCCACTTGCCCTCTTCCAGGTCCTTGTAGTGCTCGAAGAAGTGGCTGATGGCCTTCAGGCGCATCTGGTTCACGTCTTCCACCGATTTCCAGTGGCTGTAGATGGGCAGCACTTTGTCGGTGGGCACGGCCAGCACCTTGCCGTCCACGCCGGCTTCGTCTTCCATCATGAGGATGCCCAGCGGACGGCAGGGCACGACCACGCCGGGATGCAGCGGATAGGGGGTGATCACCAGCACGTCCACCGGATCGCCGTCGCCCGACAGGGTTTGCGGCACGTAGCCGTAGTTGGCCGGGTAGTACATGGCGGTGGTCATGAAGCGGTCGACGAAGATCGCGCCGGATTCCTTGTCCACTTCGTACTTGATGGGGTCAGCGTTCATCGGGATTTCGATGACGACGTTGAAGTTCTCGGGGAGGTTTTTACCGGGGGAGACTTTGTCGAAGGCCATGCTTTTTTCGAGTAGTGGAAAGTGCTAGGGAACTGGGGAGAAACCCGAATTTTACTTTCCGCGTCACGGCAGATTCACACGGTTTCTGTCTTTTGCCTGTAAATTGCCCACGTTGGCCAATCGGCCACCCCTCCAGCGCGAAGGGTGGCTTCGAGGAAGCAACGCGGCGAAGGCTCTGACCCCGTACGCGTTGCGCACCGGAAATTCCGAGCCTTCGTCTCCGTAAGTCACAACGAACTACTGGAGAAGCAAGGCATGACTGGCAACACCCCTCTCGTCCTTGCCATCGTGTGCGGCCTCGCGGCCGTCGCATATGGCATCTGGGCCCGCAGTTGGATTCTCGCCAAGGACCCCGGCAACGCGCGCATGCAGGAGATCGCGGCGGCGATCCAGACCGGCGCGGCGGCCTACCTGGCCAAGCAGTACCGCACCATCGCGATCGTCGGCGTGGTGCTGGCCATCCTGATCGGCATCTTTCTTCATGTGACGACCGCGGTCGGCTTCGTGGTCGGTGCGGTGCTGTCGGGCGCTTGCGGCTTCATCGGCATGAACGTGTCGGTGCGGGCCAACGTGCGCACCGCCCAAGCTGCGACCAAGGGCATCGGGCCGGCATTGGACGTGGCCTTCCGCGGCGGCGCCATCACCGGCATGCTGGTGGTGGGCCTGGGCCTCTTGGGCGTCACGGTTTTTTTCTGGTTCCTGGTGGGCAACGGGCAACTCACGCCGGACAAGAGCCTGGCCAAGCTGCTCGATCCGTTGATCGGCTTTGCCTTCGGCGCCTCGCTCATTTCCATCTTCGCCCGCCTGGGCGGCGGCATCTTCACCAAGGGCGCTGATGTCGGCGCCGACCTGGTGGGCAAGGTCGAGGCCGGCATTCCGGAAGACGACCCGCGCAATCCGGCAGTGATTGCCGACAACGTGGGTGACAACGTCGGCGACTGCGCCGGCATGGCGGCCGACCTGTTCGAAACCTACGCCGTGACCCTGATTGCCACCATGGTGCTGGGCGCCCTGATGGTGGCGGCGGCGCCGATGAATGCGGTGCTCTATCCGCTGGCGCTCGGCGCCGTGTCGATCATTGCCTCGATCATCGGCTGCTTCTTCGTCAAGGCCTCGCCCGGCATGGTCAACGTTATGCCGGCGCTCTACAAGGGCCTGGCGGTGTCGGGCGTGCTGTCGCTGATCGCCTTCTGGTTCGTCACTGCCTGGCTCATTCCCGATCACGCCATCCGCGAGACCGGCAGCCAGCTGCGCCTGTTCGGCGCCTGCTTCGTCGGACTGGCGCTGACAGCCGCGCTGGTATGGATCACCGAGTACTACACCGGCACGCAATTCAAGCCGGTGCAGCATGTGGCCAAGGCCTCCACCACCGGCCACGGCACCAACATCATTGCCGGCCTGGGCGTGTCGATGCGCTCCACCGCCTGGCCGGTGATCTGCGTGTGCATCGCCATCATTGCCTCGTACACGCTGGGTGGCCTGTACGGCATCGCGGTGGCCGCTACCGCGATGCTGAGCATGGCCGGCATCATCGTGGCGCTGGACGCCTACGGTCCGATTACCGACAACGCCGGCGGCATCGCCGAGATGAGCGAGCTGCCCTCCTCCGTGCGCGACATCACCGATCCGCTCGACGCCGTGGGCAACACCACCAAGGCGGTGACCAAGGGCTATGCCATCGGTTCGGCCGGCTTGGCCGCGCTGGTTCTGTTTGCCGACTACACCCACAAGCTGGAGTCCTACGGCAGCGCGATCAGCTTCAACCTGTCCGACCCGCTGGTGATCGTCGGCCTGTTCATCGGCGGCCTGATCCCCTACCTGTTCGGCGCCATGGCCATGGAAGCCGTGGGCCGCGCCGCCGGCGCGGTGGTGGAGGAAGTGCGCCGCCAGTTCCGCGAGATCCCCGGCATCATGGAAGGCACCGGCAAGCCCGAGTACGGCCGCGCGGTGAGCATGCTTACCGGCGCTGCCATCAAGGAAATGATGATTCCCTCGTTGTTGCCGGTGCTGGTGCCGATCGTCGTCGGCCTCGTGCTGGGGCCGAAGGCGCTGGGCGGCTTGCTGATGGGCACCATCGTCACGGGCCTCTTCGTTGCCATCTCCATGTGCACCGGCGGCGGCGCCTGGGACAACGCCAAGAAGTACATCGAGGACGGTAACTTCGGCGGCAAGGGCAGCGAGGCGCACAAGGCGGCCGTCACTGGCGACACGGTGGGCGACCCCTACAAGGACACCGCCGGCCCGGCCGTCAACCCGCTGATCAAGATCATCAACATCGTCGCGCTGCTGATCGTGCCGCTGGTGGTGAAGTTCCATGGCGGCGAGGTCGCCGCCGCGCCGGCTGTCCCTGCGCCCGCCACGATCACCGCGCCCGCCGCAGGCCCCGGCCCGGCCGACACCGGCGCCTCGATCAAGAACGAAGGCGGCGTGGTCAAGATCTACTTCGCCACCGGCAGTGCCGAGGTGGCCAGTGGCGCCAATACCGCGCTGGCCGACATCGTGAAGGCCGTGCAAGGCGGATCGCGCGCCATGGTCAGCGGCTACCACGACGCCAGCGGCGACCCGGCCAAGAATGCCGAACTGGCCAGACAGCGCGCCGTCTCGGTCGTCGCCGTGCTCAAGGCCGCCGGCGTGGCGGAAGACAGGATCGAGCTGGCCAAGCCGCAGCAGACCAGCGCCGACGGCCCGCCGGCCGAGGCCCGGCGTGTCGAAGTCAAGCTGCAGTAAGAAGGAAAAGCCCCATGCCCAGCGCCGCCACGCTTCAGGCCTTCATTGCCGCGGTGGAGAGCGGCGCGCATGCGCAGGCCATCGAGGACTACTACACCGAAGGCGCCACGATGCGCGAGAACCAGGGCGAGCCGCGACGCGGCCGCGATGTCCTGGTCGCGCACGAAAAGGCGGTGCTGGCGCGCACCGCCAAGGTGGTGTCGGAGTGCGTGCAGCCCGTGTTCGTCAACGGCGACCACGTGGTGATCCGATGGATCTTCACCTTCACCGGACTGGACGGCAGCACCCGCCGCATGGAAGAGCTGGCCTGGCAACGCTGGGAAGGCGAGCGCATTGCCCAGGAAGAATTCTTCTACGACCCGGCGCAGTTTGCGCCGCGTCCCTAGCCAGCTAGAGCAGGTCTTCCGGCACCAGCGGGCTGAACAGGGTGTTGTAGAGCCGCTGCGTCCAGGTGGACTCGGGCTCGTAGTGCAGGACCACCTCCCGGTCTTCGTCCATGGTGAGCCACTCGATCGCGCCACCATCAGACGCCAGCCGCAGCCGGTACGCACTTTCCAGCTTGCTGATGTTGATGACCCGCAGCAGCTCCCGCGCCAGTTGCGGGCTTTCGACGAGGATGCCCAGTTCGGTGTTCGAGGTGGCGGAGCGCGGATCCAGGTTGACCGAGCCGAGCAGGAGCGTCTTCTTGTCGATGACCGCGGTCTTGGCATGCAGTCGGCCCAGCGAATTACCGAACATGCCCAGGCGCTTGTTGCTGGTGGTGCGCGCCGGGCTCAGCTCGTAAAGGTCAACGCCGGCTTTCAGCAGCTTTTCGCGGTAGCGCGCGTAGCCGCCGTGCACCAGCGGCTCGTCGTTGGCGGCCAGCGAGTTGGTGAGCAGCGTCACCTTGACATCGCGCCCGCGCAGTTCCTCGAAGGCCTCCATGCCGCGTTCGCCCGGCACCAGATAGGGCGAGGTCATGTAGACCTCGCTCTGGGCCTGCATCAGCTGCACCCAGACGCGTGCCGTCACGCTGGTGGCGAAGGCCTCGTCGGCGCTCATCGAGCGCAGCTTGGTGGGCGGATCGGCCACGGCGATGGCCTTGCCCCAGATCATGCCGATGCGCCCGGCATCGAGTTCTTCGCCGATCGGTCCGTAGCCCAGCACATCCGTGGGCGGCAGCACCACCTTGGGTGCCGGCGCCGACATCTCGACCTGGGCGTCGAACTCTTCGGCCATTGCGGCGCGGCCGGAGCGCGGCGACACGATGGTGGCGATCGGGTAGACCTCTTCGCTGTTCCAGTAGTCGTCGAAGATGCCTTCCAGCTGAGGCACCACCATGCCCATGAACATCGCGTCCATGTCGACGAAGTTCTGCGCGCTGTTGAGCGTGAAGTATTCGTCGGCGATGTTGCGTCCGCCCGCCACGCCGATCACGCCGTCGGCAATGAACAGCTTGTTGTGCATGCGGTGGTTCAGGCGCGCGATCTCGAAGGGTGAAGCGGCGAAGCGGCTCACCAGGCCGCCACGCGCGCAGCAGAAGGGATTGAACAGCCGCACCTCCACGTTGGGCGTGGCGTTGAGCGACATCAGCAGCTCCTGGCTCTTGGCGGTGTAGAGGTCGTCGATCAGGAGGCGCACCCGCACCCCGCGCAGCGCCGCCTCCTTCAGGTGCCGCAGCAGCAGCCGGCCGGTGCCGTCGTTCTCGATCACGTAGTACTGCACGTCGAGCGAGCGCTGCGCCCGCTGGGCCAACTCGATCCGCGCGTCCAGCGAATACACGCCCAGTGGCATCAGGCGAAAGCCGGTGTGCTCGTCCGGCGGCGTTGAGGCGTGGGCAATCTTTGCGAGGGCCGTGGTCTCGTCGACAGCCAGCGCCCAGGTGGGGCCGGTCACCATCACGTTCTTCGCCGGCAGGCTGCCGCAGCCCGCGAGAACGGCGCCTGCCAGCAAGATCGCTGTCCAAAAGGCCAATCCAGGGGCCTTCATGCATCGAGCCCGCGAGCGGAATAAGATGCCGGCGACCCATGGGGAGATTCTGAACATGACGCTTTCATTCGCTAAGGTTCTTGCGACGCTCGCGATCATGCCCGCACTTGCGTTCGTCGCGCCAGCCCGGGCTGCCCTTGACATCGGCGAAGCGGCGCCCAAGTTCAACGCGCAGGCCGCGCTGGACGGCAAGCCCTTCACCTACTCGCTGGCAGCCGAACTGGCCAAAGGCCCGGTGGTGGTCTATTTCTTTCCGGCTGCCTTTTCGACCGGCTGTTCGATCGAGGCGCACGCCTTCGCGGAAGCCATCGAGCAGTTCAAGGCACTGGGCACCAGCGTGATCGGCGTCTCGACGGATGACCTCGAAACGCTGGCGAAATTCTCGAGCCAGTCCTGCCAGGGCAAGTTTCCGGTGGCCTCCGATGCCAACAAGGACATCAGCAAGGGCTTCGATGCCTTGATGCAAACCCGCCCCGACTTCGCCAACCGGATCTCCTACGTGGTGGCGCCCAACGGCACCGTGGCCTACTTCTACCAGAGCCTCAACCCCTTCAAGCACGTCGAGAAGATGCTGGCCGCCGTCAAGGAGCTGCCGCAGAACAGCGGCAAGAGATAGGTCAGCGCGCCATTCACGCCGAAGGCGCGATGGCCTCGGCGTAGTCGTACAGCTGCGAAAGAATGGCTTCGGTGCGTTCGTCATCTGCCCCTTGGGCAAGCTGGTCGATCTCGGCGAAGTAGGCGTCGACGTTGCGCGCACCGCCCTCACCTTCGAGCAGTCGCGCCACGCGGTGCTGCTCCCAGCGCTCCACCTCTTCTTCGGACAAGGTCTCGGGAAAGTTACGCGCCCGGTAGCGGAACAGCAGTTCTTCCAGCCGCGCATCGTCGAAACCGCTGCGCGCGCGCGCCAGTTCGGCCGGCGACAGGCTGCGCAGATGATCGAGCCGGCGCCGGTCGCCGTTGCCGACAAAGCCGCCGTACAAGTCCTCGTCGACGTCCGGCGTGCTTTCCTTGGGCCGGGCGAAGACCTCGGGCCAGATCGCGCTCATGTCGGGCAGGCCCAATGCAAGCTCGGCGTGCCGCAGCGCCTGCGCCACGTCGATGCCCCAGCGTTGCGCCATCGCCGTGCTGAGCGTCTTGAGGTTGCCCACCACCATCGGCGACTTGTTCAGATGCACGCTCTTGATGGGCAGGCGTGTGACGCCTTCGGCCAGATCCGCCGTGCGGGTGAAGAGCCGCTCGCGAATGGTGGCCGCGTCCAGGGCGGCCAGTTCCGAGGGGTCGACGCTCAGGTCCCAGGCGAGCAATTCGTTGCGATTGGTCGGGTGACTGGCCAGCGGCCACATCACGGCCAGGCAGCCCCGCTCGACCGGGAACATGCCCGACACGTGCAGGAAGGGCCGCGTGTTCCCCGGCGCGGCAGGCAGGCCCAGCTCGACGGCCACCCGCTCCTTCTTGCGCAGCCCGAGGGCAAAGTCGAACAGCTTGGGCTGGCGATCGCGAATGAGCCGTGCCAGGGCGATGGTGGCGCGCACGTCGGACAGGGCATCGTGCGCTGCCTCGTGCAGCAAACCGTTGGCGCGCGCCAGGTCCTCTAGCTTGAAGCTGGGCGAGCCGTCTTCCTTCGTGGGCCACTCGATGCCCTCGGGCCGCAGGGCGTAGGTCAGGCGCACGACGTCGAGCAGGTCCCAGCGTCCGCAGTCGTTCTGCCACTCGCGTGCGTAGGGGTCGATCAAGTTGCGCCAGAACAGGAAGCGCGTGACTTCGTCGTCGAAGCGGATGGTGTTGTAGCCCACGCCGATGGTGCTTGGCTGGGCGAAGGCGCGCTCGATCTGGGCCGCGAACTCATGTTCGGGCACGCCGCGCTCCAGGCAGATCTGCGGCGTGATGCCGGTGATCAGGCAGGAACCGGGGTTTGGCAGGAAGTCGGGCGCCGGCTGGCAGTAGAGCATGAGCGGCTCGCCCACTTCATTGAGCTCGCTGTCGGTGCGGATGGCCGCGAACTGGGCCGGACGATCACGGCGCGGCACCGTGCCGAAGGTTTCGTAGTCGTGCCAGAGGAAGGTGTGTGAACTCATGTGGAAGAATGGCGCCGCGTTGGAATTGCGCCGGCTCGGGCACGCGGCCGGCAGGTGCCAAGAATAGCGGCAATCGCATGGGCAACTGTGCCGATGCGCAGCCGCGCCACGAAGCGTGGAGGCAAAGTGGACAAGAATCGGCGAGAAGAAGGCCGCGCGACAGATACTGCAGCGCCTCGACGCGGCCGACGCGGCAACAAGCTAGAGCAAGGGCGAAAAGAGGCGTGCGGTCGCATCGCCCAATCGGCGCACGAAAGGCTGCTTGCGCAGGCCGCGCACGCCGGCCGAGCTGTGGAGGTCGGTCTCGAACTGGGCGGCCAACGGCTTGGCGAGCTCGGGCCCGTAGACCACCGCCATCACCTCGTAGTTGAGCCGGAAGCTGCGGTTGTCGAAGTTGGCGGTGCCGATCATGGCGCAGTCGTCGTCCACCACCAGCGTCTTGGAATGCAGCATGCGCGCCTTGTATTCCCACACCTTGACGCCAGCGGCCATCAGTTCCTCGAAGTAGGAACGCGCCGCGGCGCTGACGATGAGCGAATCGCTGCGTCGGGGCACCAGCAGGCGCACGTCGACGCCGCGCAGCGCCGCGCTGGTCAGCGCCATCATTGCGGGTTCGCCTGGCACGAAATACGGCGTGGTCAGCCAGGCGCGCCGGGTAGAGGTATTGATGGCCGCCACGTGCATGCGATGGATGGCCTCCAACGGGCTGTCGGGGCCGCTGGTGACGATCTGCACCGGGATGTCGCCTGCCTCCACCTGCGGCAGCAGCTGCGACAGGTCGCCATCGATGTCACGTGGCACGTCGCCGGTGGCGTAGGTCCAGTCTTCCAGAAAGGTGGTCTGCAGCCAGCGCACCACGCTTCCTTCCAGGCGTACATGCACGTCGTGGTAGGCGTCCTCGCGCGTGCGCTTGTCTTCCTCGTCGGTGATGTTCACGCCGCCGGTGAAGCCAACCCGGCCGTCGCACACCACGATCTTGCGGTGGGTGCGGTAGTTGGTGACCGGGCGCAAGCGCCGGCCGATGCGCGTGTCGTGAAAGAGGGCCAGCTCGATGCCGGCCTCGCGCATCGGTGCCATGAACTTGCGGCCGATCCGCTTGGAGCCCAGGGCGTCGATCAGCAGGCGTACCGCCACGCCGGCGCGCGCCCGTTCGATCAACAGATCACGCAGCTGCGTGCCGATGTTGTCGGGCTCGTAGATGTAGTACTCGAGGTGGACGTGATGCCGCGCCTGGCGGATCGCTTCGAAGATGGCGTCGTAGGTGCAGGCGCCGCCCGACAGCAGCTCCACCCGCGTCGCGCTCGACACCGGCAGGCCGCCGGCCGCCGCGCCCAGCGCCGCCAGCTGGCGTAACGCGGGCGGCGCCTTCTCCTGGGCTTCGCGCAGCAATGCGACGTCGGCCGCCGCGTGGGCGCTGGCACGGCTGCGCAAGCGCTTGAGCCGCTGCTTCGCCAGCCGCTGCGGCCCCAGGAAGTAGTAGATGAAGAAGCCCAGCAAGGGCAGCAGCGCCAGCGACAGGATCCAGCTGAGCGTGGAAACCGGCGCACGCTTTTGCATGACGATCCAGACCGACAGCACCGCGATGTAGGCGCTCCAGGCCAGTGACAAGCCGGTGCTCCATTGGGTGCTGATCTCGGGCAGGGTCAAGTGATGGCTCGCTCGTTCGTGTTGCGGCCGCAAAAGAAAAAGGCCGGTGGCGAATGCTACCGGCCTTTTCATGCCCGAATTGAGGCAGTGCGCGTCGTCAACCTGCCGCGGCTTCCTCCGCCTCGGGCTTGGACTTGCCTTCCTTTCTGGACAGCGGCTGGATGTCCAGCAGCACCTCGCCCTGATCGTCCAGGTCGACCGTGAGGCGCCCGCCTTCGGTCAAGCGGCCGAACAGCAACTCGTCGGCCAGGGCACGGCGGATCGTGTCCTGAATGAGGCGCTGCATCGGGCGCGCGCCCATCAGCGGATCGAAGCCCTTCTTCGCCAGATGCTTGCGCAGGTTGTCCGTGAAGGTGACCTCCACCTTCTTCTCGGCCAACTGCGTTTCCAACTGAAGCAGGAACTTGTCGACCACGCGCAGGATGATCTGCTCGTCCAGCGCCTTGAAGCTCACGATGGCGTCCAGGCGGTTGCGGAACTCCGGCGTGAACAGGCGCTTGATGTCGCCCATCTCGTCGCCGGCCTGGCGCGGGTTGGTGAAGCCGATGGTCGCCTTGTTCATGGTCTCGGCGCCCGCGTTCGTCGTCATGATGATGATGACGTTGCGAAAGTCCGCCTTGCGCCCGTTGTTGTCCGTCAAGGTGCCATGGTCCATGACCTGCAGCAGCACGTTGAAGATGTCCGGATGCGCCTTCTCGATTTCGTCGAGCAGCAGCACCGCGTGGGGCTTCTTCGTGACCGCCTCGGTCAACAGGCCACCCTGGTCGAAACCGACGTAGCCCGGAGGCGCGCCGATCAGGCGGCTGACCGCATGGCGCTCCATGTATTCGGACATGTCGAAGCGGATCAGCTCGATGCCCATGATAAAGGCCAGCTGCTTGGCCGCTTCGGTCTTGCCCACGCCGGTGGGGCCGGAGAACAGGAAGGAGCCGATCGGCTTGTCGCCCTTGCCCAGGCCCGAACGCGCCATCTTGACGGACGCGGCCAGCACTTCGAGCGCCTTGTCCTGGCCGAACACCACGCTCTTGAGATCGCGCTCCAGCGTCTGCAGCTTGCCGCGGTCGTCGTTGCTGACGTTGGCCGGGGGAATGCGCGCGATCTTGGCGACGATTTCCTCGACCTCGGTCTTGCCGATGGTCTTCTTGCGCTTGGACGCGATCAGGATGCGCTGCGCCGCGCCAGCCTCGTCGATGACGTCGATCGCCTTGTCGGGCAGATGGCGGTCATTGATGTACTTGGCGGAGAGCTCGGCCGCCGCCTGCAGTGCGGCGGCGGCGTACTTGACGCTGTGGTGCTCCTCGAAGCGCGACTTGAGGCCCTTCAGGATTTCGATCGTCTCGGCCACCGTCGGCTCGACCACGTCGACCTTCTGGAAGCGTCGCGACAGGGCCGCGTCTTTCTCGAAGATGCCGCGGTATTCGGTGAACGTGGTCGCGCCGATGCACTTGAGCTGGCCGCTGGAAAGGGCAGGCTTCAAGAGGTTGGACGCATCCAGCGTACCGCCCGACGCCGCGCCGGCGCCGATCAGGGTGTGGATCTCGTCGATGAACAGGATGGCGTTGGGCTTGTCCTTGAGCGACTTGAGCACGCCCTTCAGGCGCTGCTCGAAATCGCCGCGGTACTTGGTGCCGGCCAAGAGCGCGCCCATGTCCAGCGAATAGACACTGGACTCGGCCAGGATCTCGGGCACCTCTCCCTGGGTGATGCGCCAGGCCAGGCCCTCGGCAATGGCGGTCTTGCCCACGCCGGCCTCGCCCACCAGCAGCGGGTTGTTCTTGCGCCGGCGGCACAGGATCTGGATGACGCGCTCGACCTCGTACTCGCGGCCGATCAGCGGATCGATCTTGCCGTCCTTGGCCAGTTGGTTGAGGTTTTGGGTGAACTGCTCCAGCGGCGAAGACTTCTCGTTCTTCTCGCCGTTGCCTTCCTCGCCCTCGCCCGCGCCGCTGTCGCTGCCCTTGGCAGGCTCCGGCGGATCGCTCTTCTTGATGCCGTGGGCAATGAAGTTCACCACGTCCAGGCGCGTCACGCCCTGCTGGTGCAGGTAGTAGACGGCGTGCGAATCCTTCTCGCCGAAGATGGCCACCAGCACGTTGGCGCCGGTGACTTCCTTCTTGCCGTTGCCGGTGGACTGCACATGCATGATGGCGCGCTGGATCACGCGCTGGAATCCCAGCGTGGGCTGGGTGTCGACATCATCGGTACCCGCCACTTGGGGCGTGTTGTCCTTGATGAAGTTGGTGAGCGACGCGCGCAGGTCGTCGATGTTGGCCGAGCAGGCGCGCAGAACCTCTGCGGCGCTCGGGTTGTCCAGCAAAGCAAGCAGCAGGTGCTCCACGGTGATGAACTCGTGGCGCTGCTGCCTGGCCTCGACGAAGGCCATGTGCAAGCTGACTTCCAGTTCCTGGGCAATCATGTGATTTCCTTTTTGCCTTGCTGTAAATATTCGCTAGATGGGTTGGAGTGCAGCTTATTCAACCGGTTCACTCACGCATTGCAAGGGATGGCCGGCTTGATGCGCGGCTTCCATCACTTGATTGACCTTGGTGGCCGCCATGTCCCGGGAATACACCCCGCAGACGCCACGGCCGTCCAGATGGATCTTGAGCATGATCTGGGTTGCCGTCTCCCGGTCCTTGTTGAAGTACTCCTGGATGACCACGACCACGAATTCCATGGGCGTGTAGTCGTCATTGAGCATCACCACCTGGTACATCTGGGGGGGTGCGGTCTTTTGCGGGCGGCGCTCCAGAACCACGGAGTCGCCGTCGTCCCGCGCGGGCTTGGTCGCCGGCGGCGTCTTGGGAACGGGGGGGATTCGGGTAGCCATGAAAATCATTCTATCGAGCGCGCAGGGGCCGTGGAGGCACAAGACGAATTGGTGGCGCCTTGCCGACAAATCAAGGGCTGGGTTTGTGAACTCGCACCGGAATCGCCCGGGGGAATCTTGCCGTGGGGGGCCACACAAAAAAAGAAGCGCCCCCGGCTCCTGAGGAAACCGGGGGCGCTTGCATGTCACGCGCGGCGCCGCCCTTGGCGGGCGACGGCTGCTGATTACATGTTCTCGATCATCACGTCGAAATCAGGCTGCAGCCCAATACTGGCGCGGGTTTCATGAAATCAGTCGGCACGCATGGCCCCACCTATGGCCCCATTGCAGCTGGCAGTTGGGATGATGCTGCCGCCCTACACTTTCGGTCTGTTGGAAGGACCCCCACATGGACGACAGCATCGAGAGCATCATGGAGTACGCCACCAACCCGCCCCGAATTCCGACGAAGAGCTTCACGGAGATCCTGGCGACCGGCATCAAGCACGCCGGTGGCCTGGCCCAACTGGCGCAGGCCGAGAAAGTCGCCGAAAAGTGTAGTCCGACTACACCCGAGGCGCCGACCGCCTAGCGCGGCTTCTGGTATCCGAACAGCAGCGCCGCGGGGTTGCTGGTCTCACCCTCGGCCAGCGCCTTCGCACCGGTGATCGTCCGATTGATCTGCGCGGACGGCAGCGCCAGCAGATCGCCGGTGAGGTTGATGGCGGCCTTGCGGAAAGCATCATCGAACTCGCCCTGCGCGACCTGCTTGGCCAGGGCCTGCGCGTCGCTGAACATGCGCACGCCGGCCGGCCCTGAGTAGTCCCGCGCGTGGTCGGTGAGCCCTGCCGCCGTCTTGGCTGCCTCGCCCACCTCGCGCACGCCGACGAACAGGCCGAAGAGGAACCCCAGCTGCTCGGCCAGCAGCTTCTTGGCAAGCTTCTCCTCGTCGTCGCCCGAGTCGCCGGGGGTCAGCGCGTCCTTCAGGAGCGCACCCAGCACCGCCGGCACCACGTACAGCAGGGCCATGTCGGCCGCCGTCTTGGCTGCGCTCTTATTGGTCATGCCCTGCGCCACGCCGACATTGAGGGCCGTGTTCATGAACGAGTAGAAGACGGTGAACAGCTTTTGCGCCGACCCGCCGCGCTCGATGGCGCTCAGATCCTTCATCTGACCGCCGCCCTGGGCATCGATCACCGCCTGATCGGCCAGGGCCACGGCGCTCGCCTCGTCCTTGCCGGCGGCCGTGGCTTTCTCGTAGGCGCCCAGCCAGGTGGGCACGTCCACCGCCTGCTGGAAACGCATCATGAGCACGTAGGCCGAGGCGTTGAGCTTCTCGCGCACGGCCGTCTGCCCTTCCACCCGGTTGCGCAGCTCGTTGAGCTCCCGAAAGCGGGTGCGCGAGCGGTTGGCCATGAAGTCGCTCTTCTCGTTCACCTCGCGCGTCTTGGCGATCGGCGCGCCGATGTACTGCGTCATGCCCTTGCCGATCCACTTGGCGCCCACGCGCACGATGGATTGCGTCAGGCCCAGCGGCTGCATGGCCGCGCTCATGACGTTGAACCCCAGGCCCGCGATGCTCACGCCCTGGCGCACCCGGCTGAGCATGCTGTCGATGGCCTCCTGGGAGGCCGAATCACCCAGCGCGACGGCATCACGCCAGGTCTTGAGCTGGCGCACCACGGCGGGCCCGTAGGTGCCGCGCATGGCCTCGTCAATCGGCTTGGACCGTAACAGGCGGTTGGTGTCGATCAGCCACTCGTGCCAAGCCAGGTCGTGGATCACGTCGTTCACGCCGCCATACATGCCTGAGAGCGTGTACAGGAGCGGGCGACCATGCACCTCCTCGGCCCGGGCCTTGGTGAAGCTGCGCCGCGTGGTGGCCGCGCTGTAGGCACCCTTGAGCTGCTGCTTCGCGGCCTCGGCGTCGGCATGCTCCTCGGCGCGGACGCTCGCCGCCGGGTCGTATTTCACCGGGTAGTAACCCCCGCGCAGGGTGCCGGCGGTCTTGGTCTGCACCGGCTTGGGCTGGATCCACTCGGGCTCCCGGCCGAAGACGCGCAGCTCCTTGGCGGCGATCTGCGGGCGATAGCTCTCGAAGAAGTCCCACACCTGCTGCACGGCCGTCCATTCCTGGGCTGTGAGGGTGTCCAGCACCGGCTGCAGCTGGGCCTGCGTCCACCCCTCGCCGTCGAGCAGGCGCTGCAGGTTGGACTCGTTGCCGGTGTTCAGGGCGATTGCAAAGATGGACTCGCGGTTGAGGCTGCGCCCGATCGACGGGAAGAACTTGCCCTTGCCGCCCATCTTCCCGCCCTTGAGCACCGGCGCCATGATCTCGCTCAGCCGCTTGGTGGCCTCGGCGCGCATCGTGGTTTCGCGGTCGCCTGCCTCGTTGGCGCCGCGAATGAAGCGCTCCCACATCGGCCCGCCGTCCTTGCCGCCGTCCATGATCCGGGCCCAGGTGGCCGCCTTGATGTGCGCGGCGCCGAAGTTCTTGACGGTCTGCAGCCAGCGCCCGGCAGCCGTCGTCGGCGTGCGGGTGTCGGCCGTGCGGCCCTTGCCGTGCTCCAGGATGCTGGTGACCAGGTCGGCGCGCACCGCGTCGAAGTCGCGCTGATCCTTGGCCGTCAGGAGCTTGTTCTTCAGGCGCCCGAGGTGCTCGATCTGCTTGACGGTGTCCACCAGGCCGCGGAACTCCTCGACGGTCAGGTCTTTGACGCTGACGCGCGCCGCCTCGTTCAGCAGGTAGTCCGGCACGTCCGGCTCGATCCCTTGCTCGCGCTGGCTCTCCACCCACTGCATGAGGCTCTTGCGCCGGCTGATCTCCTTGAGGGTCGTGCTGCGCTTGATGTCGTAGCGGTCCAGGATCTGCTCGATCTGGTCGGCGAACTCGGGCGGAAGGTCTGCCTTCTGCACCCGCTCGATGTACCTCTGGGCGGCCTCGATCTCGCGCTGCGCGTTGGACGCCGCGCGCGTCGCCTGCAGGTTCACCAGTTCGTTGCGCTTGTGCATGGCCACCTCGGCCGTGTTGCCAAGGCTTTGCGCCGCGAGCTTGGCGCTGCGGGCGGCCGCTGCGCTGTACATGCGCGGGCGAACGTCCTTGATCTTCTGGCGGGCGATCACCTGGGCGGCATACACCTTGGCGGCGCGGGTCATGACGTCCACCGAGCCCTCGCGGGTGTTGGTCGCTTTCATGACGGCCTTGAGCTCGGTGGCGATCACCCGGGCGCGCACGTCGTTGGCGATGGCCGCCTCGGCCGCGCGCTTCAGATCCTCGGGGCTGCTGATGTCGCCATAGCGCTCCAGCATGCGCTGATCGGTCAGGGCCTCGATCACCTCCTGCGGCGGATCGGCCAGCGCCAGCGCGCGCATCAATTGGTCGCCCGAGGTGAACCCGGGGAACAGCTCGGACACCAGGTCCGGGTGCATGCCGCCGTCCTCGCTGGTCATGTGTCGCTTGTGCAGCACCTCGTAGGCCTCGGGGCTCATTTCCTTGGCCAGGCTGGAGCGCAGGCGCCCCGACGACTGCACCGTGTCGATGTCCTCCAGGGCGACGGTGCCCGGTGCGATCTTGTCCTGCTTTCCGGTGAGGAACTGCCAGGCCTGGTAGATCGGCTCGGACATCACCTCCCGGGTCACCTCCGCCTTGGTCTGGGCGCGCAGGGTGTCGGCTTCGCGCTGGGCGGCCGCCAGTGCCCGCTCTTTCGCCTTGGACAGCCAGCGCATGTCGCGCAGCAGCCGGCCCGAAAGCTCAGCCTCAGCCGTCTCGGTGGCTTGGCGCCCCAGCGCCTGGTAGGCCGCGTACTCGCCGGGGGTCATGCCGGCTTGCTCCGCGCTGGCGAACAGCGGCCCGAGGTTGCGCGCAGCTTCTGCAGCTTCGATCGTCTCGTCGGCCGCCAGCATGCGCGACATCACTGCCCGCACGTCGTCGCTGAGGTTCGAATCGAGCGCGGCGATCTTCTTGTAGATGTTCACCAGCCAGGCGCGGAAGCGATCGAAGATGCTCTGCAGCTCCTGGCTCGGTGCTTGCCCTTCCATCAGGTAGCGCTCGAAGGAGCGGGCAAACTGCTCGTGGTGGCTGCGCTTCTCGTCCAGGCTCATGGCCAGCCAGTCGTGCAGCGAAGTGGTGGTTGGCGCGCCCTTGACACCGAACCAGGTCAGGAGCGTGCCCATGTCGCGGGCGATCTGCTTTTCGCTGGTGCTCACCTCTTCGCCGGCGTTCGAGCGCGCCTGGATACGGGCAGCCAGGTCAGCCTGCACCTCCAGGAAGAAGTGCCCCGCCTCATGCGGCAGGCTACTGAGATCCGCGCCCTTGAGCAGCGAGATCACGCTCGGCGCCGCGGTGATGTCCTGGCCGAACGAGAGCTGCGCCCGCGGGCCCTTGCTCTTTTTCTCGCCCTGGCTGAGCTGCTGCGCGCCGCCGGCGGTGTTGCTGGTGATCTCCAGGCCGTAACGCTGCAGGAACTCCTCGGGTGCCATGCCGGCACGTGCGGCCTGCGTCTCATAGAACGAGCCCAGGAGCGTGGCATAGGCCTTGTTCACCGACTCGGTGTAGCGCGCCGCGGTGGTGAGCTGCTGCTCGAAGTGCTGGCGCACGGCGTCGCTTCGAACCTGCGTGCCGGCCTCCTGCACCGCGCGAACCATCTCGCTTTCCACCTCGCCCTGCAGCGCCCCGCCCTTGTTGGACAGGAACTGCTGCGCCTCGGCCCGGCTCATGGCCTCGGGCGACTCGCGCAGGTGCTCGATCAGGGGCGCCGTGATCTTGGGATCGGCGGCCAGCAGTTCGGCCATCGGGATTCGGATGTCGGCCCCGTCGACCAGGTTTCCAACGCGAATCTGCTCGGCGACGCCGGGCGCCAGCACTTCGAGTTGGTCCTGCGTGATGCCGGCCTGGTTGAGCGTGTTGGCCAGCGTCTGCGCGTCCACGTACATCTCGGTGGGCGCCGTGCCGTTGGCCTCGCTCACCTGGTCGATGAACTGGCGGAAGGTGACTGGATCGCGTGCGCGCAGCTTGCTGTCGGCTGCCAGCTTGGCGAGCTTCTCGACCTCCGTCGCTTTCACCTCGGCAGCCTGCGCCTGGCGGTCGATGCCGGCGGCGTTGTCGGCGGCGGCCTGAATGGTCTTCATCACACCGACCTGGCCACCCACACCGATCACGGTGGCGATCAGCGTCGAGGCCGCGGCGCTCGGGCGCTCGGCCAGGTAGGCGCTGAAGGGCTTGTTCACGTTCTCGGGCAGCGCCGCCCATTCATTCAGATCCTGCAGCACGGTGGCGACTTGCTCGCCGGGCACCTCGCTGGCCACCTGCCGCAGGATCGTCTTGCCGATCGCGGCGCCGGCGTTCAGATCCTTAAGCAGCAGGTGCATCGGGAGCTTCTCGGTCGCGTACTCGATGGCCGCCTGGGATGCTGCGAACGGGAGCGCCTGCACGGACGTGAGGCCCTGCTCGCGCGCCTGCTGGTAGCTCTGGCCACCCTGCTGCGCGGCCATGCCGTACAGGACCGGCGCCTGACCGCCAGGCAGGAGCGCCAGCGGCAGGGTGAGCAGGTTGCCGGTGAGGGATTGCACGCCCGAGCTCACCGCGTTGCCGAACATGCCAGCACCCGCCGGGCTCAGCGCCTTGGCGCGCGCCTCGGAGGTTGCACCGGCCTGCGCAAAGTACCTGGCGGCCGGGCGAAATGGATTGTCAGGCAGTACCGAGCCCACCAGCGGCTCAGGCAGTTCGGCCAGGGCCTGGAACACGCCGGCAGCGCCGCGGTTGGCACGCCAGACGCCGGCGCCGATGTCTCGAAGCAGGCCGCCGGTGTCATCGGCGGTGGTGAGGTAGCGCGCGGCCTTCGCAACCGACGTCATGGCCGACTCGATGCCGGTCAGGTTGGCCGTGTCATCGTGCGCCACTGCGGCCTGCTGCGGCACCGTGAGGAAGTCGCGCGTCACCGGGCGGGTGGCAATCATGGCGCTGTAGGCGTCCAGCTGTGCCTGCTGCTCCACCTGGGGCAGATTGCGCTGGATCGCCTCGGCCGGCTGCCCGGTGGTGCGAGCCAGCTTGTTCGCCTTGGCCGCGTCGTCAGGGTTCTGGGGAATCGCCGTCGCAAGCGTGCCGCGGACGGCCGTTTGCCGATCGCCCTCGATCGCGGTCAGGGCGTAGGGGTTGTCCGCCGCAGGGGTTTCCTGCGGGGCGATCTGGTCGAGCGCGTAGGGGTTGGCCATCAGCGGATTCCGTACTTGAGGTTGAAACGCTGCAGGATTTGCGCGTCGGTGGGTGCCTTGATCCCTTCGGCCTGCAATGCCGAGACGATCAGCTTTCTGTCGTCACTCGTGGGCACCGGCTTGGCGGTCATGCCGGCGGGCGTGCCAGACACCTCGTAGACGCGCTTGCTGGAGAACCATCCCGAGTCAGTGGCCAGCATGTTGCGGTCGATCACGGCCTGGCGTTCGGCATAGGTCAGGGGCCGGCCCTTTTGCACCTGCTCGGCGGCAAGCTGCGTCGTCACGACGCTGTCGAACTTGCCCTTGCGCTCGTGGTCGCTGTTGATCTTGAGCGTGTCGTGCGCGTTGTTGAGCTGCGCGTCCAAGCTCACGACCTCGTTCACCTTGGTCTTGTCCTTGGTCGCGGTTTGCAGATCAAGGAGTTGCTCGCGCTGCTGCGGCGCCAGTTTGCTGAACTGCGCGCGCAGGTCGACCTGGCCGAACTTCTGGGGGTCGGTGGCGGCCAGCGCGCGCAGGTTGGTGTAGGTGTTCCAGTCGGTCTCCACCGGCTGCCCGGCGGCGATCTTCGAACCGTAGGCCATCACCTCATCGATCTTGTCAGGCGCGTGCTGGACGAGAGATGAGCGCAGCTTGGGCGACAGCGCACCGTAGTTGCCGCCGTTTTGCGCCAGCTCCTGAAACGCCGTGGAAATCAGTTCGGTCTTGCGCTGCTCGATGGCCTTGGTCTGCACTTCGAACCGCCGCGCCGCTTCGTCGGTGGCGGCCTTCATCGCGAAGGGTGAGGGGTTGGGGCCAAGTTTGGCGACCGCAGCGCCCTGCGCCTGCTCCAGGGTCAGGCGCGGCGGCCTGCTTTCGGCGGGATTGTTGAACATGCCCGCACCCTTGGCGACGTAGTTGCGCGTTTCGACCGGGGCGTAGGCAAGCCATGCATCCGCCGGCACGCTCTCACCGGCGCCGGCCGCATCGCGCGCCTTCTTCTGTGCGTCCTTGACGTTCTTCTCGCCCCAGTTGTACGCCCCCAGGACGGCGCCCACATCGCCGTTGAACATCTTGACCAGCACGTCCAGCTTGGCGTCTCCTACGCGTCGAATTTCGGCGGCTTTCTGCTGCGGGGTGCCGTTCTTCATGATCTCGGGGTCCGCCGGCTTGATGCCATAGCCCGGGTCGCGCAGCGTGGAGGGCATCACCTGCGCGCCGCCGATTGCGCGTTCGCCGGACTTGGTCACCGGTCCGAGAACCAGAGAGCCGTCTGTGTTGAAGTCGCCGCTGGCAGATTCCAGGCGATTGCGAACGGTGCGCAACCGGTCGATGTCGCCGGGGTTGATGGAAGACTGCACTTCACTGGAGCCCATCACCTGCGTGGCCGCGGTCACGCCGCGCATGGTTTCATAGTTCTTTTCCAGCACCCCATTGATCTTCAGCATGTCGGTGGCCGTCATCTGCTGGCCGTACTTCTGCCGGTAGGTCATGGCGGCGTTCACGTTGCCCGCCTCCATGGCCGACTGGATCGCTGCGGTGTGTGCGCCGCTCACCGCCTCGTCAGCCTTTTCCTTGGCCCACACCGCCGATTTGCCCGCCATCTGCGCAGAGCCCGGGATGAACTCGCCCGTGTCGGGGTCCACCGCGCCCTCGATGTTGGCGCGGATTCGGTTGGTCTGGTACGCCACATTGGTGGGGTCGCTGAAGTTCAGCACCAGCGCATTGGCCGCGTTCGCCGTGCTGGCCTCGCGCACGCTCAGGCCGTACACCTGGGCCTGCTGGCCGGTGTAGACCATGGCGTTGCCCATGAAGTTGGTGCGCAAGCCGTTGGCCTGCTTGGCGAACATCTGGCGCTGTGCCGGCGTGAGCGTGTCGCTGATCTCGGCAATGCGCTTGTCCAGCAGGCCGGTGAACTCTTCGGGCAGCGGCATCCCGCTGTCGCGCTTCAGAGCCTCCTGGCCTTTGAGGCGCGTGTAGCCCTCCTGCGGTCCGTGCTGCAGGCGCAGCGCCGCCTCTTGCGCCTGGTTGTAGGCGTCATCGACACGCAGCGCGTTGGCGCGCACCACCAGCTGCTGCTGCACGTCGGTGGCCGTGAGGCCGGCTTGCTCAGTGGCTTGGCCCAGCCCGCCCACCTGGCGCTCTCGGATGTTCAGCGCGTCGGCGCTGACGGTGCTTTGCTCGCGAAACTGCGGCGCGGCCTGGAGTTGGACGCTGGGGCCTTGAAGCTCTGGAACTCTAGCCAAGATGCACCCCCTTCTGGTTGGTGGATGCGGCCACGCGCTTGGCGACCTCGGTGAGGTGATCGATCTTGCGGCGGGTCATCCTCCAGGCCAAGCCGTTCACCGGCATGCGAGCGAGGCGCTCCTCAAGTTCGGCGAGCGTCGGCTCCGGCAGTGGGCCGGCAGCCCGCAGGCGCATGGCGGCAGCCCGCATGCGCTCGGCGAAGCCTCCAAATCCCTTCTGCGGCCCGTGGGCTGCTTCCAACTTGGTCAGGCGGGTAAGAAGGCTCATGAATTTCTCCCGAATGTGTATGGGTTAAAGGCTCTGCGCTGCGCGGCAGGGTCGTCGCGCTGCTGGCGGCGCCGATCGAGCTCTTCCTGGATGCCATCGCGCTGGACGAAGGGCTCCGGCTCGGGTGGCGTTCGCCAGTCCGCTGGATCGGGTGGCAGTTCGTCGGCGTGGATGATTGCTTTGCGGCGCGTCATGCAAGGCCTCGCGATTCAAGGGCCGCAATGCGCGCGGCCAGTTCGTCGATCTCTGCGACCCTTGCCGCAGCGCCCAGGGCAGTGATGAGCTGGGCACCGACGTCCGGGGGCAATTTGCCGGAAGCAATCGCTGCGAACACTGCACGCGCCGCGTCGGTGTTGCTCATCGCTGGATCAAACTCCGGCAGGCCGACCTCCAACGCCGCCGGCTTGAGCTGCGGAAGGCCCCGCTCCAAAAGCAATCTGGCGGCATTGGTGTCGCCGCCCTCAGCCATGGTCTGGAGCTTCACCACGACAGCCGGCAGGCCCTTGCTGATGGCCTCGCGCAACGCCGCCCGGGCCACCTCGGCCTTGGGCCTTCCCACGCGCCGCTTTCCGCTGGGGTTGCCGGACACGCCTGGTCGAAACGTCATTCGTCGTCCTCGTCGAGGGGCTCTCGCCTCCGCCCGCGGTCGTCATACATGCGCTCAACGATCGCATTCCATTCGCTTTGCGCGAGGTCCGGCGGCGGCGGCAGGCCCCGCCGCAGGCGGCCGAACAGCTTGTTGGCGATTTCCTCGGGCGAGTTCATCGGCCAGCGGCCTTCTTGGCCAGGATGCGCATCACATGCGGGTTTGAGCCAACCCCGCCAGCGAGCCGCGCGGCTAGGGCCGGGTCGTTGCGCACAAGCGCTTGGGTCTTTGCCAAAACTTCCCCAGCCTCGGCCCCGTATTGGCTGCGAAGGTAGGTCAAGGAGGCTGAGCGCCAGGCCTCGACTTGCGCAGACGAGGGGGTGTTCTTCATGCCCCCGGCGATGGCGTCGGCCAGGTCCTTCCCGTCCACCCCGTTCGTGGCGTGGCGCGAGAGGATGCCGCTCATGGCTCGGACTTCCGCTTCCTGCTGCGCGCGACTCAGCAGCTGGTCCGCTGCCGCTTCCCGGATCACACCGACGTTCTCGCGGTGCAGCGTAGCGCCGTACAGCTGATTCGCGGTGCGTTGATCGGTGACTACCTCCAGCGCGGTGCGCGTTGGCGCGGCCGATGCCGGGGCACTGGCCGCAGGCTGCGTATCGCCGTACAGGGCGTTTGCGATGTCGGTCATTGCGGGGCTTCCTCATCGGTGGTGGTCTGTCGTTCCATTTCAGCGTCCAGCGTGTCAGCCACCCGGTCGGAGTGCTGGCGAGCGGATTCAAGCGGGGTCTGTGCGTCGTGTGCGTGCGCCTCAAGGGCCTTCGATATGGCGTCGAACAGCGGCAGGGGCAGCGCGCCGATTTGCAGTGCCGGGCTGCGGGTGAATCGCTCGACGCCCACCATTGGCATGACCGCCGCGGCGTAGGCCGCGCTGGCTTCCACATCGATGGCATGCAGTTCGGAGAGGTCAGCCGCAAGGGCCTCCAGCTTCTCCATGGCCGCAGCAGCCTTGACGCTGCGCCGCTGGGCACCTTGCTTGGCTCGCAGCGCTAGCTCACTCAAGCGCTGGATCTGCGCTGCTTGGCCGGCCGTGCGGTCACGAACAGCACGCAGGGCGCGGCTCTCCAGGGCGGCCAGCGTCTTCTTGAACTCCGCGATGCGCGCGAGGGTTTGTTCTTGCTCGTTGAGCAGGTCCGCATTCTTGGGCGCTTGCTTGAGGTCTTCCTCGCAGCCTGCGAGGCCAGCTTGCTCGCTGGCAATGGCGCGGCGCAGCTGCTCAAGTTCGGTCGGCGGTGCGTGCGGGGCGTTGTGGTCGATGAGCATGGGTTTGTCCTTTGAATCGAGGTTAGATGGCGGGTGCGGAATCGCAAAGGTGCGTCGCGCTTGCGTCGTGTTTTTCAACGATCAGAAAGGCGTTGGTGGAGTCAGGCAGCCAGCACTTCACCCGGTCCCCCTCGGTCTCGCACCGGAAACGGGCCAAGGCAGTGCCCAACTGGGGGCTCACCGCTGCGATGTCGTTCGCGACGCGCTTCAACTTCTCGTAGACGCGGTGACGGGGGCTCTGCACGCCGGGTGGCGCCAGGCCGCTGAGGTCGCGCGAGCGCCGGCCGCGCTGGGTGGCGAGCGAGTGCAGGGCACCGGCTGCGGCCGCTGTGGTGCGCGAAGGCTCGAACACCGCAGTAGCGCCGGGGAGGCCGACGATGTAGCGGCTGGCGCCGGTCTCCGCATCGTCCACGCGCCGGAAGATGACCGGGTGCCTCATGCCGGTGGCGGAATTTCCGCTTGCTGAAAACAAGGATCAGGCGGCCGGGGGCGGAAGTGATCCAACAAGTCGGCGCGAAGGTGCAAAGGTGTTGCCTGGATGTCGGCCAGCATCTCGGCACGGCCTTCTGGCCCATCGCCATGGGCGTCGCAGCAGCGCATTGCTGCCCGCATCAGGTCGTCCGCCTGAGCAGCAGCCTTGCGCTGAACGTCCGCCAAGATGGAGACGATCTCTGGCTTGTGAGCTCGAAGCAGCTCTCGCAGACTGTCGTGCAGGGTGCTGGACGGACTCACCAGCAGTTTGCCGCCAGGTCCAAGCTCGACCGTGAAGCCGTGACCCCATAAAACCGAGAGGACGGTGGAGGCATCCATCTAGATCTCCTCCACGTCGGCACTTACTGCAACTTGCCCAGGTTCTTCACCCTTGAGCAGGTGGGCAAGTTGAGCATCTTGAGCAACATGGCGGGGCGGCGGGAAGATTGCGCCGTTTCCAACTTGCTCAACTTGTTCAACTTGCCCATGTTGCTCATGGTTTTGGAGTGAGCAAGTTGCCTGCGCAACATCACTTTGCGACAGTTGCCAGTACCAACCGGACTCGCCCTTGCGCTTCTTCACCCCCAGGGCTTCGGAGGCCCGGCGCACGGTGGCCCACGCATGGCCAGCGGCTTTGGCCTCGGTCTGGACTGTCTTGGTTGGGGTGGAGCAGATCAGCAGTTCCCGCAGGAACTCCTCCGCGTCGGCCTTCGCGCCCGACTGGGCTTCGGTCTCCTCCTCGGGCTCGGCCAGGATGTCCCTGGCAGATCCCTCCACCGATTGCCCCCAGCTCACCGCGCTGGTGTGGATGCCGGGGAGGGGTTCGGTCTGCTCGATGTGATACTCGAAGCCGCCGTCATCGGGTGCGATGTTGGCCTTGGAACGAACCAGAACACGCCGGTCGGTGCCGTCCTCGGTCTTCACCTTGGCGGCCAGCAGGACGATGCGAGCCACGGCGCTGAAGGCGATGCTGCCCGTCACCCGCTCGGTGGGGTCACGGCCCACGGTGCCCTTGCTGAGGTGCGTGATGCCGAGCACCGCGGCGCCGAGCTGCGAGCCGAGATCGACCAGGGGCTGCAGGCCCTTGCGGACTTCGGCGTTCTTGTGCGAGTCACCATTCACGGCGCTCACGACCGGATCTACGATCAGCAACTTGACGTCACCGATTCGTGCGGCCTGCGCCAGCAATTGGGGCATGTGCCGTGATGGATCAAATGGCTGGACCTCACCATCGAATCTCGAGCCGGTGATGAAGAACACCCGCTTGATGTCCGCGCCCATGGCGATCAGGCGAGGGATCAGGGTATCGGCGGGATCGTCCTCGCCGCTCCAGATCATCACGTTGCCGATCGGGCACCGGGAGCCGTCCGGCCACTTGCCGCCGATGGTGATCGTCGCCGCCATGGCCAGCGCGACGGTCGTCTTACCGGCACCGGGTGGGCCGGCGAGGATGTGCATCTTTCCGAAGGCCAGCCAGAAGTGCCAGAGCCAGGCAATGGGCTTGGCCTCGATGTCGGCGCCGTTGACCAGAATGGCGCCGTCACCCTCCGGAGGAGCCTGCACCGCAGCCAGGAGTGCCCTCAACGCATCCGCCCCGTCCTTCTGGAGCAGATCATTCACGTCGCTGTTCGATGGCCAGGCAGGCGGCATCACGACATAGTCGACGGACAGGTCCCGGGCGATCTTGCGCGCGTCCTCTTCCTTGCCGGCGTCAGGCACGAGCACCATCCGGATGCCGACGTGATGCCGCATCGCAGCCTGAGCAACCGTCCGAACCCGGCCCCAGCCGAAGGCGACGATGGAAGCGCATCCGGTGGCGGCATGGCAGGCCCAAGCCTGGCCGATGCCCTCCACCAGGTAGACAGGCTTTGCGAGATCGATCTTGCCGACGACGAACGCGCCGTCGCCCATGGGCGCGGTGTAGTTCAGCTTCTTCCCGGCACCAGGAGGAGGGATGAACTGCGCGCTGAGCGTGCCCCCGGTCCAGTCCCTGACCGGCACCATCAGCCAGCCGGCGACGCTGGTGCGCGAGATGGTCAGCCTGTCACCATGGGGCACAACCTTCAGTCCGTCCGGACTGCCTTGTTTGGCGACGATGTAGGGCTCGTTCTCAGTCGCCTTGAAGCTACGGTTCCAGACCTCGGTGACGTGCGGCACGATGCGCTCGATGCGCTTCTGCGGCTTCTCGGCCTTGGGTGGCAACCAGCCGCTATCGGCCGCCATCTTGAACAGCGTCTTCTCGGTGATGCCGTCCAGACGCTTGATGGAGTTCCACATGGAGCGCACATCGCGCTCGTTGCTGTAGTTCGATGCGCCCTGGCTCCAGTCATGGAACTCGTCGAAGTCGACGCCTGAGGCCTTTGCGGCCATGGCCAACTTCACCCAGTCTTCCCGAGCGCATCCGGGATCACAGGCGCGCAGTGCGTCGATGGCGTTCTCGATCATGCGATGCCGCCCTTCACGCGAGCGAGCCACGCCTCGACGGAATCGAGATCGGGCAGTTCCTTGCAGAGTGCCCAGCGAGTGACGACGTAGACGCGCGCGCCGCGGTCGTTCGTGCTTGGGATCAGCGCGACGCCAACCAAGGCACATTCGGCAGTCAGCGTGCTTTCGCGCTTGCGAGTGAGCTCGTCGGCGCCGATAATTCCAGCCTGCTTCTCTCTGTTTTCCTTTGCGAACTCCCAGCCTGCCAGCTGGGTTTCGCGCTTCTGGGGCGCGTCAGGCGCGTCTTCGCCGGCGGCAGAGGCCACCGCTGGTTGAGCGTGGAGCATGGGTCATTGCTCCTTCGCTGCGAAAGCGAGGACATCCTCGATCTTCCACGCACGGGTGCGCGGGCTCAGCAGGATGCCGGCCGGGGCCCTGCCCTGTTCCACCCACTTCAGCCAGGTGCGTGATACGACCGGCAGGAGGCCAGGGCGCCCCGTTTTCGAATCGGTGCAGATTTGCCGAACGCGGACATACGCGCCGGCGGGGTATTTCGTCAGCTCGGAGGAATTCATGGTTCGCTCATGTGGTTCAACATGGGCGAACTTTCCCGCGGGCCAGAGATTAGAAATAGGCCAATTAAATCGTACCCCCTGACCTCGGGCGACGACCAGGCTTCCTTTTCTCGTGCCTCGGCCACTCGTAAGTCAGAATGGTTTTACCCTTCGACTGCATGTCGTCCATGGCATCGTCGAGTTGCACCGCGCGCCTGAGCTTCGCCAACTCACCGCTGCTCACTCCGAACAAAGACGCGCCTTCTAGGCGCCGTCGGCGATCTTGCGGGGTTCCTCTCGGCCGCCCCCTGCCTCGGACCTTTTCTAAGCACTCCCTAGCAAAGTCTGCCACGACAACCTGGCCCGTTATCGCCGCACCGTCCCTCAGCGCCGCAAAACGAGTGGCCTGCGGTCGCGTGAGCGCGATGTAGAGCCGGCCGTCGACTTTGGCTCGTCGCCATCGAGCAAGGATTCTCGCGAGATCCCTGTACTCGGCGCCCCACCGAGCATGTTCCGACGGGGAGCACAACAGCGACGGCTGGCTCTGGCTCTGCCACAGCAGATACTGAATGACCCTCCTCGCTGCCCACATGGTCAGCGGCACGCGGAGCACGCCGGCCTTTCTGGTCATGCGACTTTTATCTGACAAGCTGCAGGTGCTTCACCCTGCCGTCAGCGTCGAGCAGGTGATGGGCAGGATAAAAGAACGGACTCTCGCCCAGTTCGCGGGCGGTGTAGCCATAGATGTAGCTGAATGCCTGGCCCGATTCCTCGTGCAAATACCTGCCGTCTTCGCACCAAACGTGGCGGAGTTCGTACCCTTTGACGATCTCCATATATCGACCGTCGACGTGCATGCACAGGTCGCCCACCTTGAAGCGCGCCGGGCTGTCTTGAAGCTCCTTCCGAGCGGCCTCAATGCCGGGATCGCGCATCGTCTCCAGCTTCCTGGCCAACTCCTGGCGCTCGGCCTGCGCCTTCGCCCGAGCCTCAGTGGCAGCTATGCGCCTTGCTGCGGCGACTTCATGCGACACGCCCACCAGGACAACCGTGTTGTTCTCGGGATCGTAGACAGATACCCGCAGGTAGGTTTCATCTCGCTTGCATTTGCGCGAGATGACCTGTCCTTGAAAGTAGCCAATCGAGACTTTGCCCGGCGGCGGGAGTTGATCAACCCGAACTATGCCGGCGTCGAGCAGGGACTTGAGCGGGCCTCGGTACTCGTCGTGATCGACCTCCTCGGTGAGCTGGATGTCATCGGGGAGACTGGCGCGCGCGCCGGAGCGGATAATTGAGAGAGCCATGATGTGCGGTCCTTTCAGGTGTTGCACGTTGTGGTCAGCCGGCCCTGGTGTCGCAACCACCTCGGCCGGCGCCTTTGCCCTCCTCGATCCGCCGGAGGGCCTGGCGGGATTCGTCACGCGGCCTTGAACTCCAGGACCTGCGCGCCGGCCGCCAGACGCTCAGTGTGGTCGGCCAGGAACTGCAGCGCCTTCTTGCGCTCGCCCACATGCTGCGCATGCGTGTAGGCAGCAACGGTTTGGCTCTTCTCCGTGTGCGCCAGCAGCAACTCCACCACCTCGCGCGTGACACCGTGCTCGCGCAGAAGCGTCGCCGCGGTGCCGCGCGTGCCATGCGGGCTGAAATCGGACACACCGAAGTCCAGGCGCTTGAAGAAATGGTTCAGCGTGGCATCGCCCATCGGCACATTGCCACGGAAGATCGATGGAAAGACGTAGTCACCGTGGCCGCTGAGTTTGTGCTGCGCGCGCAGCAGCTTCACCGCCTGCGTGGACAGGAAAACCCGGTGGGGCTTGCGCATCTTCATGCGCTCGGCCGGGATGTCCCACACCGCCTTGTCCAGGTCGAACTCTGGCCACTTGGCGCGCAGCAGCTCAGACTTGCGCGCCATCGTCAGCATCAGCAGCTTCGTTGCCGTGATGGTTCCGGCGTGCGCCCCCTGGTTGTCCAGGCCCCGCCAGAAGGCCGCCAGCTGCTTCTCGGTCAGGTGCTGGTGATGCTCCACCGGCGCGCGCTCGATGACGCCGCGCAGCGCCGTGGCCGGGTTGCTGTTGACCAGCAGCTTGCGGATCGCGTGGTTATAAATCTGCTGCGTGATGACCCGGATGCGCTCGGCTGTCACCGGCGTATCGCGGCGCTGTTCGATCACGGCCAGCACGTCGGCCGGCTGTACCTGGTCGAGCTGGCGCTCGCCGAAGGCCGGATAAACGTAGGTCTCCAGCCAGCGCACCGTCTGCGCCCGGTAGCCGGCCGACCGATAGAACATGGTCTCTTCGATCCACTGCTGGGCGAACGTCTTGAACGTGAACGCCCTCGCCTCCTTGGCCCTGCGCTCGGCCTCGTCCGCTTGCTTCTGGCGTGCCGGGCTGATGCCGGTGTCCACCATGGCGCGAATCTTGGCGTGGCGGTCGCGCGCCTCGGCGATCTTGATCGACGGGTAAACGCCGATCGTGACCTTCTCGCGCTTGCCGTGCAGGTGGTACTTCGCGCGCCAGACCTTGGATCCCGACGGCAGCACCTCCACGTGCAGGCCCCCGCCATCGGTCAGCGCGTAGGACTTCTCCCGGGGCTTCGCGTTGTCGATTTGGCTCGGCTTGAGCACGTAGTTGATGTGTCGGTTCTGGGCCACGTCATGGGCATGGCCTGGGGCCATGGGATTTGTACATGGCCCCGATCATGGCCCCGTTTTTCGTGCATGTCAATTCAACATCGAACAGCACCAGAAACGAAAAACCCCAGTGTTTTCAAGGCACTGGGGTTGATGATGGGTGCTGGGTTCAGCACCATTCAAGTCACTACATGTTCTCGATCATCACCTGGCCAAAGCCCGAGCAGCTCACCTGCGTCGCACCTTCCATCAGGCGGGCGAAGTCATAGGTGACCTTCTTGCTGGCGATGGACTTTTCCATCGAGCTGATGATCAGGTCGGCCGCTTCCTTCCAGCCCATGTGGCGCAGCATCATCTCGGCCGAGAGGATTTCGGAACCCGGGTTGACGTAGTCCTTGCCGGCGTACTTGGGCGCCGTGCCGTGGGTGGCTTCGAACATGGCGACCGTGTCGCTCATGTTGGCGCCGGGGGCGATGCCGATGCCGCCGACCTGGGCTGCCAACGCGTCGGAGACATAGTCGCCGTTCAGGTTCAGCGTGGCGATCACGCTGTACTCGGCCGGACGCAGCAGGATCTGCTGCAGGAAGGCGTCGGCGATCGAATCCTTGACCGTGATTTCCTTGCCGTTCTTCGGGCTCTTGATCTTCATCCACGGGCCGCCGTCGATCAGTTCGCCGCCAAATTCCTTGGCGGCCAGGCCATAGGCCCAGTCACGGAAGCCACCTTCGGTGAACTTCATGATGTTGCCCTTGTGGACGATGGTCACGCTGGGCTTGTCGTTGTCGATCGCGTACTGGATGGCCTTGCGCACCAGGCGCTCGGTGCCTTCCCTCGACACCGGCTTGATGCCGATGCCCGAGGTGTTGGGGAAGCGGATCTTCTTGACGCCGAATTCGTCCTGAAGGATCTTGATGAGCTTCTTGGCCTTCTCGCTTTCGGCTTCGAACTCGATGCCGGCATAGATGTCTTCCGAGTTCTCGCGGAAGATCACCATGTTGGTCTTGTGCGGCTCCTTCACCGGGCTGGGCACGCCGTCGAAGTACTGGATCGGGCGCAGGCAGACGTAAAGATCGAGCTCCTGGCGCAGCGCCACGTTGAGCGAACGGATGCCGCCGCCCACCGGCGTGGTCAGGGGGCCCTTGATCGAGACCACGTAGTCGCGCACGGCATGCAGGGTTTCTTCGGGCAGCCAGACGTCGGGACCGTAGACCTTGGTCGACTTCTCGCCAGCAAAGACCTCCATCCAATGGATCTTGCGCTTGCCGCCGTAAGCCTTGGCCACTGCGGCATCGACCACTTTCAGCATCACCGGGGTGATGTCGAAACCGGTTCCGTCTCCCTCGATGTACGGAATGATGGGCTGGTCGGGCACATTGAGCGAATTGTCGGCATTGACCGTGATCTTCTGGCCTTCGGCCGGGACTTTGATGTGCTGGTAGGCAGACATGAGGGGATTGGCTCCGGATAAATGTGATGGCTGGGGACAACACATCGCCCCAGCCAGCTAAAGAATAGCTTTAGAATTTTAGACGCAACCGGAGAATGAGGTGCTGTCAACCAAGGCCAACTCGCCTTCGTTGTTGGCTTACCTTCTGCCCCCCGGGAGGCGTCTCGAAACCATTTCCAATGAGGAATTCGACAATGAGCAAAGTACTCGCAGTGATGATTGCCGGCCTGTTCGCCGTTGGCGCCTACGCGCAAAACCCGGCTGGTCAGTCCGCCGAGCAGGGCAACGTGAACACCAAGTCGCAGCAACGCGCCGACGCCAAGCGCGCCACCAAGCCGAAGGGCGAAGTCAAGCCGGCTGGCGGCGACACCCTGAAGACGCCCGAAGGCGGTGCGATCGGCACCGACAAGGCTGCAACCGCCGGCGAAGCCCGCAAGGACACCCGCGACACCCGCAAGCCGGGCCGCGCCAAGACCACCCAAGGCGGCACGCCCGACATGCCGGGCGCGAAGTAATTCGCTGCCAACTGGCTCCAACGAAAAAGCGCCCTGCGGGGCGCTTTTTTTGTGTCCAGACAGGCCTTCGGCCGCCTGCGACAACGGATGCGCGGGCCCCAAAAGGAGCTCGAAATTTCGATGTAAGCTTTGCCGCACACGCCATGCCCCGCTTTCATCGACGCGCAGGCATTTCTCGCCGCAATTCCCAGAAGACTGCCCTGATGTTTCCCCGATTCATTCTTTTGCCGCTATTGGCGGCTGCCAATTTCCTGTTCCTGCCTGCCGCTCAAGCGCAGGGCAATGGCGAACCGCAGACGGACCTCAAGCGCGTGCGCATCAATGCCGGCATGTACCAGATCGATGCCCAGGTGGCCGCCAGTGCGCTGGAGCGCCAGATCGGCCTCATGTACCGCAAGGAGATGCCGCAGCAGGAAGGCATGCTGTTCGTCTTCGAGCAGGCGGCGCCTCAATGCTTCTGGATGAAAAACACCCTGCTGCCGCTGACGGCAGCCTTCGTGGCGGACGATGGCCGCATCGTGAACCTGGCGGACATGAAGCCCCTGAGCACCGACAACTGGTGCTCCGAGGAACCGGTGCGCTACGTGCTGGAGATGAACCAGGGCTGGTTTGCCAAGAAGAACATCAAGAAGGGCTTCAAGCTGAGCGGAACCCCTTTCCAGCCGGCGCGCTGAATGGCCGTAGCAGCCGCAGCAGGCATGAAAAAAGCCGGCCTGAGGGCCGGCTTTTTTACTGGGGGCTAGCGATCAGCCGAAGTTCTTGGCGGCGAAATCCCAGTTGACCAGCTTGGCCAGGAAGGTCTCGACGTACTTCGGGCGCAGGTTGCGGTAGTCGATGTAATAGGCGTGCTCCCAGACGTCCACCGTGAGCAGGGCCTTGTCGGCCGTGGTCAGGGGAGTGCCGGCGGCGCCGGTGTTCACGATGTCGACCGAGCCGTCGGCCTTCTTCACCAGCCAGGTCCAGCCCGAGCCGAAGTTGCCCACGGCCGACTTGACGAATGCTTCCTTGAAGGCGTCGAAGCTGCCCCACTTGGCGTCGATCGCCTTGGCCAGCGCGCCAGTCGGCGCGCCGCCGCCTTGCGGCTTCATGCAGCTCCAGAAGAAGGTGTGGTTCCAGATCTGGGCGGCGTTGTTGTAGATGCCGCCGCTGGACTTCTTGACGATCTCTTCGAGCGTCATGGCCTCGAACTCGGTGCCCTTTTGCAGGTTGTTCAGGTTCACGACGTAAGCGTTGTGGTGCTTGCCGTAGTGGTACTCCATCGTCTCCTTGGAGTATTCCGGTGCCAACGCATCGAGGGCGTAGGGAAGAGGAGGAAGGACGTGTTCCATGTTTATTGCTCGTGGTGGGTTGATGATGATGTCGACGTAAGACGGCGCATTCTAGGAACTATTCATTGGCCTTGCGTGTAGTACCGCGCCGCGTGTGCTCGACGCCAAGCACACTCAGTTCTGCACGGCCGTCGGCCAGGCGGGCACTCACGGTGGCGCCGGGCGCCAGTTGCTCGACGCTGGTCAAGGCGTGGCCCTCGCGGTCGGACAGCCAGGCATAGCCGCGCTGCAACACCAGCGACGGATCCAAAAGCTGCAGCCGCGTGCCGGCATGCGTCAGCCGCCGCTCCTGGCCCAGGATGGCCTGCGTCAGCGCGGCCGGCAATGCGTCCTGAAGCCTGCGCTGGACTTGCGCCAATCGCTCCAGCTTCGACAACGCACCGTAGTGCATGCGCTGCGCCAGATGCGCGCAGCCCAGCTGCTGGCGCGCGATCAGGCCCGAGGGCCGGCCCAGCCGCGCGGCGGCCTGGTCGAGGCGCTGGCCCAGGCTGTCCAGGCGCGCACCCAGCGCGTTGCCCAGCCGGTCTTCCATCAACGCCAGGGCGCCCAGCCAGGTGTCGCGCGGCGCGGACACCAGTTCGGCCGCCGCGGTGGGCGTCGGGGCGCGCAGGTCGGCACAGAAATCGGCGATGGTGAAGTCGGTCTCGTGGCCGACGCCGCTCACCAGCGGCACCGGGCTCTCGACGATCGTGCGCGCCAGCAGTTCGTCGTTGAAGGCCCACAGGTCTTCCATCGAGCCGCCGCCGCGCACCAGCAGGATCACGTCGACTTGCGGCTCAAGCGCGTACAGCGCGCGCAGCGCACGCACCAGTTCGGCAGGGGCAGCCGCGCCCTGAACCGCCGCCGGCGCCAGCACCACCGGGATGTGCGGCACACGCCGGCGTAGCGCGCTCACCACATCGTGCAGGGCAGCGGCGCCTAGCGAGGTGACGATGCCGATGGCGCGCGGCAGGGTCGGCAGCGCACGTTTGCGCGCGGGATCGAACAAGCCCTGCGCCTCCAGCCGCGCCTTGCGCTGCATGAATTGCTCGAACAGTGCGCCCTGTCCGGCCCGCCGCAGGCTTTCCACCACCAGTTGCAGATCGCCGCGCGGTTCGTACACGGCCAGCCGGCCACGCACTTCCACCTGATCGCCATCGCTTGGGTTGAAGTCCAGCAGGCTCGCCGCACGCCGGAACATGGCGCAGCGCAGCTGGCCGCCGTCGTCCTTCAGCGCGAAGTAGCAATGGCCGCTGGCCGCGCGCGAAAATCCGGAGATCTCGCCGCGGACCGCCACCGGGTTGAAGCGCGCATCCAGCGCGTCCGCCACCGCGTGGCACAAGGCGCCGACCTCCCATACGCGCGGCCCGGGCGCCAAAGAGAAGTTATTGGCCATCACCAAGCGCACTTTCGGGCCAGGCCACTCTTCCACAAGGGTTCATCCCAGTAGATGTCGCGCCGCTTTGACTGCGCCCATGGCCAATGTTGTGGTGCAAGCCGTTGATTCCATTGGAGAAATGACTGCTCAAAATTCGCTCGATCCAATCGGAGGCCCGCTGCATGCGGGCCGGCCGGCGTTGTCCGGCCAGTTAGTCACAAAGTTATCAACAGATTCTGTGTGTGGAATCGCACACACACAAAGCGTGTCCGATGGGCAATGGCGCGGTGGATAATCGCCGCGCATTTGCATTCCTTTACAGCGCCGGAGGGCCTTCTTTGTTTTCGATCATAGTTGCTGCGGGTTGGCCGATCTGGCCCCTGCTCTTGTGTTCCGTGCTGGCCCTGGCGCTCGTCATCGAACGATTCACCTCCCTCAAAACCGCCCGAGTGATGCCGCCCAAGCTGCTCGACGAGGCCATCAACGTATCGCGCGGTGCGGTACCGGCGCCTGAAGTGGTGGCCAAGCTGGAACGCAATTCCTTCCTGGGCGAAGTGCTGGCCGCGGGCTTCCGGGCACTGAACGCCAACCCGCGCTCCACCGACGACGACATCCGCGCCGCCATGGAAGCCACCGGCCGCACCGTGGCGCACAAGCTGGAGCGCTATCTGGCCGCGCTGGCCACCATCGCCTCGGCCGCGCCACTGCTGGGCCTGCTGGGCACGGTGATCGGCATGATCGAGATCTTCGGCTCCCAGTCGCCCACCGGCGGCGCCGTCGGCTCGGGCAACCCCGCCCAGCTGGCGCACGGCATCTCGATCGCGCTCTACAACACCGCCTTCGGCCTGATCGTGGCGATCCCCACGCTGATCTTCTGGCGCTACTTCCGCAGCCGGGTCGACGAGTACCTGCTCAATCTGGAGCTGGCGAGCGAGCGTTTCGCCCGCCACCTGGAAATGCTGCGAGGCTGAAGCCGCCGTGAAGCGCAAGACCTCCATGGACTTTCGCCATGGCTCGCGCGATGAGCCGGAGATCAACCTGATCCCCTTCATCGACGTGCTGCTGGTGATCCTGATCTTTCTGATGCTGTCGACCACCTACAGCAAATTCACCGAGATGCAGCTGCGCCTGCCGGTGGCCGACGCCGAAGCCCAGCGCGACTACCCCAAGGAAATCATCGTCTCGGTATCTTCGGACGGCCGCTACATGGTCAACAAGACGGCCCTGCCTGAGCGGGGTGTCGATGCGATCGCCGCAGCCCTGGGCGCGGCAGCCGGTGGCGGCAAGGACAACGTGGTGATCATCAGCGCCGACGCCAGCGCGGCGCACCAGTCGGTGATCACGGTGATGGAAGGGGCGCGCCGCGCCGGCCTCATGCAGATCACCTTCGCCACGCAATCGGCGGCCCAGGCCGGCCAATAGCCTTGGATCTGCAGCGCGCCTGGCTGGAACGCGGCGCGCTCGCGCGGACGCTGTGGCCACTGTCGCTGTTGTTCGGCGTCCTGGCCTGGCTGCGCCGCTGCCTCTACCGCTCCGGCCTGCTGCGCAGCGAACGGGTGGCAGTGCCTGTGCTGGTGGTGGGCAACGTGGTGGCCGGCGGGGCCGGCAAGACGCCTTCGGTGATCGCCATCGTGCGACATCTGCAGGCGCGCGGAACGCCCGTCGGGGTGATTTCGCGAGGTTACGGCCGCACCACCGAGGACTGCCGCGAGGTGCTGGCGTCCAGCTCGCCGGATGAGACGGGCGACGAGCCTCTGTTGATCCACCGCGCCACCGCCGCCCCCACCTTCGTGGCGCGCCGGCGCATCGAGGCAGTCCGTGCCTTGCTGACCAAGCACCCGCAAACCCGCCTGATCGTCAGCGACGACGGCCTGCAGCACCTCGCCATGGAACGGGACGTGGAGATCTGCGTGTTCGACGACCGCGGTATCGGCAATGGCTGGCTGCTGCCTGCTGGCCCCTTGCGCGAACCCTGGCCCCGTCCCTGCGACCTGGTGCTGCACACCGGCGACCGCCCGGCCTTTGCCGGCTACCGCGCGCAACGCTCGCTGGCCGACGCGGCGATTGGCCGCGACGGCCGTTCGATGCCACTGGCCGCGCTGGCCGGCCAGCGCGTCGTGGCGGTTGCCGCCATCGCCAAACCCCAGGGCTTCTTCGACTTGCTGCGCGCGCGCGGCATCGAGCCAGAGCGTTGCATTGCCCTGCCCGATCACCACGACTTCAAGGACTGGGCGCCGATCGGCGACACCGCCGTCTCCGTGCTGTGCACGGAAAAGGACGCCGCCAAGCTGTGGCGGGTGGCGCCAAACGCGTTTGCCGTGCCGCTCGTCTTCCAGCCCGCGCCGGACTTCTTCGCGGCACTGGATGCAAAGCTATCATCGCTCGATGGATAGCAAGCTTCTCGAACTGCTGGTGTGCCCCGTGACCAAGGGCCCGCTGACCTGGCATCCCGCCCAGCAGGAACTTTGGTCGCACAGTGCCCGCCTGGCCTACCCGGTGCGCGACGGCATCCCCGTGCTGCTGGAAAACGAAGCGCGCGTCCTCAGCGACGAAGAGCTCGGAATCTGAGCATGCCCGCGACGAGCAACACAGGCGCCGGCTTCGTGGTGCTGATTCCGGCGCGCCTGGCCTCGACCCGCCTGCCCGACAAGCCGTTGGCCGACCTCGCCGGATTGCCGATGGTGGTGCGGGTGGCGCAGCGCGCGAGCCGGTCCGGCGCCGCCCGCGTGGTGGTGGCGGCCGACCACGAGCGCATCGTCTCGGCCTGCGTCGCCCACGGTGTCGAGGCGCTGCTGACCCGGCAGGACCACGCGAGCGGCAGCGACCGCCTGGCCGAGGCCTGCGACAAGCTGGGCCTGGCGGATGACGCGATCGTGGTCAACGTGCAGGGCGACGAGCCCCTGATCGAACCCGGCCTGATCGACGCCGTGGCGCAAACCCTGGCGCAGCGGCCCGATGCCGCCATGAGCACCGCCGTGCACGCCATCGACAGCCTGGCCGACTACCTCAACCCCAACGTCGTGAAGGCGGTGCTCGATGCAAGCGGCATGGCCCTTTACTTCAGCCGGGCGCCCATTCCCTGGTGGCGCGATGGCTACGTCAATGGCGCTTTCAGCGCGCTGCCTTCGCCGGCGCCATGGCGCCATATCGGCATCTACGGCTATCGCGCCGGCTTCGTGAAGCGCTTTCCAAGCTTGCCGCCGGCGCCCATCGAAACCGGCGAGGCGCTGGAGCAGTTGCGCGCCATGTGGCACGGCCACCGTATCGCGGTACACATCAGCGACCACGCACCGGGCCCGGGGATCGACACACCGGAAGACCTGGCCCGCGTTCGACGCCTGCTGGCGGCCTGAAGAAGGCGCGTTCTCCGAGGGAACGCCGCAGGGCGCATGCTATCCTCGATGCAATTCCGTCACGCGGATTGCGGCCTGCCGCGGCCACCGTGACGCGACAAAGAAATTACTAGAAATCCCTCCGAGGACACCATGAGACTGATTTTGTTGGGCGCCCCCGGTGCAGGCAAGGGCACGCAAGCGACTTTCATCTGCCAGAAGTACGGCATTCCCCAGATTTCCACGGGCGACATGCTGCGCGCAGCGGTCAAGGCAGGCACGCCGCTTGGTCTGCAGGCCAAGGCCGTGATGGATGCAGGCGCACTGGTGAGCGACGACCTCATCATCAATCTCGTGAAGGAGCGCATTGCGCAGCCCGACTGCGCATCGGGCTTTCTGTTCGACGGCTTTCCGCGCACCATCCCGCAGGCCGATGCGATGAAGGCGGCCGGCGTCAAGATCGACTATGTGCTCGAGATCGACGTGCCCTTCTCGGACATCATCGAGCGCATGAGCGGACGCCGCTCGCACCCGGCGTCGGGGCGCACCTACCACGTCAAGTTCAATCCGCCCAAGGTGGAAGGCAAGGACGACGTGACGGGCGAAGACCTGATTCAGCGCGAAGACGACAAGGAAGAAACGGTGCGCAAGCGCCTGGATGTCTACAGCCAGCAGACCCGCCCGCTGGTGGACTACTACTCGGCCTGGGCCAAGGCCGACCCGGCAACGGCGCCCAAGTACCGCGCCATCAGCGGTACCGGCCCGGTCGAAGAGATCACCCAGCGCGCCTTCGCCGCGCTCAGCAGCTGAAGACGCTTCAAGCCGGGCTGGAACGCAGCCCGTAGACCTTGCCGTCGAGGAACAGGTACTCGACGCGCACGATCGCTTCGCCGGCCTCGTCCTTGAAGGTGAAACCCACCGCCGACACCTGCGCGCCCTGCTTGATCTCCGGGATCTTCCAGGCCTGCATGCGCGTCAGGGGCGCCAACTCCAGCTCCCATTTGCGGTCGGCGCGGCGCGGTACCGACGCCTTGGCCAGCAAGCCCGGGCCATCGACCGGCGCGCTTTGCGGCGGCAAGCTGCGCCGGGCCAGATCGGCCGGCACCTTCATGCCAGCGGGCGTCTCGATGTCGAGCTCCACATGCGGGTTCTGCCAGCGCGACACCATGACCACGCCTTCCAGGTAGATCGGGCGGTCCTGGTCGAAACTGCTCCAGCCATGGTGGGACCACGCAGGGCCCGCCATCAGCGGCATGCTTGCAGCGGCAAGAACGAGTTGACGACGTTTCATCGGCTTACTCCTCAAGCTCTCAAGCAAATGTGGCTCTGCCACTTTGCTTGATCCCCCGCGGGGGGGCGGGCCGGGCTGGCCCGGCCCCCTGGGGGCTCAGTAGGCGATCCAGCGGCCGCAGAACACGACCGCCACCCAGATGCCAGTGGACAGCAACATCTGGGCTCTTGCAAGGGAATCGAGGCGCCGCAGCGAGCCGCGCAGGTGGAAGAAAAGTGCGTTGCCGCCAGCCGCGGCCAGCAGCGTCATCTTGGTGATGAAGTACCGGTTGGCCAGCAGCTCGCCGGGCCGGGTCGAGAACATCAGCAGTCCCGTGCAGGCCGCCAGGGCAAAGCCGATCAGCGCGATGGTGAGCGACAGGCGAGCGAAAGCCTGTACCGGAATGGCAGTGGCGCGCCCGAAAACGCGCATCTCCAACGCCACCAGGTTGCCCAGCAGTAGCGCGATGCCCAGCACATGCAGCGCCTCGAGTGCCGGATAGGCCCATTCGTGCGTCTGCAGCGCGGCAAACATGGCGCGTCAGCTTCCGTGGATGCGCAGCAGTTCGAGCATCAGCGCGATGCGCGCCTTGACCGGATTGAGTGCGCCCGCATCAGGGATCGCATCGCCGGCCTTGGGCAGGATGCGTCCCTCCAGGCAGCGCGTGGCACGCCACACCACGACCCCGGCCGCCTGGGCGCGCGCCGCCGCGCCTTCAATCTCGTGATGCAGGGTGCCGTTGCCGGTCGCGGCCAGCACCAAGCCTTGAATCGCACCGGGCACAGCGCGGGCGCGCTCCGCCAGCAAGGTGTCGATCAGGTGGCCGCGGGCGCCGGCGTGGCTGAGCACGATCTCCACCCGCGGCGCTTCCCGGCCCGCCGCCAATTCCCGCAGGACGTCCATCGCCGGACCGGCCGCTGGCCAGCCCTTGGCCATGCGCAACTGCCCTTCTTCGACGAAGGCCACCGGCCCCGCGTCGCCGGAGCTGAAGGGGTCGAGCCGGTAGGTGTGCACCTTCTGCACATCGGCCGCGCCATGGACGGTGCCGGCGCACACGACGCTGACGCCGCGCGCGCCCGGCGATGCCGCCACCACGATGGCGTCGCGCACGTTCTGCGGACCGTCGGGCGACAGCGCGGTGGCGGGACGCATCGCACAGGTCAATGCCACCGGCTTGTCCGAAGGCAGCACGCAGTGCAGGAAGTACGCCGTCTCCTCGATGGTGTCGGTGCCGTGCGTGATGACGATGCCCGCCACCGCGGGATCCGCCAGCACCTGAGCGCAACGCAGCGCCAGGTCGCACCAGATCGAGAACTCCATATCCTTGCTGTCGACCTGCGCCACCTGCTCGGTGGCCAGCGCGATGCCCGCCGGCGCCTCGATGCCCGCCAGCAGCTCGGACACGCCGACCTGCCCGGCCACGTAGCCGATGTTGTCGCCGGCGCTGGCGGCCCGGCCGGCGACGGTGCCGCCGGTTCCCAGCACCAGCACACGCCTGTCGCCGGAGCGCAATTTTTCGCCCATGCTTGCCAATCCCGAAAAACTGGTTAAAAATACAGTTACTGGATATGCAGCCAGTAACCAAGGTGAATCCTTAGGAGTTCAGCGCATGCTCAACCTGCCCTTTCCCGTCAAGCTTACCGCCCGCCAACAGCAAATCCTCGATTTGATTCAGGCGGCCATCGCCCGCACCGGTGCGCCCCCGACGCGCGCCGAAATCGCGGCCGAGCTCGGTTTCAAATCCGCCAATGCGGCCGAAGAGCATTTGCAGGCCCTGGCGCGCAAGGGCGTCATCGAGCTGGTGAGCGGCACCTCGCGCGGCATCCGCCTCAAGGGCGATGCGCTGCGTTCCATCAACGAATCGCGCAACAACCAGTATTCGTTACCGCTGCCCGGCTTGGCGCAACTGGCCTTGCCATTGGTAGGCCGCGTCGCCGCGGGCTCGCCCATCCTGGCGCAAGAGCACGTGGACCAGACCTTCTACGTCGAGAGCACCCTGTTCCAGCGCCAGCCCGACTATCTTCTCAAGGTGCGCGGCATGTCGATGCGCGACGCCGGCATCATGGACGGCGACCTCCTGGCCGTGCAAGCCACCAAAGAGGCGCGCAACGGCCAGATCGTGGTGGCGCGCCTGGGTGATGAGGTGACCGTTAAACGCCTCAAGCGCAACAAGCAAGTGATCGAACTGCACGCCGAAAACCCCGACTACCCGACCATCATCGTGCAGCCGGGCGAGCCCTTCGAGATCGAAGGCCTGGCTGTCGGCCTGATCCGCAACACCATGCTCATGTAGCCATCCGGGGCCGCGCCAGGTGGCGGGCGTATGGCGCAAGGCCATCACCCTGTCGCGGGCCCTTCAATCCGAGAAAGCAATCCTGCCTGTGTCCAACCCTCAAGCCACTTTTGGAGTTCACATGGGAATCGCTGTTCTGAGTCTTGCCGACCTGATCTCGCCGCTGCAGGCGCTTGCCAGCCGCTGGATCGCGCCGCGCCGCCGCCGCGCCGGTGTCTCTTCCGATCTACGCTATGTGGCCATCCGGCCGGCCTGCGCCGCCCGTGGCAGCGCCGAGAAAGCCGAAAGTGCCGGCCACACCGCACGGCCGCTGCGCGTCATTCGCGTGGTCGACCCCCGCGCCGCGCACAACGCAAGCCGCATGGTGATCTCCGGCCGCATGGCTGACGTCTGCGCCGAACTCGACCGCCTGGTCGCCCTTGAAGCGCATGGCCTGCGCCCCGCTGTAGGCGGCATTCACTAAGAATTCGGGGCGCTCCGCCGCCTCCGCACAACATGTAGTTACCGGGTCGCAAGGCACAATCACGTGCCATGAATATTGTGATTCTCGACGACTACCAGGATGCGGTGCGCAAGCTGCGCTGCGCGTCGAAGCTCGATGCCTACGCGGCCAAGGTCTATACCAACACGGTCAAGGGCATCGGGCAACTTTCAGTGCGGCTGAAGGACGCGGATGTGATCGTCCTGATCCGCGAACGCACCCAGATCTCGCGCCAACTGATCGAGAAACTGCCCAAGCTCAAGCTCATTTCGCAGACCGGCCGCGCCGGCTCGCACATCGACATCAATGCCTGCAGCGAGCACGGGGTAGCCGTGGCCGAGGGCAGCGGCTCGCCCCAGGCGCCGGCCGAACTCACCTGGGCCCTGATCATGGCCGCCATGCGCCGGCTGCCGCAATACATCAGCAACCTCAAGCACGGCGCCTGGCAGCAATCGGGGCTCAAGTCGGCCTCCATGCCGCCCAACTTCGGCCTGGGTTCGGTGCTCAAGGGCAAGACCCTGGGCATCTGGGGCTATGGCCGCATCGGCCAGCTGGTGGCACGCTATGGCCAGGCCTTCGGCATGCAAGTGGTGATCTGGGGCAGCGACGCCAGCTGTGCCAAGGCGCGCTCCGACGGCTTCCAGGTGGCCAGCAGCCGCGAGGCACTGTTCACTTCCGCCGACGTGCTGTCGATCCATCTTCGGCTCACCGACGAAACCCGCAGCATTGTGCGGCTGGAAGATCTGGCGCGCATGAAGCCCACGGCCCTGTTCGTCAATACCTCGCGCGCCGAACTGGTCGAGCAGGATGCACTGCTTGCCGCGCTGAACCGCGGCCGGCCGGGCATGGCCGCCATCGACGTCTTCGAGAGCGAGCCGCCTTTGCAGGGCCACGCCTTGCTGCGCCTGGAGAACTGCGTCTGCACGCCGCACATCGGCTATGTGGAGCAGGAGAGCTACGAACTCTACTTCGGTCAGGCTTTCGACAACGTGGTCAGCTTCATCAAGGGCAACCCCACCAACATCGTGAATCCGGGCGCGTTGCAGGTACGCCGCTGACCGGCCGGCCGGCCAGCCGGCCAGCCGCCACTGGACTAGACCTTGACGCCCAGATGCCGGGGACGCAGGTCGCCCCGGTCGGTGGCCGGATCGGAAGGATCGAAATCGATCACATGGGGGTCGACCGAAGGGCCAGGCTTTTGCGCCTGAGGCGACTCGATCGGCGCTGGCAAGGTCTCGAAGGCGGTCCGATCCAGCTCGGACAGGTCCAACTCCAGTGGGGGCATCTCCCGCGGCGGCACGGGCTGCGCTGCGCTGGCCGCATCCGGCGCCTCGCTCAGGTAAGGCATGGGCCCGGTCTCTTGCTGGGTGGCGCGCTCGGACGCGCCGCTATCCCGCTGCCGAACGGCTGACGGCGGCGCCGGGGCCGGCGCCTCCCAGGGGCCTGCGTATTCGCTCAGGTCGCGCGCCACCGCATAGAGCAGCAGCAGTTCCTGGTAGGCCGGCAGGTCGAAGCTCTCGTCATGCGAACCGGGCTTGCGAAAAACGAACGCCTCGATCAGCTCCGCCGTGCCCGGGGACGGCCATTGCTCCATGATGCGCGCCAGTGCGTCCCGGTAGTGCTCAAGGCTGCGGCCCTCGGCGCTGTAGTTTTCGAAGTCGGGCACCTGCGCATTGAACTTGTAGCCAAACTCTCGCGCCAGGGTCGTGTAGTCATCGCGGCGCCCCAGCAGATGCAGTACGCCCAACAGATCCAGGTAAGCCAGGGCGCTGGTGCCGGGATTCGCAGCGATGTGTTCGCGCAGAACGCCAATCGCCTGCTCGTGCTGCCCCAGCGAAACGAAGAACTCCGACTGTTGCTGCACGTCGAACAGTTCCTCGGCATTGACCTGCCGTACCTGGCCGCGATCGAAGGCCGAAGCGCCCAAGCCGGCCGGCAGTGCGGTGACGCGCAGCCCCTGGGCGGAGCGCAGGCCGGAGACATCGGCGGGCGCCGCACTGCCGGCGTCGTCGTCTTCGTCCTCCTCTTCGATCAGTTCGCCTCGGCGCGGCAGTACCGGCCGGGCCGCGCTGCCGCCCGGCCGCTGCTCTTCGGCGCCACCCCACCACGCCGACACACGGGCGCGGCGCGCGGTGCGCCAGAGCAATGCCAGGGCAATCAGGGCCAATGCGATCAGGGCCAGCAGTCCGTAGACCAGCGGGTTGCGATAGCGGCTGGCCTGCGCCTGGGCCAGGTCTGCACGCATTTCCAGAAGCAGGCGCTGTGTCTGCGCCGACTGCTCGCGCACGCTGGCCAAGGCGCTCTCCAGCTCCTTCATGCGCTCGGCGTCCCGCCGGCTCTGCTCGGCGGTGGCAGCGCTCGTCGGTTGCGACAGTGCCTGGGCCTGGGCGCGCCCGGCCGGGTCGTCAGGCCGCGGGCTGGCCAGCGCCGGCTTCGCCGCCACCTGTGCCACCGGCTCCGGCGACAGCGGCTCCACCTGCAGGCGAGGCTTGCCTTCCTTGGCCGCACCGGCCGGCGCGGGCGCCGCAGCTGCTTCCGGTCTGGGGGCGGGCGACGGGGGCTTGGGCACCGCTTCGGCGGCAGGGCGCGACTTGGGCATCACCGGCACCTGCGCCACGCGCGCCGGGCGCGGCGACGGAGACGGAAGTGCAGCCGATGCGTCCGGTGCTGCGCCGCTCGCATTTGCCGCCGGCCGAAAGGCGGGTCGCGCGGGTGACGCCGCGACGGGCAGCGACTCCGGCAAATCGGCCAGCAGCACGTACTGGCGCGTAGACTTCATGTCGCAACCGGCAGTGAGCGTCACGGTGACGACCGGCTCCTCGATGGCGCGCGTGGTCCGCAAGCGCACGCGCGGCGTGTCGGGGCTGGGACCGGGCTCGAGCGACAAGGTCACTCGCTTGTCGTCGACCCGGATGTCCCCTTGCCGCACGTCGGCTTCTAGGCACAGGCCGTCTCCCGTGTCGCTGCGATCCAGCGCCAGGGGGACGACCAGCTCGAGCGGCTTGCCAATCCAGGCGTTGCCGCTCGGCCGGCCAATGGTCAAGGCGACGGATTGGAATGCAGCACCGAGCAGAAGGAGACCCACGAAAGGACGCAGTGCTTGCAAGGGAGCAGACCGTAATAAAAAGTAAACAGATTTTGACACGGCAGCCACAACTTACCACCTACAGCTAGACATTCGAAATGACAGTGACCTTTTCCAAAATCGGCGTCATCGGCGCCGGCGCCATGGGACGCGGCATCGCGCAGATCGCGGCGCAGGCCGGCAGCGAGGTGCTGCTGGTCGACAACCAGCCGGGCGCCGCCCAGCGCGGCCTGGAGGCCGTCACTGCCCAATGGGCCAAGCTCGAGGAAAAAGGGAAGCTGGATGCCGTCACCCAGGCCGCCCTGGTGACGCGCCTGCATGCCGTCGACTCGATGCAGGCGCTGGCGTCCTGCGACCTGGTGATCGAGGCGGTGGTCGAGAACCTGGAGATCAAGCGCGCCCTGTTCCACGAACTCGAGTCGGTGGTTTCGCCGTCGGCAGTGCTCGCGACCAATACCTCGTCGCTGTCGGTGACGGCCATCGCGGCCGGCCTGGCGCGGCCCGAGCGCTTTGCCGGCTACCACTTCTTCAACCCGGTGCCGCTGATGAAGGTGGTCGAGGTCGTGGCCGGCTTCAAGACCGAGCGCGCACTGTGCGAGCGCCTGGCCGCCTACGCGGTGCAGATGGGCCACAGCGCGGTGCACACGCAGGACACGCCGGGCTTCATCGTCAACCATGCAGGCCGCGGCTACGGCACCGAGGCGCTGCGCATCGTTTCCGAAGGCGTGGCCGACTTCGCCACCATCGATCGCATCCTGAAGGACCAGGCCGGCTTTCGCCTCGGCCCCTTCGAACTGATGGACCTGACGGCACTGGACGTCTCGCATCCGGTGATGGAGTCGATCTACCACCAGTACTACGAGGAGCCGCGCTTTCGCCCCAGCGTGATCACCGCCCAACGCCTGGCGGCAGGTGCCCTGGGCCGCAAGACGGGTGAAGGCTTCTACCGCTATGTGGATGGCGCAGCCCAGGTCGCGGCCGAGGCGCCGGCGCCGGTGCTCGAGACGCTGCCGCCGGTCTGGGTTTCGCCGCGCGCGGCCCGCCGGCCGGAACTGCTGCGCCTGGTGCATCAGCTGGGCGCCCACATCGAGACCGGCCCCACGCCCTCGCCTGCCGCGCTGATCCTGGTGGCGCCGCTGGGCTTCGACGTCACCACGGTGGCCGCGGTCGACCGCATGGACGCCACCCGCACGGTGGGCATCGACATGCTGGTCGACGACGCCGCCACCAAGCGCCGCGTGCTGGCCGGCACGCCGGCCACGCGGCGCGACATGCGCGAGGCGGCGCATGCGCTGTTCGCGCGCGATGGCAAGGCGGTGAGCGTGATCCGCGACTCCGGCGGCTTCGTCACCCAGCGGGTGCTGGCGACCATCGTCAATATCGCCTCGGACATGTGCCAGCAGCAGGTCTGCTCGCCGTCCGATCTGGAAACCGCCGTGCGCCTGGGCCTGGGCTATCCGCAAGGCCCACTCGCCATGGGCGACCTCTATGGCCCGACCAACATGCTGGAGGTGCTGTTCAACCTGCAGACGGTGTATGGCGACCCGCGCTATCGCCCCAGCCCCTGGCTGCGCCGCCGCGGCGCGCTGGGCCTGAGCCTCACCCACGTCGAAGACTGAAACCCGAAGGCAAACACGACATGACTGCACAACTCAAGAGCAGCACGCAAGACGGCACCATGCTGCTGCTGCTGTCCAACCCCTCGCAACGCAACGCGCTGGGCCCGGACATCTACGCGGCCGGCATCGAGACGCTGAACCGCGCCGGCAACAGCGCGGAGGTCCGCAGCGTGGTGCTGGCCGGCGAAGGCCCCTGGTTCAGCGCCGGCGGTTCGCTGCAGCGCCTGCAGGCCAATCGCGAACGCGAGCCCGAGTACCAGGCGCAAAGCATCGAGGGCCTGCACAACTGGATCGATGCGATGCGCGCCTTTCCCAAGCCGATCATCGCGGCAGTGGAAGGCGCCGCCGCCGGCGCCGGTTTCTCGCTGGCGCTGGCCTGCGACTTCATCGTGGCGGCGCGCGATGCCGTGTTTGCCGCCTCCTACACCAACATCGCGCTCTCGCCCGATGGCGGCCTGAGCTGGCACCTGGCGCAATCGCTGCCACGCCAGCTGGCGAGCGAATGGATGATGCTGGGCGAGCGCATTGCGGCCGAACGCCTGCACGCCCTGGGCGTGGTGAATCGCCTGGCGGAAAGCGGCCAGGCCCTGAACGACGCACTGGCCCTGGCCGCCCAGCTCAACGGGCGCGCCCCGAATGCGCTGGCCAGCTGCAAGGATCTGCTGAACGAGGCCCGCGGCGCCACCCTGCCCGCGCAACTCGACGCCGAACGCGACCACTTCGTGCGCAACCTGCACCATGCCAACGCCGGCATCGGCATCGCCGCCTTCCTGGCCAAGGAGAAACCACGCTACTCGTGAAGAACGCCACGAGGTCGCCCTCGTGACAAGCCCGCTCAATTCAGTCGCCGACAGGACAGATCAATGGACGACCCCATTCTTACCATCGAAGAACGTGAAGCGATCAATAGCGGTCGCTGGTTCAGCTCTCTTTCACCTTCGCTTCGGCACGACATTCTTCGATGCGCTTTCGTCAGACGCTACAAGGACGGCGACTTGATCGCCGCACGCGGCGATCCGCCCGAGTCGTGGATCGCCTGCGCCAAGGGCGCGGTGCGGGTGAGCTCGACGGCGGTGTCGGGCAAGCAGGTCACGCTGACCTACGTCGAGCCGGGCATCTGGTTCGGCGACGTGTCGATGTTCGACGGGGACCGGCGCACGCACGATGCCTACGCGCATGGCGAGACCACCATCCTGTGCGTGGCGCGCGCCGACTTCCAGAAGATCCTGGCCTCGCACATCGAGCTGTACGAAGCCCTGATGCGATTGCAGGCACGCCGCATCCGGACCCTGTTCGGCCTGGTGGAAGACCTGAACACCCTGCCCTTGCGTGCGCGCCTGGCCAAGCAGCTGATTCACCTGGTGCGCAGCTACGGCATTCCCAACCTGGCGGACGGCAGCCAGATGCGCATCGGCCTGCATCTGGCGCAGGAGGAACTGGCGCAGTTGCTCGGCGCCTCGCGCCAGCGCGTGAATCAGGAACTCAAGCAGATGGAGCGCGAAGAAGCCATCCGCATCGAGCCGGCCGGCCTGGTGGTGCTGGACCGCGCCGCGCTGATGCGCATTTCCGAGGCAGCCGAGCAATAAGCCAAGCAACAAGCAGAGACATGACCCAGGACTTCAGCAATTTCGTCGGCACGCGTGCCGTTTCCAGCCAGCATGCCTTCGACATCGCGGCGCTTGCGGCCTGGCTCGACAAGAACCTCGCCGGCTTCCAGGGCCCGCTGACGGTGGAGATGTTCAAGGGCGGCCAGTCCAATCCCACCTACAAGCTGGTGACGCCCACGCAAAGCTACGTGATGCGCGCCAAGCCCGGCCCGGTGGCCAAGCTGCTGCCCTCGGCCCACGCCATCGAGCGCGAGTACAAGGTGATGGGCGGCCTGGCCGGCACCGGCGTGCCGGTGCCGCGCATGCTCGTCCTGTGCGAGGACGAATCGGTGATCGGCCGCGCCTTCTACGTGATGGAATTCATGCAGGGCCGCGTGCTGTGGGACCAGTCCCTGCCCGGCATGGGCACGGCCGAGCGCAGCGCCATCTACGACGAGATGAACCGCGTGATCGCCGCGCTGCACTCGGTGAAGTTCGCCGAGCGCGGCCTGGCCGACTACGGCAAGCCTGGAAACTACTTCGAGCGCCAGATCGGCCGCTGGAGCAAGCAGTACGTGGCCTCCATCACCCAGCCCATTCCCGAGATGGACAAGCTGATGGAATGGCTGCCGGCGCACATGCCGGCGAGCGCGCGCGACGAGTCGATGGTGTCGATCGTGCATGGCGATTACCGGCTCGACAACCTGATGTTCCACGCCAGCGAACCCAAGGTCATCGCCGTGCTCGACTGGGAGCTGTCGACGCTGGGCCACCCGCTGGCGGACTTCAGCTACCACTGCATGTCGTGGCACATCTCAGGGGCCACCTTCCGCGGCATCGGCGGCCTGGACCACAAGAGCCTGGGCATCCCGACCGAGAGCGAGTACATCCGCAGCTACTGCGAACGCACCGGCCTCACGACGCCCGAGGCGCTGGCGCCCGACTGGAACTTCTATCAGGCCTACAACCTGTTTCGCATGGCCGCCATCCTGCAAGGCATTGCCAAGCGGGTCGAGGCCGGAACCGCATCGAGCGAACAAGCCGTGGCATCGGGCCGCGGCGCCAAGCCCATGGCCGAAATGGCCTGGCGCTTTGCACAGCAGGCCTGAGGCACCACAAGCACTTCGGGCCGCCACCCCCCTTTTTCTGAGGAGACATCATGGATTTCGATTACTCGGCCAAAACCAAGGAACTGCAGAAGCGCGTCAGCGCCTTCATGGAGGACAACATCTACCCGGCCGAGGCCGAGTACAGCGCCGAGATGGCCGCCAACACCGCCGCCGGCAAGCGCTGGACTGCGCTGCAGACGGTGGAAAAGCTCAAGAAGAAGGCCAAGGCCCAGGGCCTGTGGAACCTGTTCCTGCCGGTCGACAGCGCGCATGCCTCGGGCTATGAAGGCGCCGGCCTCACCAACATGGAATACGCACCGCTGGCCGAGATCATGGGCCGCGTGCCATGGGCCAGCGAGGCCTTCAACTGCTCGGCGCCTGACACCGGCAACATGGAAACCATCGCGCGCTACGGCTCGGACGAGATCAAGGCACGCTGGCTCAAGCCGCTGCTGGAAGGCGAGATCCGCTCGGCCTTCGCCATGACCGAGCCTGAGGTGGCTTCGAGCGACGCCACCAACATCTGCACCCGCATCGAGCGCCAGGGTGACGAGTACGTGATCAACGGCCACAAGTGGTGGATCTCGGGCGCGGCCGACCCGCGCTGTGCCGTCTTCATCACCATGGGCAAGACCGATCCGGACGCGCCCAAGCATTCGCAGCAGAGCATGATCATCGTGCCGGCTGCAGCCAAGGGCATCCGCATCGTGCGTCCGCTCAACGTGATGGGCTATGACGACGCGCCGCACGGCCACGTCGAGATGTACTTCGAGAACGTGCGCGTGCCAGCCGACAACATGCTGCTGGGCGAAGGCCGCGGCTTCGAGATCGCCCAAGGGCGCCTTGGCCCCGGACGCATTCACCACTGCATGCGCCTGATCGGCCTGGCCGAGCGCGCGCTGGAACTGATGTGCAAGCGCGCTTCGTCGCGCGTGGCCTTCGGCAAGACGGTGGCCTCGCAGACGGTGACGCAGGAGCGCATCGCCGAAGCCCGCTGCAAGATCGACATGGCACGGCTGCTTACGCTCAAGGCCGCCTGGTTGATGGACGTGGCCGGCAACAAGGTCGCCAAGAACGATATCGCCATGATCAAGGTGGTGGCCCCCAGCATGGCCTGCCAGGTGATCGACTGGGCCATGCAGGCGCACGGCGGTGGCGGCATGTGCGACGACTTCCCGCTGGCTTCGGCCTACGCCCAGGCGCGCACCTTGCGCTTTGCCGACGGCCCGGACGAAGTGCACCGCAATGCGATCGCCAAGTGGGAGCTGGGCAAGTACGCGGCGGACAAGATGGATGAGCCGTCGCCCGTCACGCGCTTCTGATCTGGCGGCCAGCGCGGCGAGCCCTGCGAAAGGCTTAGGAGCCTGGGCGGCAGAGAGCGGGGCTCGCGCCGGGGCGATTCGCAGCGCCAGCCTAGGCTCTGCCGCCCAGGCTCCTAGCCGCGCAGCAACTTGGACTTGACGAACTGCAGCCGCTTGCGCGCCAGCGCCAGGCGCCTCGCCAGGCCGAGCGGCTTGAGGTAGGCGCCTTTGGGCGGCACACAGTCAAAGCATCCGGCCTGCCGCATGTAGGGCGCGCTGGCCCGCAGCGGGCCGCCCTGCGCGCTCGCAGCAGCCAGGTAGTTGCCATTGCTCGAGCGGAGCATGAACTGGCCCGAGCTCACCGGAATCATGTCGAACAGCGCGTGCATGTCGGCTTCGCCGGCCAGTTGCATGGTGTCGTCGTGCGCGGCGTCAACACGCAGGTAGCGGCCGTCCGGCGTGCGCAGCATCGACTTGCCCGCTTCGCGGCGCTCGATGTGAAACTGCGCCAGCGCCTCGCTGGCTGACCGCCCGGACCAGTCGACCCGTGCGTCCGGCGCCTGGCCATAGCGCAGGAAGGCGCCGCTGGCCGAGCGCAGGGCGATGGTGTCGCCCAGCGCATCGCGCAGCTGCGGATCGTCGATTTCGTCCAGCGCGACAAAGCGGTAGCCCGCATCCTGCAGCTTGGGCAGGAGGCGCCGGGTGAGCTCGAGGGTCTTGCTGCGAACGGCGACCGTGTCCATGTCCGCGATGCCATCGTGCATGACGACGATGCCGCTGCCCCTGCGCGCGATGGCGTCCAGATACGCGGCCTCCGCCTCCTCGACCGACTTTCCCTGCTGCCAGAAATAGCAGTCCACCCCGTCGATGTCCCAGTAGATCGGCCCCACGTGCATGTAGCTGCTGCGTGGATCGCGATTGACCTCCCTGGCGACCTCGGGCGACCACTTGCCGTAGGTGGCGCGAAAGTACACCGGCTTGTTGCGGTTGTACTTCTCGATCAACACGTTGGTCCGGATCAGTTGGTCGCGCACGTCCCCATCGACCGAGACGTAGTAGGGCAGATCCGGGTGCTCGAAGGTGTGATTGCCGATGATGTGCCCCTGCGCGTGCAGCTCGTCCAGGATCTCGGGCCGGCTCAGCGCAAACTTGCCCACCACGAAGAAGGTGGCACGGACCCCCCGGTCCGCCAGGAAGCGGCCCAGTTCGGCGCTTGCCGGGCCGGGGCCGTCGTCATAGGTCAGGCACAGCGTCTTTTCCGGCAGCTGGATGTCGTCGATGTTGCGTGGGGCAAGCATGGCTGCAGGGCCTCCGTCGATCAGGCAAGCGCCTGGATGTATTGGCGCGCGACGCTGTCGCGCCGGCGCGCGCCAAGGTAGCGCACCAGCGCCGGAGGCAACTGCTGCGGCGCCGGCCTGCCGAAGGACTCATCGAGGAGAGTTTGCAGCCGCTGGGCGTCGTCCACGGGAAACAGCTGGCCATGTTCATCGACGGCTTCGGCCAGTCCGCCCGCGTCTGCCGCGATCACATGGCAACCGCTGGCCAGGCCCTCCAGGACCACCACGCCAAAGCCCTCGGCGCCTCGAGATGGCACCACCATCACGCGGTGGCGATTCATGAAGCGGGCAAGCTCTTCGCCGTGGAGGGCGCCGTGGAACTTCACGCGGTCAGCAAGGCCGTGCTGTTGCACCTTGGCCTGCAGACACTCCCGCTGGTCGCCCTCGCCGACGATGTTGAGCGTGAACGGCCGCCGCAAGCGGCTGCAGGCCTCGATCAGAAGATCGCAGCCCTTCTGCGACACCAGTCGGCCAACGAACAGGAAGTCGAATGCCCTGGCCTCTTCCGGGTAGAGCTTGAAGATCTGATCGTCGTAACAGCAATGGATCACCTGGGCGTCGTGGCCCACGAACTTCGCCACGCTGCGGCTGACGGCGATATGCCGGGTGGCGCAGCCCATCACCAAGCGCTTGATGGCCGCGATCGCCGGGCGGGCGTACATCAGGTGAAAGTCATTGTGGGAGATGACCCATTTCTTGCGCGGCCCCAGCATCAGCAGCCATACGCCCTTGAGCGTGATGTTGGGCATGTAGAGCACGTCGGCCCATCGAAAAAACGCAATCTGCTGGCTCTTCTGCGATGAATGAACCACCTCGATGCCAAGGAACGGGTGAGCCGGATCCTGCACTTGTTCGGTCACGACCTTCACTTCGTGCCCCGCCTTCACGAACTCCTCGATCAGCAGGCGCGTGCTGTTTTCGATGCCGCCCACGCCCGGGTAGAAGACCGAGCTGTAGACAAGAATGCGAAGAGACCGATGTGCATGAGACGGTGTAGGCAATTCATACTCCTCCCGGCGGATTCTGGCATCGATCGCCTCCAGGCTGCGGACTTCTTCACATTTGAGAAGGGTTCGCAATGCCTGGTGACTTGACAAGCACTCAAAGCTTCTTGTGCATGAAGGTGGCCGTCCCAAAATTGGGATCGAGCTGATAGCCTGCAAAGCCTTCGCGCTCGTAGGCCTGCAGGGCGCGCGCGTTGCCGCTCAGCACTTCCAGGGTCAGCTTGCAGGCGCCACGCTGGCGCGCCAGCTCTTCCACCTTGGCCAGCATGCGCTGGGTGATGCGTTGGCCGCGGTGGCTTTCCAGCACCACCACGTCGTGCACGTTCACGAGCGGCTTGCAGGCAAAGGTCGAGAAGCCCTCGAAGCAATTGATCAGCCCCACGGCCTTCACGCCATCGAAGGCGAGCACGCTGAAAGCGGTAGGCCGCCTGGCCAGTTCGTTCACCAGGTTCTGCCGCACGAACTCGGGCAGCGGCGCGCCACCGCCGGCGGGGTCCCTGGCGTAGGCATCGAGCAGTGTCAGCAACGCTTCGCGGTGCGCCGGATCGGCATAGTCGGCCAGGCAGACCTCGATCTGTCCCATGTTCACGCCGCTGCCACCGTGGCGGCCAGGCGGCGCGCGCAGGCCTCGGCCTGCTGCGCATCGCGCGCCTCCACCATCACCCGCAGCAGCGGCTCGGTGCCGCTCGCGCGGATCAGCACGCGCCCGCCGTCACCCAGTTCGGCTTCGACCCTGCGCGTTTCCTCGGCCAGCGCGCCGTTGCGCTTCCAGTCATGGCCCTCGGCCAGACGGATGTTGATGAGGGTCTGGGGAAAGAGCTGGACGTCGCTCAGCAGTTGCGCCACGGTCTTGCCGCTGCGCACGCAGGCCTGCAGCACCTGCAGCGCGCTGACGATGCCGTCGCCGGTGGTCTGCTTGTCCAGCGCCAGCAGATGACCCGACCCTTCGCCGCCGAGAAGCCAGCCGCGCTTGTCGAGCTCTTCCAGCACGTAGCGGTCGCCGACCTTGGCGCGCACGAACTCGATGCCTTTCTGGCGCAGCGCCACTTCCACGGCCTTGTTGGTCATCAGGGTGCCCACCACACCGGCCACGTGCTCGCCGCGGCCGAGGCGCTCGGACACCATCAGGTAGAGCAGCTCGTCGCCATTGAAAAGCCGCCCATCGGCATCGACCAGTTGCAGCCGGTCGGCGTCACCGTCCAGTGCGACGCCGTAATCGGCGCCGCGCGCCTTCACCGCATCGATCAGCGCCTGCGGATGGGTGGCGCCCACACCCTTGTTGATGTTCAAGCCGTCCGGCGCGACGCCGATACTGGTGACGTCGGCGCCGAGTTCGTGGAAGACCTGCGGCGCTACCTGGTAGGCGGCGCCATGGGCCGCGTCGACCACCAGCTTCATGCCGCGCAGGGTCAGGTCGTTGGCGAAGGTGCTCTTGCAGAACTCGGTGTAGCGGCCGGTCGCGTCATCCAGCCGGCGGGCCTTGCCCAGGTTGGCCGAATCGGCCCATACCGGCGGCTCTTCCAGGATGCTTTCCACCGCCAGTTCCCAGGCGTCGTCCAGCTTGGTGCCCTGGGCGCTGAAGAACTTGATGCCGTTGTCCGGATAGGCGTTGTGGCTGGCGCTGATCACCACGCCCAGGCTGGCGCGCTGGGCGCGCGTGAGATAGGCCACGCCAGGAGTGGGCAGCGGGCCCAGCAGCACCACGTCGACCCCGGCAGAGTTGAAGCCCGATTCCAGCGCGCTTTCCAGCATGTAGCCCGAGATGCGGGTGTCCTTGCCGATCAGCACCTTGGGCCGCGCTTCCGTCTTCTTCAGCACGCGGCCGACCGCATGCGCCAGCCGAAGCACGAAGTCGGGGGTGATGGGCGCGGCGCCAACCGTGCCGCGAATGCCGTCGGTGCCGAAGTACTGGCGTTTCATCTGGATGGGTCCTGTTGTTGTGTTGTGGTCGTTGCGTGGACCGCGCGCCAGACCGCCAGCGCCGCCACCGTTTCTTTGACGTCGTGCACGCGCACGATGCGGGCGCCCCGCTCCGCCGCCAGCAACGCCGCGGCCACGCTGGGCACCATGCGCTCTGCCGCACTTTCGATGCCGGTCACCGCGCCCAGCGAGCCCTTGCGCGACCAGCCGGCCAGCAGCGGATAGCCCAGCGCCAGCAGCTCTTCCTGGCGCGCCAGCAGCTCGAAATTCTGCGCCACCGTCTTGCCGAAGCCGATGCCCGGATCCAGCACGATGCGTGGCGCCGCGACGCCGGCGTTTTGAAGCGCGCCGGCCCGCTCCGCCAGGAAGTCGCGCACGGGCGGCAGCGCGTCGCCGCTCATGGGCGCCACTTGCATGGTCTGCGGATCGCGGTGCATGTGCATCAGGCAGACGCCGCACGCGGGATGGGCGGCGACGATCTGCTCGGCACCCGGTTGGCGCAGTGCCCATACGTCGTTGATGATGTCGACGCCGGCATCGAGCGCCGCCTGCATCACTTGCGGCTTGTAGGTGTCGACGGAAACCGGCACGCCCAGCTTCACCGCCTCGCGCAGCACGGGCATCACGCGGGCCAGTTCTTCATCCAGGGGAACGGCCGGACTGCCGGGCCGGGTCGACTCGCCGCCGATGTCCAGGATGTCGCAGCCCTCGCGCAGCAACAGCTCGCAATGGGCCAGCGCATCGGCAGGCGAATCGTGTGTGCCGCCGTCAGAGAACGAATCGGGCGTGACGTTGACGATGCCCATCACGCGCGGCTGCGCGAGCTCGATGCGAAAGCGGGAGGTCTGCCAGTTCATGTCATCAGGTCGAATCGGTCGTGCGATGCCATTGTTCGGGCGCCCACGAAAAACGGGGCGCTAGGCCCCGTCGTATTTTCTCGCCTTGTCTTCAGGCCACCGTCGGCGCCGGGTCGGGCTTGACGGCCGGCGATCCGCCGCTGCCGCCACCGGCCGAAGGCGGCACGCGCGGCGTCCAGTCCTTGGGCGGACGCGGCTCGCGGCCGGCAATGATGTCGTCAAGCTGCTCGGCGTCGATGGTTTCCCATTCGAGCAGGGCCTTGGCCATGGCGTGCATCTTGTCCTGGTTCTCTTCGATCAAGCCGCGCGCCAGCGAGTACTGCTCGTCGATGATGCGGCGCACCTCGGCGTCGACCTTCTGCATGGTCGATTCGCTCATGTTGGTGGTCTTGGTGACCGAGCGGCCCAGGAACACCTCGCCCTCGTTCTCGGCGTAGACCATCGGGCCCAGGGCCTCGCTCATCCCATACTTCATGACCATGTCGCGCGCCAGGTTGGTCGCGCGCTCGAAGTCGTTGCTGGCGCCGGTGGTCATCTGGTGCATGAACACTTCTTCGGCGATGCGGCCGCCGAACAGCATGCTGATCTGGTTCAGCATGTATTCGCGGTCGTAGCTGTAGCGGTCTTGCGCGGGCAGGCTCATGGTCACGCCCAGCGCGCGGCCGCGCGGAATGATCGTGACCTTGTGCACCGGGTCGCACTTGGGCAGCAGCTTGCCGATGAGGGCGTGGCCCGACTCGTGATAGGCCGTGTTGCGGCGCTCTTCCTCAGGCATGACCATGCTCTTGCGCTCGGGGCCCATGAAGATCTTGTCCTTGGCCTTCTCGAAGTCCTGCATCTCGACCACGCGCGCATTTCGGCGCGCGGCCATCAGAGCGGCCTCGTTGCACAGGTTGGCCAGGTCGGCGCCCGACATGCCGGGCGTGCCGCGGGCGATGATGCTGGCGTTGACATCCTGGCCCAACGGAACCTTGCGCATGTGCACGCCCAGAATCTGCTCGCGGCCGCGGATGTCGGGCAGCGTCACGTAGACCTGGCGGTCGAAACGGCCCGGGCGCAGCAGCGCAGCGTCCAGGATGTCGGGGCGGTTGGTGGCGGCCACCACGATCACGCCCAGGTTGGTTTCGAAGCCGTCCATCTCGACCAGCATCTGGTTCAAGGTCTGCTCGCGCTCGTCGTTGCCGCCGCCCAGGCCCGCGCCACGCTGGCGGCCCACGGCGTCGATTTCGTCGATGAAGATGATGCAGGGGGCGTTCTTCTTGGCGTTCTCGAACATGTCGCGCACACGCGCGGCGCCGACGCCGACGAACATCTCGACGAAATCCGAGCCGGAGATGGAGAAGAACGGCACCTTGGCCTCGCCGGCGATCGACTTGGCCAAGAGGGTCTTGCCGGTGCCCGGCGGGCCGACCAGCAGCAGGCCGCGCGGAATGCGGCCGCCCAGCTTCTGGAACTTGGCCGGGTCCTTCAGGAAGTCGACCACTTCCTTCACTTCTTCCTTGGCCTCGTCGCAGCCGGCGACATCAGCAAAGGTGACCTGGTTGGCGTTCTCGTCGAGCATGCGCGCCTTGCTCTTGCCGAAGCTGAAGGCGCCGCCCTTGCCACCGCCCTGCATCTGGCGCATGAAATAGACCCACACGCCGATCAAGAGCAGCATCGGGCCCCAGCTGACCAGCAAGGTCATGAGGAGCGAGCCCTCTTCGCGCGGCTTGACGTCAAACTTGACGTTGTTGTTGATCAGGTCGCCGACCAGGCCGCGGTCCAGGTAGGTGGCGGTGGTGCGGATCTTCCGGTCATCCGTGGTGACCGCGACGATCTCGCTGCCGCCCTGGCCTTCCTGGATGGTTGCGCTCTTGATGCGGTTGGCCCGCACATCTTCCAGGAAATCGGAATACCCGACATAGCCGGCTCCGGCGGCGCCGCGGGTGTCGAACTGCTTGAACACAGTGAACAACACCATCGCGATGACGAGCCAGACGGCAACTTTGGAAAACCACTGATTGTTCAAACGAAGCTCCAGTCGGGGGAAGCAGAGGCCAGCCATGGAAACCGGCTGTGCCCATAGACAGCATGTACGGCAAGTGACGCCCATTTTAGGCTTTTCAAGCTGCGAAACCCGGAGAAATCCCCCCAGCAGCCGTAGGGCGCATGCGGATTTGGCCCGCAGCCTGCACGTATCAAACGGTATCGGCCTTCTTGAGACCCACGCCCACCAGGAAAGTTTCGGACGACTTGTCGCGCGAGGCCTTGGGCTTGAAGGGCTTCACCACCCGGAAATGCGCCTTGAACAAGGCCACCAGCTCGTTGTAGCCGCTGCCATGGAAGACCTTGGCCACCAAGGCGCCTTCGGGCTTGAGATGGTGCTGGGAGAAATCGACCGCCAGCTCGATCAGATGGGCGATGCGAGCGGTGTCGGCCGACTCGATGCCCGACAGGTTGGGCGCCATGTCCGACACCACCACGTCGGCCCGGCGGCCGGCCATGGCCTCTTCCAGCTGGGCCAGCATCTGCTCCTCGCGGAAGTCTCCCTTGAGGAAGAGAACGCCCTCGATCGGCTCCATGGGCAGAAGGTCCAGCGCGATGATGGTCCCGTCCAGCGCCCCGGCAGCAGCGCCCGAGGGCGACAGCCGCCGCCGCACGTACTGGCTCCAGGCGCCTGGCGTCGAGCCCAGGTCGACCACCAGGTGGCCGGGCTTGATCAGGCCCAGGGCCTCGTCGATTTCCTTGAGCTTGTAGGCGGCGCGCGCGCGATAGCCCTCCCGCGCGGCCAGCTTGACCCAGGGGTCGTTGACGTGGTCGTTGAGCCACGCCTTGTTGATCTTCTTGCTTTTGGATTGAACCTTCATCGTCGCTCTTCGTTGCCCTGGATAATACGGGGATGCCCGCCATTCAACTTACCCCCGCCCAACGCAAGGTGCATCGCGCCGAAGCGCACCATCTGGATCCGATCGTGATGGTCGGCGGCGACGGGCTCACGCCAGCCGTCAAAAAAGAAACCGATGCAGCCCTCAAGGCGCATGGCCTGATCAAGATCCGCGTCTTCTCGGACGACCGCCTGGCGCGCGAAGCCATGCTGCAGACCCTGGCCGATGAACTGGACGCCGCGCCCATCCAGCATATCGGCAAGCTCCTGGTGCTGTGGCGCCCGAAGGTGGAAAAAGAGCGCACGGTCGACGAAGACCGCATGCCCGGCCCGCGCGACGTCAAGATCCTCAAGTACAGCAAGAAGGGCGGCCAGCGCCCCGAAGTGAAGATGCTGCGCGTGCTGGGCAACCAGCGCCTGACGCCCGGCGGCACCATCAAGCGCGCCAAGCCCAAGAAGGTGTCGCTGAAGAAGCGCCGCCAGGCCGACTGACGCATGCCGACCGAGGCCGCCACTCCCGGACGCATGCGCCACATCATCTGCATGAAATGGGGCACCAAGTACGAGCCCTACTACGTCAACAAGCTCTACGCCATGGTTCGCCGCCACCTGAGCGGCGAGTTTCGCTTCATCTGCCTCACCGATGACGCCAAGGGCATCCGCAGCGAGGTCGAGTGCTTCCCGATCCCGCCGGTGGACATCCGCCCCGAGGCGGCCGGCGTGCGCGACCGCGCCTGGAAAAAGCTCACCACCTTCAGCCGCGACCTCGGCGAGGTCTATGGCCTGCAAGGCACCGCCCTCTTCATGGACCTGGACGTGGTGGTGGTCGGCAGCCTGGACGACTTCTTCACCCGGCCGGGCGAGTTCCTCATCATCAAGGACTACCGGCGGCCCTGGCGCGTCACCGGCAATTCGTCGGTGTACCGCTTCGAGATCGGCGCGCACCCGGACGTGCTGGACTATTTCCGCGCCAACGAGGTCGCGGTGCGTGAGCGCTTTCGCAACGAGCAGACCTACCTGTCGGACTACCTGCACGAACAAGGCAAACTCCAGTACTGGCCCAGCGAGTGGTGCCCCAGCTTCAAGTACCACGGCATTCCCCTGTGGCCCAGCAATTTCTGGCGCCGCCCCTTCGTTCCGGACGGCGCGCGCATCGTGATCTTTCATGGGGAATGCAATCCGCCAGATGCGCTGGCGGGACGCCGAAACCGGCGCTTTCGCTTCATCCGCCCGGCCAGTTGGGTGGCCGAGCATTGGCACGAGTAAGCCTGTTCAGGCCGCTGGCGTCGGCCTGAGCACGCGCCAGAGCACCGTGCCGGCGCAGGTCCACTGGGCCAGGTAAAGGCCGCTGCCCACGGCGTGCCAGAGCTTCAGGTTCTCGCGCGCCACGATGCGCGGCGCGACGCCGAATTCGCCCACCAAGGCCAGCAACAGGCCGAGGATGACAAAGAGGACGGCGCGGTCCAGTGCCTCTGCCGCCGAGCCAGCCTGCTCGGCGCGCGACAACCCCAACAGCAGCAAGGCGCAGCCGATCGACACCCAGGTCTGGGCCGTGAAGAGCTGGGCCGCCATCCGGCCCGCCACGGCGGGCGTTGGCAGATGCTTGAACAGCAGCGGCACGACGATGAAACCGAGGACCGTGAGGCTCACCCACCAAAAGGCGGCGGCCAATGCAGGCAGGCGCTGGGTCAGGCCGCGCATCCGGAGTCAGACGTAGCTGATGCCGACGATCTCGTAGCGCTTGATGCCGCCGGGCGCCTGGACTTCGGCGGTATCGCCCTCTTCCTTGCCGATCAGCGCACGGGCGATCGGGCTGGAGACGTTGATCAGGCCGTGCTTCAGATCGGCCTCGTCCTCGCCCACGATCTGGTAGCGCACCGCCTCGCCCGACTCCTCTTCCTCCAGCTCCACGGTGGCGCCGAACACGACCTTGCCGCCGGCATCCACCGAGGACGGGTCGACGACCTGTGCGGCCGACAGCTTGCCCTCGATGTCCTGGATGCGGCCCTCGATGAAGCCCTGGCGGTCCTTGGCAGCTTCGTACTCGGCGTTTTCGCTCAGGTCGCCCTGGGCGCGCGCATCGGCAATGGCCGTGATGACCCAGGGGCGGTCGACGGTCTTCAGGCGATGCAGCTCTTGCTTGAGCTTCTCGGCACCGCGCTTGGTGATGGGAATGGTTGCCATGATTGGGGTAGCGTCAAAAAGCGAAACCGCCGAACGTCGCCGTTCGGCGGTATCTGGTTGCAAACAACAATGGGGAAAATTCTAGACCAGCGGGCGGCCAGTGAGTCGGCTCAGGATCGCCAGCGGGCTTGCACCCGGATTGTATTGGCTGGCGGCCGGCAAGTGCAGGGTCTGCTCCATCATGAATTGCCCTGACATGACGGCGTGCGACGTCTGGTCGGAAAAGCAAACCCACACCGAGCCCGCGGGAAATGGCACCGTTTCCTGTGTGGCATCGCGTTGGTAGTCGAGGTCGGACTTCATGCCGTCGTGCAGCTGCAGCATCAGGTGGTCGTACTCGCTGCGCAGCGACTTGGTGACGTGCAGCGCCTTCAGCGCCTTGGCCTGCCAGCGCGAATAGGGCTTGGCGCGCGCCAGGAAGCGCTTGGCCACGTCCTCGAAGGGCTCGCCCACCCGCCACACGCGCGGCGCGCCATCCGGGTTCACGTTGGTGAAGACGCGCAGGATGCGCTCGCCATAGTTGGGCCGCGAGGGAAAGGAATCGACATGCAGGCGCCGATCGTCGGCACGCCAAGACTGCACCCGCGTCTCCACCTGCGCCGGACGGAAGCTGGTGGGCGCCATCCGCAAATGCGGCCCGTAGGCCGGCAGCAGGCCGTCGATCAGTTCGCGCGCCTGCTGGCGAAAGCGGCCGATCATCCCGGCCACGGCCTTTTGGGTTGCCTCGTCGCCGGCCACGCCCTTGAGCTTACCGTTGCCGTCCAGGCTGATGTTGCGCACGCCCTCGGCCAGCAGCTTCGGGTCGAGAAAGCCGCGTTCCTCAGGCTTGAACTGAAAGCCCAGCTTCGGAAAGTACAGCACCTTGCCCGCTTCCAGCGCCTCGATCCACGCCTGGTTGGGCGTGGGGACGCGCCAATCGGCGAGATCGAGTTCGACGAGCTGCGATTCCATTTTTTGCGAAAGCCTCAGGCCGCCGTCAGCTGCGCGTGCATTTCCTGCACCGAGATCACGCTCAGCTCGTCCAGGTAATGCATGCCTTCCACCGCGGCCTCGGCGCCGAAGATGGTGGTGATGGTCGTGACACGGGCCAACAGTGCCGACGTACGGATCTTGCTCGAGTCGGCAATGGCGTTGCGGCGCTCTTCCACCGTGTTGATGACCAGCGCAATCTCGTTGTTCTTGATCATGTCGACGATGTGCGGGCGGCCCTCGGTCACCTTGTTGACCACCTCGCACTCGACGCCGCCGGCCTGGATTGCCGCCGCCGTGCCCTTGGTGGCGATCAGCGAAAAGCCCAGCTTGGCCAGGCCGCGCGCGCATTCGACCGCACGCGCCTTGTCGTTGTTCTTCACCGAGATGAAGACCTTGCCCGATTTCGGCAGGTGCGTGCCGGCGCCGAGTTGCGACTTGACGAAAGCCTCGCCGAAGGTCTTGCCCACGCCCATCACCTCGCCGGTCGACTTCATCTCGGGGCCGAGGATGGTGTCGACGCCCGGGAACTTGACGAAGGGGAACACCGCTTCCTTCACGCTGAAGTACGGCGGCGTCACCTCCTTGGTCATGCCTTGCTTGGCCAGCGAGGTGCCCGCCATGCAGCGCGCCGCCACCTTGGCCAATTGGATACCAGTGGCCTTGCTCACGTAGGGCACGGTACGCGAGGCACGCGGGTTCACTTCCAGCACGTAGATCACGTCTTTGCCGTCCTTTTCCTGGATGGCGAACTGCACGTTCATCAGGCCGACCACGTTCAGCGCCTGGGCCATCGCGGCGCTCTGGCGCTTGAGTTCGGCCACGGTTTCGGCGCGCAGGCTGTAGGGCGGCAGCGAACAGGCGGAATCGCCCGAGTGCACGCCGGCCTGCTCGATGTGCTCCATCACGCCGCCGATGAGCGTCGCGCCTTCGGCATCGCGCAGGCAGTCGACGTCGCATTCGATCGCGTCGTTCAGGAAGCGGTCCAGCAGCACCGGTGAATCGTTGCTCACCTTCACCGCTTCGCGCATGTAGCGCTCCAGGTCGCGCTGCTCGTGCACGATCTCCATGGCGCGGCCACCCAGCACGTAGCTGGGACGCACCACCAGCGGGTAGCCCAGGGCCGCAGCCTTTTCGAGCGCTTCTGGCTCGGTACGCGCCGTGGCGTTGGGCGGTTGGCGCAGGCCGAGTTCGTGCAAGAGCTTCTGGAAGCGCTCGCGGTCTTCGGCCGCATCGATCATGTCGGGGCTGGTGCCGATGATCGGCACGCCGTTGGCCTCCAGGTCGAGCGCCAGCTTGAGCGGCGTCTGGCCGCCGTACTGCACGATCACGCCAGTCGGCTTTTCCTTGTCGACGATCTCCAGCACGTCTTCCAGCGTCAGCGGTTCGAAATACAGGCGGTCGCTGGTGTCGTAGTCGGTCGACACGGTCTCGGGATTGCAGTTGACCATGATGGTCTCGTAGCCGTCCTCGCGCATCGCCAGTGCCGCGTGCACGCAGCAGTAGTCGAACTCGATGCCCTGGCCGATGCGGTTGGGCCCGCCGCCCAGCACCATGATCTTCTTGTTGTTGGTCGGCTCGGCCTCGCACTCGTCCTCGTAGGTCGAATACATGTAGGCGGTGTTGGTCGCGAATTCGGCGGCGCAGGTGTCCACGCGCTTGTAGACCGGGCGCACGCCCAGGGCGCGGCGCTTCTCGCGCACGGCCGTGTCGGTGGTGCGCAGCTGCTTGGCCAGCCGGCGATCGGAGAAGCCCTTCTGCTTCAGGATGCGCAGGGTGGCGGCGTCGATGTCGTCGAGCGTCTTGGTCTCGAGCTCGAGTTCGATCTTCACGATCTCCTCGATCTGCACCAGGAACCAGCGGTCGATCTTGGTGAGCGCGAAGACCTCGTCCACGCTCATGCCCTGGGCGAAGGCGTCGCCCACGTACCAGATGCGCTCGGGGCCGGGCTCGCCGAGTTCCTTCTCGAGCACTTCACGGTCCTGCGTCTTCTCGTTCATGCCGTCGACGCCGACTTCCAGGCCGCGCAGCGCCTTCTGGAACGATTCCTGGAAGGTGCGGCCCATGGCCATCACCTCGCCCACCGACTTCATCTGGGTGGTCAGGCGGGAATCGGCCTGCGGGAATTTTTCGAAGGCAAAGCGCGGGATCTTGGTCACCACGTAGTCGATGCTGGGCTCGAAGCTGGCCGGCGTGGCACCGCCGGTGATCTCGTTGCGCAGCTCATCGAGCGTGTAGCCGATGGCCAGCTTGGCCGCCACCTTGGCGATCGGGAAGCCCGTGGCCTTGGAGGCCAGCGCCGAGGAGCGCGACACGCGCGGGTTCATCTCGATGACGATCATGCGGCCGTCCTTCGGGTTGACCGAGAACTGCACGTTGGAGCCGCCCGTGTCCACGCCGATCTCGCGCAGCACCGCCAGGCTGGCGTTGCGCATGATCTGGTATTCCTTGTCGGTCAGCGTCTGCGCCGGGGCCACGGTGATCGAGTCGCCGGTGTGCACGCCCATCGGGTCGAGGTTCTCGATCGAGCAGACGATGATGCAGTTGTCCGCCTTGTCGCGGACCACTTCCATCTCGTACTCCTTCCAGCCGAGCAGCGACTCCTCGATCAGGAGCTCGTTGGTGGGCGAGGCTTCCAGGCCGCGCTTGCAGATGACTTCGAACTCTTCCGGGTTGTAGGCGATGCCGCCGCCGGTGCCGCCGAGCGTGAAGCTGGGGCGGATGACCGTCGGGAAGCCGACGTTCTTCTGCACGCCCCAAGCTTCGTCCATGGTATGCGCGATGCCCGAGCGCGCCGAGCCCAGGCCGATCTTGGTCATCGCGTCCTTGAACTTCAGGCGGTCCTCGGCCTTGTCGATGGCCTCGGGCGAAGCGCCGATCAGCTCGACCTTGTACTTGTCGAGCACGCCGTTGTGCCACAGGTCGAGCGCGCAGTTGAGCGCGGTCTGGCCACCCATGGTCGGCAGGATCGCGTCGGGGCGCTCCTTGGCGATGATCTTCTCGACCGTCTGCCAGGTGATCGGCTCGATGTAGGTGACGTCAGCCGTGGCCGGGTCGGTCATGATCGTCGCGGGATTGCTGTTGATCAGGATGACCTTGTAGCCCTCCTCGCGCAGGGCCTTGCAGGCCTGCACGCCGGAGTAGTCGAACTCGCAGGCCTGGCCGATGATGATCGGGCCGGCGCCGATGATGAGGATGCTCTTGAGGTCTGTGCGCTTAGGCATTTTTGTTCTCCGCCTTGTTCTTTTCCATCAATGCCGTGAAGCGGTCGAACAGGTAGGCAATGTCGTGCGGTCCCGGCGAGGCTTCCGGGTGTCCCTGGAAGCAGAAGGCCGGCTTGTCGGTGCGCGCCAGGCCCTGCAGCGTGTTGTCGAACAGGCTGATGTGGGTGGGACGCAGGTTGGCCGGCAGCGACTTTTCGTCGACCGCGAAGCCGTGGTTCTGGCTGGTGATGCTGACGCGGCCGTTGTCCAGGTCCTTCACCGGATGGTTGGCGCCGTGGTGGCCGAATTTCATCTTGAAGGTCTTGGCGCCGGAGGCCAGCGCCATGATCTGGTGGCCCAGGCAGATGCCGAAGGTCGGGATGCCGGTCTCGATCAATTCCTTGACCGCCGCGATGGCGTAGTCGCAAGGCTCCGGGTCACCGGGGCCGTTGGCCAGGAAGATGCCGTCCGGCTTGAGCTTGAGCACGTCGGCCGCCGGCGTCTGCGCCGGCACCACCGTGATGCGCGCGCCGCGCTGGGCGATCATGCGCAGGATGTTCTTCTTCACGCCGAAGTCATAGGCGACCACATGGAACTGGGGCGTGATCTGCACGCCGTAGCCGGGCTTGCCGTTCAGGTTCACGAGCTTCCACTCGGTCTGGGTCCACTCGTAGGTCTGCTTGACCGACACCACCTTGGCCAGGTCCAGGCCGGCCATGCTGGGTGCGCCCTTGGCGGCGCTGATGGCCTTGTCGATCAGCGCCTGGCTCACTTCTTCGCCTTGCTTCAGCCCCAGGATGCAGCCGTTTTGCGCGCCATGCGTGCGCAGGTGACGGGTGAGCTTGCGGGTGTCGATGTTGGCGATGGCCACCGTGTTGCCGGCCACCAGGTACTCGGACAGGGTGGCGGCCTTGCGGAAGTTCGATGCGACCAGCGGCAGGTCGCGAATGATCAGGCCAGCAGCATGGATCTTGTCGGCTTCGATGTCTTCCTCGTTGACGCCATAGTTCCCGATGTGCGGGTAGGTCAGCGTGACGATCTGCTGGCAGTAGCTGGGATCGGTGAGGATTTCCTGGTAGCCGGTGATGGCGGTGTTGAACACCACTTCGCCGACCGTGGCGCCGGCGGCGCCAATCGAGTGACCGAGAAAGACCGTGCCGTCTGCAAGCGCCAAGATGGCGGGCGGGAAAGCTCCCTTGAGAGACAAAAGCACTGGGTTCTCCGGATGGATGACGCCCAAAGCGAACCCAAGAGGCCAAGACGGCGGCTAGGGGGTTGCAACTTTCGTCGAAGAGTGGCTTGTGCGCGCGGTGGGCGGGGTATGAGCGGGATAGCCTCTCATTATAGCCGGGGGATTCGCGTTTCTACTGAGAGCCCGCCGAGATGGCCGCACTTGCGTGCAGGCAAATGGCAGCGGCCGCCGCCACGTTCAACGACTCTTCCCCGCCTGGCTGGACGATGCGGATCAATTGCGTTGCGCGTTGCTGCAATTGCGCCGAGACGCCCTGCCCTTCGTGCCCCATCAGCCAGGCACAAGGATGCGGCAGAGTGCGGTCGGCCTGGGCCTGGTGCAGCCAGAGGCCGTCATGCGAACTGGTGGCCAGCAGGGGCAGTCGCAGGGCGTCCAGCGCCCCGAGGTCGGCGCCTTCGATCAGGCGCAGGCCGAAATGCGCCCCCATCCCGGCGCGCAGCACCTTGGGCGCCCACAGGGCCGCCGTGCCCTTGAGGGCGATGACCTGCCGAAAGCCAAAGGCCGCGGCGCTGCGCAGGATGGAACCCACGTTGCCCGCGTCCTGCAGCCGGTCCAGCACCACGGTGGCCACCGTGGCTTCGACCGCTGGCGGCTTCGGCGTGTCGAACACGAAACCCATGGGCGCCGGGGACTCGAGCCCGCTGACGCCATGCAGCAGCGCGTCGGGCAGCAGCACCATGCGATCGGCGCAGCCCGTCCACTCGGTCTGGGCGCCTGGCCAATACGACTCGGCGAACACGGCGATGGCCGGCCGCACGCCGCGCTCGCGTGCCGCCCGGCACAGATGGTCGCCTTCCAGCCAGACGCGCCCGAGCTTGCGGTAGGCGCCGGGATCGGTCGCCAGCCTGCGCAGATCCTTGAGCAAGGGGTTGTCGCGCGAAGTGATCGGCGTGATCTCGGGACCGGTCATGACGATGCCGCGCTGCCCGGGATGACGCTGACCTGGGCCATGAGCTCCGTGGTTTCGAAGGCCTGCGTCAACGCCGCTGCCACTGGGCCGAAGGAGCGCCGGTGGTGGATGCAGGCGCCATGCAGGCGCAGCGCCTCCAGGTGCTCGGGCGTGCTGTAGCCCTTGTGCGCGGCAAAGCCGTAGTGCGGATATTCGGCATGCAGTTGTTCGCACAGGCGGTCCCGGTGCACCTTGGCCAGGATGGAGGCCGCCGAAATGGATTTCACCAGCGCGTCGCCGCCCACCACCGCCTCGGCAAGCATGTCCAGGGTGGGCAGGCGGTTGCCGTCCACCAGCACCTTGACCGGCTTCAGACGCAGCCCCTCGACCGCACGGCGCATCGCCAGCATGGTGGCCTGCAGGATGTTGTGGGTGTCGATCTCTTCCACGCTGGCCTGCGCCACCGAACAGCACAGCGCCTTGGCCAAAATCTGATCATTCAGCCGCTCGCGCTGCTTGGGTGTCAAGGTCTTGGAGTCGGCCAGGCCGCGGATCGGCCGCAGGTCGTCCAGGATGACGGCCGCGGCCACCACGGGCCCAGCCAGCGGGCCGCGGCCGGCCTCGTCCACGCCGGCCACCAGGCCGGGCACATCCCAGGCCAGAGCGGCCTGCTTAGCCTTCAAGAACTTGCTCGATCGCATCGGCACAGAGTGTGGGCGTGTCGCGCAGCAATTGCGCATGCAACGCGGTGAATCTTTGTTGCAGTGCTTGCACCTTGTCGGGCGCCCGCAGCCACGCCAGGGTGGCCTGCGCCAGGGCTTCGGGCGTGGCCTCGTGCTGGATCAGCTCGGGCACCACGAACTCGCGGCACAGGATGTTGGGCAGGCCGACCCACGGCTGCAGCTGCTTGCGAATCATGAGCCGCCAGGTCAGCGAATTCATGTTGTAGGCAATGACCATGGGCCGCTTGAACAAGGCGGCCTCCAGGGTGGCGGTGCCGCTGGCGATCAGGGTGGCGTCGCAGGCGGCGAGCACGGCATGCGATTGCCCATTCAGGATCTTGACCTGGCCGCCAAGCCCGCCGGCCTGCAGCATCTGCTCGGCCTCGGCGCGCAGCGCCGGCAGGGTGGGCAGCACGAACTGGATGGCGGGGTCTTCGCGGCGCATCAACGCCGCCGCCTGCAGAAAGCGCAAGGCGATGTAGCGCAGCTCGGAGCGCCGGCTGCCAGGCAGCAGCGCCACGACCGGGGTGTCGAGCGCGAGCCCCAGCGCTGCGCGGGCAGCGGCGCGGTCCGGCTCCATCGGAATGACCTGGGCCAGCGGATGGCCCACGTAGCTGCCGGCCACGCCGTGCTCCGCCAGCAATTCAGGCTCGAAGGGGAAGATGCACAGCACCCGGTCGGCGGCGGCGCGGATCTTCTCGATGCGCTCGGGCCGCCAGGCCCAGATCGAGGGGCAGACGAAGTGCACGGTCTTCACGCCCTGGCTGCGCAGGCCCGCTTCCAGGTCGAGATTGAAATCGGGCGCGTCCACGCCGATGAACATGTCGGGCCGCTCGCGCAGCAAGCGCGCCTTGAGCTGGCGCCGGATGCCGGCGATTTCAGGGTAGTGGCGCAGCACCTCCACATAGCCGCGCACCGCCAGCTTTTCCTGCGGCCACCAGCTCTGGAAGCCGCGCGCCAGCATCTGCGGGCCGCCGATGCCAGCCGCCTGCATGTCCGGCCAACGGGCCTTCATGCCGTCCATCATGAGGCCGGCGAGCAGGTCGCCGGACGCCTCGCCCGCGACCAGCGCAAACCGCCGCTGCTGTGCACCCATGGCGGCGCTCAGCGGGCGATGCCGCGCGTGGCGTCGGCCAGGAAGCCGTTCATCAAGGCCACGTCCTGCGCGGCCTCGGGCGTTTCGGCGGTCAGCGCCTCGATGGCGGCGCGTGCCTCGTCCAGTGTCTTGCCCTGGCGGTAGAGCAAGCGATGCATCTGCTTCACGGCGGCCAGGCGCTCGGCCGAGAAGCCACGGCGCTTCAGCCCGACCGTGTTGAAGCCGCGTACGGCCAGCGGGTTGCCGTCCACCAGCATGAAGGGCGGCACGTCCTGCGAGACGGCGCTGGCAAAGCCCACCATGGCATGCGCGCCGATCTTCACGAACTGGTGGATGCCGGTGAGGCCACCCACCGTGACCCAGTCGCCGATCAGCACGTGGCCGGCCAGGGTCGTGTTGTTGGCCATCGTCACGTTGCTCGCAATATGGCAGTCGTGCGCGATGTGCGTGTAGGCCATGATCCAGTTGTCATCGCCGATCGTCGTCTTGCCGCCGGCCCCGGGCACGCCACGGTTGAAGGTGCAGAACTCGCGCACCGTGTTGCGGTCGCCGATCACCAGCTCGGTGTCTTCGCCCTTGTACTTCTTGTCCTGCGGTTCAGCGCCGATGGAGTTGAACTGGAAGAAGCGGTTGCCCTCGCCGATGGTGGTGCGGCCCTCGATCACGCAATGCGCGCCGATCGAGGTGCCGGCGCCGATCCGCACCTGCGGGCCAATCACGGCATACGGGCCCACCGTCACCGAGGAATCGAGCTGCGCGGCGGTATCGACGATGGCCGTCGGGTGAATCTGCGTCATGCGTGGAAAAAAGAAACGCTCAGCTTCTCAGTTGATCTGGCGCATCGCGCACATCAGGCTGGCTTCGCACGCCAGTTCTTCGCCGACCAGGGCGCGGCCCTTGAACTTGGAAATGCCGGCCTTCATACGCTCGATCTCGACTTCCAGCCTGAGCTGGTCGCCCGGCTCCACCGGCCGCTTGAAGCGGGCGCCGTCGATGGCGGCGAAGTAATAGACCATGTTCTCGTCGGGCACGATGTCCAGCGACTTGAAGGACAGCAGCGCCGCGGCCTGTGCCATGGCCTCGAGCATCAGCACGCCCGGCATCACCGGGCGATGCGGGAAGTGGCCGTTGAAGAAGGGCTCGTTCATCGTCACGTTCTTCAGCGCCGTGATGCGCTTGCCCTTCTCCATGTCGATCACCCGGTCGACGAGCAGGAAGGGATAGCGATGCGGCAGCAGCTTGAGGATTTGATGGATGTCGAGCGTGTTGGTGGTCATGATGTCTTCTTGTCGTCTTGCGAGAGGCCTTTTTCGAGTGCCTTGATGCGCTCCCGCAATGAATGGAGGTGCCGCAGCGTCGCGGCATTCTTCTCCCAGGCGGCATTCTCGTCGATGGGAAAGACGCCGGTGTACTGGCCCGGCTTGTGGATCGAGCGCGTGACCAGCGAAGCCGCCGACACGTGCACGCCGTCCGCCAGCGTGAGGTGGCCCAGCACCATGCCGGCCCCGGCGATGGTGCAGTTCGCGCCGATCACCGCGCTGCCGGCCACCGCCGAGCAACCGGCCATGGCGGTGTTGCGGCCGATGCGCACGTTGTGGCCGATCTGGATCAGATTGTCCAGCTTGACGCCGTCTTCGATGATGGTGTCGTCCAACGCACCGCGGTCGATGCAGGTGTTGGCGCCGATCTCGACGTCGTCGCCGATGCGCACCGCACCGAGCTGCTCGATCTTGATCCAGGCACCTTGATGCGGCGCCAGCCCGAAGCCGTCGGCACCGATCACCACGCCGGGGTGCAGCAGGCAGCGCGCGCCGATGCTGCAGCCTTCGCTCACCGTCACGTTCGACTTGAGCACGGTGCCGGCACCGATGCGGGCGCCCCGCTCGACCACGCACAGCGGGCCGATCTCGGCCGTGGCATCGATCTGCGCATCGGGATGGATCACCGCGCTGGGATGAATGCGTTCGCCCTTGGGCGGCGCATGCCGCGCCTTCCACAGCTGGGTTAGGCGCGCAAAGTAAAGATAGGGGTCGGGCGTGAGGATGAAATCGCCGCGCGCCGCGGCAGCCTCGCGCGCGGCCGGTGACACGATCACGCAGCCGGCCTGGGAAGCCGACAGGTCCTTCTGGAACTTGGGATTGGAAAGGAAGCTGAGCTCGTTGCCGCCTGCGCTTTGCAAGGACGCCAGCCGCTCGATGGAGCGCGCCGGATCACCGTGCAACTCGCCCCCCAGGGCATCAACGATGGCTGCGAGTTGCAGTGCCACGCCGGTTCGCCAGCCTGAGCCGGGCCTATTTGCCGCCAGCGGGGCCCGAAGACGCCGAAGAGCCGGCCGGGCCGGAGGCGTTGAGCGCCTTGATCACCTTGTCGGTGATGTCGTGCTTGGGGTTGATGTAGATCGCCTCCTGCAGGATGGCGTCGTACTTCTCGGCTTCGGCGACCTGCTTGACCACGCGGTTGGCCCGCTCGTACACGGCCTGCAGCTCTTCGTTCTTGCGGGCGTTGAGGTCTTCCTGGAATTCGCGGCGCTTGCGCTGGAATTCGCGGTCTTGTTCGATCAGGGCGCGCTGGCGCTGGGTACGCTGGCTATCCGACAGGGTCGGCGCTTCGCGCTCGAAACGCTCCGAGGCGGCCTTCAGCGATTCGCCCTGGTCCTTGAGATCCTTGTCGCGCTTGGTGAACTCGGCCTCCAGCTTGGCCTGGGCAGCCTTGGCCGGTTGCGCCTCGCGCAACACGCGATCGGGGTTCACGAAGCCCACGCGAAAAGATTCCTGTGCCTGCACCGGGCCCGCGCAAAACGCGAAGGCCGATACCAGCAGTGCCGCGGCGGCACGGAGCATTTGATTCATTAAAACGAGGTTCCGATCTGGAATTGGACCCGCTGCATTCTATCCTCGGGGATGCCATTTGCCGGGTCCGCCTTCTGGGACTGGACCGGGACGGCGTAGGCGAGGCGCAGCGGGCCCAGCGGCGAGACCCAGCTGATGCCGATACCCACCGAAGAACGCAGCTTCCTCTGAGCCTCCCATTGGGCATCGGTCTGCCCTTCCAGTCGGTCGGTGAACACGTTGCCGATGTCGAAGAAGCCGTACAGCCGCAGGGTACGGTCGTTGCCCGCGCCCGGAAACGGCGTGTTGATCTCGGCGTTGAAGATGGCCTTCTTGGTGCCGCCCAGCGAAGCCTGGGTCACGGCATCGCGCGGACCCAGCGAGTTCTGCTCGAAGCCGCGGATCGAACCCAGGCCACCGGCGTAGAAGTTCTTGAAGATCGGGTAGACCTGGTCGCCATAGGCCCTGCCATAGCCCAGCTCGGCGTTCACGGCAAAGGTGTAGGCCTTGGAGAGCGGGAAGAACTGCTGGTACTGGTAGCTGCCCTTGTAGTACTTCATGTCGCCGCCGGTACCGATCTCCAGGTTGGCCCGCTGCAGGCGCCCACTGGTTGGCACCAGTGCGCTGTCGCGCGCGTCGCGTGCCCAGGCCACGGTCAACGGGATGCCCCAGACGCTGTCGTTGGTGCAGCCCGTGATGATTCCGTTGGCCGTCGTGCAGCCAAAGTAGTCGCGGTAGGCCTGCGGCGTCGTCGACGCGACGGTGCTGCCGGGATCGAACTGGTAGCGCTCCAGGCCCACCCCGAAGTACACCGTGTCGACCTCGCTGAAAGGCACGCCGAAACGGATCGAACCGCCCTCGTTGACCAACCGGTAGTCGCCATCTTCCGCGTAGTACGGCCGGGTGGTCCGGTAGTAGATGTCGAAAGTGCGCGAGATGCCTTCCTGGGTGAAGTACGGGTTGGTGCTTGTCAGCTGGATCGTGCGGTTGTACTTGCTGGTGTTGAGCTGCAAGCCCAGGTAGTTGCCCGAACCGAACACGTTCTCCTGCGAGATGCCGAAGTTGAACGAGATCTTCTCGGCCGTCGAATAGCCGGCGCCCAGCTGCAAGGTGCCGGTGGGCTTCTCGGTCACGGTCATGGCCAGGTCGACTTGGTCGGGCGAGCCCGGCACTTCCAGCGTGTCAACATTGACCTCGGTGAAGTAGCCCAGGCGGTCGACCCGTTGACGCGACAGCTTGATGCGGTCGCCGTCATACCAGGAGGCTTCGTACTGGCGGAATTCGCGGCGGATCACTTCGTCGCGCGTGCGGTTGTTGCCGCTGACGCTGACGCGGCGCACATAGACCCGGCGCGAAGGCTCGGCCTGCAGCGTCAGGGCGACGCGGTTGTTGACCCGATCCACCTCGGGACGGGCCTGCACCCGCGCGAAGGCATAGCCGAAGGAGCCGAAGTAGTCGGTGAAGGCCTTGGTGGTCTCGGTGACCTGCTCGCCGTTGTAGGGCTCGCCCGGCTGGATCGTGACCAGGGACTTGAACTCGTCTTCGCGGCCCAGGAAGTTGCCCTCCAGCTTGACGCCGGAGACAACGAACTTCTGGCCTTCGTTGATATTCACCGTCACCGACAGGTCCTGGCGGTCGGGCGAGATGGCCACCTGGGTGGAGTCGATGCGGAACTCGAGGTAGCCGCGCGTCAGGTAGTAGGAGCGCAGGGTCTCGAGGTCGGCGTTGAGCTTGGCTCGCGAGTATTGGTTGGACTTGGTGTACCAGGAGAGCCAGCCACCGCTGTCCTGATCGAACAGGCCCAGCAGGGTCGACTCGCTGTAGGCCTGGTTGCCCACGATGCGAATGTCCTTGATGCGGGCCGGTTCGCCTTCGGTCACGGTGAAGCTCAGGTTCACCCGGTTGCGCTCGATCGGCGTCACCGTGGTCACCACTTCGGCGTTGTAGAGGCTGCGGCTCACGTACTGGCGCTTGAGCTCCTGCTCCGCACGGTCGGCCAGCGCCTTGTCGTAGGGTCGGCCATCGGCCAGGCCGACGTCGCGCAGCGCCTTCTTCAGGACATCCTTGTCGAATTCCTTGGTGCCGATGAACTCGACGTCGGCAATGGTCGGGCGCTCTTCCACGATGACCACGACCACATTGCCGTTCACGTCGATGCGCACGTCCTTGAACAGGCCCAGGTCGAACAGCGCGCGGATCGCGGCGGAGCCACGTTCGTCGGTGTAGGTGTCGCCGACGCGGATCGGCATGGACGCGAAGATGGTGCCCGGCTCGACGCGCTGCAGACCTTCAACGCGAATGTCGCGAACGGTGAAGGGTTCGACGGCCCATGCAGCCAGCGAAGAAACCGCTCCGGCCACAAGTACGGCAACGCTGCGCAGGCGGAAGCGGCTGAATTTTTTTTTCATCAGAGATTGGGCCGGCGCGACGTGGCCGGAAGAAAGTTAACCAAAGAGCCGAGTCACGTCGTTGAAGAGCGCGATCGACATCATGACCAGCAGCAGCGCAACACCTCCGCGCTGAAGTCGTTCCATCCATGCGTCGGACACGCTCTTTCCCGTGAGGCCCTCCCAAAGATAATACATCAGGTGTCCTCCATCGAGGACCGGGAGAGGCATCAGGTTGAGCACGCCCAGGCTCACGCTGATGAGTGCCAGAAAGGTCAGGTACTGCGTGAGGCCCAGGCTGGCCGACTTGCCGGCATAGTCCGCAATGGTCAGCGGGCCGCTGAGATTCTTGAGCGAGGCCTCGCCGATCAGCATCTTGCCCATCATGCGCACCGTCAGCGCCGACACCTCCCAGGTGCGCACCACGCCCAGCCACAGCCCGTCCAGCGGACCCTGACGCACCGTCACCATTTCGGGCGGCGCGCCGACATAGGCGCCGATGCGCCCCACCTTGGCCGCGCCTTCGCTGCGCAGCTCCGGGGCCACTTCGAGCTCGACCACCTGCCCGGCGCGCTCGATGCGCCATGTCTGTGCGCGCGGCTGGTCGCCGTCGATGGAGCCGCGGATGATCTCGCGCAATTGCTGGCCATCGATGATGGCCGTGGCGCCGACCGACAGCACCAGGTCGCCCCGCTGCAGCCCCGCACGCTGGGCGGCACCGCCGGCCATCACTTCGCCGATTTCGGGTCGCGTCAGCGGCATCAGGATGCCGATGCGGCGAAACATCTGGGCGTCGGCGTCCTTGGCTTCCACGGCGCCGAGCGGCAGGACCAGCGTCTGCACGCGGCCGCGCCCGTCCTTGTCGACTTCCAGCGTCAGGTCGCGCTGCTCCAGCGCGCCGCGCGTGATGCGCCAACGCAGGTCTTCGAAAGACTGCACCGCTTCCAGCTCGCCATCGAAGCCGGCACGCAGAACCTGTTCGCCACCTTGCAGTCCGGCCTGCTCGGCCAGCGAGGCGGCCACCGGCCGCGCCAGACGGGCCACCGGCTCGTCCACGCCGATCCAATTGACGGTGGCATAGAGCACCACCGCCAGCAGCAGGTTCGCCAGCGGACCGGCCGCCACGATGGCGACGCGCGAGCGCAGCGGCTGGGTGTTGAAGGCGCGATGGCGCTCTTGCGGATCCACCGGCGCCTCGCGCTCATCGAGCATCTTCACGTAGCCACCCAGCGGGAAGGCGCCGATCACGAACTCGGTCTCCTGCCCCGGGCGCTGCCGCTTGGGCTGCCAGCGGTAGAGCGTCTTGCCAAAGCCGATGGAAAAGCGCAGCACCTTGACGCCGCAGGCCACCGCGACGCGGTAGTGCCCCCACTCATGCACCGCGATCAGCACACCCAAGGCAACGATGAAGGCGATGACGGTCAGCATGGATGCCAGGTGGAATGGAGTTGCGCCTCAGGCCGCAAGACGCAGCGCGGCTGCCTCGGCCGCCCGGCGCGCTTCGGCATCGACGTGCAGCAGGTCAGCCAGGGATGCGGGCTTGGATGGCTGCACCGCCTGCAAAGTTTCCAGATTCACTGCATGAATGCGGTCGAAGCGCAGCCGGCCGTCGAGAAAGCGCTGGACTGCCACCTCGTTGGCGGCGTTCAGCACGGCGGTGGTGCCTGGCGCGGCGCGCAATGCCTGCCAGGCCAGATCGAGGCCAGGGAAAAGGCGGGCATCGGGCGTCTCGAAGGTGAGCGCGGCCAGGCTGCGGAAGTCCAGGCGCGTGGCGCCGCTTTCCAGTCGTTCGGGCCACGCCAGCCCGCAGGCAATGGGCACCCGCATGTCGGGCGTGCCGAGCTGCGCAATGACCGAAGCGTCGGTGAACTGCACCATCGAATGGATGACGCTTTGCGGATGGATCACCACCTCGATCTGCTCCGGCGTCACGCCAAACAAGTAACGGGCCTCGATCACCTCCAGCGCCTTGTTCATCATGGTGGCCGAGTCGACCGAAATCTTGCGCCCCATCACCCAGTTGGGATGGGCGCAGGCTTCCTCCGGTGTGACGCTGCCCAGGCTGCCCGGCTCGCGCGTGCGGAAGGGGCCGCCGGAGGCCGTGAGGATGATCTTGTCGATGCGACGCGGCCAGGTGGCCGGATCTTCGGGCAGCGACTGGAAGATGGCCGAATGCTCGCTGTCGATGGGCAGCAACGAAGCGCCGCCCTGGTGCACCGCATCCATGAAGAGGTCGCCGCCAACCACCAGCGCTTCCTTGTTGGCCAGCAGCAGGCGCTTGCCGGCCCGGGCGGCGGCCATGCAGGGCGACAGGCCGGCGGCGCCGACGATCGCGGCCATCACCGCATCCACCTCTTCGTGCGAGGCGATGCGTTCCAGCGCATCGGGCGAGCTCAGCACCTGGGTCGAGATGTCGTTGGCACGCAGCTTGTCGGCCAGCTGTGCCGCATGCGGGGCGCTGGCCATCACGGCGAAACGCGGCTTGAAGCGGGCGCACTGCGCCAGCAGCTCGTCGACGCGCGTCGCCGCCGACAGTGCGAAGACCTCGAAATGCTCCGGATGGCGCGCGATCACGTCGAGCGTGCTGACGCCCACCGAGCCGGTCGAGCCTAGGACCGTGATGCGCTTTTTGGAAGGAGTCGGGTTCACAGGAAGGCCAGCATCATGGCAAGAGGAAGGGTTGGCAACAGTGCATCCACCCGGTCGAGCACGCCGCCATGGCCGGGCAGCAGATTGCTGCTGTCCTTGGCGCCGGCGCTGCGCTTGATGAGCGACTCGACCAGGTCACCGACCACGCTCATCATCGTCAGAAACAGCACGCCCAGCGGCAATTGCCACCAGCCACGCGCCATCAGGCGCGAGTAGAGACTGGCAACGTCGGCCTGGGCCGCGCGGTCGGCCCAGCCCCAGGCCAGGGCCAGCACCAGCACCCCGGCCACGCCGCCCCACACCCCTTCCCAGCTCTTGCCGGGACTGATGGCAGGCGCCAGCTTGCCGCGCGTGAAGCGCAGGCCGAAGGCACGGCCGGAGAAATAGGCGAACACGTCCGCCACCCAGACCAGCACCAGCACCGACAGCAGGAAATTGATGCCCACCACCCTCGCCTGCACCGCCGCCAGCCAGGCCACCCAAAGGGCCAGCAGGCCGCCAACCAGGCGCACCGCTCGCGGCACCGTGGGCCAGCCTGCCACGCCGGCGCGCAGCATCAGCGCGCCGCCCAGCACCCAGGCGCCACCGGCCAGGATCCAGACCACGGGCAGCGACTGCTGCAGCAAACCCAACCACCAGGACAAAGCGCACAGCGCCACCGCCTCGAGGCCCAGAAGAACCGACAGACGCGGGCCACAGCCGTTCAGCCGGCCCCATTCCCAGGCCGCCGCGCCGATCAGCACCAGCATCACGACCGCAAAGGGGATGTAGGAGGGATAGAAGAGCGCGGGCAGCAGGATGGCCAGCAAGACCGCGGCCGTGATGATGCGTTGCTTGAGCATTAGGGCCTAGGCTCTGGCTCAGGCCGTCCGCAGCTTGCGCGTGTCGGGGGAAGCCACCTGCGCCGACGTCTTGCCGAAGCGCCGTTCGCGCGCCTGGAAGGCGGCAATGGCCTCGTCCAGCGCGGCTTCGTCGAACTCCGGCCACATCTTGTCGCTGAAGAAGAGCTCCGAATAGGCGCTCTGCCACAACAGGAAGTTCGACAGGCGCTGCTCGCCGCCGGTACGGATGAAAAGATCGGGGTCGGGCACGTGGGCCAGGGCCATGGCGCGGTCGAGGCTGAGCTCGTTGATCGGCTGCCCCTGCTGCGCCAGCCGGGCTGCTGCTTGCGCGATGTCCCAGCGGCCGCCGTAGTTGAAGCAGACGTTGAAGACGAGGCGCGTATTGTGGGCCGTGGCGGCCTCGGCCTGCGCGATGCCGGCCGCGATCTTGTCGGACAGCCCGCCGCGCTCGCCGATGAAGTGCAGACGCACGCCGTCCTCGCACAGGCGAGGCACTTCGCGCCCCAGGGCCAGCACCATCAGCTCCATCAGGCCTGAAACCTCATCGGCCGGACGATTCCAGTTCTCCGACGAAAAGGCAAACACGGTCAGCACGCCCACGCCGCGGGCGACGCAGGCCTTGACGCAACGGCGCAGCGACTCCACCCCCTGCTTGTGCCCCGCCACGCGCGGCAGAAAGCGCTTGGTCGCCCAGCGACCGTTGCCATCCATGACGATGGCGATGTGATGGGGCATCGCTGCGTGGGCGCTCATAGCAGGCCTAGACGGCCATGATCTCCGCTTCCTTGGCCGCGACCAGCTTGTCGATCTCGGCGATGTGGCGGTCGGTCGTCTTCTGGATCTCGGCTTCGGCGCGCTTCTGGTCGTCTTCGGACGCGAGCTTGTCCTTGACCAGCTTCTTCACCGCGTCGTTGGCGTCGCGGCGCAGGTTGCGGGTAGCGATCTTGGCGCTCTCGCCCTCGTTGCGCACCAGCTTGGTCATCTCCTTGCGGCGCTCTTCGCTCATCGGCGGCATCGGCACGCGGATCAGATCACCCATGGAGGCGGGGTTGAGGCCCAGGTCGCTCTCGCGGATGGCCTTCTCGATCTTGGCGCCCATGCCCTTTTCCCAGGGCTGCACGCTGATCGTGCGCGAATCGAGCAGGGAGACATTGGCAACCTGGCTCAGCGGCACCGCGGAGCCGTAGTACTCGACGTGGATCGTGTCCAGCAGTGCCGGGTTGGCGCGGCCGGTGCGGATCTTGGTCAGGTTGTTCTGAAAGGCAGCCAGCGACTGGTTCATCTTGACGTCGGTCGCGCTGCGGATCTCGGCAATAGTGGTCATCTCTAGGGTTCCTGAAAGACAGCCGCCGCGCCGCCTGCATGGCGGCGGGGGCCCATCATTTTGTCTCAGGCATGCACCAGCGTGCCTTCGTCCTCGCCCATGACGACGCGCCGCAGGGCGCCGTTCTTGAGAATCGAGAACACCTTGATCGGGAGCTTCTGGTCGCGGCAGAGCGCGAAGGCGGTTGCATCCATGATGCCCAGGTTCTTGGCGATCGCCTCGTCGAAGCTGAGCGTCGAATAGCGCGTTGCTTCCGGATCCATCTTGGGATCGGCGCTGTAGACGCCGTCGACCTTGGTCGCCTTCAGGACCAGCTCGGCCCCGATCTCGGCGCCGCGCAGGGCGGCTGCCGTGTCGGTCGTGAAGAAGGGGTTGCCGGTGCCGGCGGCAAACACCACCACCTTGCCTTCTTCGAGGTATTGCAGCGCCTTGGGGCGCACATAGGGCTCGACCACCTGCTCGATGGCGATGGCCGACATGACGCGGGCCGTCAGGCCCTGCTTGTTCATGGCATCGGCCAGGGCCAGCGCGTTCATCACCGTGGCCAGCATGCCCATGTAGTCGGCGGTGGCGCGATCCATGCCGACCGAACCGCCGGCCACGCCGCGGAAGATGTTGCCGCCGCCGATCACGACGGCGACTTCCACACCCATGTTCACCACCTCGGCCACTTCCTCGACCATGCGCACGATGGTGGCGCGGTTGATGCCGAAGGCGTCGTCACCCATCAGCGCCTCGCCCGACAGCTTCAACAAGATGCGCTTGTGGGCTGGGCGGGCTTGGGGCATGGGCATTTCCTTCAATGTGGCGGGCGGATTTTAGGGGGATGGAATCAAGAGACGCCGCAAGCGCGGCGTCTTTTTTTAGGCAGCGGCGCCCTTGGCGGCGGCGACCTGCGCAGCCACTTCGGCGGCGAAGTCGTCGACCTTCTTCTCGATGCCTTCGCCCACGATGAACATCGTGAAGCTCTTGATCTGGGTATTGACACCCTTGAGCATGGCTTCCACGGTCTGCTTGTCGTTCTTCACGAAAGCCTGGTTGTACAGCGAGACTTCCTTCAGGAACTTCTGCACCGCACCCTCGACGCGCTTGGCGACGATTTCGGCGGACTGGGCCGGCTTGCCAGCGGCTTCGGCAGCCTTGCGATCTTCTTCGGCCTTGCCTGCGGCCACGGCGCGCTCTTTCTCGATCAGCTCGGGCGAGACGTCGGCGGTGGACAGCGCCACGGGCTTCATGGCGGCGATGTGCATGGCCACGTCCTTGGCGGCCGAGTCGTCGCCCTCGTACTCGACCAGCACGCCGATGCGGGTGCCGTGCAGGTACGAAGCCAGCTTGGCGCCCGAAGCGAAACGCTTGAAGCGGCGGAAGCTCATGTTCTCGCCGATCTTGCCGATCAGGCCCTTGCGCACGTCTTCCAGCGTCGGGCCGAAGCCGTCCTGCTCGTAGGGCAGCGCGCCCAGGGCCGCGATGTCGGCCGGGTTGTTCTTGGCCACCAGTTCGGCAGCCGCCTTGGCCAGGGCCATGAAGCTGTCGTTCTTGGTAACGAAGTCGGTTTCGCAGTTGATCTCGATCATGCCGCCGACGTTGCCGTCGACGTACGCCGCCACCACGCCTTCAGCGGTGATGCGCGAGGATGCCTTGCCTGCCTTGTTGCCCAGCTTGATGCGCAGCAGCTCTTCGGCCTTCTCCATGTTGCCGTCGGCTTCGGTCAGCGCCTTCTTGCACTCCATCATGGGCGCGTCGGTCTTCGCGCGCAGTTCGCCAACCATGCTTGCGGTGATTGCTGCCATTTTCTAGATCTCCGTAACTTCAAGTATTCAGATTAAAAAAAAGGGGCAACGAAGCCCCTTCTTCACGCTCCAGGGGGAGCAATTCAGGCCGAGGCGCCCTCTTCGACTTCGACGAATTCGTCGCCGGAGCCTTCGGACACGGCCTTGGCAACATCGGTCACGGCGTTGGCGCGGCCTTCAATGATGGCGTCGGCGATGCCGCGGGCATACAGCGTGACGGCCTTGGACGAGTCGTCGTTGCCGGGGATCACGTAGTCGATGCCTTCGGGCGAGTGGTTGGAGTCCACCACGCCGATCAGCGGGATGCCCAGCTTCTTGGCTTCGGCCACGGCGATCTTGTGGAAGCCCACGTCGATCACGAAGATGGCGTCGGGCAGCGCGGTCATGTCCTGGATTCCGCCGATGTCCTTCTCGAGCTTCTCGATTTCGCGGGTGAAGGTGAGCTGCTCTTTCTTGCTCAGGCTGTCCAGGCCACCTTCCTGCTGGGCCTTCATGTCCTTCAAGCGCTTGATCGAGGTCTTGACCGTCTTGAAGTTGGTCAGCATGCCGCCGAGCCAACGGGTGTCGACGAAAGGCACGCCGGCGCGGCGCGCTTCGGCGGCAACGATCTCGCGAGCCTGGCGCTTGGTACCGACCATCAGGATCGTGCCGCGGTTGGCGGTGAGCTGCTTGGCGTACTTCATCGCGTCCTGGAACATCGGAAGCGACTTTTCCAGGTTGATGATGTGAATCTTGTTGCGGCTGCCGAAGATGAACGGAGCCATCTTGGGGTTCCAGAAGCGGGTTTGGTGACCGAAGTGGACACCGGCTTCCAGCATTTCGCGCATGGTGGTCGACATTGAAATTACTCCAAAGGTTATGTCTAAAATCCGGCCCGTTTTGCGCCTCGCTCGACTTTGCTCGAGGAGGAACGCAACACCTTGAGTGGGCTGGTTTGCGGATGTGTTTCTTGCCTTTTTGCGCCCCTATCGGATGCCTGTCAATTTCTTGCCAGATTTTGATGGATCACGCAATCAGCGAAACCCAAAGAGTATAGCACGCGCCCCTTGCGCTTCGGCCTTCTTGTACTCTGTCGACCTATGCAAGAAGACCTCATCCAGATCCGCGACGCCATTCGGGCCGGCCAGCGCAGCGCAGGCGGCGAAATGGCGCGCTGCGTGGACATTGCGCAGTCGCCTGCCTGCAAGCATGTTTTCACCCGGGCAATGTTCGACGAAGCCCTCGCGGCCGCCGCAGGCGCCCGCCCCGATCTGCCGCTGGCCGGCCTCGCGATCTCGGTCAAGGACCTGTTCGACATGGCCGGCCAACCCACGCCGGCCGGCTCGACGGTGCTGGCGCACGCGCCGGCCGCCAGCGCCGATGCCACGGCCGTGGCGCGGCTGCGCGCCGCGGGCGGCGTGGTGATCGGGCGGACCAACATGACCGAGTTCGCCTTCTCGGGCGTCGGGGTCAATCCGCACCTCGGAACACCGGCCAACGCAGCCGTGACCGACACGCCGCGCGTGCCCGGCGGCTCTTCCTCCGGCGCGGCGGTATCGGTGGCAGCCGGCGCGGCCTTTGTCGGCCTGGGCTCGGACACTGGCGGCTCGATCCGCATTCCGGCCGCGCTCAATGGCATCGTCGGCTTCAAGAACACGGCGCGGCTAGTGCCCACGCAGGGCGCGCTGCCGCTGTCGACCACGCTCGACACGGTCTGCGCCATGACGCGCTCGGTGCGCGATGCCATCGCCGTGCACGAAATCCTGGCGGCGCGCCAGGTGGCGCCTGCTGCCCGGCCCTTGCCGGAATGCCGCTTCGCCGTTGCCAAGGAGCTCTTCCAGGATGCTCTGGAGCCGGCCGTCGCCAGCGCCTTCGACGGGGCGCTGCGCAGCTTGCGCGATGCCGGCGCCCAGATCGAGGAGATTTCCCTGCCGCTGCTTGGCGAGCTGCCCGCCATCAACGCCTCCGGCGGCTTCTCCGCCGCGGAAAGTTATGCCTGGCACCGCCGGCTACTGGATCGCAGCGTGGCCGGCTACGACCCGCGCGTCGCGCAGCGCATCCGCAAGGGCGCGGATATGAAGGCCTTCGAGTACATCGACCTGCTGCGCGCCCGTGCGGATTGGATCGCACGCATGGAAGCCGCCCTGGCGGACTTTGACGGGGTGCTCTCGCCCACCGTGCCGGTCACGGCGCCGCCCATCGCCGGCGTGGCGCCGGGCGCCGAGCGTGACGCGGCCTTCTTCGCACTCAACGGCCTGCTGCTGCGCAACCCCTCGGTCGTCAACATGCTGGACGGTTGCGCCATCTCCCTGCCCTGCCAGGCGCCGGGCGAGCGGCCCGTCGGCCTCATGCTCTGGCATGCGGCCTTGCGTGACGACAGCGTGCTGCGCATCGCCTTGCAGATCGAGCAGCGCCTGCAAAGCAGCTAGGGCCTGTTCACACTATTTACGGGGTCGCGAAGGCATGCCAAAGCGGACAACGCGGAGTTGGCCGCTTTGGCATGCCTTCCCTTCGGGTGGCTCGCATTGGGGCCGTCTGCGGCGTTGCCCGCGCTTGCAATGCTTCAGCATTGCTGCGCGCGGGCGCCTTGCATCCGGCCCCAATGCGGGCCAACGCGATCCCCGTAAATGGTGTGAACAGGCCCTAATCCCCTCGCTGCGGTCTGCAGCCCGGCCGGCCTCCACGCCGAAACGCGCCGGCACGGAGCCTGCGCTCGTCTATGCTCGGAAGCCTTCATCCGCGAGCAGGAAACGCTCGCCTTCAGTCAAGAAATCCGTCCAATGAAAATCGCGATCGTGGGCGCCGGCATCATCGGCGTCACCACCGCCTGGGAACTTGCAGTCGACGGCCACGAGGTGGCCGTGTTCGACCGCCACAACGCGGCTGCCGAGGAGTCCAGCTTCGCCAACGCGGGGGTGGTCGCACCTGGCTACGTCACGCCCTGGGCCGCGCCGGGGATGCGCGCCAAGGCGCTGCGCTCCCTGTTTTCCACCCACGGCGCCGTCAAGCTGCGCTGGCCCCTGTCTGCGCGCGACCTGCGCTGGATGGCCCGATTCCAGCGCGCCTGCTCGCTGGAGGCCTATTTGCAGAACCGCGCCCGCCTGCAGCGCCTGGCCTTCTACAGCCGGCTGCGCCTGCACGACATCGTGGCTGCGCGCGAGCTCGAGTACGACCGCAGCGAAGGCTACATGGTGCTGCTGCGCGGCAAGCGCGAGCGCAAGCTGGTGCAGGCCGGGCTGGAGGTGCTGCGCACCGCCGGCACCAAGTTCCGCGAGATCGACGCCGACGAGGCGCGCCAGATCGAGCCGGCCCTGAACACCGACACCGAGCTGGCCGGCGCCATCTATCTGCCGGACGACGAGGTCGGCAACTGCCGCCAGTTCGCCATGCTGCTCAAGCGCGAGGCGGAATCGCTGGGCGTGCAGTTCCACTTCGGTTGCGATATCGCGCCCCTCAGCCGAGCGGCGCCACGCTCGCTCACGCTGGCGGGCGGCTCGCCGGCGCTGGAATTCGATGCGGTGGTGGTCTGCGCAGGCCTGGCCTCGGCCGATCTGCTGCGGCCGCTGGGCCTGCGCATTCCGCTGGCGCCGGTCTATGGCCATTCGATCAGCGCTCACATCCGCGAAGCGCTCAATGCACCACGCAGCGCCGTCATGGACGAGCGCTACAAGGTCGCGATCTCGCGCCTGGGCATGCGGGTGCGCGTGGCCGGTGGCGCCGAACTGGGCGGCACGCGAGAGCGAATCAACCCAGCCGCCCTGCACACGCTCTACAAGGTGCTGCAGGACTGGTTTCCGGGCGCGGTCACGCTCAAGCAGGGCGTGCAGCAATGGAAAGGCGCGCGCCCCATGCTGCCCGACGGCCCACCGGTGCTCGGCGCCAGCGGCGTGCCGGGCATCTGGCTCAACCTGGGCCACGGCTCCAGCGGCTGGGCCCTGTCATGCGGCAGCGCACGGGTGCTGGCCGACCTGATCGCCGGGCAGGATCCCGGTATCGACCTCGAGGGCCTGGGCGTCGAGCGCCTGCTGCAGGACTAAAGTCAACCCACAACCATGCAGCGCATCACCGCCCACAGCAGTCCCGACCTGTTCGACATGGCCGCCAGCCGCCGCATCGAACAGGCCTGCGCCGCGCAGTTGCCGGCGCACACGCTGATGCGACGCGCCGGCGCCGCGGTGGCGCGACTGGCCATGGCTCTGGTGCCGCATGCCCGCACCATCTGGATCGCCTGCGGTCCCGGCAACAACGGCGGCGACGGCTTCGAGGCCGCGGCGCAGCTCCAGGTGCGCGGCTTCGAGGCGCGCGTCAGCTTTGCCGGCGACGAGGCTCGACTGCCGGCCGATGCGCTCGATGCCCTGCAGCGCGCCCGCGCCGCCGGGGTTCATGTCGGTGCCGAGGCACCCGCGCATTTCGAGCTGGCCATCGATGCCCTGCTCGGCTTGGGCGCCACGCGAGCGCCGACCGGCACCATGGCGCAATGGCTGGCGCAAATCTACGGCTCGGGCGTGCCGGTGCTGAGCGTCGACCTGCCCTCGGGTCTGCAGGCCGACACCGGCACGCAGGCGATGGACCTGGGCCACGGCAGCGCCCGCCACTGCATTAGCCTGCTCACGCTCAAGCCTGGCCTGTTCACCGCCCGGGGCCGCGATGCCGCCGGCGAAATCTGGTTCGACGACCTGGGCTGCACGCCCGGCAGCAACGAAGCGCCAAGCGCACGCCTGAACGTGCCGCCCATCACGCAGGCACGCGCCCATGCCACGCACAAGGGCAGCTTTGGCGACGTGGCCGTGATCGGCGGCGCGCCGGGCATGGCCGGCGCCGCCTTGCTCGCGGCCAGCGCGGCGCTGCATGGCGGCGCGGGCCGCGTCTTCGTGGCCCTGCTGGACAAGGCGCAGCCAGCCCTCTCGCCGGTGCAGCCCGAACTGATGTTCCGCGACACCGATGCGCTCGACCTCGGCCAGCTCTGCGTGGTCTGCGGTTGTGGCGGCGGCAGCGCCGTGCGCAAGTTGCTGGCGCGCGTGTTGTCGTCGGCGCCGGGCGCCGTGTTCGATGCCGACGCGTTGAACGCCATCGCGGCCGACAGTTCGCTGCAGGTCCAGCTTGCCGCACGCGCACGGCGCGGCTGGCAGACGGTGCTGACGCCGCATCCACTGGAAGCGGCGCGCCTGTTGGGCAGCAACACTGCCGCCGTTCAATCGGACCGGCTGGCCGCCGCCCGCGCGCTGGCGGCGCGCTTCGATTCGGTGGCCGTGCTCAAGGGTTCGGGCTCGGTGATCGCCGCGCCCGGCACGGCGCCTTTCATCAACCTGAGCGGCAACGCGCGCCTGGCCAGCGCCGGCACCGGCGATGTACTGGCCGGAATGATCGGCGCGGCGCTCGCGCAAGGCCAGGATGCATTGGCCGCGGCGCGCGGCGCGGTCTGGCGCCACGGCGCGCTGGCCGATGGTTGGCCAGCGCAACGGCCGCTTACCGCCAGCGCCCTGGCGGCACGCTGAAGCGGCCTTAGGGCCCGTTCACACTACTTACGGAGTCGCGAAGGCATGCCAAAGCGGACAAATCAAGGCGCACGACGCCGCGTGTGCGTCGGCACACACAAGGCGTGCAACGCGGAGTTGGCCGCTTTGGCATGCCTTCCCTTCGGGTTGGCCCGCATTGGGGCCGTCTGCGGCGTTGCCCGCGCTTGCAATGCTTCAGCATTGCTGTGCGCAGGCGCCTTGCATCCAGCCCCAATGCAGGCCAACGCGATCTCCGTAAGTAGTGTGAACAGGCCCTAGCCGCGGCCCACGAAAGGCATCTTGGTGGCCATCACCGTGTGGAACAGCACGTTGGCTTCTAGCGGCAGATTGGCCATGTAGAGCACCGACTGGCCGACGATGGCGACGTCGATCAGCGGCTCGATCGCCAGTTCGCCATTGGCCTGCGGCACGCCCTTGGCCATGCGCGCAGCCAGCTCGGTCATGGCATTGCCCACATCGATCTGGCCGACGGCGATGTCGTACTTGCGGCCATCCAGCGAGGCCGTCTTGGTCAGGCCCTGCACCGCGTGCTTGGTCGACGTGTAGGCCGGCGAATTGGGGCGCGGCGCGCTGGCCGAGATCGAGCCGTTGTTGATGATCCTGCCGCCGCGCGGGCTCTGCGCCTTCATCGTGCGGAAGGCCTGCTGGATGCAATAGAACATGCCGTTCAGGTTGATGTCGACCACGCCCTTCCACTGCTCGGGCGTCCAGTCCTCGAAGGGCCCTGGCGGGTTGCCGACGCCGGCGTTGTTGAACAGCAGGTCGACGCGGCCGAACTTCTCCACCGTGGCGGCAAACAGCGCCTGCACAGACGCCGGATCGGCCACGTTGGTCGGCACCGCCAGCGCGCGCGCGCCGGCACCCGATTCCTTCGCCACCGCCTCCAGCGGCTCGCCGCGGCGCCCGGCCAGCGCCACGCTCCAGCCGTCGGCCAGCAGGGCCAGCGCCGCTGCCCGGCCGATGCCGCTGCCGGCGCCGGTCACGATGGCAATGCGGCCCTTCGGATTTGCTTCACTCATCTAGCTCAATCTCCATTGCTTTAGCGGCGCGCCGTGCGCCCCTTGCCCTTCATCTTGCTGGTGGCCTTCTTCACGGCCGAGCGCAAGGCCTGGATCGGCGATTGTGCCGAGCGTGAGGCTTCGCTCTTCTTGCGGCCCGAGCGCTTGTCGGCGGCCTTGACGGGCACGCCGGAGGGGCCGGGCAGACCCTTGTCCTTGAGCGCGCGGCTGGTCAGCTCCTCGCCTTCGCGCACCAGGCGGAAGTCGATCTTGCGCCCGTCCAGGTCGACCCGGCTCACCTGCACGCGCACGCGCGAGCCGATGGCATAGCGGATGCCGGTGCGCTCGCCGCGCAGCTCCTGGCGCGCCTCGTCGAACTTGAAGTATTCGCCGCCCAGCTCGGTGATGTGCACCAGGCCTTCCACATACATCGCGTCCAGCGTGACGAAGATGCCGAAGGTGGTGGCCGCAGTGACCACGCCGCCGTATTCCTCGCCCAGGTGCTCGCGCATGTACTTGCACTTGAGCCAGGCCTCGACGTCGCGGCTGGCCTCGTCGGCACGCCGCTCGTTGGCGCTGCAGTGCAGGCCGGCGGCTTCCCAAGCCAGCACTTCCTTGCTCGGCGCGGCGGTGGCCTTCTGCGGCTTGGACGTGGGCGCCTTCACGCGGGATGCGAGCCGCTTGGCCAGCTTGGCGTGTGCCTCGCCCGGCGTCGGCAGCATGGGGAGCTGGTACTTGGTCTTGCCCAGGATGGCCTTGATCACACGGTGCACCAGCAAATCCGGATAGCGCCGGATCGGGCTGGTGAAGTGCGTGTAGGCCTCGTAGGCCAGGCCGAAGTGGCCGCTGTTGATCGGCGTATAGATGGCCTGCTGCATCGAGCGCAGCAGCATGGTGTGGATCTGCTGCGCGTCCGGGCGGTCCTTGGTGGCTTCGGCGATCGCCTGGAACTCGCCCGGCCTGGGGTCGTCGGTGATGCTCAAGCCGACGCCCATGGCCTTCAGGTAGCCGCGCAGGATCTCCTTCTTCTCCGGCGTCGGCCCTTCATGCACGCGGAACAAGCCCGGGTGCTTGCCTTCGGCGATGAAGTCGGCGCTGCACACGTTGGCTGCCAGCATGGCTTCTTCGATCAGGCGGTGTGCCTCGTTGCGCACGCGCGGCACGATCTTCTCGATGCGGCCGGCGTCGTCGCAGATGATCTGCGTCTCGGTGGTCTCGAAGTCCACTGCGCCACGCACCGAGCGTGCCTTCAGCAAGGCCCGGTACACGTCGTGCAGGTTGATCAGGTCCTTGACGCGATCCTTGCGCTTGGCCGCTTCGGGACCACGCGTGTTGGCCAGGATCGCCGCCACCTCGGTGTAGGTGAAGCGGGCGTGGCTGAACATGACGGCCGGATAGAACTGGTAGGCGTAGATCTCGCCGGTCGCGGTGACGAGCATGTCGCACACCATGCACAGGCGCTCCACCTCGGGGTTGAGCGAGCACAGGCCGTTGGAGAGTTTCTCCGGCAGCATCGGAATGACGCGGCGCGGAAAGTAGACGCTGGTGGCGCGGTCGTACGCATCGATGTCGATGGCGCTGCCGGTCTGCACGTAGTGGCTGACGTCGGCGATGGCCACCAGCAGGCGCCAGCCCTTGCTGCGCCCGACCTTGGCCGGCTCGCAATACACCGCGTCATCGAAGTCGCGCGCATCTTCGCCGTCGATGGTGACCAGCGGCACGTCGGTCAGGTCGATGCGGCCGCGCTTGTCGGTGGCGCGCACCTTGTCGGGCAGTGCCTTGGCCTCGCCCAGGCAGGCTTCGGAGAATTCGTGCGGGACGCCGTACTTGCGCACCGCGATCTCGATCTCCATGCCGGGGTCGTCGATCTCGCCCAGCACTTCCTTCACGCGGCCCGCGGGCTGGCCGAACAGGGCTGGCGGCTCGGTGAGTTGCACCACCACCACCTGGCCGACCTTGGCGGGACCGGTGGCGCCCTTGGGGATCAACACGTCCTGGCCGTAGCGCTTGTCTTCGGGCGCGACCAGCCAGATACCGCCTTCATGCAGCAGCCGGCCGATGATGGGCTGCTCGGGACGCTCGACGATCTCGACCACGCGACCCTCGGGACGGCCGCGCCGATCCTGCCGCACCACGCGTGCCTTGACGCGGTCCTTGTGCAGCACTGCGCGCATCTCGTTGGGCGGCAGATAGATGTCCGCTTCACCGTCGTCGCGCAACACGAAACCGTGTCCGTCGCGGTGTCCTTGGACGATTCCTTCAACTTCTTCCGGCAGAACGCCGGAGTGGCTCAAATTTTTGATATGATTCCTCTCGTTCCTGAAATTCAAAACGCGTTGCAGGGCTGACCGAAAGGTTAACTCAGCAACACGCGGGCCCAGATGGCGGAATTGGTAGACGCACTAGTTTCAGGTACTAGCGAGTAACATCGTGGAGGTTCGAGTCCTCTTCTGGGCACCACCAAACAAGATCCCCTGCAAATGAGAGTTTGCAGGGGATTTTTGTTTTCCGGGGCCACCAGCATGTGATTGGGTACGTCTTCGCTTCTGAGTCTGCGAGGGCTCAGAAATGCCCTCGTGCAGCGGCCATCATGACACACGATGCTGACGCTTCGAAGCCCGCTCTTGCAAGCGGGCTCCATGTCGGCGCGCAACCGTTCAAATCGGCAGCGCAATGAGGTCGTGACCCTGGGTATCGACCACGCGTGCCCGGGTGAACTCGCCCACCTTGAGCTGCTTGCTGATCTTCTCGGGCGGCAGCAGGCGCACGATGCCGTCGATCTCGGGCGCATCCGCGTAGCTGCGCCCCACCCCACCCTTGCGCCCCAAAGCCGGCGCCGAATCCACCAGCACCTGCATGGTGGCGCCGATGCGGCGGCGCAAGCGCGCGATCGACACTTCTTCGGCCACTTCCATGAAGCGCGAACGCCGCGCCTCGCGCTCGGCCTCGGGCAGCATGCCGGGGATCTCGTTGGCGGTGGCGCCTTTGACAGGGCTGTAGGCAAAGCAGCCGGCGCGGTCGATCTCGGCGGTGCGGATGAAATCGAGCAGATGCTCGAACTCTTCTTCCGTCTCGCCGGGGAAGCCAGCGATGAAGGTGCTGCGGATCACCAACTCGGGGCAGAGCTCGCGCCACTTGGCGATGCGCTCCAGGTTCTTCTCGCCGCTGGCCGGACGCTTCATGCGCTTGAGCACGGCCGGATGGCTGTGCTGCAGCGGCACGTCCAGGTAGGGCAGCACGCGGCCCTCGGCCATCAGCGGGATCACCTCGTCCACGCTGGGATAGGGATAGACGTAGTGCAGACGCACCCAGGCGCCATAAGGCTCGGCGATCTCGCCCAGCGTGCGCACCAGGTCCAGCATGCGCGTCTTCACAGGCTTGCCGTCCCAGAAGCCGGTGCGGTACTTGATGTCCACCCCATAGGCCGAGGTGTCCTGGCTGATCACCAGCAGTTCCTTCACGCCGCCCTCGAACAGCGCCTTGGCCTCCTTGAGCACGTCGCCGACGGGCCGCGACACCAGGTCGCCGCGCATCGAGGGGATGATGCAGAAGGTGCAGCGATGGTTGCAGCCTTCACTGATCTTCAAATACGCATAGTGCTTGGGCGTGAGCTTGATGCCCATCGGCGGCACCAGGTCGACGAAAGGATCGTGCGGCTTGGGCAGGTTGGCATGGACCGCGTCCATCACTTCCTGCGTGGCATGCGGGCCGGTGACGGCCAGCACGCTGGGATGCATCTGGCGCACCAGATTCCCGCCGCCGTCCCCACTCTTGGCGCCCAGGCAGCCGGTGACGATCACGCGGCCGTTCTCGGCCAGCGCTTCGCCGATGGTGTCCAGGCTTTCCTTGACGGCATCGTCGATGAAGCCGCAGGTGTTGACGATGACGAGGTCGGCACCCTCGAAGGTCTTGGAGGTCTGGTAGCCCTCGGCGCTCAGCTGCGTGAGGATCAGCTCGGAATCCGTCAAGGCCTTCGGACAGCCAAGGCTGACAAAGCCCACCTTGGGTGCGCTGGCGGGGGTTTCAAGACGTTCGGGGGTGGCAACTTCGCTCATGCCCATATTGTCCCAGGGATCGGGACGGCCGCCCCGCTCAGGGCTTCTTGATGCCGAAGGCGGCCAGCGCCTGCTCGGTGTTCTTCTGCATCTGCTCCTGCAGCTGCTTGAAGGCGCTCTTGGACTGCTCGGCATAGTTGCCCATGAGGCCTTGCAGCATGGGCGACTGCACCGAGAGGAAGCGCGACCACATCTCGGGTGACAGGGTCTCGGCGCTCTCGGCCATCTGGGCCTGCAGCTCGGTCATGGCCTGGATGTTCTTTTCCAGATACGGGCCCATGTAGCCCTGCATGGCCTGGCCATAGAAGCGGATGATGCTGGCCAGCGCCTGCTCGCTGAACATCGGCGCGCCGCCGGCCTCTTCCTCCAGGATGATCTGCAGGAGGATGCTGCGCGTGAGGTCGTCGCCGGTCTTGGCGTCGCGCACCACGAAAGATGCCTTGGACATCACCAGCTGCTTGACCTCGGCCAGCGTGATGTAGGTGGAGGTTTCCGTGTCGTAGAGCCTTCGGTTCGGGTACTTCTTGATCACACGCTGCGCCGGCTTGCTGCCAGACTTCTTGCTCTGCACTAGGAACTCCTTCAGGGTTGAACGCCGAGGCGCGCGGCCGATTCTAGGGAGCGGTTTTGCTGCACCGCGCCAAGGTTTACCCTCTTCGGGATTCCCTCAGTCAACGGTGCAGGCGTACTCGGCCCCGCAGACTTTGCAGCTGGCGGTTTCCGGCCGCTCTTCGTTCGCTTCGCGGAACACCAGCAGGTGCTTGACGCCATTGAACACCCAGCAGCGCGGGCAATGCTCGTGGCCAGCCACCGGCAGGTAGGCGCGGGCGCGTTGTTCGGCCCGTTCGCGCGTCACCGGAACGCCCTGGCGCTCGGTCCGCGCCACGTCCTCGGCCGCCATGGTGTCGGCCCGGCCGCTGGCGCGGTCATTGAGCCCGTAGACCACCCGCGCGAACTCGAGCGGCGCCTGGCGCATCAGCGCGGCCAGCCGCAGCTCTTGCGGTGCGGATTCAGGGGCCGGATCGGTGGCGGATTGGATCATCTGCAAAAGGCAAATCTCTATTGAGGAGCTTCGGCAACCAAGGTAACACAAGCTGCCTGACCTCGGATTCATTCATCTTTGGGGCATCGCCCAGCGGATGCGATTCACTGGATATGTGTACAGTTTCCGGATGCACACCCGCGAGTCCGCCGCAGCACCCGCCGCCACCGCCACCGAACTGACGGTGTCGGTGCGCGCGCTGTGCGCCTTCGCCGCGCAAGCGGGCGACCTGGATCTTCGCTTCACGCCGGCGCTCAGCGCCCTGGAGGGCATGGCGGGCCATCGCCTGGTCCAGCATCGGCGCGGCGCCGACTACCAGGCGGAACTGGCCCTCCACTGGCGCTTCGAGGAATTGCGCGTGCGCGGACGCGCCGACGGCTTCGACGCCTCGACTGCGCGCCTGGAAGAAATCAAGACCTGCCGCGGGCCGGTCGAGGCGATCAAGCCGAACCAGCGCGCGCTGCACCAGGCGCAGGCGCAAGCCTATGGCGCCATGCTCTGTGAAGAGCGGCAACTGCCGGCCCTCACGGTTGCCGTGATCTACCTGGACCTCGACACCGAAGCGGAAACAGCACACGAAGAAGTGCTCAGCCGCCAGGTGCTGCGCGAACGGCTGGAAAGCATGGCCAGCCGCTACCTGGCCTGGGCCCGCCAGCAAGCCGCCCGCGCCGCTGCCCTGGCTTTGGCCCTGGAAGCGCTGCGCTTTCCACGGCCGTCGTTTCGGCCCGGCCAGCACGAGTTGTCGCGACGCATCTACCAGGCCAGCGCGGCGCGCCGCCACTTGTTGGCGCAGGCACCCACCGGCATCGGCAAGACCCTGGCCACGCTCTTTCCGCTGCTCAAGTCCAAGGCCAACCAGCGCGTCGACCGGATCTTCTTCCTCACCGCCAAAACGCCGGGGCGCGAGATTGCGCTCGACGCCCTGAGGGACATCGTGGCAGCAGGCGGTACCGGTGCACTGCGCGTGCTGGAGATCGAAGCTCGCGAAGCCGCCTGCCTGCACCCGGACGCGGCGTGCCATGGAGAGGCTTGCCCGCTGGCGCGGGGCTTCTACGACCGGCTGCCGGGCGCGCGGCAAGCCGCGGCGGATGTGCCGCTGCTGACGCGCTCGCGCCTGCGCCAGATCGGCATCGAGCACCAGGTCTGTCCCTACTTCCTGGCTCAGGAGATGGCGCGCTGGACCGATGTCGTCGTGGCCGACTTCAACTACTACTTCCACCCCAGCGCCTTCCTGCATGCGCTGGCGCGCGAGGAAGAGTGGCAGGTGGCCTTGCTGGTGGACGAGGCGCACAACCTGCTCGAGCGCGCGCGGGCCATGTATTCGGCCACGCTGAGCGAATCGTCCTTCGGCCCGGCGCTGGCCATGCGGCCACCGCTGCCCGTGCGCCGCGCGCTCGGGCAGTTGCAAGCGCAGTGGCAACGCACCGAAGCCGCGTCCCGGCATGCCCCCATCTCGGACGACTTGCCCGAAGCGCTGACCCGCACGGTGCGCGATGCGGCGGCCAGCCTGGCGGAGCATTTCGCCGCCCAACCCCGACTGGCCAAGGGCCCCCTGCACGAGCTCTTCTTCGACATCCTGCATTTCGCCCGCCTGGCCGAAGCCTTCGATTCGCATTCGGTGCTGGACCTGACGCCCGCGGCCGACGGCGCCCGGCAACTCGCCTTGCGCAACCTGATCCCGGCGCCCTTCCTGCGACCGCGCTTTGCCGCGGCGCGCAACGCCGTGTGCTTCTCGGGAACGCTGGCGCCCTTCGAGTTCTATCGCGACACCCTGGGGCTGCCCAAGGACACCGCCATGGTGGACATCGAATCGCCCTTCGGCGAGAAGCAACTGCAGGTGCTCTTGGCGAGCAAGCTGTCGACACGCTACGAGCATCGGCGCCGCTCCCTCACGCGGCTGGTCGACCTCATGGCGGCGCAGTTCGCGCGCCGCCCGGGCAACTACCTGGCGTTTTTCAGCAGCTTCGACTATCTGGCGCTGACCGCCAACGCGCTGGCGGCCAGGCACCCGGCCATCGTGCAGTGGCAGCAGCGGCGCGGCATGGGCCAGGGCGAGCGCGAAGCCTTCCTGGCGCGCTTTCGAGCCGGCGGCCAGGGCATCGGCTTTGCGGTGCTGGGCGGCATCTTCGGCGAGGGCGTGGACCTGCCGGGCGATCGGCTGGTGGGCGCCTTCATCGCCACGCTGGGCCTGCCGCAGCACGACGCGCTGCATGAGCTGATGCGCGAACGCATGCAGGAGCGCTTCGGCGATGGCTATGCCTACACCTACCTGTACCCCGGCATCCGCAAGGTGGTGCAGGCCGCGGGCCGCGTCATCCGCAGCGAAAGCGACGAGGGCGTGCTGTGGCTGCTGGACGAGCGCTTCGCCCGCCCGGAAGTGGCGCGGCTGCTGCCCGCCTGGTGGCGACCGCAGGCAACGCGCGCATGAGAGCGAGCGCGGGAAAGGGTCCTACGCCAAGACGGGGCTGCGCAGCACGAGCGTCTCGGGCCAGCACCGTGAAACTGAGCGCATCCCCGCCCTCCTCCGCCGCAGCACATGATTGCTCCACCCACACCGCAGCAACTGGCCCTGCTGCACGACGAGGAACTGGATCAACTTGCCGGCCTGTGGCGCGCTCAGGCCTCGCGCGGCGTACGCGCTGCCTTCGGCGTGGCGCACGCCCTGGAAGTCGAATGCCGACGGCGCGCACGTCAACGCCGAATCGAGCAGCAACCGGGACCGCCGGCACCAGTCGCGCCGGCCCCGCCTGTCCCATGGTGGATCACATGGTGGACGCGCCTCCAGGAGAGCTTGTCAGCGCCTGCACCCCCTGACCCGCGCTGAGCACACCGCGGGCGTCAGCGCGCGGCTGGTGGACGCGCCGGCGGAGGTCGGCCGCGTGAATGCGCGTCGCGTTTGAACACCGAGAGATTGCCGTCGCTTTCCAGCCGTGCGACGCGCACTTCGTCAAGGCTCTCGACGCCTTGCTCACGCAACTTGCCGAGCAGATCGTCTTCGCTGATCAGTTCGCGCCGCATGGCACGCCGGTTCAGACGGCCGTGCCGGACCAGCACCTCTGGCGGCGCATCGAGCAGTCGCGACATGAGCTCGCTGCGAAAGGCCAGCCAGTCGAGCCCGTAGTTCCAGGCAATCATGGTGCCGACGAGGACCAGTCCATCGCCAATGCCGTGGTAGCCGCCCTGCATGGCATTGCTCGAAGCGTCCGCCACCAGCACCACGAAGAGCAGGTCTGCCACGCTCATCGACCCGACATCGCGGCGCAGCAAGAAGCGAAACACCAGCAACAGGGCGATGTAGACCACGGTCCCGCGCAGCATCATTTGCCAGATCGGGTAGTCCAGCCTGAAGAGGTCGAGAAGCTCCGCCATCGTCCCGTGAGCGTAGGAGAAGCGGGCGGCGGCGGCACTTCGGACGGACGCCCGTTCGGCTGTCGGCCCGCGCCGCGTCGACAGGGCATTGCGGCGAAAGGCGACAAGAAAGGCGACAAGAAAGGCGGCAAGAAACGCGGCAAGAAACGCGGCAAGAATGACGGCAACAAAAAAGGACTCGGCATGGCTGCGGAGTCCTTGGATGTGCTTTCAAAAAAGGCTTGGTAGGCGCGAGTGGATTCGAACCACCGACCCCCACCATGTCAAGGTGGTGCTCTAACCAACTGAGCTACGCGCCTAAGCGTTTTTCCGAAAGATGAGATTGTAGCAAACTTTTTTGCGCGCTCAGCTTCTCAGTCAGCGTCGACGGGCCGACCGCACGCCGGGCACCGCCTTCACCACGCCCAGCACCTGCGACAGCCGCGTGGCGTCGGCAATCTCGATGGTGAAGGTCATCCACGCAGTGCCCTTCACCGACTGCGTCTGCACGCCGATCACGTTCATCTTCTCGCGCGCGAACACGTCGGAGATATCGCGTAGCAGCCCCTGGCGGTCGCTGGCTTCCACCGAAACGTCCACCGCATAGACCGCGCCCTGCTCGCCCTTGGGCGCGCCCCACTCCACCTCGATGGCGCGCTCGGGGTGGTTGGCACTCATCGTGCGGTAGTTGCTGCAGTCGGCCCGATGGATGCTCACCCCGTGGCCGCGCGTGACGAAGCCGCCGATCGAATCGGGCGGCGCCGGCCGGCAGCACTTGGCCAGCTGCGTCATGAGCGAAGACACGCCCACCACCAGCACGCCGCTCCTGGATGACTTCTCGCTGCCGCGCGACTTCTTGATGAGCACGCCGTCGTCCGCCGGCGGCGCCTCGGCGGGGCGCAGCAGGTTCTCGATGTTGCGCAGGGAAAACTCGTCCTTGCCCACCACCTCGAACAGGTTGTCGGCCGACTTGAAGCCCAGCCGCGATGCGAGGTCATCCAGCTTCAGCGCCGTCTTGCCTTCGCGCTGCAACAGCTTCTCGACTGCCTCGCGGCCGCGCGCGATGGTCTCGTGCGTGATCTGCGCGTTGAACCAGGCGCGCACCTTGGCGCGCGCGCGGTGGCTGGCCAGGTAGCCCAGCTCGGCATTGAGCCAGTCGCGCGAGGGCCCCCCGTCCTTCGCGGCGATGACCTCCACCGTCTGGCCGTTTTGCAGCGGCGTGTTGAGCGGCACCATGGCGCCGTCCACCCGCGCGCCGCGGCAGCGGTGCCCCAGGCTGGTGTGCACGCTGTAGGCGAAGTCGACCGGCGTTGCGCCTTGCGGCAATTCGACGATGGCGGCGTCGGGCGTGAGCACGTAGATGCGGTCGTCGAACAGGCCCTTGCCCTGCTCGCCGCCGGACAGGTCGCGCTCCCAGGCCAGCAGCTGGCGCAGCACTGCGATCTTGGCGTCGTACTCGCCGCCGGCCCACACGCCGGCGTAGCCCTTGGTGCCGGCCTCCTTGTAGGCCCAGTGCGCGGCCACGCCGTGCTCGGCATGGTCGTGCATTTCCTCGGTGCGGATCTGGATCTCGATCGGCTTGCCGGCGGTGCCATTCAAGCGCTCGCGTACCACCGTGTGCAGCGACTGGTAGCCGTTGGGCTTGGGCCGCGCGATGTAGTCGTCGAACTCTTCGTCGATCGGCTGGAAGTGCGAGTGCACCCAGGCCAGCGCCGCGTAGCAATCCTTCACGTCGGGCACGATCACGCGCAGCGCCATGATGTCGAAGACCTGGGCGAAGTCGAGCGACTTGCCGCGCATCTTCTTGACGATGCTGTAGATGTTCTTGGGCCGCCCCTGCACGTTGGCCTGGATGCCTTCCTCGCGCAGCTGCGACTCGAGGCCCTGGCGCAACTGCTCGACGTAGCCTTCGCGCTCGGCGCGCTTTTCCTCGAGCAGCTGGGCGATCAGCTTGTAGGTCTCGGGCTCCAGGAAGCGGAAGGAGAGATCTTCGATCTCCCACTTCACCTGCCAGATGCCCAGGCGGTTGGCCAGCGGCGCGAACACCAGCAGCGACTCGCGTGCCACGCTCTCGGCGACCGGCTGCTTAACCGAGGCCGCGTAGCGCAGGGTCTGCAGACGCGAGGCCAGGCGCAGCATCACCACCCGCAGGTCGCGCGAGAAGGCCAGCAGCATCTTGCGCACGTTCTCGGTCTGCGTGCCCACGCCTTCCAGCAGGTGGCCGGCGCCGGTGGCCGAACGCGCCTGCTCCTGCACCTGCACCAGCTTGGTGGTCTCCACCGCCAGCAAGGCGAAGTTCTGGCCGAACACCTTGGCGATCACTTCCTGCGGCCGGTTCAGGTGCTGGCAGGAATACACCAGATAGCTGGCGGCCCGCATGGCCTCGGAGCCTCCCATGCGCTCGACGATGGCAGCCACCGCATCGGCATGGGCCAGCGTGTTCTCGCCGGTCTTGAGCGTCTCGCCGGCGATCAGCGGCTCGGCAAATGCACGCGCGCGCGCCAGCATGTTCTCCATGACCGGAGAACGCTCGGCGGTGGCCGCCGACAGTGCGGTTTCATTGATGTCGGCGCCGGCGGGAGAGCCCTGCTGCTGCGAACGTACTGCTACCAAATCCTTGCGTCCAATTCAATCAAATCAATCAATATTCATTCCAGGAGGAAGTCCACCACCACACGGTGCTGGTCCGGCGGGACCAAGGTCGGCGCATGGCCGACTTCCTCGAATTCGACAACGCGAGCACGCGGACCGCGCTCGCCCATGGCTTGCGCGGTCTCGTGCGTCAACAGGTCCGACAAGGCCCCGCGCAGCAGCAAGGTGCGGGCGCTGATGGCTTCATACAAGCCCCACATCGCGGCTTCGCCCTGTGCCGCCGTCTCGGGTGTCAGCGCCCGGATCGGCAGCGCAATGGCCGGGTCGTAGTGCAGCATGTACGGGCCGCCAGTCTCGGTCGACGCCACCTTGGCGCTGCCGTCTTCGCTGCGTTGTGCGGCCGGCACCAGCATGTGGCGCGACAGCGCGAGCCATTGCTCGCGCGTGTGCGCACCGAAACTGGTGGACAACGCCCACATCGCATCGGCCGCTCCTTCCACGCTGGCATGGCGCCCGCCCTTGCCGACATACGCGCCGATGCGCTCCACCGCGGCCTGGCTGATGGCGGGCCCGACATCGTTGAGCACGAGCCGCCGGATCGGCGCCGGCAGCGGCAGTTTGGGAACGCCCGCAAGTGCCATGCCAATCAGGCCCCCCATGCTGGTGCCCACGCAGTCCAGGGTGCCGATGGCCATTTCAGCATGCAGCTGCGCGAGCAGCGCCAGCATGTCCGCCGCATAGGTCGGCAACTGATAGCCCTGCGGGTTGCGCAGCCAGTCGCTGTGGCCGCGGCCCACGACGTCGGGGCACACCACGCGGATGTTCCCCTTCGCGCGCTCGAGCAGGGCACGCGCCAGCACGTCGAAGTCGCGGCCCTGGCGCGTCAGGCCGTGAACGCACAGCACCACGTGCGGCGCCTGCGCCTCGCCCCACTGCCAATAGGCCATGCGATGACCGCCGTCGGCGTCGGCGCATTCCACGAAGCGAAGGGTTGGTTCTGTCATTCAATTGCCTTGCGTCGTGTGCCGATAATGTTCGCGTTGCATCCTAATTCATCCGGAGAATTGCTAATCATGCTCAAAGGCAAAACCGCTCTTGTCACGGGGTCCACCAGTGGCATTGGTCTGGGTATCGCGACCGCGCTGGCGCAACAAGGCGCCAACATCGTGCTCAACGGCTTCGGCGACGCCGAAGGGCCCAAGGCACAGATCGCCGCGCTGGGCGTGCAGGTCGACTACCACGGGGCCGACATGAGCAAGCCCGACCAGATCGAAGACATGATGAAGTACGCCGCCGCCAAGTTCGGGCGCGTCGACATCCTGGTCAACAACGCCGGCATCCAGCACGTGGCGAAGGTGGAAGACTTTCCGCCCGAGAAGTGGGACGCCATCATCGCCATCAACCTCACCAGCGCCTTCCACACCACGCGCCTGGCGATCCCGGCCATGCGTGCCGCCAACTGGGGCCGCGTCATCAACATCGCGTCCGCCCATGGCCTGGTGGCCTCGGCCGGCAAGTCGGCCTATGTGGCCGCCAAGCACGGCATCGTCGGCTTGACCAAGAGCGTGGCCTTGGAAACTGCCACCACCGGCGTGACCTGCAACGCAATCTGCCCCGGCTGGGTGCTGACGCCCCTGGTGCAAAAACAGATCGACGACCGCTCGGCACGCGAAGGCATTCCGGTTTCGCAGGCGCAGAACGAGCTGCTGGGCGAAAAGCAGCCTTCGCTGCAGTTCACCACGGTGGAGCAACTGGGCGGCCTTGCGGTGTTCCTGAGTTCGCCCGCCGCCGACCAGGTGCGCGGCGTGGCTTGGCAAGTCGACGGCGGCTGGACGGCCCAGTAAGCGGTCCGCCATGGGCGCGCCGTTGCCCTATCTGAGCTGAACCGAGCCCGAGACGTTGACGACGACGTTCGCCTTGCCCGGTTCGACCGGCACCGGCGCATCGGCCGAGGCGGCGCCGGCCGGCGCGGCCTTCATCGCCATCACGCGCGGCATCGGGCCGTCGTGGCTGGCATTGACCGACACTTCGCGCAGGGTGTAGCCGGCAAAGCCGAAGCCCTTGGCCAGCTCGATCGCCTTTTGCTTGAAGGCCTCGATGGCCTTCATCTGCGCCTCGGCCTCCGACTTGGCGCGCGTCTCGCGCGACAGGCCGTAGGAGATGTGATTCACGTTCAGGCCATTGAGTCGCCCCGCCACCTGGGACACGCGGGCGAAGTCGCGCCCTTCCAGCACCAGTTCGGCGCTGCCTTCCCAGCCGCTGGTCTTGCCGTCGCGCGTGTAGCGCGGATGCAGGTTGAAGTTGCCGGTGCGCACATCCAGCTGGCCCGGCTGCGCACTCTTGCGTGCCTCGGTCAGCGCGGCATCCAGGGCCTGCTTGAGCTGGCTCTGAACCGCGGCCGCATCGCCGCCCTCGCGCCGCGCCATCAGGGTGATGCTGAGCATGTCCTGCGGCACCTCGACATTGCCGTTGGCCGACAGCTGCAGCACGTTCTGCGGCGGCGCCCAGCTGCCACTGCCCTGCTGCTGGGCCATGGCCATGCCGGCAAATGCCAGTGCTGCGCAAGGAACGATGAGCTTGAGTGCGTTTTTCAAAACGAAAGACTCCCTTCAATATTTGGGGGTTGAAACCTCGGCCGAAGCGGCCGTGGAACATTGTTCTTCAGCGCTGCAGCGAGCGAGGGGCCAGGCCGGAGCCATTGGAGCCCACGCCCGGCTGACGGTCCGGCGAAGGGGCAGCCGGCGGCTTCGGCGTCGATGCCGCCGAACTGGGCAGAAGCCATTGGTAGCGAACCTGCTCGCGAAGTTCCGCGCGCTCGGCGGCAGTGAGCCGGCGGCCGACTTCGGCCTCCTGGCGGCGGATGTCGTCGCGCTGCTGCGCCCGATGCGCCTCCACGGCACGCCGCACCTCGATGCGGACCTGCTCCGCCGTGGGTGTCCTCTGCGGGCCTGCCGCCCAAGCGGCGGGAGCCGCCAGGGCCAGTGAAAAAAGCAGGGGGAAGACGCGAGGCATGAGGGGGTGAAAACTCGAAAGGGTCAGACTTTGCCATTTGTGAATGGCCGCTTCGCAGACAGACGCGTGCGGTCGCAAGTTTTGTAACTTTGTGTCAACCTCGGGCCAAAACGGGCTCAATGGCCCGACAACCGATCCAGAATTGGCGTTGTTACAAATTCAGTGTTGTTGAAATGACTCAAACACCTGCCCGCACAGACAAGATCGTCATCGTCGATGACGACGCGCGCATTCGCGACCTGCTGCGCCGCTACCTGACCCAGGAAGGCTTCGAGGTGATCGTCGCGGAAGACGGCAAGGCCCTGAACCGCATCCTGCTGCGCGACACGGTCGACCTGATCGTGCTCGATTTGATGATGCCCGGCGAGGACGGCCTCTCGGTCTGCCGGCGCCTGCGCGCCGCCAACGACCGCACCCCGATCATCATGTTGACCGCCAAGGGCGAGGACGTGGACCGCATCGTCGGCCTGGAAGTCGGCGCCGACGATTACCTGGGCAAGCCCTTCAACCCGCGCGAACTGCTGGCCCGGGTGCACGCGGTGCTGCGCCGCCGTCCACCCATGGAAGCGCCGGGCGCGCCCTCCACCGACAACGAGACGGTCACCTTCGGCCCCTTCAGCTTCGACCTGGGCTCGCGCACCCTGCGCAAGGACGGCGAGGAGCTGTCGCTGACCACCGGCGAATTCGCCATGCTCAAGGCCCTGGTGCGCCATCCGCGCCAACCGCTGTCGCGCGAGAAGCTGGCCCAGCTGGCGCGCGGCCGCGAGTTCGAGCCCTTCGACCGCAGCCTGGACGTGCAGATCTCGCGCCTGCGCAAGCTGGTCGAGTCCGACGCCGCTGCACCGCGCTACATCCAGACGGTCTGGGGCGTGGGCTACGTGTTCGTGCCGGACGGCACGACTTGATTCCTGTGGCCGCCAGCGGCCCCAACACGACGCAGCCCGGTCCTCTGGAGGACAGCGCGTCGGTCACCGTGTCGAGCCCGCTGGAAAGCGGAGCCGCGCATCGCAAGCGCAAGGTCCGCCTCGGCCTGAGCCTGTTCTGGCGCACCTTCTTCCTGCTGGCAATTTTGCTGGCGGGCAGCACCATTGCCTGGCTGCAAACCTTCAGGCAACTGGAATACGAGCCGCGTGCCATCCAGACGGCGCACCAGATCGCCTCGCTGGTCAATCTGACGCGCGCCGCACTGGTCTATTCGGACGCCATCACCCGAATCTCGCTGATCAAGACCCTGGCCGAGCAGGAAGGCGTGCGCATCGTCCCGCGCGAGCCGAACGACCGCTACACCCCCTACACCAGTGGCGCGCTGGATGCGCGTGTGACCGAGGAGCTGATCACCCGCCTGGGCGTGGGCACCACGGTGGCCAGCCTGGTCAACGACGAACCGGGGCTGTGGATCGGCTTTGCCATCGAGAGCGACAACTACTGGCTGCTGCTCGACCCCACCCGCTTCACCCGGGTGGGTGGGCGCACCTGGCTGGTCTGGCTGGTGACCGCCATGGCCCTGTCGCTGGCCGGGGCGGCGCTGATCACCAGCTTCATCAACCGGCCGCTCTCCCAGCTCTCGCGCGCCGCCCGCCAGGTGCGCGACGGCGAGTACGCGGCGCACCGGCTGGACGAAGGCGCACGCACCAACGAGATCCGGGCGGTGAACATCGGCTTCAACCGCATGGCCGACCAGCTGGCCAAGATCGAGCAGGACCGCGCCGTGATGCTGGCCGGCATCTCGCATGACCTGCGCACGCCGCTGGCGCGCCTGCGCCTGGAAACCGAGATGAGCGTGACCGACGAGGACGCGCGCGCCCACATGGCGGCCGACATCACCCAGCTGGACGCCATCATCGACAAGTTCCTGGACTACGCCCGGCCCGACCACGTGGAATTCAAGCCGGTGCTGCTGCGCGACGTGGTCGACGCCTGCACCTACGCGGTGGAGGACCACGAGGACGTGCACGTCACCGTGGAGGTGGCATCCGACCTGCGCGTGATGGCCGATGAGGTGGAGCTGATCCGCGTGATCTCCAACCTGCTGGAGAACGCCCGCCGCTACGGCAAGACGCCGGGCACCGAGGTGGCGCGCATCACCATCCAGGCGCAGTCGCACAACGACGCGGTGCTGATCAAGGTGCGCGACCACGGCGCCGGGGTGCCGCCAGCCATGCTGTCGCAGCTGACCAAGCCCTTCTTTCGCGGCGACCAGGCGCGCACCTCGGCGGCCGGCGCCGGCCTTGGCCTGTCGATCGTGGCCAAGAACATCGAGCGCATGGGCGGCACCTTCGCCCTGACCAGCACGCCGGGGCGCGGGCTGGCGGCGCACATTCGGCTGCCGCGGGCGGCGTCGATCCGGCCGGCGGCGGCGCCTTCGGCTGCGCGCGCGAGCTGATGGCCAGCCGCGAACTATTTCCGAAGTAGTACCACGGCCCGCGCCTCCATGGCGCGGCCCTCTCCCACCGGGCCCAGCTTTTCGGCCGTCTTGGCCTTCACGTTGACCCGTTCGGGCGACAGCCCGAGGCCCTGCGCGATGCGCTCGCGCATGACCGGGATGTACGGCGCCAGCTTGGGCGCCTGGGCGATGACGGTGCTGTCGATGTTGACGATCTGCCAGCCGGCGGCGCGCACCCGCCGTGCCGCCTCCGCCAGCAGCACCATCGAATCGGCGCCGCGGAACTGCTCGTCGGTGTCGGGAAAGTGCCAGCCGATGTCGCCCAGCCCGGCGGCGCCGAACAGGGCGTCGGTGATGGCGTGCAGCAGTGCGTCGGCATCGGAATGGCCCAGCAGGCCCGCGGCATGCGGGATCTCCACGCCGCCGAGGATCAGCTTGCGCCCGGCCACCAGCTGGTGCACATCCCAGCCCTCGCCCACGCGCATGTCGAAATCGCTCGTCGCCATCAGTTGCTCCTTGCCCGGCTGCGCAGCACGGCCTCGGCCAGCGCGAAATCTTCCGGATAGGTGACCTTGAAGTTCTGCACGCTGCCCGGCACCAGGAGCGGCGCGAGGCCCAGCGCCTCGATGGCACTGGCCTCGTCGGTGACGGCGTCGCCGGCCTTTTCCAGCGCATCCAGCAGGATGCCGAGGCGGAACATCTGCGGCGTCTGCGCCAGCCACTTGTCGGCGCGCGCCAGGGTGGCCTGCACCCGGCCATCGGGCGAGGCCGACTTCAGCGTGTCGGCCAGGCGCTGGGCCAGGAGGCCGCCGACGGCGTCGTGCTCGCAGGCGGCAATCAGGGCCTCGATCTGGGTGGGCGTCACCAGGCAGCGGGCGGCGTCGTGCACCAGCACCCAGTCGTGCGCCTTGGCGCCCTGTTGGCGCAGGGCGATGAGCCCATTGCGCACCGAGGCGGCGCGGGTGGCACCGCCCACTTGCAGCAGGCGTTCGCCGGCACTCTTGGGAAAGGTGGGCAATGCGGAGGACACCTCGCGGTCGTCCGGCGCCACCACCAGCGCGATCGTCGAAAAACGGTCGGCCAGGGCACGGAAAGCGTCCACGGTGTGGGCCACCAGGGCCCGGCCAGCCAGCCGCTGGTACTGCTTGGGGCCGCCGGCGCCGGCGCGGCTGCCGCTACCGGCGCAGGGAATGAGGGCGTGGAAGTGGGAGGGATGGCTGTTGTGCATCGGAAAGCGAATGGGTTGAGCCCATTCTAGAATCGCCCGGTTGCACACCCCGCTCCACTTCGGCGCGGGGTGTTCTGCTTTGCTTTTGCACCCCGTCGCCATGGATCTTCCCAATCTCACAGTCGGCAAGCGCTTCACCTTGCCGCGCCCTCCCCTGTCGGCCGACGCGCTGCTGCTGGCGCGCCTGGCGGAACGCGAGAAGGCGGCCGGCCGCGCCACCGCCATCTTCACCGCCGACGCCAACGACGCGCAGCGCCTGATCGACGAGATGGCCTTCTTCGCGCCGGAGCTGCGCTGCGCCTTGTTCCCGGACTGGGAGACCCTGCCCTACGACAGCTTCTCGCCGCACCAGGACCTGATCAGCGAGCGCCTGGCCACCCTGTGGCGCATCAGCCAGCGCGAGGCCGACGTGGTGCTGGTGCCGGCCACCACCGCCCTGTATCGCCTCGCGCCGCCCGCCTTCCTGGCCGGCTACACATTCCACTTCAAAACCAAGCAGAAGCTGGAAGAGTCCAAGCTCAAGGCGCAACTCACGCTGGCCGGCTACAGCCACGTGACGCAGGTGGTGAGCCCGGGCGAATATGCGGTGCGCGGCGGGCTGATCGACCTGTATCCCATGGGCTCGTCCATGCCCTACCGGGTGGACCTGTTCGACGACGAGATCGACTCCATCCGCACCTTCGACCCGGACACGCAGCGCAGCCTGTACCCGGTGCCCGAGGTGCGCCTCTTGCCCGGTCGCGAGTTCCCCATGGACGACGACGCCCGCGCCCGCTTTCGCAGCCGCTGGCGCGAGCTGCTGGAGGGCGACCCGACCAAGAGCCGCATCTACAAGGACATGGGCAACGGCGTCGCCACCGCCGGCATCGAGTACTACCTGCCGCTGTTCTTCGACGAGACCGCCACCGTGTTCGACTACCTGGGCGAGGCGGCCACGGTGGTGCTGCATGGCGAGCTGGAGCCGGCTTTCCAGCATTTCTGGCAGGACACGAACGAGCGCTACCGGCTGGTGCGCGGCGATCCGGAGCGGCCGGCCCTGCCACCCGAGGCCCTGTTTCTCTCGGCCGACCAGTTCTACCTGCAGGCCAAGGCGCATGCCCAGCTGGCCATTCGTGGTGGTGGCGGCACGCCCGAGGGCGGCGCACCCGCCTATGCCGAGTTCGACACCCTGCCCGAACTGGCGGTGGTGCGCGGCGCCGAGGAGCCGCTGACCCGGCTGAAGGCGCACATCGCGTCCGGCAAACAGCGCGTGCTGGTCATCGCCGAAAGTGACGGCCGGCGCGAGAGCCTGCTTGACTTCCTGCGCGCCAGCGGCATCAACCCGCCGGCCTTCGACAACCTGGCCGAGTTCGAGGCCGACACGACCGAGAAGATCGGCATCGCCACCGCTGCCCTGGCGGCCGGCTTCGCCTGGCGCGAGCAGGCCATCGACTTCGTCACCGAGACCGAGCTGTTCGCCACCGCGCCCAGCACGCGCCGGCGCCACCGCAAGCAGGAGCAGGTGAGCGACGTCGAGGCGCTGATCAAGGACCTGTCGGAGCTCAACGTCGGCGACCCGGTGGTGCACTCGGCGCACGGCATCGGCCGCTACAAGGGCCTGGTCAACATGGATCTGGGCCAGGGCAAGAACCTGGACGACTCGCCGGTGCTGCAGGAGATGCTGCACCTCGAGTACGCGGACAAGGCCACGCTGTACGTGCCGGTGTCGCAACTGCACCTGGTGAGCCGCTACACCGGCGTCTCGGCCGACGAGGCGCCGCTGCACAAGCTGGGCTCCGGGCAATGGGAAAAGGCCAAGCGCAAGGCCGCCGAGCAGGTACGCGATTCGGCCGCCGAGCTGCTCAACATCTATGCCCGCCGCGCCGCGCGCGAAGGCCATGCCTTCCGTTTCGCGGCCCAGGACTACGAGACCTTCGCCAACGACTTCGGTTTTCAGGAAACGGCCGACCAGCAGGCCGCCATCCACGCGGTGATCCAGGACATGGTCTCGCCGCGCCCGATGGACCGGCTGGTGTGCGGCGACGTCGGCTTCGGCAAGACCGAGGTGGCCCTGCGCGCCGCCTTCGTCGCCGTCACCGGCGGCAAGCAGGTGGCCTTCCTGGCGCCCACCACCCTGCTGGCCGAGCAGCACTACCAGACGCTGGTGGACCGCTTCAGCAAGTGGCCGGTGAAGGTGGCGGAGATGAGCCGCTTCCGCTCCACCAAGGAGATCACCGCCGCCGCCAAGGGCCTGGCCGACGGCACGGTGGACATCGTGATCGGCACCCACAAGCTGCTCAGCGAAAGCGTCAAGTTCAAGAACCTGGGCCTGCTCATCATCGACGAGGAGCACCGCTTCGGCGTGCGCCACAAGGAGGCGATGAAGGCCATGCGCGCCGAAGTGGACGTGCTCACGCTCACCGCCACGCCGATCCCGCGCACGCTGGGCATGGCGCTGGAGGGCCTGCGCGACCTCTCCGTGATCGCCACCGCGCCGCAGCGCCGCCTGGCCATCAAGACCTTCGTGCGCAGCGAGAACAACGGCGTGATCCGCGAGGCGGTACTGCGCGAGCTCAAGCGCGGCGGCCAGGTCTACTTCCTGCACAACGAGGTGGAGACCATCGAGAACCGCCGCGCCAAGCTGGAAGAGATCCTCCCCGAGGCCCGCATCGCCGTCGCCCACGGCCAGATGCCCGAACGCGAGCTGGAACGGGTGATGCGCGACTTCGTGGCGCAGCGCTACAACATCCTCTTGTGCTCGACCATCATCGAGACCGGCATCGACGTGCCCACGGCCAACACCATCGTCATGAGCCGCGCCGACAAGTTCGGCCTGGCGCAGCTGCACCAGCTGCGCGGCCGCGTCGGCCGCAGCCACCACCAGGCCTATGCCTACCTGATGGTGCCGGACCTGGACGGCCTGACCAAGCAGGCATCGCAACGGCTGGAGGCCATCCAGCAGATGGAAGAGCTGGGCTCGGGCTTCTACCTGGCCATGCACGACCTGGAGATCCGCGGCACCGGCGAGGTGCTGGGCGAGAACCAGAGCGGCAACATGATGGAGATCGGCTTCCAGCTCTACAACGAAATGCTGTCCGAGGCGGTGCGCTCGCTCAAGGCCGGCAAGGAGCCCGACCTCTTGTCGCCGCTGTCGGTGACCACCGAAATCAACCTGCACGCCCCCGCCCTGTTGCCCGATGACTACTGCGGCGACGTGCACCTTCGCCTGTCCTTCTACAAGAAGCTGGCGACCGCCAAGACGCCGGCGCAGATCGATTCGCTGCTGGAAGAAATCGTCGACCGCTTCGGCAAACTGCCGCCGCAGGCCCAGACCCTGATCGACGTGCACCGCCTGCGCGTGCTGGCGCGGCCCTACGGCGTGACCAAGGTGGACGCGGCCCCGGGCGTGATCAACATCACCTTCAAGAAGGACCCGCCGGTGGACAGCATGGCGATCATCCAGCTGATCCAGAAGAACCGGCACATCAAGCTGGCCGGCAACGAGAAGCTGCGCATCGAGCGCGAGCTGAAGGAGCCGAAGGACCGCGCGCAGATGGTGCGCGACGTGCTGCGCAGCTTGGGCCAACCCAGGAATCAGGAAGAAAGCGTTCCCGCATGAGCATCCCGCATCAAGAATTCGCCCCGGGCCTGGTGATCCAGCGCATCACGCCGCCGCTTGCGCTGACGGACTACAAGCTGATCGCCTTCGACATGGATTCGACGCTGATCAACATCGAGTGCATCGACGAGATCGCCGACGCGGTGGGCAAGAAGGCCGAGGTGGCAGCCATCACCGAGGCCACCATGCGCGGCGAGATCAAGGACTTCAAGGAGAGCCTGCGCCGGCGCGTGGCGCTGCTCAAGGGCGTGCCGGTGTCTTCGCTGCAGCAGGTGTACGACCAGCGCCTGAAGCTCAACCCGGGCGCCGCAGAACTCGTGGCCGCCTGCAAGAAGGTCGGCCTGAAGGTGCTGCTGGTCTCCGGCGGCTTCACCTTCTTTGCCAATCGGGTGAAGGAGCGCTTGGGGCTGGATTACGCCCGATCCAATCTGCTGGATGAGAAAGACGGCCAACTCACCGGCCAGGTCGTGCAGCAAAGCTGGGGCGACATCTGCGACGGCGCCGAGAAGCGCCGCACCTTGCTGGAAGTGGCCTCCCTCATGGGCATCTCGCCAGCCGAGTGCATCGCCGTGGGCGACGGCGCCAACGACCTGCCGATGATGGGCGAGGCCGGCCTGTCGGTGGCCTTCCACGCCAAGCCCAAGGTACGCGAGCAGGCCATGGTGGCCATCAACGAAGGCGGCCTCGACCGTCTTCTGGAGATCGTGAGATGACCGAAGAAGCCACGCTGTACCGCGCCGAAGAACTCATCGCCTTTGCCGATGCATTGCTTCAGAAGGCCGGCCTCGCCGCGCCGATGGCCGACAGCGTGGCCCGCACCCTGGTCGAAGGCGACCTGCTGGGCCACGACACCCACGGCCTGGCCCTCTTGGCCGGCTATGTGAAGGACATCGAAGCCGGCGGCATGCGGCACGAGGGTGCGCCCCTCGTCGTTTCCGACAAGCCGGCCGCCGTGCTGTGGGACGGCCAACGCCTGCCCGGCCCGTGGCTGGTGCACCAGGGCATCGACCTGCTGCTGCCCAGGGCGCGTGAGTTGGGAACCGCGTCGCTGGTGATCCGGCGCAGCCACCACATCGCCTGCCTGGCGGTCTACATGCTGCGCGCGCTGGAAGAAGGCATGCTGATGCTGCTGGCCTGCTCCGACCCCAACAACGCCAGCGTGGCGCCCTTCGGCGGCACGCAGGCGGTGTTCACGCCCAACCCCTTGGCAACAGGCTTTCCGCTGAGTTCGGGCGGCGTGATGGTGGACATCTCGGCCTCGATCACCACCAATGGCATGAGCAACCGCAAGCGCGCCGCCGGCGAAACCTTTGCGCAGGACGTGCTGATCGATGCCCTGGGGCGGCCCGGCAAGGACCCGGCGATGCTGTTCGCCGACCCGCCCGGCACCCTGCTGCCGTTGGGCGGCCTGCACCACGGCCACAAGGGCTATGGCATGGCCTTGCTGGTGGAAGCGCTGACGGGCGGGCTGGCCGGCCACGGCCGCGCCGACCCGAAGGAAGGCTGGGGTGCCACCGTGCACATCACGCTGCACGACCTCGCAGCCTTCGGCGGCAAGGACGCCTTCCTGCGCCAGATGGACCACGTCGCCCAGGCCTGTCGCAGCAACCGGCCGATCGACCCGGCCCGGCCCGTGCGGCTGCCGGGCGAAGGTGGGCTGCAGCGGCGCAAGCAGCAGGCGCGGGAAGGCGTGGCACTGCATCCCTCGATCGCGCCGGCGCTGGCGCCGCTGGCCGAGCGCTACGGGCTGTCGTTCCCCGCGACCTCGCTCGCGCCGTGATCCGGCCGGGGCTGACGCTTGCCGTGCTTGGCCAGGATCTCCACATAGGCTTGCGGGCTCGCGGCCTTGGCCAGTTCATCGACCGCGCCGATCAAGGCCGCCACGTGGACGACGGCAGCCTGCGCCGCATCGGGCCCGACCTTGCAGTCGAAGTCCCAGTAGTCCGCTCCCTCGGGCAGCGCACGGCGGCGCTCGCGCTTGAGGTACTTGCGGATCTCGTGCTTGACCGCTTCCAGGACGCGGTCGGGGTGCTTGCCCTCGGGGCTCAATTCAAAGGTTTTTCTCATGGGACTACAGTACGCCTCTTTTGGCAAAACAAGGCGAGGAAATGGCAAGGCCCAGTGACTGGACAAGCAAGGTGATGGCGCTGATCCACGCCGGCAACATCCCGGCCGCCATCGCGCAGATCAAGGTCGCGCCGACGGTGAAGGACCTGACTGCGCTGCAGACGGTGATGAAAGGCTCGCGCCTCACGGGCAAGCACCGCGCGCTGGATGCCGCGATCGAGGACAGCCTGGCGCTCCTGTCGGCGCCGCGGCTGCATCGTTCGCCCTAGGCGGGCACCCGCTCAGAGCGCCTGCCCGAGCCGGGCGATGCCCTCTTCGATCTTTTCGACGTTGGCCGTGGCGAAGGACAGGCGCAGCGTCGCCACATCCGGCTTCTCGGCATAGAAAGGCGCGCCTGGAACAAAGGCCACCAGCTTCTCGATGGCGCGCTTCGCAAACACATTGGCGTCGGCGACCTTGCCGTTGGCGCCCGTGAGGCGTGCCCAGAAGAACAGGCCGCCGCCCGGCTGGCTGAAGGAAATCGCATCGCCCAGCTCGCGCTTGAGGGCTGTGCCCATGGCCTGGGCACGCTGCGCATAGACCTCGCGCACGTGGGCCAGGGTGGCCGGCATGCGGCCGCTCTTCAAATACTGGGCCGCGGTGGCCTGGGCGAAGGTGCTGGTGTGGGCATCGCTGAACTGCTTGCACATGGTGGCCTTGGCCAACAGTTCGGCCGGGCCGATCATCCAGCCGATGCGCAGGCCCGGGCTCAGCACCTTCGACAGGCTGCCGCAATGCGCCACCAGCTCGCGGCTGCCCGGCACCTGCTCGGCGAGCGACAGGATCGAGGGCGGCGGCGCGGCGCCGAAGTACAGGTCGCCGTAAGGATCGTCCTCGACGATCAGGGTGTTGTGCTTCACCGCCATCTCCAGCACCTTCTTGCGGCGTTCCAGGCTCAGCATGGCGCCGCTGGGGTTGCCGAAGGTAGGAATCAGGTAGACGAACTTGGGCTTGTGCTGGGCAATGAGCTTCTCCAGCTCGTCGGTCTTCACGCCGTTCTCGTCGATCGGCGCGCTGATCAGCTGCGCGCCGTAGAGGCGAAAGCACTGGATGGTGGCCAGGAAGGTCGGGCCTTCCACGATCACCTTGTCGCCGGGCGAGATCAGGGTCTTGCCCAAGAGGTCCAGCGCCTGCTGGCTGCCGGTGGTGACGATCAGGCCGCTCGGCTCCACCGCCACGCCCTTGGATTTCATGAAGGCCGAGAGCTGCGTGCGCAGCGGCTCGTAGCCTTCGGTGGCGCCGTACTGCAGCGCGCCGCCGGCTTCCTCGTCCAGGGCGCGGTTGCTGGCTTCCTTCAGGCCTTCGACGTCGAACATGGCGCTGTCGGGAAAGCCTCCGGCAAAGCTGATGATGCCGGGCTTGCCCAGGAGCTTGAAGAGTTCGCGGATGGCGGAGGTTTCGACGTTGTCGAGGCGGGAGGCGAATTGCATGCGGGTCTTTCTCTGTGCAGGCGCGGCCTGTGGCCGGAAACCCGCATTTTCAACCATGCCGCGGCGTGGGCGTCCGCAGGCCGGGTGCGGCGCAAGGCGATTCCAGCTAGATCACCCTCGCCTCGCGCAGCGCCGTCAGCGCCGCCTCGTCCAGCCCCAGCGCGCCATACACCTCGCCGTTGTGCTGCCCGGTCTCGGGCCCGGTGGCGGGCGGCGTGGCGCGGCGACCGACGAAGCGCGGCACCGGCGCCGGCGCCGGCACGCTGCCGAACTGCGCGTCGGGCAGCTCGATGAAAGCGCCTCGTTCCTGCATGTGCGGATCGGCGCGCAGGTCGGCGATCGAATAGACCTTGCTGTAGGGCACCTCTTCGCGGTCGAGGTGCTCGGCCAGTTCGGCGAAGGGTTGGCTGGCGCACCATGCGGCGATCAGCGCGTCGAGCTGTTCCAGGTGGCGGATGCGCGCGGCGTTGTCGGCGAATCGCGGATCCTGCAGCAGCTCTTCTCGGCCGATGGCGCGGCAGATGCGCGCGAAGATCGGCCCGCCGGTGCCCACCAGCGTGAACCACACGCCGTCGGCGGCGCGGAACACATTGGACGGCGCGGTGTAGGTGGCGCGCGAGCCGGTGCGCTCGCGCACCACGCCGCCGATGTGGTGCTCGGCCGCAAGCGGGTCCAGCAGCCGCATCATGGCCTCGGTGGCCGACAGGTCGATCTCGGCGCCCTTCTGCTCTTCGCGCGGCAAGGCGTTGCGCTCGGCCAGCGCGGTGCTGATGGCGAAGGCGCCGAACAGGCCGGCGACAACGTCGCCCAGCGGGTAGTTCATGTGCTGCGGCGGGCCGCCGGGCTCGCCGGTCAGGTGGGCGAAGCCGCTCATCGCCTCGAAGATGCGGGCAAAGCCGGGCCGGCGCGCATAGGGCCCGGTCTGGCCGAAGCCGGTCAGGCGCAGCACGATCAGGCGCGGGTTGGCCGCGTGCAGCGTGGCGATGTCCAGGCCCCACTGGTCCAGCGTGCCGGTGCGGAAGTTCTCCACCAGCACGTCGAAGCCGCGGATCAATGTGAGGAACAGCGCGCGCCCTTCGCTCTTGCGCACGTCCAGCGAGATGCCCTTCTTGCCGCGGTTGGCCGTCTTCCAGAAGAGCGGATGGCCTTCGTGCACCGGCGTCAGCCCGCGCAGCGGATCGCCGCCCTGCGGCAGTTCCAGCTTGACGACCTCGGCGCCCATGTCGCCGCACAGCGTGGCCGAGAACGGTGCCGCCAGCACGGTCGCCATGTCGAGGATGCGGACGCCGCGAAGCGGCAGATGCGAAGCGCTGCTCATCACTGGGTCTTCAGGTCGACGCGTTTGAGCACCGGGTCCCAGGCACGGCGGTCGTCGGCGATTCGCTTCTGGAACACGGCCGGCGCCGGGTCCTGCGCCGTCGCGCCCAGCTTGGCCAGCTTGTCCTTCACCGCGGGCAACGCCATCGCCTTGGCCAGCGCGCCGCGCAGCGTGCCCAGCACCGCGTCCGGTGTGCCCTTGGGCGCGACGATGCCCATCCACAAGCCGCTCTCGAAGCCCTTCAGCCCCAGTTCGGCGAAGGTGGGCACATCGGGCACCGAGGCCGAGCGGGTACGGCCGGTCTGGGCCAGGATGCGGATCTGGCCGCTGCTCATGTAGGGCAGCGTGCCGCCCAGGTTGTTGCACATCACCGGGATGTGGCCGGCGATCACGTCATTCACCGCCGGTGCGTTGCCTTTGTAGGGCACGTGCTGCATCTTGATGCCGGCCTGGTGGTTCAGCATCTCGCACACCAGGTGCGAAGGCGTGGCCATGCCGGCCGAGCCGAAGGCCAGCTGGCCAGGCTTGGCCTTGTCGGCGGCGATCAGCTCGGACAGCTTCTGGTAGGGCGTCTTGGCGTTCACCGCAATCACGTTGGGCAAGTCCGCCACCAGGCCGATGGGCAGGAAGTCGTCCACCGGGTTCCAGTTCAGGCCCTTGTGCACGTAGGGCAGGAACACGTTGGTCAGGCCCGCCATCAGCAGCGTGTAGCCGTCGGGCGCGGCCTTGGCCACGTATTCGGAGCCGATCAGGCTGCCGGCGCCGGCCTTGTTCTCCACCACCACGGCCTGGCCCAGCGCGTTTCCAAGCTCGATGGCGACTTCGCGCGCCACCAGGTCGGTGCTGCCGCCGGCGGGGAACGGCACCACCAGCTTGACGGGGCGGTCGGGAAAGGCGGCCAGCGCCAGCGAGGCGGCGAAGCCGAGAGCCAGGCCAGCGGCCAGGCGCGAAAAAAGCAATCGGGGGATCTTCATGGTCGGTCTCCGGTGTCTTGGTTCAGTTCAATTGGAGAAAGCGGCGGCCCAGCGTGGCGCGGTGCAGTTCTGAAGCGCCGTCATAGATGCGAAAAGGCCGCAGCTCGCGCAGGATCAGCGCGATGGGCTCGTCCTCGGACATGCCATAGGCGCCGCACATCTGCGCGGCACGGTCGGCAATGCGGTTCAGCGCTTCTGAGACGAATACCTTGGTCATCGCCGACTCGGTTTTCACCGACAAGCCGGCATCCATGCGGCGTGCGCAATCCTGCGTCATCAATCGGCTGGCATGCAGGTCGATATGGCAGTCGGCCACCATGGCCTGGATCTGCTGCAGATCCGCCAGCCGCTCGCCGAAGGAGCTGCGTTCGCAGACGTAGCCCTGCGCGATCTCCAGGGCCCGCCGCGCACGGCCCATCAGGCGCATGCAATGCGCAAGCCGTGCCGGCTCCAGCCGCTGCTGCGCATAGGCGAAGCCCTGGCCCACCTCGCCCAGCACCGCGTCGCCGGTCACGTGGCAGGCCGTGAAGCGCAGCTCGCCATGCCCGCCGATGGCGAAGGGATCGATGGCCCTGATCGCGCGCACCAGCTGCAGCCCCGGGTTGTCCATGTCGACGATGAACTGCGTCGGGCCCTCCTCGGTCTGTGCCAGCACGATGCAAAAGGCCGCACCGACCGCGCCGGTGATGAACCACTTGTGGCCGTCGATCATCCAGCCGTCGCCCTGGCGCCTTGCGGTGCTGCGCAGCATCGACGGGTCGGAGCCGGCGCCGGGCGCGGGCTCGGTCATGGCGAAGCAGGAGCGGATGGCACCGTCGGCCAATGGCTTCAGGTAGCGCGCTTGCTGTGCCGCATTGCCCTGGCGCAGCAGGCTGATCATGTTGGGCTGGTCCGGCGCGGCGCAGTTGAGCGCGGCCGGGCCCAGGTAGCTGCGGCCGGCTTCCTCGAAAACCTCGGCACGCTCGGTCCATGAAAGGCCCAGGCCGCCCTGTGCCACGGGAAGCTGCGGCAGGTACAGGCCCTGCGATCTGGCGATGGGCCGCAACTGCGCCAGCGCCGCGTCGAGCGCCGCCGGGTCGTGCACATGCGAGGGCGACTCGAGCGCAACGCAATGCGCCTGCACGAAGGCCCGCACCCGTTCGCGCAGCTGCGCGATGTCGATGTGGCTCATCGCGCACCCGCCTCGCGCAGCGCCAGCTTGGCGATGTTGAGCTGGTGGATCTGGCTGGTGCCCTCGTACAGGCGGAACAACCGCACGTCGCGGTAGTAGCGCTCGATCGGACTGAAGTTGGCCACGTAGCCGGAGCCGCCGAACATCTGCACCGCGCGGTCGGCCACGCGGCCGCACATCTCGGAGGCGAAGTACTTGCACATCGAGGCGGTCATCGCCACGTCCTCGCCGCGGTCGCGGGCGCGCGCGGCTTCCAGAATCATGGAACGCGCCGCGAAGATCTCGGTGCGGCTGTCGGCGATCAAGGCCTGCACCAGCTGGAAGTCGGCCACCGCCTGCCCGAACTGACTGCGCTGCGCGGTGTGGGCGATGGCCAGGTCCAGCATGCGGATCGCCGGGCCGGTACACAGCGCCGCCAGATGCAGGCGCTGCTTGTTGAGCACCTTCATCACCGTCTGGAAGCCCACGCCCTCGCGCCCGCCGATCAGCTGGCTGGCGTGTACCCGGCACCCGTCGAAGTTCACGTCGCCCACGTGCGAGCCGGACTGGCCCATCATGCGGTAGGGCTCGCTGGTCGTGAGGCCGGGCGAGCGCTCGACCAGGAAGGCCGACAGGCCTTTGCTGCCCTGGCTGCCGTCCTCGGTGCGGGCGATCACGGTGAACAGGTCGGCCACCGGCGCGTTGGTGATGAAGCGCTTGCCGCCGTTCAGCACATAGTGGTCGCCCTCGCGCCGCGCGGTGGTCTGCACGTTGCTCGCCTCCGAGCCGGCCTCGGGCTCGGTCAGCGCCAGGCAGCCGGTGAGCTCGCCCGTGGCCATGCGGGGCAGCCAGCGCTGCTTCTGCTCCTCGGTGCCGTCGGCCACCAGCGCCTCGGAGCCGATGCCGGTGTTGGTGCCCACGCGGGCCCGCAGCGCCACCGACGATTGCGACAGCTCCATCGCGCACAGCACCAGTTCCTCGGTGCTGAGGCCCAGGCCGCCGTAGGCCTGCGGAATGCTCCAGCCGAAGTAGCCCTTGCGGCGCAGTTCCTGCACCAGGTCGGCGGGGATGTCGTTGTCGCGGCTGACCTGGTCTTCCAGCGGATGCCAGCGTTCGCGCACGAAGGCGCGGATGTCGGCGATGAGGGCTTCGATGCGGGCGTTGTCTCGGATCATGGTGGACGCGAATGTACGAAGCAGGTCCACAATTGCCGGCACGGTATTTCAATTATTGAAACTGCAATTCACTGCCATGCCCCGCCCCGCCCAGAATCGCCACCTGCCATCCCAGCCCATCCATCACGAGGGCCTGTTCACACTACAAACGGAGTCGCGAAGGCATGCCAAAGCGGACAAATCAAGGCGCACGACGCCGCGTGTGCGTCGGCACACGCAAGGCGTGCAACGCGGAGTTGGCCGCTTTGGCATGCCTTCCCTTCGGGTTGGCCCGCATTGGGGCCGTCTGCGGCGTTGCCCGCGCTTGCAATGCTTCAGCATTGCTGCGCGCGGGCGCCTTGCATCCAGCCCC